>DATLBS010000006.1:0-236840 GCA_035526765.1 Thermoplasmatota archaeon | reverse complement strand
CAGGACGCCAGGCCCCCCGGGCGGCGCGCTCCCCCGCGGCCAGGGCCAGCGAGATGCATTCGCCGATGAGGCCGCGAGTCTGCGCGATGAGGCGGTAGTCCTCGTCGTTCCAGGCGAACGAGGAGAGGATGCCGGCGGCCTTGGCCATGCTGGCGTTGCCCAGCCGTCCCCGCTCGTGCAGCCGGACCGAGTGACCGTCCTCGGCGAGCGCGAGGGCGGCTGCACACCCGAGCGCCCCCCCTCCGACGACGGCGATGTCCACGGGCGGGGCAGAGATGGAAGCGGGAAAGGGTTGTGGCAATGCTGCCGCCCCCACGCGGAATTCGTGCCCGGCGAACCTTGCCGTCCACGATCAGATTCTCGGCGCCCCCGTAACGGGTTTATACCCCCCATCTGTCGGCGAAGCTTGCAGAACCCGGTCCCTCAGGACGCGGGCGTTCGGCATCGATCCTCGGCCCCTTCGAGGGCAGGGGGGAGTCAACCCATGGCAGACAAGCAAGAATTCGGACCCGATTTCCGCCACCTGGTCCGGTTGGTCAACACCGACCTGGATGGCAAGAAGAGCGTCGGCACCGCCCTGGCGTACGTCCCGGGCGTCGGCAAGCGCCTGGCCTACGTCGTCGCGCGCGAGGCCAACGTCGATGCAACCCAGCCCATCGGCATGCTGAAGGACCCTGAGATCGCGGCGGTCAACAAGGCCATCGAGGAGCTCACCGAGACCCTCCCCACGTGGATGCTCAACCGCCGCAAGGACCCCGAGACCGGCGATGACCGCCACATGATCGGCACCGAGATCACCATCATGCTGCGCGAGGACCTCAACCGCCTCAAGAAGATCCGCAGCTGGCGCGGCGCCCGCCATGAGCGCAAGCTGCCCACCCGCGGCCAGCGCACGAAGGCCAACGGCCGCTTCGGCTCCGCCGTCGGCGTCCAGCGCAAGACCGAGGGCGGCGCCGCCCCCGCGGCCGCCGAGTCCAAGCCCGCCGCCGGCGCCAAGGCCGCCCCCGCCACGAAGGCCCCGTCGGCCGCCGCCGGCGCCGCCGCCAAGGCCGCTGCCGCTCCCGCCAAACCCGCCGCAGGAGGCAAGAAGTAGATGGGCCAGCCCAAGTTCCAGCGCAAGCACCATGACACGCCCAGCCACCCGTGGCAGGGCGAGCGCATCAAGGCCGAGAACGAGGTCAAGGCCAAGTTCGGGCTCAAGTCGAAGACCGAGCTGTGGAAGGCCCAGACCGTGCTGCGCGACGTGCGCGGCCAGGCCCGTGGCCTCATCTCCCGCGCCCGCAACCCGGACGACACCCAGGGCGCCAAGGAGGCCTCCCTGCTGATCTCCCGCCTGCAGCGCTCCGGCTACCTCGGCGAGAACGCGACCCTCAACGAGGTCCTCGCGATCGACCTCGAGCGCGTGCTGAACCGCCGCCTGCAGAGCCAGGTGTACCTGAAGGGCCTGGCCCGCACGCCGAAGCAGGCGCGCCAGTTCATCTCGCACGGCTGCATCAAGATCGGCGAGCGCCGCGTCACGGTGCCCAGCTACAACGTGCGCCGCGGGGAAGAGGAACTCATCATGATCGACCCCACGAAGGCCATCGCCGACGAGGCCCACCCGGTCCGCCCCAAGGCTGCTGGCATGGAGACCCCGATGCAGGCCCCCAGCACGCCCTCGGCCCCCGCTGAGGCGCCCGCTGGTTCCGCCGCCCCCACCCGGGAGGCCGCGTGATGGCCGAGGCCAAGAAGGGCATCGCGCACATCTTCGCGAGCTACAACAACATCAACATCACGGTCACCGACGCCTCCGGCGCCGAGACGATCGCGAAGTGCACGGGCGGCATGGTCGTCAAGCAGGACAAGGACAAGGGCGGCCCGTTCGCCGCCATGTCCGCGGCCCAGAAGATCGCCGAGGCGCTCAAGGAGAAGGGCTTCTCGACCGTCGACATCCGCGTGCGCGGCTACGGCGGCTCGAAGGCCCGCTCCCCCGGCCCCGGCGCGCAGGCCGCCATCCGCGGCCTGGCCCGCAACGGCATCATGGTGGGCCGCATCGAGGACGTGACCCCCATCCCGCACGACGGCTGCCGCAAGAAGGGCGGGCGCCGCGGCCGGCGCGTGTGAGGTGACCTCGATGAAGATCGAGATCAAGTCCCTCAGCGACCGGGAGGCGCGCATCGTCATCGATGGCGTGCACCCCTACTTCGTCAACGCCCTGCGCCGCACGCTGCTGTCCGAGGTCCCGAAGCTGGCCATCCACAAGGTGACCTTCTACGACAACACCTCGGCGCTGTTCGACGAGATCATCGCCCACCGCGTCGGCCTCCTGCCGGTGCCCACGGACCCCTCCACGCTCAACATGAAGGGGCAGGTGGACGCCGAGGGGCGCCCCGCGCTGCTGGTCCGCTTCACCCTCACGAAGGAGGGCCCGTGCACCGTGTACTCGGGCGACTTCGAGCCCGAGGACAAGGCGTTCGCCATCGTGGACCCGAAGATCCCCATCGTGGAGCTCCTCAAGGACCAGCGCCTCATCCTCGAGGCCGAGGCGATCCTGGGCGACGGGACGCAGCACGCCAAGTGGCAGGTCTGCCACGCGGTCGGCTACAAGTACTACCCGACGGCCGTGATGGATGCCAAGAAGATCAAGCCCGAGCAGGCCAAGATGGCCGTCGAGCGCAGCCCCGCCGGCATCCTCGGTGCCGAAGGCGGCAAGCTCACCATCCTGAAGCCCGAGGAGGTCAACCGGGCGGACGAGGCGGAGAAGATCCTGGGCGACGCGTTCCAGATCACCTACGACGACCGCAAGTTCATCTTCCGCTTCGAGACCGACGGGTCCCTCAAGGCCGAGGACGCCCTCATGAAGGCCCTCGACATCCTGAAGGAGCGCTTCCAGCGCTTCCAGGACGCCGCCGCCGAGCTCTGACAGGCAAGCATTTTCTCCCTCTCTTTCTCCCCCAACCGTCCGGGACCAGGGTGACTTCCTCCGGACGCCCAACGCATCGGTAGTCAAGCGGCCAACGACGGGAGGTTCAGGGCCTCCTTCTTCGTGATTCGCAGGTTCGAATCCTGTCCGATGCACTTCACTCGCTGCGCTCGTTCGAGGCACCGTCCGGGATTCTAGCTTGCTCGCGTACGCTCGCAAGCCGGTCGGGACCACACGCGTTGAAGCGCGGTCCCTTCGCGCATCCTGTCCGATGCACTCACTCGCTTCGCTCGTTCGGGGCATTGTCCGGGATCCAACTGCCCGCGTCCAGCTCCTGGAGCACTTCAGGCGGGTTGGGCTGCGCGTGCAACCCCATGATGACGCATGGACCCGTACAGGTTCGGGTAGGGACCCAACCTAATCCTGCCTGCGCGGGTGCCAGACCCCCCGGGTCCCGATCGCCTTGCGTGTCCTCCTGTTCGCCTCTGCCTGCATGCTTGTCCTCCTCGTGGCCAGTGCCCCCCTGGCGGCCGCGGACCTCACGGTCACGTACGACCAAGGCTCCGCC
Organism: Thermoplasmatota archaeon; assembly: GCA_035526765.1. Classification (GTDB taxonomy): domain Archaea; phylum Thermoplasmatota; class E2; order JACPAO01; family JAHFTW01; genus JAHFTW01. The sequence continues at coordinate 233,370 of DATLBS010000006.1, read as the reverse complement.
CGCAACATCTACGCCAGCGGGGCCTCTTCCCTGAACGCCCCGCAGAACACCACCATCTACGACGTCTGGGGCGGCTACGTCATCGACTGGAACCCCCCGGCTGCCACCCCCGGCCTCACGGTGGCGGGCTACGACCTCTACCGCATCCCAGGCCCGGGCACCCCCGGCGACGTGGAGGTCAGCCACCTCGGCGCCCGCCGCAGCGCCGCCTACGACTCCGCCGGTCCCGGCACCTACATCTACTTCGTCACCGCGGTCTTCGCGACGGCCGGCGAAAGCATCCCCGGCAACCCCGTCTCCACGGCGGACACAGGAGGCAACTACCCCCACTGCGGGGTGGTCGGCGTCTTCACGAGCCCCCCCTACTACGACACGCACATCGCGTGCCTCTTCCCGCTTCCGTGAGCCCCATGCGCGCCACCTGGGGCCCCGCGGCCCTCCTCGCCATCCTGGCCCTTGCGGCTCCCGCGTGCGCGGCCCCGGCGCCCGTGCTGCAGGCCGACGTCGGGGCCCTGTTCCTCGACGGGCCCAGCACGGTGGCCGGCGCCCTGGCCTCCCTGCACTCCACCGGCACCTTCGGCCAAGACCCCGCCGACCCCGCCGCGGCCGTGACCGGCCCCGGCGAGACCGACCCCCGCCTGGCGCCGGACACCCTGCGCCTGTCCGCCCTCACCCTCCACATCGAGACCGACCAGCGCACCCAGGACGGGCCCGCCGCCGGCTCCACCGCCGAGCGCAGCACCCTCCAGGAGGACGCGAAGGACGCTGTGGCCGTGGCCAGCCCCGCGCGCCCCGGTTTCCTCTACTTCGTCGGTCCGATGGAAGGCCACCCCCTTCCCACCGTCCGCATCGACGCGCCCCATCTGCGCATGGAGGCCGTGGCGGCGGCGGGCGGCGAACCGGGGCGCCGGGTCTCCAGCGACCGCGCCCCCCTTTCCCCCGCCCCCGGGCCGGCGGCCAGCCTCGGCGCGGGGGTGCGCAGCGTGCACATCGAGGGGGACCTCGTGCTGGCCCTCTGGGAATGGGACCTGGACGTCACGACCGCCGAGGGCGCCCACGCCGTCCCTTCCGGGTACGAGTACGCCGCGACGGCGCCGTCCGTGCCGCTTCCCTCGGGGAGCACGGTCGACACCGTCGGCCGCTCCCGCGAGCGCCAGGTGTTCATCCAAGCCCACGGCGCGGTCCTCGACCTCACCTTCCCCGAGCAGGCGGCCATGGCCCTGGCGGTGCGTCCCGGGAGTGCCGCCCTGGACGGCCGGCTCACGGTCGTTCGCCCAGAGGGAAGCCTCGCCACCGCCGCGGGCCCCCGGGACCTGCGCGACGGCGACTGGGTGTCCGGAACGATCTCGGCCTCCTTCGCCGCCCTTGGCAGCTCCTCCTTCCACCTCGACGCCAGCGGAGACCTCCGGGCCGCCAGCCTGGGTGGGTTGCCCGTGCAGGTCGCGGCGACCCCTGCCGTGGACGTGCAGACCGCCATGGTGGCCGGAATCACCATCGCGCTGCTTGCCGGCGCCGCCTGGGCGCTCTGGCAGCGGCGCCCGCAGCGCAGCCCCTGCACCGACCTGGCGCGCCGCGAGGCCGTCCCCTCCGACCCGGCCGACGAGGGGCGCCTCCTCGAGTGGCTGGCGGCCCAGCCCGAGTCGAGGCAGGGCCTGCTATGGGACTCCGACGTGATGAGCGCCTTCGCCTGGACCGAGGAGAAGGCGCAGAGGACCCTGCGGGCCTTGCAGCGCCTCGGCCAGCTGCGCTCCAAGGACGTGCGCATCGCCCCCGACCGCTGCTCCATGGGCGCCATCACCATCACGAAGGCCGGGCTGGCGCGCCTGGCCGGCCCCGTGGCCCCCAAGGCCATCTGGCTCGTGGGGCTTGCTGCGCCCATGCGGCTGCTGGCAGCGCTGCTGCGCCCAGCCGACCCTGCGGCAGCCTGATGAGGCGCCTCGGAGGTGGCCCGCCCGTGCGTGGCTGGCCGGCCGCCCTCATCGTCCTGCTCGTCCCCCTGGGAGGCTGCGCCACCAGCGAGGCGCCCGGAGCGGGCACCGGGACCCCCGATGCGGTGGCGCAACCCGTGGAGAGGGACGCCATCCTGTTCCAGACCGAGGCGGGGCCCATCACGGTGCTGCTGTACCCCGAGGCGGCCCCGAAGACGGTGGCGCTCATGCAGCAGTACGTCGCCGAGGGCTACTACGTCGGCCGGTGGTTCGGCCGCACCGTGCCGGGCCACGTGATCCAGGTCGCCGAGCCGACGGAGCACCGCGACGATCCGCGGCGGGTCCCCCTGGAGACCAGCCCGGCCTTCCACTTCTCGGCGGGAGCCGTCGGCACCGCGCGTGGCGCCGACCCCGGCTCGGGCGGCCCCGAGCTCTTCATCATGGACTACGCGACAAGCCACCTCGACGGCAACTACACGGTCTGGGGGCAGGTCCTGTCCGGCCTCGCGGTCGTCCACGACATCGCGACCAGGCCCGCCATCGACTCCTCCGTCGTGGCCCCCATCCCGGGCGCGCAGGCGCAGGCCCCGTTCGACCGGATGGCCGTCGTGCCTGTGCGCATCACGGCCACCCAGTCCCTGCGCGTGAGCCTCCCCCCCGAGGCGGCCGCCCACCTCCCCCTCCAGGTGGCCCGCAACGTGCGCGCCGGGGACCTGCGCCACAGCCTCGAGTACCCCGCCGACCTCCATGCGGGCGCTCCGGCCCATCTGACCTGGTACGCGCGGGGCTACGACGGCGCCGCCGCCCCCACCCAGCGCCTGGAGGTCCGCGACAACGGCACCGCCATCCCGCTTGCGCCCGCCTCGCCGGGCGTCTATCCCTTCGACTGGACCCCCTCGTCAGCGGGACCCCACACGCTGGCCTTCGTGGAGGGAGGCAACGTCCTGGCACGGCTGCAGGTCGACGTCCCCCGCACTGCGCCGCCGCACGCACTGGCCTGATATACAAGCCGGAGCATCGAAGCTCCGACGATGCAAGCGAAGGTGCACATGGCCCACCCGACGACGGCCGCCCTCACGGCCATCCCCTGCCCCACCGGCGACGGGTGCGGCATCGGCGAGCTGTTCCACCTCCTCGGCCGCGTCCACATGCTGGACCTGCTCTATCTCTTCCTGCGTGGCAAGCCGGGGCCCCGCCGCTTCGTCGACCTGCAGGCCGCCCTCGGCATCAGCCCCAACACGCTGTCGGAGCGCCTCAAGGCCCTGGTCGAGGCCGGCCTGCTGTCCCGCACCGCCTACAACGAGATCCCTCCGCGCGTCGACTACGAGGCCACCGCCAAGGCGCACGACCTCTCCCCTGTCTTCGAGGCGCTGTTTGCTTGGAGCCAGCGGCATGGCCTCAAGCCCGCCCCGGCCGCGGCCGCGGCCCCGTCTCCCGCCTCACTGGTGTCCCGCTAGGCCGCCGGGGACCAAAGCCCTCAAGGTCCCCAGGGGATGGCCGCAGCGACGGCCGTGTTCTGGGATGCCCCGACGGAGACGAGGTACCTTGCGTACGGCACCGCCGTCCAGGTGCTGGCACTGGCCATGCTGGCCGCCATGGCCCTCTTCGCCTACGAGGTCGCCAAGCGGCGCGTCCCCGTCTCCCCCTGGGGCGCCGCCCTGCTGCTGTCCGGCCTTGCGGCCTGCGTGGCCGGCTTCCTCGCCGTGACCCTCGCGGTGGGCCTCGGCCACCCCGCGTGGGACCAGGAGGCCAGCCTCCACCTTGGGAGCCTTTCCGGGGGCGCCGCGGGGACCGCCCTCAGGGGGCTGGCCGTGGCGGGCTCGTTCCCCTTCGCCCTGGCGGCCCTGTTCGGGCTGTTTGCGTGGGCGGCCGCGCGCGGACGCTGGACGGAGGCGTACTTCGCCCTCGGCTCGGGCGCCGGACTGGCCGGACTGGTGATCGTCGCCAAGATCCTGCTCCCGCGCGCGGCCCTGACCCCGCAGCCGTTCTTCACCGGGGCAACGGCGTACCCCAACGACACGGCCGCCCTGGTGCCCATGGCCCTCGCGCTGGGCCTGTTCCTGCACGTGCGGCTGCGCGGCACCCGCATCCGGCCCGCCCACTGGCTCGGGGCTGCCCTGCTGGGAAGCCTCCTGGTGCTGGCGCCCGTTGCCGCGCGCCAGGCCTGGGCCAGCGATGCCCTGGCCGGGCTGCTCCTGGCCGGCGCGTGGTTCCTCTTCTCCATCGTGGTGCTGCTGCTGGTCGAGGAGGGCCTCGGCTTCGGCCGCGATGCGCCGCCCGGGGCCGCCGCCTCGGAGCGCTCCCTCCTGCTGCGGGCCCTGGACCGCGCCGACCGTGGCGCGCAACGCGTCTTCGCGAGGCCCGCGCCGTGGCTTTGGGGCATCATCGCCGCCGGGGTGGCCTTGCGCGTGGCCAGCTACTGGTGGATGCCGCTGGGCGTCGACGCGTACGTCTACGCCGTGATGGGGAACCAGATGCTGCACACCGGATCGTTCTGGATGCCGTGGGGGGACGTGCACACGTACCTCACCGCCCCGGTGGCGTCGCACCATTACCCTCCCCTCTACCCCATCTACCTCGCGGGTTTCTACCAGGTCCTCGGCTTCAGCCGGGCCACGACCCACCTCGCCGCCATCGCCAGCAGCCTCGCGGCCCTCGTCGTCGTGTGGGCATGCACGCGCGACCTCTACGGGCGGACCCGCGCCCTTGTCGCCACCGCCGCCCTCGCGGTGAGCCCCATCTTCGTCCAGAACACGGGGCAGGGCTACTCCGAGAACCTCGTCCTGCTGCTGTTCGTGGCCACGCTCTGGGCCATCCTGCGCAGCCTCGAGCGGCCATGGTTCATCCTGCCCGCGGGCATCCTCGCCGGGCTTGGCTACCTCACGAAGAGCAGCATGGGGTACTTCTTCATCATCGCAGGACTGGGCGGCCTCGCCTGGCGGCTCTACTGGAAAGGGCTCCGCGTCCTCAGGGACCCCGCCTACCTTGCGGCCATCCTGGCCTTCGGCTCCCTCGTGGCCGGCTGGGCCGCGCGCAACTACCTCCGCTTCGGCTCCTGGGAGACCAGCCAGCACATCTCGGCGGCCTACCGCAACGCGCTGGCCCATCCCCTGCAGTGGGGGTTCCTGGTGCTCGTGACCTTCGTGTTCTACGCCACCATCGGCTACCTCCTGTACCTCTCCCTGCTGCCCTGGATCCCCCGGCTGGCGCGGATGCCCAAGCTGGAGTCCGAGCATGACTCCGGCCTCTGGCTGGCCCTCGGGCTGCCCCTCCTGCTGACCGCCTTCATCGACGCGGCACTGTGGCTCACGGAGCGGGAGTTCTTCGTCAACAACGTCCGCTACATCGGCTTCGTCGCCGTGCCCGCCGTCTGGCTCATGCTGCGCCACCTCGACCCCACCTCGCGCAGCGTCCGCCTCGCCGCCGTCGCCACCTTCCTCCTGCTCCTGGCCGGTGCCGCCTTCTTCGCCAAGCCCACGGAGTCCTCCATCGAGGCCATCGCCGACGACCTCGGTCCCCGCCTGCGGCCCGGCGACACCGTCGGATTCGTCGACACCAACGTCCACGGCGTCTACCGTTTCTTCTTCCAGCTCACCCAGGACGCGACCCGCGAGGTGCCTGTCACCATCGCCTGCGCGGCCGACCCCCTCTGCCCCGCCGGCACGCCGCGGCCGGGCACGCTCAACACCACCTGGGTCGTCATGGTGGGGGACGGCGGCAGCCTCCTTCCCCCCGGCTACGTCCCCGTGTCCGACTCCCCCGCGCAGTTCGACCCGCGCTTCCCCAACTACATGAGCCTCTGGCACCGCGGGTGAGGCATGGACCCCGACCTGCTGCGCCACCCCATCCAGCACCTCACGGGCTTCCTCAGCCGCTGGGCGGGCGCCGTGCCGGAATGGGTCGTGCTCCTCACCGTCGTCCTGGCCGGCCTCGTGGAGGCCACCCCGTTCCTCGGGATCCTCGTCCCTGCCCACACCGCCGTGTTCCTCATCGCGTTCCAGTGGGCCACCGTGGAACGGGATCCCACCACCCTGATCCTGGCGTGCACGGTGGGCGGCACCTTCGGCGACCTCGTGTTCTTCTTCCTGGGCCGCCGCTTCGGCCTCTCCTTCATGGAGCGCTGGCCCCGCCTCATCCGCCTCGACCCCGACCGCCGCGCCAAGCTGGAGGCCCTGTTCGACACGCACGGCTTCAAGACCATCCTCCTCGCCCGCACGCAACCCGTCACCCGCAGCTTCGCGCCGTACGCGGCCGGCGCCGCCCGCCTGTCCGTGTTCCGCTTCGCCCCCGCCGTCGTGCTGGGCAGCTTCCTCGTGTCCGCCGTCGTGGTCGCCTCCGGGTTCCTGACCGGGCTCGGGTTCCGCACCCTGGGCAAGGCCGTGGGCGAATCCCTCGTGGTGGCCGTCGTGGCCCTCCTGCTGCTGGTGGCCCTGCACGTGTGGCTCACCCGCCGCCTCAAGGTGGTCAGCCGCACCTCCCTCAGCCTCGTCCTCACCGCCCTCGGCTCCGGCGTCGTGGCGGCCTGGCTCACGTGGCGGGCCTGGCACGGCAGGACCTTCGGCGAGACCGCCGGGTGGCCGCACGCCCTGGCCCAGTTCCCGCCCTGGGTGCACACCACCGGCACCGTCCTCTCCACCCTTGGCGACGTCCACGTGCTGGCCCTGGCGTTCCTCGTCCTCCTCGTCTGGCAGCTGGCCCGCAGCCAGTGGCGCCCCGCCTACGCCACGCTGGCCGCCGGCCCGGGGCTCCTGGGCCTCGTGCTGCTGCTGCGCTGGCGCATCCCCCGCGCCGGCCCCGCCGGGCTGCCCCCTCATTTCCCCCTCACCGGGTCGTTCCCCAACGAGACGGCGGCCATGGCCACGGCGCTGGCCGGCCTCGCCGTGTGGCTGTGGCTGCGCGGCGACGGGTGGCGCCTGCGCGCCGCCCGCGGCGGCGTGGCCCTCGCGACGGCGCTCGTGGCCCTGGCGCCGCTGGCCACCGGCATGGCGTGGCCCGTGGACGTCGTGGCCGGCGCCGCCCTCGGCCTGGCATGGCTGTGCCTCTGCCTCATCGGCGAGACCCTGGCCGAGCGACTCATGGACACGTCGGGCATCGCGCGCGGCTGGATCCGCGCGACGCAGGCCCGCTGGACGCGCGCGGTGGCGTGGCTGGACGCGCACGTGTGGGGGAACCCTGCCGCGCTGTGGGCCCTCATCGCCCTCGGCGCGCTGCTGCGGTTTGTCGCCCCGTGGCAGTGGGCGGTCGGCCCCGACGCGGACCGCTACAGCGCCATGGCGCTGGGCCTCGAGCGCACCGGCACCTTCCTCATGCCCTGGGGCGACGTGTACTCCCCCGGCACGGGCCCGCAGCCCAGCCACCACTTCCCCCCGCTGTACCCGCTGGTGCTGGCCGGCTTCTTCGAGGTGCTGGGCTTCAGCCGCGACACGCTGCGCGTGGCCAGCATCGTCCTGTCGTTTGCCGCCCTGGGCGTGACGTACGCCTGCACGCGCGACCTGTACGGGCACCTGAGGGGGCTCCTGGCCACCGCCGTCGTCGCCGTCAGCCCCGTGCTGGTGCTCACCACGGACAAGGCGTACTCGGAGAACCTCCTCCTCCTGCTCTTCGTGGCCGCGATGTGGGCGATCCTCAAGGCCATCGAGAAGCCCTGGTACATGGTGCCCGCCGCCGTGTTCGCGGCGCTTGGCTACCTCACGAAGAGCAGCATGGGGTATTTCTTCGTCATCGCGGGGCTGGGCGGCCTTGCCTGGCGCCTGCACTGGCGGGGGGTCCGGGTCCTGCGCGACCCTGCGTACCTTGCCGCCATCGGCATCTTCGGCGCCGCCGTGGCGGCGTGGGCGTGGCGCAATTGGCGCCTCTTCGGGTCGTGGGAGACCTCCAGCCACCTCGGCGCCGCCTACCGCAACGCCCTCGCGCACCCGCTGGACTGGGCGCTCCTGCTTGTCTTCTCCTTCCTCTTCCTGTTCGTGCTGGGCTACCTCGTGTTCCTGGCCGTCACGCCGTGGCTGCCCGCCCTGGCGCGGACCCCCAAGCTTGCCACCGAGCAGGACTCCGGCCTGTGGCTGGCCATCGGCCTCCCCCTCGTGCTCACGACGCTCATCGACGCGGCCCTGTGGCTCTACGAGCGGGACTTCTACTTCCACAACGTGCGCTACGTCAGCTTCGCCGTGGTCCCCCTCGTGTGGCTGCTGGCCCGCAACGTGCGCCCCTCCAAGGCGACGTGGGCGGCCCTCCTGGTCTGCTTCGCCATCCTCGTGGCGGGATCGGCGTACTACGCCCTGCCCACCGTGAAGCTGGAGAACCGCGTCAGCTCCGCCTTCGGCCCCCTCGTGCAGGACGGCGACTCCGTCACCTTCGTCGACACCAACGACGTCTACCGATACTACTTCGACCTCACCGGGAACGGGCGCCGCACCCTCGACGTGCGGTACGTCACCGGCGCGGCGGCGGGCAACGTCACCACCGACTGGGTCCTCGTCAACGGGGCCGGCACCGGCCTTCCCGCCAACTACACGCTGGCCATCGACAAGAGCACGGGGCCAGCCCCGCTCGGGCAGCGCATCACCGTCTGGCGGCACACCTGATGCCTGCCATCCCGTCGACCAGCAGCCCCCAGGGACCGGGTCCCGGAACCCCCATCCTGGCGCCACGGCTGGAGATGCGCCTGGCCGCGGTGGCCCACCTGTCGGGCGTCGTGACGGGGCCCATCGGGCCGCTGGCCGCCGCCATGGTGTGGACGCCGGCCGCCAGCCCATGGCTGCGGCGCCACCTGAGGGATGCCTCCATCCACTGGGCCATCGTCCTCGGCCTCTCCGCGGTCGCGGTCGGCCTCGACGCGATGAACCCCGTCTACGACTTCGGCATCGTCCACTCTGCGTTCGCGCCGACCCTCACGCGGCTCTACGGTCCCCTGGCCTGGGGCACCAGCACGGTCTTCGCGGCCCTGTCCGCGGGCCGGGCGCTGCATGGCGACGGGCCCCTCTACCCGTCCACGGCATGGTGGTCCCGCCCGCAGGCGACCGACGTCCCGGCGGCCCTGCCCCCCGTCGAGTTCCTCCCCACCTCCCAAGTGGCGAACCCTCCGGCGCATCCCGGGGGTCCGCCTGCGGCCCCCTCTCCCCCGAGCCCGCCTGCCGCCTTCCGCCACGCCACCGACCGGGGGGCGGAGAGCTTCGCCGACCTCATCCGCAAGGCCGACCTCCGGCCGCGGCAAGCCGGTGCGACGGAGGCAGGGACGCGCAAGAGCACCCCGGACCCGAAGCCTCCCGCCACCCCGGGCAGGACGCGCAGGCGACGGGGCTAGGCCCCGGGACCGACCCGGAAGGGCTTTGGCCCGGCAGTCGGCTGCGGACGCACCAAGGCGCCCCATGCAGAACGAACGCACCCCCGCCATCATCACCCACGTCCTGGGCATCTTCACGCTCTTCCTTGGCCCCCTCGTCATGTACTTCGCGCTGCGCCGCAAGGCCTCCCCGTGGCTGCGCGACCACCTCGACGAGGCCGTGAACTACCACATCCTCCTCGTCGTCGTCTCCATCCTGCTGACCGTGGCCGGCGTGTTCCTCAACCCGGTGGCGGCCTCGGTGTCGCTGGTGCTGCTGGTGGCGGCCCTCGCCCTCATCCTCGTCGTGAACCCGGTCTTCGGCGTGGTGGCGGTCGTGAAATCCTCCAAGGGGCAGGCCTACCATTTCCCCCTGGACATCAAGCTCGTCAGGTAGCACGACGGCATCGTCCAGGGACGGGCGTGGTGGTCGAGCCTGGCGCGCTCCTTTAGACGCCGGGCGGGCAAGCAAGACCGATGGGGGAGCACGCCAAGCAAGCCCGCTTCCGTTGGCGCCCCCGCCAGGTCCTTGGCCTTGTGACCAAGACCACGCAGGAATGGGCGGAGGACAAGGCGCCGAAGCAGGCCGCCGCCCTCGCGTACTACGCGCTCTTCGCCCTCGGGCCCATCCTCCTCATCGCCACCGCCGTGGCCGGCCTCGCCTTCGGGCAGGCGGCCGCCCGCGATGCCGTCGCGCAACAGATCGGCAAGCTGGTGGGCGAAGGCGCAGCGGAGGCCGTCCAGGCCCTCATGGCGGGTGGCCTGCGCGGCGGGGCCGGCGTCGTCGGGCTCGTCCTTGGCGGCATCGCCCTCCTCTTCGGTGCCGCCGGCGTCTTCGGGCAGCTGCGCGAGGCCCTGAACCGCGTCTGGGAGGTCGAGGAGAAGGCCGTCCAGGGCTGGAAGAACAAGCTCGTCACCGCGGTGCGGAAGAACTTCCTGGGCTTCGCGGGCGTCCTCGGCGTCGGCTTCCTCCTCCTCATGAGCCTCCTCCTGGGCGCCGCCGTCCAGGCCGTGGCGACCTACGCGCAAGGCGTGCTCCCCGGGGGACCCATCCTCTGGGGCATCGTCAACATCCTGCTCTCCGTCGGCCTCGTGGCCGGGCTGTTCGCCCTGATGTACAAGTACCTCCCCAACGCGCGCGTCGCCTGGCATGACGTCTGGGTGGGCGCCATCTGCACGAGCGTCCTTCTTGCCATCGGCGAGTTCGCCATCGGCTTCTACCTGGGGCACGGCTCCGTCGCGACCCGCTACGGCGGCGCCGGCGCCCTCCTCATCGTCCTCCTGTGGGTGTACTACAGCAGCCTGATCCTGTTCTTCGGCGCCGAGCTGACGCAGGTGTACGCCAACACCTACGGCACCCACATCCGCCCCAGCCGTGACGGCGAGACCCTCCAGCAAGGCATCGCCAAACGCGAATCACCCCCTGACGTGGAGGGGACCGAGGCCAAGCCCGGCAAGCAGCCGCGCCACGCGGCCAAACGCTCGCCCCGCCCAGGCCATGCCGCGGCCCGTCCCCGCCGCACCAGCCGCCCCGTCGCCGCACGGCCCCACGCCTCCAAGACCGTCTCCAGGTGAACCCATGCCCAAGACTTCCCCCGCCACCACCGCCACACGCCGCGACACGACTCCGCCCAACCGCCTCGCGGCCGGCCTCCTTGGCGCCACCGAGGGCCTTGCCGAAGGCCTGCGCGAATCCCGACTCGCCCAGCACAGCGAGGCGGCGATCCACCAGGGCGCCCTCGTCGTCAAGGGCGTCGCCCGCGGCGCCGGCAAGGGCCGCATCGCCATCGAGCGGCCGGTGCGGCGCGCCCGCCAGGCCGTGCGCCACGCCATCGACCGCACCGAGCAGGGCGCCGAGGCCGTGGCCGAGACCGGCCGCCGCGCCGTGCAAGCGCCGCCCCGCATCCTCAACGACCTGAAGGAGGCTGGCACGTCGTACGGCAAGGGCTGGGCCAAAGGGGCGGCCTTCTACGCCGTCGCGGGCGTGGTGGCCATCGTCGCCTTCGCCTGCCTCACGGCAGGCTTCGTCATCGGCCTGGACATCCTGCTGGGGGCACCGTGGGGCGCCTTCGTGGTGACCCTCGCGTACGCGGCCTTCGCGTTCACGTTCTTCCTCATGGCCCGCAAGGCCATCCGGCGCGGCACCGACGAGGCCTCCCGGCACGTCGAGGCCGCCAAGCGCCGCGGCCGCGCCATCGCGCAGCCCCTGCGCGACTTCCAGTCCCGGCCGGCCCGTCCGGCCCGGCGAACCACCAGGTGAGACCACCATGAACCGCAACACCAACCGCAAGACCAGCCACGGCAACCGCAGCAAGGGCTTCCTCGCCCGCTCCCCCGAGCAGACGCGCCAGCAGATGAGCGACAACGTCCGGCGCGGGGTCGCCGTCGTCACCGGCGTCGTCGAGGGCTTCGCGACCGAGATCAAGGAGGGCGACCTGCCCGGCAACGCCGAGAAGGCCGTCCACCTCACCGGCCAGACCGCCCGCCGCTTCGCCGAGACCGGCGCCTACGAGCTGGCGAAGACCAAGCGCCGCATCAAGACGGCGAGCCAGGGCCTCTCCATGGGCCGCGGCAAGAAGGTCGCCTCGCGCGGCGGCCGCAGCAAGCGCTCCCGCGCCAGTGCCGTCGGGAAGCTGAAGCGCAAGGTCGCGCGCAAGATGCCCGCCATCAAGCGCAAGGTGGCGCCCAAGAAGGCTGCCATCAAGCGCAAGGTGAAGAGCGCCAAGCGCAGCATCTCGCGCAAGACCTGAGAGCCACCCCAACCGGAGACTACCGCCCCCACCTAACCACAGATTGCACAGATTTCACAGAACCATCCGGTTCTTGGCGTCGTGCGCTCCGCGTTCGGTTCTGGACGAGTTCCAGCCTAACCCCCCTGTGACGGTGGGGGCGTCGAGTACCAGAAAAATCCCTTGTGCCCGGAGCGCACGGCACCCAACTAGCCACGGAGAGCACGGAGAGTTTGTTGGCGGCTTTTCCGCGGACTCCGTGGTCTCCGTGGCTAGCGGCGGCGGGCGCGCTTTTCGCGCCCCATTCCATCGCCTAGGGCAACAAGAACCCGAAATCGTACTGGCCGCGCCACGCACCGCCGTCCAAGTGCAGGAGTCCTCGAATTTCTCGCTACGCGGCGGACCGATGGGTCGGTCCTTTCCGCGCCAGCGATGGTAAGGGCCTGTGGAATCTGGGGTTCGGCCGGGCCGAAGCTCAGATGACCTGGACTTCGTCGATCTGGTGATGCCGCTTGGCGATGTGGCGGATCGAGGAGATGTTCCGTCCGCCCTTGCCGATGGCCTTGCCCTTGTCCTTGGCCTCGACCTCGACGATGGCGCGGATCTTGATCTTCATCTCGGGCTGCGCCGACTCCGGGGCCCCGGGCTCCGCGGGGGGCGCCACACCGAGGGTCTCCAGGCGGATGGAGGCGACGTCGAAGGGCTTGAACAGGTTGCGGATGAAGACCTGCTTGTCCTCGTCCCACTCTACGAACTTGACGTCCTTCTTCAGGAGGTCGCGCATCATCTGGAGGTTCTTGGCCTCCTTGCCGAGGGCCTGGCCGAGATGGCCCTTCTCGGTGATGAACACGATGCGCTCGCCCTCGTCCACGGCGTCCTTGATGCGGGCGCGCAGGCGCTTCTCGGCCTCGTTGATGAGGCCGATGCTCTCCATGTTGAGGTCGATCTCGCCCATCACGCCACCATGGCAGGTCGGAGGCGGCAGGCAGGCGGCGTGGCGGACAGGATAAGGTCGGACAAGGGGGTCGACTCCGGAAGAGGGGAGCGTAGGCTCATGCCCGGCACGTGGGCCTCAGGGAAGAGCGTTTTGGACGTGCCTGGCCGCCCTGGCCAGCCTCCGCCAAGAAAGGGGAGAAGGAAAGGAAGAGGCGCGCGGATTACTTCGCGAGCTGCATGACGTCGGAGGTGCCGGCGTCCAGGACCGCGAGGGCGGAGATCGAGAACGGCTTGCCGCACGCGGGGCCGAGCTGGGTGCCGACGCCCTCGAAGGCGTACACGGGCACGCGCTTCTTCTGGGCGGCGGCGCGGATCTCCTCCGCGTTGGGGGCATTCGTGGAGAGGATGACCATCTTGGCCTCCCCTCGCGCGACCGCCTTGGCGGTCTGATCGGCTCCGATCAGCACCTTGCCGGTCGCGATGACGGTTCTCAGGCTGCGTTGTACGTCCATGTTCAGGCCTCTTTCTCGGCGGGCTCAGCGGGTTCGCTGGGCGCGCCCTCCTCTCCTTTCTCCTCGGCGAACTCGGGGCCCGCCTGTCCCTCGAAGGACATGGTGGGGGCCTCGACGACGGCGGGGACCGTGCTCACCGGGGTGGGCATGGTCTTGACCAGTTGCGCGAGCTTCTTGACGTCCATGGCCAGGCGCACGGCGCCCGTGCCAAGGTTGACGGGTTGCCCGACGATGATGTTCTCGGCGACCCCGTTGAGGGGGTCGACCTCGCCGACCATGCCCGCGGTCAGCAGGTGGTCGACCGTGATCTCGAACGCGGCGCGCGCGAGGATCGAGGACTTCTGCCCCGAGACACCCTGGCGGCCGATGGCCTTCACTTCGCCGTCGGCGGTCATGACGTCCGCCACCAGCATGAGGTGGCGCAGGTCGACCTGGAGACCCTGGCCCTTCAGCGTGCCGGAAGCCTCCTCCATGATGGCGTTGCGCGCGGCCTCGATGCCCAGCTCCTCCTGGATCTGGTTGATGTCGTTGGTCATGACGCGCGAGTGGTCGATGCCCTGGATCTCCAGGATCTCCTTCAGGTTCGAGCCCTCCGTGAACAGGATGTAGCCCTGCTCGGCGTCGTCGCGGCGGATGACGAGGCGGGTGATGCCGTCGATGCCCTTGACCTTGACCTTCTTGAGCTCCTCGACGGCCTTCTGCAGGTTCTTGAAGTTGGCCTCCGCCAGCTTCACGAGGACCTTGGCCTGGGCCTTCTTGCCCTCGGTCTTCTCCTCCGTCGCGGTGATGCGGCGGACGCTCTGGATGGCCTCCATCACGTTCTCGGTGGTGATGTCGCGCTCGCCCATCTTCTCGGTGTCCAGGGTGACGCGGATCTCGAGGGAGCCGAGGTCGGGCTCGACCGCGGCGATGTCCTTGAGGCTCGTGATCTCGATCTGGTTGGCGATGCGGGTGGCCGTCGCGCGGTCCGCCTTGACGGCCTTCTGGAGGAAGAGCGTCATGGTCGGCGTGCTGGGCGTGCGGCGGGCGTCCACGATCTCGATGAGGCGCGGCAGCCCGAGGGTGACGTTGATCTCGGCGACACCTGCGAAGTGGAAGGTGCGCATCGTCATCTGCGTGCCGGGCTCGCCGATGGACTGGGCGCCGACGATGCCGGCGGCCTCCGTGGCATCCACGCGGGCGTGGTCGAACTCCCGGAGCGCGAGGTCGGCGGCCAGCCTGAGCTGGGCGTCGGAGAACTCGCGGTCGAGCCCGCCGTCCACGATCTTGCGGATGATGCGCTGCGGCAGCGTCGCGCCGGACTCCTGCAGGTGCTTGATGACCATCTCGTCCTTCTTCAGCTTGGCCGGGTCGCGCGTCTCCATGCGGACGACGCGGTCCTCGTAGGCGCGGGTGTCCTCGGCGACCTTGCGGGTGGGGCGGCGGGCCGCGGCGGCGCGGGTGCCGGTCTTGAGCTTCAGGATGATGCTCTCGACCTCGTTGCCCGTGAAGCCCGCGTCCATGAGCTCCTTCTTGCCCGCGGACTTGGCCTTCGTGACCGTGAAGGTCTCGGCAAGGCGCGTGGCGGTCTCCAGGTCGAACCCGTAGGTCTTCTGGAACGACTTGACGGTCTGTGCGTTCGCCATGTTACTTGCCTCCCTTCTTCGCCTTGGCATCGCGCTGGATCTGCGCGAAGATCTGCTCCATGTCCACGGGCTCTCCCTGGACGCTCCGCGTAGGATCCACGCCGTCCTCGCCGTAGACGAACTGGATGACGGTGCCGGCCGTGTTGCGGACGGTGCCGTCCTGCGCGACCTTCAGGTCCTCGAGGGCGTTGATGAGGCGGCGCTGCATGTAGCCGCTGCGGCTCGTGCGGACGGCCGTGTCGACCAGGCCCTCGCGTCCACCCATCGAGTGGAAGAAGTACTCCGTCGGGTTGAGGCCCGACTTGTACGAGGCTCCCACGAAGCCCTTGGCCTCGGCGCCGAGGTCGCCCCACTTGAAGTGGGGGAGCGTGCGCTTCTGGTAGCCGCGGTGGATGCGCTTGCCGCGGACGGCCTGCTGGCCGACGAGGCCGGCCATCTGCGACAGGTTCAGCATCGAGCCACGGGCGCCGCAGCGCGCCATCAGCACGGCACTGTTCTCCATGCCCAGGAACTGCGACGCGGTCTCACCGGCGGCGTCACGGGCCTGGCCGGTCTCGCGCATGATCTCCATCTCGAGGGTCTCCTCGAGGGTGCGGCCGGGCAGGGGCTGCAGGTCGCCCTTCTTGTACTGCTTGAGGAGGGCCTCGACGCGCGTCTTCGTGTCGGCGACCTTCTGGTTGATCTCGTCGCGGGCCGCGGGGGGCAGGTCCTCGTCCTCGATGGAGGTGGAGAAGCCGCGCAGGGTCAGGAAGCCGTTGCCGACCTTGGTGACCTTGTCGAGGAACTCGCGGGCGGCCTGGTTCCCGAACTTGCGGGCGATGTGGTCGAGGAGCTTGCCCTTCTCCGAGGCGATCGACGCCTTGTCGATGCCGCCGGCCACGAGCTTGGAGTCCTCGATGACGACCCAGAAGTCGTTCTCGGGCAGGCGCGCCTCCTTCTCCTTCTGGCCCGACGGGCGGGCGGCGGAGGAGTAGCTGAGGTTGATGCCGGGGGGCAGCAGGGTGCTGAAGAGGTCGCGGCCGTAGACGAAGCGGCGGGTCTCGCCCTTGTCGTCCTTCTCCTCGTGGATCGCGGGCGACTGGCCCTTGAAGCCGATGCGGGCCAGCACCTGGGTGGCGTCCTCGAGGCTGAGCTTGGGGTTGTGCCAGGTCAGCAGGAAGTTGCCCGAGATGTGGTCGTGGATGGCCCCGATGATGGGTCCGCCGAAGCGGGGGGAGCGGATGTTCTCCTGGACCTTCATCAGGATCTCGGCCTCGGCGCGGGCCTCCTCGCCCTGGATGACGTGGAGGTTCATCTCGTCGCCGTCGAAGTCCGCGTTGTAGGGCGGGCAGCAGGGCAGGTTGAACCGGAACGTCTTCCCCGGCATGACGCGAACCGTGTGCGCCATCATCGACATGCGGTGCAGGGTGGGCTGCCGGTTGAACAGGACGACGTCGCCGTCGTCCAGCTGGCGCTCCACGATGCTGCCGACCTCGAGGCGCTTGGCGACCTCGTCGGCGTTCTTGTCGGTGACCTTGACGCGGCGGGCGTCGGGGCGGATGACGTAGTTGACGCCAGGGATGTACTTGCCAGCGGTGAACTTCGGCTCGGGTCCGCGCAGGATCAGGTCCATGCAGTACTGGTAGTTGGCCGGCGTGACGCGCACGGGCACGGTCAGTTCCTGGGCGCACTCGATGGGGACGCCGACCTCGTTGATCGAGAGGTTCGGGTCCGGCGAGATGACCGTACGCGCGGAGAAGTTGACGCGCTTGCCCGACAGGTTCGAGCGGAAGCGGCCTTCCTTGCCCTTGAGGCGCTGGGAGATCGTCTTCAGCGGGCGGCCCGAGCGGTGACGGGCAGGCGGGATGCCGGCCGTCTGGTTGTCGAAGTACGTCGTGATGTGGTACTGCAGGAGCTCCCACAGGTCCTCGACGATCAGCTGCGGGGCACCGGCGTCGCGGTTCTCCTGCAGGCGCTGGTTGATGCGGATGACGTCCACCAGCTTGTGGGTCAGGTCGTCCTCGGAGCGCTCGCCGGACTCCAGCGTGATGCTGGGGCGCATCGTGACCGGGGGCACCGGCAGGACGGTCAGGACCATCCACTCGGGGCGGCACACGTTGGGGTTGATGCCCAGCAGGGGCAGGTCCTCGTTCGGGACCTTCTCGAGCCACTCGCGCACTTCCGACGGCGTCATCTTGTGGCCGTTCTCGCGGAACGTGGTGGGCTTGTCGACGTCGATGGTGCCGTGCTCGCGGCCGCAGTGCGGGCACACGGTCACGTTCGAGGCCTCCTTCGAGACGGACTTCGCCAGGATGGCGGGGTCCTTCTCCTCCTTCAGGTAGGTCTCCAGCTTCTTGTTGAAGTCCTCGCGGATGCGGTCCGAGAACAGCAGCTTGCCGCAGCCACGGCAGGAGGCGCGCAGGATGTCGCGGACCACGCGGACGAAGCCGACGTGGATGACGGGCATCGCGAGGTCGATGTGGCCGAAGTGGCCGGGGCAGTCGCCGACCTTCTGGCCGCAGGTCTTGCAGCGCAGGCCGGGCTCGATGACGCCCAGGCGGGGGTCCATGAGACCCATCTCGATGGGGAACCCGTCGTCGTCGTAGGTGTCGGCCGTGATGACCTTCGTCGCCGAGAGGCCGCGGACCTCCTTCGGGGACAGCAGGCCGAACTCCATGTGGCCGATCTTCTTGGGTTGGTTGGTGAGCATCGTCCTCATACGAGGGCCTCCAGGCGCATGCGGGGCGCGATGATGAGGGACTTGAGTTCCTCCATCAGCAGCTTGAACGCGTAACTCATCTCGACGGGGTGGATGTCGGCCTCGTCGCCGCACACGGTGCAGCGGTAGAAGCCGCGCCGGTCCAGCATCGCCACGTGGCCGCACTTGTCGCAGACGTACTGCGTGGTCAGGTCCGACTCGTCGAGGAGGCGGTCCTTGATGACCATGGAGACGCCGTGCCCGATGAGGGCGTCGCGCTCCATCTCACCGAAGCGGAGACCACCGTCGCGGGCGCGTCCTTCGGTCGGTTGCCGGGTCAGGATCTGCACGGGGCCGCGGCTGCGGGCGTGGATCTTGCCGGCCACCATGTGGTGCAGCTTCTGGTAGTAGATGCAGCCCACGAAGATGTCGACCTCGAACATGCGGCCGGTCTGGCCGTCGTGCAGGCGGGTGCGGGCGTTGTGCTTGAAGCCGTTCTTCAGCAGGGCCGCCCGGAGGACCTCCTCGTTGTCCTCGCCGGAGAAGGCGGTGCCGTCGATGAAGCGGCCCTCGGCCGAGCCGACGAGGCCGCCGATCATCTCCAGCACGTGCGCCACCGTCATGCGGGACGGGATGGCGTGCGGGTTGACGACGATGTCGGGCGTCATGCCGTCCTCGTCGAAGGGCATGCCCTCCTGCGGGACGATGAGCCCAAGGACGCCCTTCTGGCCGTGCTTGGAGGCGAACTTGTCGCCGAGCTCGGGGATGCGCTGGTCGCGGACCTTGATCTTGACCATGCGCGAGCCGTTGACGGACTCGGTGAGCATGACGGTGTCGACCCAGCCGGCCTCGCCGTGGCGCACGGTGACCGAGGTCTCGCGGCGCTTCTGGGGCGTCAGGAAGTCCGTCGGCTCCTCGAGGAAGCGGGGCGGGCTCGTCTTGCCGATGAGCACTTCGCCGCCGTTGACGGGGCGCTCGGGGCTGATGAGGCCGTCCTCCTCGATGTAGGCGTACATCTCCTCGGGGCGCACGCCGCGGCACTCGGGGTCGGGCCGCTCGAAGCGGTCCTCCTGGCCACCGGGGTAGCGGCGCTCCTCCGTCGAGTAGGTGCGGAAGAAGGTGCTGCGGCCGAGGCCACGCTCCAGGCTCGCCTTCGACATGACGATGGCGTCTTCCATGTTGTAGCCGTGGAAGCTCATCACGGCGACGACGAAGTTCTGCCCGGCGGGGCGCTCGTTGAAGTGGATGTACTCGCCGGCGTGCGTCTGCACCAGGGGGGCCTGGGGCGTGTGCAGCAGGTGGCCGCGGGTGTCCGGGCGGATGCGGTAGTTCGCGTCGCCGAATCCGAGGCTCTGCTTGCCCATGCCTGCGCCCATCGTGATGCGGGGCGAACTGTTGTGCTCAGGGTACGGGACAAGGCTGGAGCCGATGCCCAGGATGATCATGGGGTCGATCTCGCAGTGCGTGTGCTCCTTGTGCAGGGAGTCGCGGTCGAGCGCGATGAAGAGGTTCTCCTCCTCCTCGGCGTCGATGTACTCGATGATGCCCTCGTTGATGAGGTCGGACCAGCGGATGCGCTTCTCCTTGAGGTCCTTGGTGTACTCCTGGTTGTACCGGAGCTTGCCGCCGTCGCTGACGAGCAGGGGGCGGCGGACGCGGCCGGCGTCGCAGTTGAGGAAGACCGCCTTGGCCTCCTCGTTGTAGTACACGTTGACCTCGTTGCTCAGGAGCCCGGCGCGGCGGCGCTCCTTGATGCGCTTGACGAGGTCGAGGGCGTCGCCGTGCAGGCCGACGAGGTCGCCGTTGAGGTAGACCTGGGCGTCCGTGGAGTCGCGCTCGATGGGCTTGAGGCCGAAGTCGCGCAGGACGCGCTCGACCTCGCGCTCGGGGAAGCCCTCGGAGATCTCGACGCAGAGGCTGAGGTTCTTGACAAGGCCGCAGTTCGGGCCTTCCGGCGTCTCGTTGGGGCACAGGCGGCCCCACTGGGTCGAGTGCAGGTCACGGGCCTCGAAGTGGGGCTGGCTGCGCGTCAGGGGGCTGGTCACGCGGCGCATGTGCGACAGGGCGGCCAGGTTCGAGGTGCGGTCCAGCAGCTGGGAGACACCGGCGCGGCCGGAGACCCAGTTGCCCGTGGCGAGGCTGTGCAGCAGGCGCTGCGTCAGGACGTCCGCGCGGACGGCGGTCTGGATCTTGACGTCGCGGTTGCGCGCGTGGGCGCGCTCGAGCTGGTACTTCAGGTCCTTGCAGAGCGCCATGAAGGCGACGCGGAACAGGTCCTCCATGAGGTCGCCGGCGAGCTTGAGGCGCTTGTTGGCGTAGTGGTCCTTGTCGTCCTCCTCGCGGAGGCCCAGGAACAGCTCGAAGACGGCCTGGCCCATGCGGGCGAGGAAGATGGCCTTCGTGATGCGGTCCTCGGGCTCCTGGCCCAGGTGGGGCAGGAGGTTGCGGTCCATGAGGGCCTCGACGCGCTTGACGCGGTACTCCTTGGCCTGGCCGCCGGCCAGGCGCTTGCCGAGGTAGCCGATGGCGTCCTCGCGCGTCGTGACGGCGTACTCTTCCGCCGCGGACTCGATGTTGCCGAAGATCAGGGGCTCCATCTGGGGGTCGGACTGGATGGCGTGGACGATCTCCTCGTCCGACTCCATGCCCAGGGCGCGCAGGAGCACGACGAGGGGGATGGTGCCGGAGGCGCTGGGCACGGTGACCATGAGGTCGCCGTCCTTCTTGCGCTCGACGACGACGAGGGCGCGGTAGCCCTCGTGCTGGCTGAAGACCTTCGCGATCTCGACGTCGGTGCCGTAGCGGGTGGCCTTCTCGACCAGGACCCGGTTCGGGGCGAGGTCCTCGAGGGTGATGAGGACGCGTTCGGTGCCGTTGGAGATGAAGTAGCCGCCGGGGTCGAGGTAGTCTTCCTGCAGCTCGACCAGCTTGGCCTTGTACTCCTCGTCCGAGAGCGGGCGGCCCTCGGTCTCCTCCAGGATCTTGCGGTTGATGTTGCAGTGCGCGCTGTGGGCCATGATCGGCAGGCGGCCGATGTTGACCAGCTCGGGCTCGTGCTCGATGCCGTCGATGACGGGGATGAACTCCAGCGTCAGCGGGGCCTGGTACGTCAGGTTGCGCAGGCGGGACTCCATCGGGGTGAGGGGCCTGAGCGAACCGTCGGCTTCCTTGACGACGGGGCGGCCGACCTGGATCTTGCCCAGCTTGATGAAGTAGCCCTCGATGTCGGTCTGCACGACGCCGCGCTCGGAGGTCTCGTCCTCGCCGATCCGGATGTTGTCGATCACGTGCTGCAGACGCTTCGCGAGGAAGTCGTTGTAGGACGCGATGTGGTGGTTGACGATCGAGCGTTCCGCGTAGAAGGCATCAACAAGTTCGCGCATGGAAGGACTCCTAGAGGGCCTCGACGGTCAGTCGGTAGGCGACCGCCTTGCCGGCGGTGGGGCTGTTGCGCGTGATGCGCACGATCTGGCCCGGCTGGGCGCTGATGACCTTGGCGGCAGGGTCGTTGGAGCGGATCTTCGGCAGCTGCTCCTTCACGATGCCGTACTTCTTCAGGAGCGCCTTGGTCTCGTCCTCCGACAGCACCTCGTGCAGCGGGACGTTCACATGGTTCAGCACGTTGAACCGGCTGGCGTTGGTTCCTGCCTCGTCGCTCACAAGATCACCTGGGACATGGACATCGAGACTCTGCCTTGCGGCTTCTCCTCGCTCTGGGCTGAAGCGCGATGGCTCGGCCTCATCCAGAATCCGGCGCTGCAGGCGCGGCGACGAGGGGGGGGTATAAAACCATTCAGCCCGGAGCCCTTCCGGCCAACCGTCCCCGTAGCCGGTCTGGGGGTTATGAGTTGGTGTGCGGGAGGTGAACGGGTTCGCGGGGGGAGCACGCCACCGGCATGCCTGCTGCGGCACGCCCGCCATGCTCCTGGTTCCCGGCGGGGCGGGGCTTCAGGCGGTCGCGGCGCCCTGCCAGAATCCCACCGGGCCATTGCCCCACACCTGGTCGTAGTAGCCGCCGAGGCGGGTGGCATCCATGGTGAACGTGAGTTCGTCGCCCTCGTAGAAGTAACCGGAGAGGGTGTCGTTGCAGGTCCAGCCGCGCCCCGACGTCGGGGGGTAGAAGGAGCAGAACGAGGTGTAGCGCCCGAACGGACCGTCCAAGACCTGGATGAGCTGGCCGTAGTCGATGGCGCCCTCGGAGACCTCGACGCCTTCCTCGCGGGCCGACACGGTGAACCTGCTCTCGCAGTGCGTCTGCACGGGGGCCAGGCCGCCGCACGCGGCCAAGGGGGAGGGTACACTGGCGGCGTCGAGGCGGGCGGGGCCGAGGCGGGTGACGGGGACCACGAACGAGTGCTGCGCGGGACCCCCCGAGGCAGGCGCAGGGCCCACCGCGGTCGCGGTCGGCTGGGCCTCGATGGCCAGTGCGGCGGCAGGGGAGGCAAGGAGGAAGATGGACAGCACGATGGGAAGGGGGTTCATCCAGCCGGCGCACGCGGGCCGGGATGGAAAAAAGCATCGTCGCCAAGACCCTCGAACCCCATGGAACTTGGCACAGGCCGGCATCCAGCGCTCCTTCAGGTCCGAACATGTCGCAGGGGCATCCATGGTCCGTCCTAGGACGACCCTGGTGGCTCCCCTGTTGGGGTATCTCGACCCTCTGCCAGCAACGTCCGCCAAGCGCCTTGTCTTCCGGGAGCGGATTGGGTGTGGGATGATTCCCATGGCAAACCCGAACGAAACGCAGCAGAAGAAGGACATCAGCAAGGACACCAATAGGAACCGCGGCGACCGCCCCTCCGGGGGCTCCGGCGGCAAGGACTCCAACCAGTCCCGCGAAGGCATGCCTGGCAGCAGGAAGCCCATCGACAACGACTACCCCCCGATGAAGGTCAATCCGACCGAGACCGAGACTGAGGAGGACGAGGAGACGGAGTCCGAGGACACCGGCATCCAGTCCAACCAGTCCAAGAAATCCTCCCAGAAGGACCTCGGGAAGGGCAGCTTCGGCGGCAAGCCGTACGGCAAGAAGGATGACGCGGGCGACCGCGGCGGCTCCGGCGGCGGCAAGTCCGGCCAGTCGAAGAAGGACACGTCGGGCAGTGGCCAGCAGATGGCCTACGGCGACGACGAGAAGTGACGGGCCAGAGAGTAAGCGGGCCAGAGAGTAAGTAGGACTTCCGGGATGGGCCCGTCCCCATGGCCCGACTGATGCCGAAGGCGGTGGCCACGTCGGTCCCGCCGATGCTGGCGTCCCCAGGGACCTTGCCCGTCGGCAAGGGCTGGGCGGTCGAGTTCAAGTGGGACGGCATCCGCGCCATGGCGCACTGGGACGGGCGCACGCTGCACGTCTTCAGCCGCAATGGGCGGGATGTGACCCCTGTCTTCCCGGAGCTCCGCCCGCTGGGCGACCGGCTCGGCGGGCGGAGCGCCATCCTCGATGGCGAGATCGTCGCCCTCGACGCGAAGGGCAGGCCGCGCTTCGGCCTCCTGCAGTCGCGCCTTGGGCGCATCGGCGAGGCGCGCATCCGCGCGGCCTCGCAGGACGTCCCGGTGACCTATGTCATCTTCGACCTCCTGCACCTCGGCGGCGAGGACCTGACGGGCCTGCCGTACCTCGAGCGCCGCAAGCGCCTGATGGGCCTCAAGCTCAAGGGCTCCGCGTGGTCGGCGCCGGCCCACCACACGGATGCGGCCTCCGTCCTGGAGGCAAGCCAGAGCATGGGCCTCGAAGGCGTCGTGGCCAAGCGCCTCGACTCCCCCTACGTGCCAGGCAAGCGCACCGACACGTGGGTGAAGGTGCGCAACCGGATGCGGCAGGAGTTCGTGATCGGCGGGTGGTCGGAGGGCGAGGGCAGCCGCTCGGGCACCATCGGCAGCCTGCTGCTGGGGCATTACGGCTCGAAGGAGGATCCGAAGCGGCTGGTGTACGTCGGGCGCGTCGGCAGCGGACTCGGCGGCACGACCCTTGTGCAGCTCGTGGCGGCCCTGCGCGACCTCGATGGCCCGGACCCGTTCGATTCAACGGCCGACGACGAGAAGAGGCACGGCGTCCACTTCGTGAAGCCGCGCCTGGTGTGCGAGGTCGAGTTCTCCGAGCTCACGCACGAGGGGCGGCTGCGGCAGGGTGCGTTCAAGGGCATGCGCAAGGACAAGCCGCCCCGCCAGGTCGTGTGGGAGCAGGTGGAGGATCCCCGGACGGAGCCGGGTTTCTCCCCGAAGGCGACAAGGCATCGCTGGCGCAGAAGGAAAGGATAGGCGTCCTCGCCTTTTGGCCACGGAACCCACGGAAGCCCACGAAACAGGCCCGACGATGTCCAAGCCCGCGTCCTCCGTCGTCCTGTGGGCGTGGGGCGGCTTCGGCGCAAACGCAAGTAGATAAACGCGGGAACCCATTTTGCCGGGCGCGGGACGCTGGGCAGCGGCACACACGGAGACGACACATGCGAACCATCTGGAAAGGCAGCATCAGTTTCGGGCTGGTCAACATCCCGGTCAAGGTCGTGGGTGCGGTGAGCCCGAAGGAGATCCACTTCAACCTCCTGCATGAAAAGGACGGCGGCCGCATCAAGTTCAAGCGCGTGTGCGCCAACGACGACAAGGAGGTCTCCAACGACGACATCGTGAAGGGCTTCGAGGTCTCCGACGGCCACTACGTCACCTTCACCGACGAGGAGCTGAAGTCCCTCGGCGCCGAGGCGTCCCGCACCATCGACATCCTCGACTTCGTGCCGCTCTCCGACATCGACCCGTCGTTCTTCAACAAGCCCTACTTCCTCATCCCCGACAAGAACGCGGAGAAGGCGTACTCGCTGCTGATGTCGGCGCTCGACAAGGCCCAGCGGGTCGGCATCGCCCAGTGCGTCATGCGGGACAAGGAGTACCTCGTGGCGATCCGCAGCCGCGACGGCGTCGTCCTCATGGAGACCATGCACCACGCCGACGAGATGGTGCCCACCGCCACCATCGCCGCGGAGATCCCGGCCCAGGAGGTCGACAAGCGCCAGCTTGCGATGGCCGAGCAGCTCATCGAGAGCCTCAGCGCCGACTTCGTGCCGGAGCGCTACAAGGACCAGTACCGCGACCGCGTCATGGCCGCCATCGAGCGCAAGTCCGCCGGCGACGAGGTCATCGTCCAGCCCACGGCCAAGCCCACCTCGAAGGCCGTCGACCTCATGTCGGCGCTCGAGAAGAGCCTCGCGGACGCGCGCAGCCGCCGCCCAGGCCAGCGCCCCAGCAAGAAGGCCGGCAAGGCCAGCGAGGCGGACGACGCGGACGAGGAGGAGCCCATCGCGGCCAAGCCCGCCCGCCACAAGCCCGCCGCGCACAAGGCGCCGAAGAAGCGCGTCGCGAAGGACCACTAGCGGGGCCGTGATGCCGAAGCGGACCGTGCAGGAGGTGCGCGTGGGCTCCCACTCCCTGGCGCTCAGCAACCTTGACAAGGTGATGTACCCGCAGACGGGCTTCACGAAGGCCGACGTCATCGACTATTACGCCCGCGTCGCCCCCGCCATCCTGCCTCACCTCAAGGACCGGCCCCTGACGCTCAAGCGCTACCCGGACGGCGTCGAGGCCCCGTTCTTCTACCAGAAGGAGTGCCCGCCGCACCCCAAATGGGTCGACACGACGACCGTGTACTCCGAGTCCAACGACAAGGACATCCACTACTGCATGGCCAACAAGCTGGAGACCCTCGTGTGGCTGGCCAACGCGGGCGACCTCGAGATGCACACGTTCCTCGCCAAGGCCAAGGACATCGCGCGCCCCACGATGGTGGCCTTCGACCTGGACCCCGGCCCCGGCGCAGACATCCTCACGTGCGCCCAGGTCGCGGCGTGGCTGAAGAAGGACCTCGACGCCCTGGGCCTGCAGGGGTTCCCCAAGGTGTCCGGTTCCAAGGGCATCCAGGTGTACGTGCCCCTCAACACGGCGGTCGACTACGAGTCGGGCACGAAGCCGTTCAGCCGCGCCATGGCGGAACGGATGCAGCGCGAGCACCCCGACCTGGTCGTCTCCAACATGCGCAAGGACCTGCGCACCAACAAGGTCCTCGTGGACTGGAGCCAGAACACGGAATCCAAGACCACGGTGTGCGTGTACTCCCTGCGCGCCAAGCCCGAGCCCTGGGTCTCCACCCCCGTGACCTGGCGTGAGCTGGCGGGCGCCGCCGCCAAGGACGACCCTCAGCGCCTCTACTTCTCCCCCGAGGAGGTGCTGCGCCGCGTGGACCGCCTCGGCGACCTCTTCGAGCCGGTGCTGACCCTCAAGCAGAAGCTGCCGAAGGCGAAGGCCAAGGCATGAGCCGTCCGCCCAAGCCCGACACTCGGAAGCCGCGGACCGTGAAGACCCGCAACAAGGATCCCGGACCCCTCTCCGCGCCATCCGCGATCTCCGCGTTGAATGCCAAACCCAACACGCGGATGACACGGAAAACGCGGAGAAAAAAAGACGAAATATCCGCGCCATCCGCGACCTCCGCGTTGAAAGCCAAACCCGACACGCGGAAGCCGCGGACCGTGAAGACCCGCAACCAGGATTCAGCACCAATCTCCGCGCCATCCGGGACCTCCGCGTTGAAAGCCGAACCCGACACGCGGATGGCGCGGAAAGCGCGGAGAGGGGACAGTGCACCATCATCCTCGACCTTCGCATCGAAGCAGGCGAAGCCCGCGCCGGACAACGTCGTCCTGGCGCAGGTCCTCGAGCACTACGCGCAGGAGCTGGAGAAGGAGCGCGCGAACCCGTACCGCGTCCGCGCGTACCGCAAGGCGGCCAAGAGCATCGGGCGGCACCCCCGCTCCCTCGGCCAGATGGTGGATTCCGGCCAGCCCCTCACGAGCCTCCCCAACGTGGGGCCCCACCTGGAATCCCTTCTCGTGGAGGTCCTGCGCACGGGCAAGGTGCCGAAGCTCAAGCGGGACAAGCCGGGCAGCCACCGCCACCACGACGGCGAGGCGAAGGCCAGCCGCGCGGGCCGCACCCGCCAGGGCACCTTCATCCGGCCCATCCTGGCCCCCTTCGTGGAAGCTCTCATGAAGGACCTGCGGCGGTTCCCGGGTGTCGCCTCCGTGGAGCCGGCGGGAGCGTACCGCCGCCGCGCCGACGTCGTCGAGGACCTCGACCTCGTGGCTGCCTGCAAGGAGCCCGGCAAGACCATGCGGGCATGGGCGAAGGGGTTGGCGCTGCCCGCCGCGGCGGACCTCACGTCCACCACCGTCCGCATGACCACGCGGGACAAGCTGCCCGTGGCGGTCCGGTTCGCGACCCCCGCCCAGATGGGGCGAGCCCTCCTCGAATCCACGGGGTCGCAGGCCCACGTGGCGCAGTTGCGCGGGTTGGCCAAGGCGCAGCGGAGGCGGTGGCCGCCCGCGGCAGGCGAGGCGGCATGCTACGAGGCGCTGGGCCTGGCCTTCATCGAGCCGGAGCTGCGCGAGGGGGAGGGCGAAGTGGAGGCGGCCAGGGAAGGGAGGTTGCCGGACCTGGTGACCCTGGCGGACCTCAAGGGCGACCTGCACATGCACACCTATGCGACCGACGGGGCCTCCTCGGTGGAGGCCATGGCGAAGGCCTCGAGGCATCGGGGGCTGTCCTACGTCGCCATCACGGACCACACGCAGCGCACCAGCATCGCGGGAGGGCTGACGCCGGACGAGATGCGCAAGCACCTCGCCCACATCGCGGAGGTGAACGACCAGGCGAAGGCGGAGAGGTGGGGCATCACCATCCTCAAGGGCGCCGAGGTGGACATCCTGAGGCACGGGCTGGACCTCCCCGATGACGTCCTGGACGAGCTGGACCTCGTGGTCTGCTCCCTGCACCACCGCGACCGGCAGGAAGGCCCCGAGCTGACGCGCCGCACCCTGGAGGCCATGGAGCACCCGTGCGCCCACATCCTGGGGCATCCGACCGGGCGCATGCTGGGACGCCGGCCCCCCATGGACCTCGACTGGGACAAGCTGCTCGATGCCGCCTTGGACCAGGGTTGGGCGCTCGAGGTCGACGGGCAGGCCTACCGCATGGATCCGCCGCACCCGATCATCCGCCGGGCCGCAGCCCTGGGGATCCCGTTCAGCCTCAGCAGCGACGCGCACAGCGTCCCCGAGATGCAGTTCCAGGAAAATGCGGTCCAGCAGGCCCGGCGGGGCTGGGTGGCCAAGGGCCAGGTCCTCAATGCGGGGACGCTCAGGGAGATGAAGGCCCGGTTGCGCAGATAGGCCATGGAAGGCGGAAGGCCCGGGCGGCGGGGATGCCGGTCCCCGATGTTTTTCGTTGACTTCCTCCCGAAAACAACCCAGGCCGACGGAAAACGACCCATGGGCGCTGCTTGCCCCTACACCTACACGCAGCCGCGCGTATCTATACTCGACACGTCTATGGAAACGAGCCTTGATTCGGAGTCGCCAACCTTTGGTGAGTCACAGCACGCTGCCCTATGAGCCACACCTCCCTGCGCGGAACCGCCGCCAACACCCATCGCATCGACCTTCCCGGTGACAAGACCGGTTTCACCACCCCGCCCGTCGACGTCCACATCAAGTTCCTGCCGCCCCCCGCCGATTCCCCGGGCCCCTGGACCCTCCTGGCCCACGCCGCTGCCGGCAAGCCCGACATCCTCGCGCGCTGGCTCCGCCCCCACCCTGGGATCCTGGACGTCCAGGTGGCCCCCGGGATCGCCCCGAAGCTCCTGCGCGCCAAGGTGGCCGCCCCGCCCCCCGCCTGGATGCAGGTCGCCTCCTTCGTGAAGGTCCACCACCTCGACCTAGGCCCCGACGGCCACGCCTCCTGGTTCGTGGAAGGCGTGCGCGACCAGGTGTGGGCCCTGGTGCAGATGCTGGAGGGCCCCACCGACCCACGCGGCCAATCCGACGTCCGCTGCCGCCCCGTCCACGGCGGCCGCGCCGACGCACCCATCTCCCGGCGCCAGTTCGAGACCCTCTCCGTCGCCGTCGCCCTCGGGTACTACGAGATCCCGCACCGCATCGACCTGCGGACGCTGGCCTCCCGCACCGGCGTCAGCCTGGGGTCCGCCTCCGAGCTCCTGCGCCGCGCGGAGGCCGCCGTCCTGACCCACTATGTCGACTCCAGCCTCATGGGCTGGCCCGGCCTCGCGGACGAGCAACCCGTCTACCCCTTCCGGTCCGTGGAGAACATCGTCCGGTCCTGAGCGGCGACCCGCAGCGGACTCGCAGACCAAATATCACGTCGGCCTCCGCACAGCGTCCCCGCCCACCATGCCGACGCTCCCAGTGCCCCCCAAAAGGCCGACGCGGCCAGCCTCCGTCGTGGCCCTGGGCGCCTCCGCTGGCGGCCTGGAGTCGCTGGGCCGCGTCCTGGGCGGCCTGCCGGAGAGCTTCCCCGCCTCCATCCTGGTCGTGCTCCATCTCGACCCGCACCACGACT
Organism: Thermoplasmatota archaeon; assembly: GCA_035526765.1. GTDB lineage: Archaea > Thermoplasmatota > E2 > JACPAO01 > JAHFTW01 > JAHFTW01. Next base: position 204,245 of record DATLBS010000006.1, on the reverse strand, counting down.
CCCAGGTCGCGCCTCTTCTCCAGAACCTGACCTCCCTGCGCGTCGAGCGGGCGCGCGGCGGGGTCTCCATCCAGCCCGGGACCGTCTACGTGGCGCCCCCGGACCGCCACCTCGAGCTCCATGGCGGAAAGCTGCGCCTCACCCGCGCGCCCCGCCTGAACTACTCGCGGCCCAGCGTCGACCGCCTCTTCTCGTCGGTGGCCGCCGCCAACGGCCGGTACGCCGTCGGCGTCATCCTCAGCGGCACCGGCAACGACGGGTCCGCCGGCCTGGCCGCCATCAAGGAACACGGAGGCCTCGCGGTGGCCGAGGCCGCCTCCACGGCGCGCTTCGCCGGCATGCCCGAGGCTGCCGGGCGCACGGGGCTCGTGGATGCGGTCCTGCCCGTCGACCAGATCCCCGCCTTCCTGGTGCGTGCCCTCACCCGCCGGGTCAGGGTCTCACGGCGTGAATGGGCCCGCCTGCTGGCGCTCGTGGAGGCCCACGGAGGCACGCCGTTCTCGCGGTACCGGCCAACGACGCTGCAGCGGCGCCTGCAGCACCGCATCGCGGCCCGCGGCTGCCGCACCATGGCGGCCTACCTGCGCCTCCTGCAGACCGACCCCCTGGAGCTGGACGACCTGCGCGCGTCCTTCCTCATCAAGGTCAGCTCCTTCTGGCGCGACCCCTCCTCCTGGCGCTCGCTGGCCACGGAGCTGGCCCGCCATCCCCGCGGCCCTGGCCTTCGGGTGTGGAGCGCAGGCTGCGCCACCGGCGAGGAGCCCTTCAGCCTCGCCCTCCTGCTGGCTCGCCACTTCGGGACGGGCCCAGAGGCCACCTGGAAGGTGTTCGCCACGGACCTGGACGAGGGGGCCCTCAAGGTGGCGCGCACCGCGCGGTACCGGGCGGCCCAGCTGCGGGGGGTCGCCCCCGCCGACCTGGCGCGCTACTTCGTCCGGGAGCAGGATGCCTGGCGGGTGGGGAAGGCCCTGCGCGACCGCGTCGTCTTCGGCCGCCACGACCTGATGCGCAACCCGCCGTTGTCGCGCATCGACCTGCTGGTGTGCCGGAACGTTCTCATGTATTTCTCGCCCCGGGAGAAGCAGAGGCAGTTCCACCGCCTCGCCTTCGCGCTCAACCCCGATGGCATCCTGTTCCTCGGGCCCAGCGAGGCCATGGGGCAGGTGCCGGGCTTCGACCGCCTTAGACACACCACGCTTTTCCGCCGCGCCGGCCATCCATCCAGCGTGCCCAGCCCGAAGAAGGCCCGGCCGCGCGGCGCGGCCCCGAAGGAGGATGTCCGGCTCAGCGCCTCGGCCCGCGCGCGGCGCGCAGACCACCGGCTTGGCGCCCAGCAGGACCTGAACGACGAGCTCCAGAGCCGCAACGAGGAGCTGGAGACGGTGAACGAGGAGCTGCAGAGCCTCAACGACGAGATGTCCGCCATGGAGGAGCAGATGCGCGGCCTTGGCGCGGACGCCGAGCGCGCCAACGACTTCCTGCGTCTCCTGCTCGACACCTCCTCCGACGCCGTGATCGCGTGCGACGCGGACGACCAGGTCCTCTTCTGGAGCAAGGCCTGCATCCGGATGTTCCGGCTCTCCGCCGCCCAGGCCGTGGGAGGCAAGCTGTTCGAATTGGTGCCGGCCCTCGACACGCCTGCCGTGCGGTCGGCCGCGCGCAAGGTGCGGGAGGCGGCACGGGTCGGCCATGCCTCGGTCACGCAGGAAGGAAAGGAGCTCGTGTTCGATTCGCTTCCGGCCGGCGGCCAGAGGCGCCGCGGCTACCTGCTGCGCGTGCGCTCCGTCGCGGCGTGAGCCGGCACGGCAGGGTGGACGGGACCGGAGGGCTTCGCCGCCCCCGCGGCTTCCTGGGGAGGGGAGCCTTCTGGATGCGGAGGCCCCTGGGGCGGCGACGGCGACGCCTTCTGCTCCATCACGACGACCGGCGTGACCGGCGCGTCCCGCGCCTCCTCGGCGGCGGGGTCGGTGAAGCCCTTGGCGGCCACGATGCCGCGGCCGGGGCGCGCCACCGGCTTGGCGGGAAGCGCGAACCCGAACGTGGCGCCCTTGCCGGGCCCCTTGCTGATGGCCCAGATGCGCCCGCCCGAGGCCTCCAGGATCCCCTTCGAGATGAAGAGGCCGAGGCCGGTGCCGGGCGGGGTGCCCTCGATCTCCTCGTGGAGGCGGCCGAAGGGGCGGAAGAGGTCGCCGTGCCGCTTGGCAGGGAACCCAAGGCCAGTGTCCGTGACCGTGACCGTGGGCTCGCCGTCCTGCAGCGCCGTCTCCACGGTGACGCGCCCGCCCTTGGGCGTGTACTTGAGGGCGTTGCCCAGGAGGTTGAACAGGACCTGGACGATGCGGTCGCGGTCCGCGAAGGCGGGGACGCCTTGCGTGCCGCTGGCCCGCAGCAGGACCTCCTGGCGCAGGGCCTGCGACTGGAACGAGGCGACGGCGTCCGAGGCCAGCTCGCGCAGGTCGACCTCCCCGGGCCTCAGGTCCAGGCGGTTCGAGTTCAGGGTGGAGGCCACCATGAGGTCCTTCACCAGCACGGCCAGGCGCAGCACGTTGCGCTCGATGGAGGCGAGGCCCAGGACCTGCTTGGCGTCGAGGCCGGGCATCTCCTTGAGGGACTGCAGCTGCAGCAGCACGGGCGTGAGGGGGGTGTTGAGCTCGTGCGAGGCGCGCCCCATGAAGTCGGCTCGGATGCGGCTCAGCTCCTGCAGGTGGAAGACCTCCTGCTGCTGCCGCTCATGCGCCAGGCGCGCGGTCTCGGCGCGGTGGCGCTCCCCCACGTCGTGCTCGATGAGGGAGGCGCCCACGACGGTGCCATCCGCGTCCATGATGGGGCTGGCCGCGACGGAGACGTCCTTGAGGTCGAGTTGCTTGCACAGGCGCTGCGTCTCGAAGCGGTGCACGCGGCGGCCCGCCGCCAGCGTCGCCATGATGCCGTCCCATTCCGCCTTCCTGTCCAGGGGAACGCAGACCTCCACGAGGGGGCGCCCCAGGGCCTCCGCCTCGCTGTACCCGTACAGGGCGACGGCGCCGCGGCTCCAGTTCTGGATGACGCCCTTGGCGTCGATGCCGATGATGGCTTCCTCGGAGGAGTCCACGACGGCGGCAAGGCGGGCGCTGGCCAGCTGCACGGCGCGCACGGCGGTGAGGTCGCGCACGAAGGCCTCGATGACTCGTTCCCCGATGCCGATGCCGGGCTGCACGAGGACGTCCACCCAGACGAAGGTGTCGTCGCGGCGACGCGCCCGAAGCTCGAGGGCGCGGTAGGGCGGCCCTGCGCGCAGCAGGTTGAGGATGCGTTCGCGATCGGCCTCCTCCACGTGCCGGGCCAGGGCCTCGGACGGCTGCGCCATGACCTCGGCGGCGTTGCGGTACCCAAGCAGGTTCGCTAGCGTCTGGTTGGCGATGAGGACCTGGCCGGTGAGGCTGACCTGGAGGACCGCGACGGGGGCGTGGTCGATGAGGTTGCGGAACCTGCGCTCCGCCGCCTCCAGCTGCTCCTCGAGGATGTCGTTGGCGTGCTTGGCACGAAGGACCGCGACCCCCACGGCGAGGTCGCCGGCCAGCTCGCGCAGCAGGGCGACCTCCTCGGGCTCGAAGGCATCGGGCTCGCGGGCGTAGACGGCAAGGGCGCCGGCGCCGTGCGGGCCGAACTGCAGCGGGAAGGCGCAGAAGGCGGAGTACCCCATCGCCTCGGCCTCTGGATGCCGCCGCGCGAGGTCGGGGTTCCCCGGGATGTTGCGCACGACCTGCGGGCGCTGCTCGCGGATGGCCCGCGCCATCGGGGTGTGCGGCCCGAGGCCCTTGGCCCAGGGAGGCGGGACCGCGCGGACGCCCGTGGCCTCGATGGCGGCATGCGCCAGGGCCGTCAGGGGCCCCCTTGGGTCCCTGGCCTCCCCGACCCAGGCCATGGCGTACCCGCCCACGTCGATGAGGATGCGGCACTCCTCTGCCAGGAGGGCGGCCTCGTCGTACGCCCGGATGATCACCTGGCTGCAAAGGCTCACGACGCGGCGCGCCCGCTCCACCCGTTGAAGAAGGTCCTGCGGCCGCTCCCCATCCATGCCATGAGCCTAACGTCGTTCGGGAATAGCCGTTGGCAAGACCCTGAAATGTCAGCCGCCTCCGGACATGTGGGGGCCAGCCTCTGTGAGGGGTCTGCACAGAGGGACGAAGCGACGGGCATGCCGGCCCTGCCAGCAAACCCGCGATCCATGATCCGAACCCGACCTTCAAACGAAGGTCGATCACGTTGCGGCGTGGGGGGCGCGATGCGCCCCCCGCACATGGCGGCGACCCCGATGACTCGACTGAACTGAACGGGCGATAAGGGATTCGAACCCTTGACCGGCGGATTAAAAGTCCGCTGCCATACCGAGCTAGGCCAATCGCCCTTGAGGCGCGCGACCGGGGGCAGATGGAAAAGCGCATGGGGCCCCCTAAGTACCCGCGGGGACTCGCCGACGGCATGGAATGGGAGGGTCGGCCCACGACGCGGGTGAAGGTCATCCAGAGGAGCGGCGCCGGCGCCGTGTACGGCCTTGGGCTTCTCGGCGCGCTCGTTTACTACTTCCAGAACTCGCCCACGTTCTGGGCGGGCGTCATCGGCATCCTGAAGGCCCTCTTCTGGCCGGCGTTCCTCGTCTACGAGCTGTTCAAGTTCCTGCACCTGTAGTGCCGTGACCCTGCCAAATCATGAAATATGGCCCCCTTGTGGGCGCCGCCATGGGCCAGGTCCTGCTGAAGTACCGCATCACGCCGGAAGACGCCGAGACGAACATGCAGCAGCTGGAGGCCAACGTCCGCAAGGCGCTGCCGGCCGACGTCGGGAAGGTCAACAAGGCCGAGGTGCAGCCCTTCGTGTTCGGCATGAAGGTTCTCGTGGTCTCCTTCATCGTGGAGGACATCGAGGGCAACAACGACAAGGTCGAGTCCCTCATCACCGGCGTCCCGGGCGTCCAGGGCGCGGACCTCCTGGACATGGGCCGGTTGATGTAAGTCGAGACGGCCCAGAGGGAGGTCTCGACGCCGCTCCGGCGCACACCGGGGCGATGGGGGGAAACACAAGGCGACCTGGGGGCCGGCACACTCAAGCCGATACCATGCGGGGCTCGTGCCGCCCTAGGCTTCTTTATCTCCGGCCCGGTCGCGGTGCCTGCGATGGGCTCTTACGTCTTCTCCTCCGAGTCGGTGACGGAGGAGCACCCCGACAAGGTGGCCGACCGCCTCAGCGACTCCGTCCTGGACGCGCACCTCAAGAAGGACCCGCACGCCAAGGTCGCCTGCGAGTCCCTGGTGGCCACGGAGTTCATCTGCCTGGCCGGCGAGATCACGTCGCAGGCGGACGTCGACTACGAGGCCATCGCGCGGCGCGCCATCCGTGAGATCGGCTACGGTTCCGCCGAGACCGGCATCGGGTGGGACACCGCGGAGTTCACGTCCCGCATCGTGCCGCAGTCCCCCCACATCGCGCAGGGCGTGCACGCCCGCGACGACCGGCAGATCGGCGCCGGCGACCAGGGGCTCATGTTCGGCTACGCGCAGGCCGACGCGCGCCGCAAGTCGCACCGCGACATGATGCCGCTGCCCATCAGCCTCGCGCACGGGCTCACGCGGCGGCTCACGGAGCTGCGCCGCAAGGGCAGGCTCTCCTACCTGCGCCCCGACGGGAAATCGCAGGTCTCCGTCCGCTTCGACGCCGCCGGCAAGGCGGTCGCCGTGGATGCCGTGGTCTTGGCCGCGCAGCACGCCCCCGACGTCGCCCAGCAGGACCTGCACGCCGACCTAAGGGAGCACTGCATCGAGCACGCCATCCCACAGGACCTGCTGCACGCGGGCACGCAGTTCTTCATCAACCACACCGGCAAGTTCGAGATCGGCGGCCCGAAGGGCGACTGCGGCCTCACGGGGCGCAAGATCATCGTCGACACGTACGGCGGCTGGATCCCCCACGGGGGCGGGGCTTTCTCTGGGAAGGACCCGACGAAGGTGGACCGCTCGGCCGCCTACTTCGCGCGCTACGCCGCCAAGAACCTCGTCGATGCCGGGTACGCGGAGAGGGCGCAGATCCAGGTGGCCTACAGCATCGGCAGCCTGCAGCCCGTCAGCATCAACGTGCAGTCGTTCGGCACGGCCAAGGACGGCGACGAGGCCCTGGAGCGGCTGCTGCGGAAGGAGTTCGACTTCAGCCCTGGCGCCATCATCGAGGAGCTGGGCCTCCGGAAGCCCATCTACACGCCCACGACGAGCTATGGCCACTTCGGAAGGCCCGACCTGGACCTGCCCTGGGAGTCGACGAAGCGCGCGAAGAAATTGTAGGACCCAAGGGGGCGGGCGTACGAGCGCGGCGACTTGCCCCAGCCGGCCCCTTGGAGCGGGTGGTCATCGGCGGTCACTGGACGGCGTCGCGCAGGATCTGGCCGAGGTCGTCGGCGTCGATGGGCTTGCGCAGGATGGGCCAGGAGAGGTCGTTGCAGAGCTCCTGCTCCAGTTGCGGGTTCGGGTACGCCGTCATCATGAGGCAGGGCACCTTGGGCCGCATCTCGTGGGCGTGCCTGAGGAAGACGCAGCCGTCCATCCCGGGCATGCGGAAATCGGACAGCACGACATCGACGGGCTGGCTGCGCAGGATTCCCAGCCCATGCTCCCCGGAGGGTGCCGTCACGACGTTGTAGCAGAGGTCCATCTGGATGAGGTCGCTGACGGATTCCAGGACGTCCGGGTCGTCGTCCACAACCAGCACCGTGGGCGTAGCCTTCATGCAACCACCGGGCCACCACGGCCCATGCGACGAAACCCATCCGAGACATCAAGGTTGACGTTGGGGAGCCTCAGTACGGCCTCTTGGGGATCCCCTTCGCCGCGTCGAAGTTCAGCCACACCTTGACGCCGCACCACCGGGTCCCCTCCGGGCAGCACGCGGCGACGTCCTCCTGCCTCTCGGCGGGCTGGCGGGCCGCCACGAACGAGCAGGGGGGACCCAGGAACCCGGTGAGCTCGGGGTGGACGGCCTGCGCCTGCCGCAGCTCCGCGAGGCTGGCCTCGAAGATCTCCTTCTGCGCGTTGAAGCACAGGCGGAGCCGCCACTTGTGGATGAAGCTCAGCAGGTCGCCCGACTGGTGGAAGTGGACATGCGTCGCGTTGGGGAGGAGGTAGCTGACGTCGTCCACGGGGACGTGATGCTTGTCGCGCAGCTGCATCATGGCGGCCCACAGGTTCGCGATGGTGGCGTCGTAGAGGGCCCGGGCCTCCGGGTCGGCCGCCACGATGTCGGGGACGTGCACGTCGGGCGCCGGATGGAGGCACTGCGACAGGAGCGGGCGCGTTCCGGGGGTCATGCGGTGGCGCTGGTCCTGCGCGTAGGCGCTGAGGCTCATGCGCTTGCGGAACGTGTAGTGGACGTGCCGGAGCGTGCGCAGCACCGGGCTGTGGTCCCACGTGTTCAGCGTGTCGCCCCATGCCGCGTTGAGGGCGGGGTCGAGCACGCGCCGCAGCAGCTCCCGGTCGGGCAGGGTGGACCCTGTGACCTCCCGCAGCGCCGCCACCACGAGGGCGGGGGCCTCCGGGGTCGCGTTCAGCAGCTGCGCCGGTTCCCGCATGGGCGGCGGCGCGGGCGCGGGCGGCGCGGGTTGGTTGAGCTGCGCCTCGACGGTGTCGGCGCGGGCGCGCGGGACCTCCTGGATCTCGGCGACGAAGGCGGGGTCAACGCGGCGGACCTCCTCCACCATCTGCTCGACGACGCGGCGCGCCTCGCGCGGCGTGTTGGCGGCCTCGCACATGCGGATGTACCGCAGCAGCACGATGCCGGACACGGTGTGGTAGAGCTGGGTGCCGGCCGCGATGGGGACGACGTAGCGCGCCATCTCCTGCGACTTCTTCTCGGCCTCCTTGCGGACCTCCGCCAGGGTCTGCCCCTTCACCTTCCCGATGGCGGACATCGTGCGCAGGTTCGCCTCGACGAGCCGTTCGCGCAGCGCGTGGTACGCCTGCCAGGCCTGCTGCACGGCCTCCTCGTACACGGCGCGGGCCGCTGGGTCGGAGCGGATGCTGACGGGGACGTGCACCTGGGCGTGCTTCATCTCCACGTAGCGCTGGCTCTGCTGCTCCGAATTGTAGAACGTGTGGTTGTGCAGGAACGACTCCACGCAGTTGCGGCTCACGCCCTCGATCGCGAACACGAACGTCGGGTGCTGGAACGGCGTGTGGTGGCCAGCCTCGTAGATGCTGTGGGCGATGCGGGAATCCGTGCTGGCGCGCTGCCGCGCCAGGTCCGCGAAGGCCTCGAGGGCCACCTTGACATCCGCGCTCTGCACCTTGGGCTGCAGGCGGGAGACCAGGGCCACGCGACTGTCGTGCGGCGTGTCGAGGCGGCCGATCTCGTCCAGCTCGGCCTTCCACTGCGGCAGCGCGTCCAGCAGGCTGGTGCGGGTGCGCTCGCCCTTCTTGTCGAGGCGGCCCACGAACACGAAGTCGGAGGCGTAGCAGGTGCGCGCGGAGGCCACCGCCAGCTCGTACGGGCGGGCCGTGTGCGCCACGAGGCGCACGCGCGGCTCGATGGCGACGACCTCCTCGCGGCCCGCCGGCCCCTGGGCGTCGTGCGCCCGCTCCGCCTGCGCCGTCTCCGCCACGACCGGGCCAGCGGCGTGCCGTGCTTGAAGTGTGCGCTGGCACCTCCCTGCCGGCCTTGCGCGGGGAATCCTTGCTGGGTCCCCAAGCCATAAATAAAGCACCTGGGTGGAACGGGCGTGCCCAAGCCAGGAAAGGACCTCGAGGATGACCTTGCCGTGCCGGAGCCTCCGGAGGTCGACGAGGAGCTTGAGGTCGCGGAGGCCGTCGCCAAGGTCGAGGAGGGCCCCGACGACGACGCCTTCGAGCCGGACCCCTCCGTCATGGAGGGCGGCGACTCCATCGAGGCCGTCAACCGCTACCGCATGCCGGACACCCGCAACCGCGAGATGTTCGCCATCGCGGACCAGCTGATGGGCGCCTCCAAGATCAAGGCGATGTGCGAGGACGGCAAGTCCCGCATGGCCCGCATCCCGGGCAAGATGAAGCGCCGGATGTGGATCAAGCCCGGCGACCTCATGATCGTGAAGCCGTGGGACTTCCAGGACGACAAGGCCGACGTCAAGTACCGCTACCTGCGCACGCAGGCGGTCAACCTCAGCCGCCGCAAGAAGCTCCCCGAGCTGCTGGACGGCGCGTTCTGACCATGGCAGGACCCGCGTCCGGCAAGGCGATGCGCGCCGATGGGGAGACCGACTTCGAGCCCCTGCTGCGCCTCGACCCCGACGACCACGACACGGTGGCCTCCAACGACGAGTGGGCGTTCCGCCGCGCCGATGCCCTGCAGGGCGGCCTGTCGCCGCGCACGGGCGGGCCGGACCGGCGCACCGAGAGCGAGGTCTTCGACCAGCCCACGCTCCTCACGCTCCACAAGATGCTCACGCACGGCCTCCTGAAGTCGCTGGACTTCCCGGTCTCCACCGGCAAGGAGGCCAACGTCTTCCGCGGCACGACGCCTGGCGGCTCCTACGTCGCGGTGAAGATCTTCCGCATCAACACGGCCACCTTCAAGCACGTCTTGCAGTACATCCAGGGCGACGAGCGGTTCCAGGGTGTCTCCGGCGACAAGCGTGGCCTCGTGCATGCCTGGTGCCAGAAGGAGTACCGCAACCTCATCCGCATGCGGGAGGCCGGCTGCAACGTCCCGGAACCCCTGAAGGCGCGCCAGAACGTCCTCGTCATGGAGTACCTGGGAAAGCAGGAGGGCCCATGGCCCAGCCTCAAGACCCTCGCCGACGAGTCCCAGATGGAGCGCCTCTACCAGCAGCTGGTGGGCGACTACCTCAAGGCGTACAACGAGGCCGACCTCATCCACGCCGACCTCTCGGAGTACAACGTCCTCGTGGAGGGCGCCGACGGGCCGCCCGCCGGGTTCGCCGCACGCATGATCGACGTGGGGCAGGCCGTCCTCAAGAACCACCCCATGGCGCAGGAGTACCTCGACCGGGACCTCAGGAACCTCACCGCCTTCTTCCGCCGCCACAAGGTCGACGCGGACCCCATGGCCATCAAGGCCCAGCTCGTGCACGAGCGGCACCTCGAGCGCGAATCCAACACGACCCGCCGCAGCAAGGCCGGCCGCGGCCGCGACCCCGGCTTCGACGACGACGACTTCGAGGACACGGAGGACGACGAATGACCATCTTCATTCGCATCCCGCAGGACCGCATCGGCGCCATGATCGGGCCGCACGGCTCGACCAGGCAGATGCTGGAGGAGCGCAGCGGCGTCCACATCGAGGTCGACTCCGAGCAGAACGAGGTCGCCATCCACGACCAGGTCGAGGGCGCCGACCCCCTCATGGTCCTGAAGCTGCGCGACGTGGTGCGCGCCATCGGCCGCGGCTTCTCCCCCGAGCACGCCCTGCGGCTGTTCTCGGACGACTGCTACTTCGAGCTCCTGGACTTCCACGACTACGTGGGCAAGCACAAGGACCACATCCGCCGCGTCACCGCCCGCCTCATCGGCAGCGAGGGCAAGACGCGGCGCATCATCGAGGAGCAGACCTCCTGCGACCTGGCCATCTACGGGCACACCGTGGGCATCATCGGCGACCTCGAGGAGCTGGGGCACGCCAAGCAGGCCGTCGACATGATCCTGCGCGGGGCCGAGCACGCATCGGTGTACCGGTTCCTGGAGAACCAGCGGCGCAAGATCAAGCGCTCGAACCAAGAGCTGTGGTAAGTCCGCGAGCTTCGCACCCACCGAACCACAGATTTCACAGATTTCACAGAAGCTTCCCCTTGCCTTGATGTGGGGCAGAGCGGCCAACCCATCGGTCGCCCCGAAGCGAGAGATCCCAGGGCACCGGCACCTCCGACGGCGGCGCGTGGCACGGCCGGCACGGCTCAGGGGTTCTTGTTCCGGAACGCGATGGAATGGGGCGCGCCGCGGCGCGCCCGCCGCCGCTAGCCACGGAGACCACGGAACTCATGGACGCTCCCCAAACAATGATTCCGTGTCCTCCGTGGGTTCCGTGGCTAGTCGGGCCGTGCGCTCCGCGCACCACAAGGCATTCTTCTGGTGCTCGACGCCCCCACCGTCACAGGGGCGTTAGCTGGAACCCGTCCAGGATTGAACGTGGAGCGCTCGACAATCCAGAACCGAACATGGAGCGCCTGACAACTGGAAGACTGAACGTGGTTCTGTGAAATCTGTGAAATCTGTGGTTCGGCGGGGCGCGAACCCTTTGCCGGCATGCTGTCGGCCGTGAAATCCGTGGTTCGGCGGGGGAATCCATGCACGACCTTCGCGCTTTATCCGACCCTCCCCGCTTCCCCGCCCGTGGACGAAGCGAGCAAGCCCGTCGAGCCGACGCCCCTCACGGTCCCCGAGCCTCCGCTCATGCCGGTCACGATGGCCGAGTACCGCGGCACCGCCGTCCTGCTGGCCTTCTTCGTGGCCACGATGCTCCTGGCCGTCCTCTTCGCCGCCCCCTTCAAGACGGCGGGGCTGCAGGCCTTCTCCGACCCGCAGGACGTGGGCAACTCCGTCTGGTACGTCCTGCTGATCCTGGTCTTCACCTTCATCATCCTCTACATCGCCCGCAAGGGGGCCAAATGGCTCATCCGCCTCATCATCCTGGGCACCGTCGCCCTCACCATCGCCTACGTGGCCTATCCCCTGCTGGCCGTGAGCCTTGGGCTGCCGGCCACCGGCGCCTACCTGGGGGCGGCCCTCATCGCCGCCGGCTTCGTCCTGGCGCTCTACCTGCACCCCGAATGGTACGTCGTGGACGCCGTCGGGCTCGTCGTGGCGGCAGGCTCCGCCGCCATCTTCGGCATCTCCCTTGGGCTGGTCCCCGTCTTCGTGCTGCTGGCGCTTCTGGCCATCTACGATGCCATCGCGGTCTACCGGACCCGCCACATGCTCAGCCTCGCCGACACCGTCATCGAGCTGCGCCTGCCCGTCCTCCTGGTCATCCCCAAGCACGGCCACTACCGCTTCCGCGACGAGGCCGCCCGCTTCAAGCAGGCCAGCACCGGCACCAAGGGCGAGCGCGAGGCCATGTTCATGGGCCTCGGAGACCTCGTCATGCCCACCATCCTCGTCGTGTCCGCCCTCCAGTTCGGCGAGCCTGCCTGGGGCCCCTTCCCCTCCCTGGGGGCCGCCCTCGGCACCCTGGTCGGCTTCGGCGTCCTCATGGGCTTCGTCCTCAAGGGGAGGCCCCAGGCAGGCCTCCCCCTCCTGAACGGCGGCGCCCTGGTGGGGTTCCTCGCCGGGGTCTACTTCACCACCCGCAGCATCGTCTTCTGGTAACGGCCGGCCGGACGGGTGCCCTCCGCCTTCGGCTCCGGGCACCCCTCCGTCCGCTTCGCGGGTTCCCCACCCAGGGCCTCGACGATGGGGGCCCTGCGCCTTCTGGCGCCCTCCTGAGCGGAACACGAAAGAGTTTAAGCGGCCACAGAATAGGACCCACCAGGGATGCCGTTTGGACGCTGAGGTCACTTCCTTCATCAATCTCCCCGTGTACACCCACGGGGGCAACTACGTCGGGGTCGTGCAGAACGTCCTGCTCGACCTGCCGAACCGCAAGGTCGGGAGCCTCGTCCTGACCCGCACCAACAGCAAGCTCATCGAGGGCGGCTACAACGTCGCCGTCCCCTACCGCTGGGTCGCCTCCAAGGGCGACATCGTCATCCTGAGCCACTTCCCCGAGAAGGTCGTCGCCACCCCCGGCAACGAGGCCCAGGAACAGGAACTCACCGCCTAGGCCCCCACGCCAGGCCCTCTCAGCCTTCCGCCCAGCGCCAGCCCTGGCACGACCCTGGACCTTCGGGAACCGGACCTGTACGGGGCGCTCACCCTGTTTAACCAAAACCTGGCTTAGCCGCGGTCCTGCCCATCCGGAAGGACGGGATTGGAGGGGACGTCATCACGCATATGGCAGTGGCGCATGGCGGCGCCTCGAGCAGCCCGATGGACCGCGACGGTCCGGAGAAGGCCTGCCGCCTCGCCCTGGAGACCCTGGGCCAGGGAGGCACCCCACTGCAGGCCGTCGTGGCCGGCTGCGCGCAGCTCGAGGACGACAAGAGGTTCAACGCGGGCACCGGCAGCAACCTCCGCCTGGACGGCCGCACCATCGAGATGGACGCCTCCTGCATGACCTCCGACGGCAAGTACGGCGCCGTGGCCTGCATCCGCGACGTCCGCCACCCCGTGGAGGTCGCCCAGCTGGTGCACCGCACCCCCCATAACCTCCTGGTCGGCGAGGGCGCCATCGCCTTCGCCCGCATGCACGGCCACAAGCCGCATGACCCGTTCACCCCCGAGGCCAAGCGCCGCTACGACGAGGTCACCAAGGTCCTCCGCCTGGCCAAGGTCGCCGCCCAGGACTACGACTGGGACATGACGACGCTGGCGCTGAACTGGAACTACCCGCAGGACATCAAGTCCATGCTGGGCGACTCCGACACCGTCGGCGTCCTCGCGACGGACGGGAAGACGTTCGCCGCGGCCAGCAGCACCGGAGGCACCATCAGCACCCTCCTTGGGCGCGTCGGCGACGTCCCCCTCATCGGCTGCGGCATCTACGCCGGCCCCAAGGGCGCCGTCGCGGTCACCGGTTCCGGCGACTTCCTGGCGCGCCAGATGCTCAGCCGCCGCATCTATGTCGAGCTCGAGGCGGGGAAGTCCATCGAGGAGGTCCTCAAGGAGGCCTGCAGCATGTTCCCGCCCCTGGTCGACGTCGGGGCCATCGCGCTCTACGGCGGCCGCTGGGGCGGCGCCAGCAACCAGGACATGGCGTGGGCGGCCCTGCGGGACGGCGACGCATGACCGACAACCTGCCGGCCCCCAAGGGCACCCTGGTCGCCATCGGCGGCAACGAGGACAAGGAGTTCGGCAAGGCCGTCCTCAAGCGCGTGGTCGACCTGCCCCCCGGCGGCACCACGATCGTCGAGGTCATCCCGACCGCCTCCAGCATCCCCAAGGTCGTTGGGGAGGACTACGTGAAGGCGTTCGGGAAGCTGGGCATCAAGACCGTGGCAGTCATGGACATCCAGAGCCGCGACGAGGCCGACCGCAAGGAGTACGCCGAACGCATCCGGGCCTGCGACGTCGTCTTCCTCACCGGTGGCGACCAGCTGCGGCTCACCAGCCTCCTCGGGGGCACCAAGGTGGCGCGCGCCATCAAGGACCACTACTGGAACGGCGGCGTCGTGGCGGGCACCAGCGCAGGCTCGGCGGCGATGAGCTCCACCATGATCTTCGAGTCGCACCCCGAGGGCGCCATGCGCAAGGGCAGCGTCCAGATGACGCCCGGACTGGGCCTCATCAAGACCTGCGTCATCGACACCCATTTCCTCGACCGGGGCCGGCTCAGCCGCCTCCTGGAGGTCGTCACCAGCAACCCGGGCTACATCGGCATCGGCATCGGCGAGGACACGGGCATCATCATCCGCGACGGCGAGCGCATCGAGGTCATCGGGACCGGGGTGGCCGTCATCATCGACGGGCATCACCTGCGCTACACCAACATCAGCGACATCTCCATCGGCGAGGCCATCGCCGTCCAGAACATCATCGTCCACACCATGGTGCAGGGGCACCTCTACCACCTGGCCGACCAGCGGCTGGAGATCCCGCCGACCAAGAAGAAGGAGGACTGACATGCACATCATCGAGCACCGCGCCATCCCCGGAGCGAACCACTACAGCCCCTACCCCGTCGTCCGCATGCTGCTGGACCTCGAGGAGCTGGCCGAGACCACGACGGCCCAGCTGCCCGGCTTCCCTGCCGCCCTGCAGGCCCTCCTGCCGTCCCTGGCGGAGCACCGCTGCAGCCCCGAGACGCCGGGCGGGTTCCTCACCCGCATGAAGGAAGGCACCCTCCTCGGCCACGTCGTCGAGCACGTCGCCATCGAGCTGCAATGCCTGGCCGGCATGCACGTCGGCTTCGGGAAGACCCGCAGCACGAAGCACGCCGGCGAGTACGAGGTCGCGTACCGATACCGCGACGCCGAGGCCGGCATCGAGGCCGGCCGCATGGCCGTCGAGATCCTGGAGGGCATCCTCGTGGGGAACCCGCCGCCGCTGGCCCCCCTGGTGGACGAGCTGCGCAGCCTCCAGCAGGCCAACGCCCTCGGCCCCTCCACGCAGGCGATCGTGAACGAGGCGCGCCGCCGCGGCATCCCCGTCACCCGCCTGGACAAGGACAACTACATCCAGCTGGGCCAGGGCGCCCGCATGCAGAAGCTGCAGGCCTCCCTCACCGGGCGCACGAGCTGCATCGGGACCGAGATCGCCGACGACAAGGACCGCACGAAGGGCATCCTCTCGGACGCCGGCATCCCCGTGCCGCGCGGCGACGTCGTCTCGACCTGGGAAGGCGTCGTGGACGCCGCGCAGGACCTCGGCTTCCCCGTCGTCCTCAAGCCCCTCGTGGGCAACCACGGCCGCGGCGTCACCACCGACATCATGGACCTCGCCCAGCTGCGGAAGGCCTATGACTCGGCCTCCGCCGTCAACCGCCACATCGTGGTCGAGCAGTGCCTGCAGGGAGCGGACTTCCGCGTCCTGGTCATCAACAGCCGGTTCGTGGCCGCGGCCCGACGCGACCCCGCCTGCGTGACGGGCGATGGCACCCGCACGATCCGGCAGCTGGTCGAGGAGGCCAACCGCGACCCCCGCCGCGGCGAGGCGCACGACAACTTCCTTACCCGCATCGACCTGGACGACCACAGCGCCGAGATGCTGGCGCGCCAGGGGCTGACCCCGGATTCCATTCCCCTGTCCGGCGCCGTCGTGCGCCTGAAGGGCACCGCCAACCTCAGCACGGGCGGCACCGCCACGGACGTCACCGCCGAGGTGCACCCCACGGTGCGCCTCATGTGCGAGCGCGCAAGCCGCCTCGTGGGCCTCGACATCATGGGCCTCGACATCGTGGCGCCCCACCTTCGCCTTCCCCTCAAGGAGACGCGCGGCGGCGTCGTGGAGGTCAACGCGGCGCCTGGCCTGCGCATGCACGCGATGCCCAGCAACGGGCGGCCCCTGAACGTGGGCGCCCCCATCATCGACATGCTGTTCCCCGGTCGCCAGGACGGCCGCATCCCCGTGGTCGCCGTGACCGGGACGAATGGCAAGACGACGACCGTCCGCCTCATCAACCATGTCCTGCGCTCGACGGGGGCCAAGGTCGGCCTCACGACGACGTCGGGGGTGGAGATCGACGGCAACCCCACCCTCGACGGGGACTACTCCGGTCCGGACGGGGCGCGCGTGGTCTTCGGCGACCCGCTGGTCGACCACGCCGTCCTGGAGGTCGCCCGCGGCGGCATCCTGCGGCGCGGCCTCGGGTTCGACCGCTGCGACGTCGGCGTCCTGCTGAACGTCGCCAGCGACCACCTGGGCGAGGGTGGCATCGAGACCCTGCAGGACCTGGCGGACGTCAAGGCCGTGGTCGTGGAGGCCGTGGCCCGCAACGGGACCGCCGTCCTCAACGCCGACGACGACCTCGTGCATGCGTACGCGGACCGCCTGCGCTCCAACGTGACCCTGTTCTCCCTGGACGGGGAGTCGCGGCGCATCGCGGCGCACGTGCAGCGCGCCGGCAAGGCCGTGACGCTCAGCGGGAACTCCATCGTCGTGCGCGACTCCACCGGCGACGAGATCATCGGCGACCTGCGCGACGTCCCCGTGACCCTCAAGGGGGCGGCGCGCTTCAACGTCGCCAACGTCCTGGCCACGGTGGCCGCCTGCCGCGCCCTGGGCGTCCCCGCGGAGTCCATCCGCAAGGCCCTCGAGTCCTTCCATCCGACGCCGGAGAACCTGCCGGGCCGCCTCAACCTCATCGACATGGGCGGCTACAAGGTCCTCGTGGACTACGGCCACAACGTGCCGGCGCTGCTGGCCCTGCAGCCCGTGGTGCGCAGCCTCGCGGAGGGGCGCGTCATCGCGATGGCGAACTCCAGCGGCAACCGCCGCGACGAGGACATCCTGGCCTTCGGCAACACGGTCGGCTCGATGTACGACCACGTCGTGCTCTGCGACCCCGACCCGCGCGGCCGCGAGCCTGGCGAGACCATGCGCATGGTGCGCGAGGGCGTCGTGGCGGGCGGGCTTGCCCCCGAGAGCGTCGAGACCGCTGCCTCCGAGGCCGAGGCCATCCAGCACACGCTGGAGCTGGCGCAGCCCGGCGACCTCGTGGTCCTGCAGGTTGACAACATCAAGCAGGCCTTCCGCATGCTGGACGAGGCCAGGCGCGCCCATGAGGGCACGAGCCGGCCCGTGCGGCGGCCACGGGTGCGCCCCGAACGGGCGGAGGACACGGACAGCGAGGCCGTCCCTGAAGGGGTCGAGGCCACCATCGGGCGCACCGCCCGGGCCTGACCCCTCCAGGGACTCCTCCGCCGCCGACAACTCCTCCTTTTGTACACCCTCCCCGTCGCCCGCGCAAGGCCCAGGGGCCGATCCGGAGCACCCCCGACATGCAATCCAAAGGCCTGGTCGCACGACGCCTGCTGGGCATCGAGATGTCCGGCATCCGGAAGATGTTCGAGCTGGCCGGCAAGGACTCCATCAACATGGGCCTGGGCGAGCCGGACTTCGAGCCGGCGCCGCACATCCAGGACGCCCTCGACGAGGCCGTCCGGGCCGGCAAGAACCATTACGGGCCCAGCCTTGGCCTGCCGGAGCTGCGCGACGCCCTGGCGCACCGCATCAAGGACTACCGCCACGAGAAGGTCGCGGCGCAGAACATCATCGTCACGATGGGGGCCACGCAGGCCCTCATGACGGTGAACCACACCTTCGTGGACCACGGCGACGAGGTCCTCGTCCCGGACCCCGGCTTCGTGCTGTACGCGGCGCAGGCGCGCCTGTGCGGCGGCTTCCCCATCCCCTACTCGCTCACGACGGAGTCGGGCTACCAGCCTGACCTCGAGGAGATCAAGGCGAAGATCACGCCCCGCACGAAGCTGATCATGGTGAACACGCCGTCCAACCCGACGGGCGCCTGCATGGACAAGGCCACGGTGCGCGGATTGTGCGAGGTCGCGGAGGACGCCGGCGTCATGGTGGTGGCCGACGAGGTGTACGACTTCCTGTCCTACGACGCGGAGCACCACTCGTTCCTGTCGCACATGGACAACGTGATCTGGGTCAACTCGTTCTCCAAGACCTACGCCATCACGGGCTGGCGGCTTGGGTGCATCGCCACCAAGCGCGAGTACGTGAAGGCCATCGAGACGATGCACTACTACACGGTGGCCTGCCCCCCGACGCCCATGCAGTGGGCCGGTGTGGCGGCGCTGGAGGGCCCGCAGGACCAGGCGGAGGCGATGCTGAAGGAGTTCAAGAAGCGCCGCGACCGCATCCACCGCCGCATCAACAAGATCCGCGGCATGAAGATGGTGAAGCCCGGCGGCGCGTTCTACGCGTTCCCGAAGTACGACTTCGACATCTCCTCGGAGGAGTTCGCGCTCAGCCTGGCCCCCAAGGGCCTCATCTGCAGCCCCGGCAGCGCCTTCGGCCGCCTCGGCGAGGGGCACCTCCGCTTCAGCTACGCGTGCGGCATCGAGAAGATCGACGCCGGCATGGACATCCTGGAAGCGGCGTGCGAGTCCATGCCCTTGAAGGATTAGACCGCTGCGACGCTACGCCCCCCACTGAGCCACAGATTGCACAGATAGGTCAGATGCTGTGCCGTCGTGTGCGCCCAAGCATGCATCGGCACGCTCCAGACCACAGGCAACCCATCTGTTGCCTCGAAACAAGCAAGACCACCCGCTCAAGACCACGCCACATCGGTCGCCGTGAAGACCCGAGATTCGGTTTGCCGTGAGCGTGTGTGGCGAGGGCGGCGGTCTGTTCCTGCAGGCGATGGATTGGAGGCGCGCGAAGCGCGCCCACCGAAGCTCCACCCTCTTGCCGTGTTTTGTCGGAACCGTGCGCTCCGCGCACCAAACGGCTTTTTTCTGGTCCTCGACGCGCCCGCCGGCACATGTGCTGGCCTGTAATCGCCCAGGACCGGACGTGGAGCGGGCGTCCGTCTCCGGTTTGATCAAGGGTTTGGAGCGATGCAGCACGGGTGCGGGCCTCTCGTTCAGATAGGTCCCCCGCGTGGCGTCATCCAACGCATCTGTGCAATGTGGTCCGGTCGGGCCGAAGCTTCGAGCTTACTCGACGCGCAGCGTGACCGCGACTTCCTTGCCGCCCACGGGGACGTCGACCACGCCGCGCACCTGGTAGCGCACGTTGGCGCCGTCCTTGGTCACGTTGTCGTCGACGACAAGGTCGTAGTGGCCGGGCGCGAGGCTGATCGAGGCGACGCCGGTCTCGTTGGTGATCCCGAACTCGGTGGCCCTGCCGCGCGCCTGCACGTCGATGTTGGGGAGGATGTTGCCGTCCTTGTCCAGCACCTTCACGAGGACCGTGCCGGGCGTGGGGACCATCGCGACGTCGATGTTCGTGGTCTTGCCGGACGCGACGCCGACCTGCTGGGTGGCGGCCTCGTAGCCGTCGAGCGTCGCCGTCAGCGTGTAGGAGCCGACCTCGATGCCGTTGACGGCCCAGGTGCCGACCTTGGAGTCGCTGGTGTCCGACTGGCCGGCGACCTGCACCTTGGCGTTGCCCAGCGCAGTGTCGTTGCCGCTGAACTTGCCGTCGCCGTCGTTGTCGACGAAGACGTGGCCGATGAGGTTGCCGCGGGGCAGCACCAGGTCGATGCCGCCCACCGAGGCGCCGGAGCGGGCCTGGGCCGGGGTGAACTGGAGCTCGGGGCGGGCCTCGGAGAACAGGATGGAGCCGTCGGAGCCGCGCACGACCAGCTTGAGGTCGCCAGACTGCGAGAAGGGGGCCACCGCCGTGAACTTGCCGTCGGCGCCGGAGACGCCGGAGCCGTGCACGGCGCCGCTTGCGTCCTGGAACGCGACTTGGAACCCGGACAGCGGCTTGCCGGCGTCGTCCCTGAGGGTGCCCGACACGGTGGCGCCGCGGTAGTACTGCAGGAGGGCGACCTCGCGCAGCTTCACGTCGGGCTGCGTCGTGTTGGTGAGCGAGTCGTAGACGACGCGCCAGTGGCTGAGGCCCTCGCCGGCGGGGGTCTGGCTGGTGAGGCCGCCGAAGGCGCGCGCGTACATCGTGCCGTAGAACTTCGCGGTGACCTCCATGGCCTCCGTGTTGAACAGCGGGATGCCGGAGGCGGTGGTGGCGCCCTGCAGGGGAGTCTGGCCGGGGCGGTAGGCGTAGCCCTGGTACTCGACCCATTGGGTGCCCGAGCCGTCCACGTAGCGGGGCTCGGCCAGCTCGACGGAGTTGCCGTTGGCGTCGGTGCCGTACCGCTGCATGGTGAGCGTCGTTGCACCGCTGCGGAACTGGATGGAGAGGTAGTCATCCGGGTTCTTGTTGGCCAGGAACACGGGGGCGTAGAAGATGCTCTGGCGCTCGATGCCGGGCGTGCTGGGGTCATCGTAGGGGAACATGCGGGAGTCGGCCGCCATGTACTCGACGCAGGTCTTCGTGAGGTCGCACACCTTGTCGTAGAGGGTGAAGATGGCGTCGCCCTTCACGGTGGCGTTGAGGATCTTGTACTGCGGCCCGTAGTTGTAGCCCCATTCGGTCTTCAGAAGCTCCGGGTACGTGGCCTGCAGGTAGGACTGCACGTTCGGGCTGAGGTGGCCCAGGTTCGTGCGGTAGTCCCCGTCCAGGATGTCCAGGGTCAGCCACGCCATCGCCTCATGCTCGGAGTCCGAGGCAAGGAACCGGCCGGCCAGCTCGTAGTGCGACTGGAAGGGGTCCGCGACGGTCGGGTGGTCGCCCAGCCCGGTGGCCCAGTGGCCGTAGTCCCACCACGCGACGAAGGCAGGCTTGTGCTCGATGGACGTGTTGGTGTCCTGCTTGGCGAGGTACGCCATGGCGGGCAGCCAGCCGTTGGACTTCAGCTCGTAGTCGATGCCGAAGGCGCCCACGCGGTTGACGTGGCCCTGCTTGTTGCTCAGGAGCCCCAGCTTGGACTCGTACTCGGAGCTCATGCCGGCATCGACGCCGATCCACACGGCCGGCAGCACGAGGAAGAGGGCGACGAGCAGGACGCCGACGACGGCCTTCCACGAGAGCGACTTGACGCTGCGGGACATGAGGCCGGTGCCGTGCGCGGAGCGGAAGCGCCGCCGCACGTCGTCGCCTCCGATGCGGCCCAGGATGCGCATCATGGCGTAGCCGATGAGGATGCTCATGACGGGCGCCGCGTTCATGAGGAAGCGGCTCGCGGCGAAGGTCATGAAGAGGGCGACCGCGGCCCAGGCGGCCACCAGCATGCTGACAGGGTCGGCCTTGTAGGCGCCCTTGACGGCGCGGCCGAAGCCCCAGAAGGCGATGAGGAAGCCGAAGAACGCGAAGTTGGCGGCGACCTCGCCCAGGCGGGGGCGCTGCGCTTCCGCGATGGTGCCGTACAGCTTGCTCTGGTTGAAGTAGCCGAGGCCGGAGAAGATGGTGTGGCCGGCGCTGGGGAACACCACGATCAGCAGCAGGAGCCCGACGAGGCCGGCCAGCAGGAGGGCTGGGAAGACCAGGACGCTGGGCAGGTCACGGGTGGGGACCAGGACGAGGCCGGCCACCGCCATGCCCACGAGGACGTACAGGCTGGGGTAGACAGTGTTGGGCAGGAAGTTGGGGAAGTGGTTGTAGACCAGGATCCAGGGCAGGAGCGCCGCGATGGCCGTCGCGGTGATGTACACCATGAAGACGGCGGTGGAGTCGCGGTTGCGGAGGTGGTCGACGAGGAGCTGGAAGCCGAGGCCGACGGCGAGGATGGCGAGGGCGTACGGGTAGCCCTTCCACGTGCTGGCGCAGGCCGCGAGGGCCAGGCCGCCCAGGGCGCCGTAGGCCAGCGCGACGCGGTTGGCGCGGGCGACCTCGCGCACGCCGCGGCCGACGGCGGCGCCGCTGCGCCAGGACGTGACGAGGACGCGGTTGTCGAGGTTGCGGAAGGCGCGGACGAGGAAGGCGAGGGCCAGGACGATGAAGAACAGGGCGATGGCCTCGTGGCGGGGGTAGCCCCAGGAGGTGCGCTGGATGTGCGGCGCGGAGACCGCCATGAAGAAGCCGGCCCACAGACCCGCCTTGCGGCCGAAGAGGTCGCGGCCGACCATGTAGGTGGGGATGACGGTCATGGCGGCCCAGAAGGCGACCATGACGTTGAGGGCGACGCCCACGGGGTCGGCGATGCCGGTGTGCGACAGGATGGCGGCGACGGGGGCCGTGGTCCACACGTAGAGGGGCGGGTTGGGGTTCCAGTTGCCCTCCGGGTAGTTGATAGCCTTGTCGAAGCCGAGGTTCTGGCCGGTGTGGAGCGTGTACTGGACGGCGCGCCAGTCGTAGTAGGGGTCGTTGCCGGTGAAGACCTGGCGCTGCCCGACTGGGTCGAAGCCCGCGTCGGCGTTGAAGACGGTGCGCAGGGTGAAGGCCAGGACGACGAAGGCCGCAAGCCACAGGGCGGTGCGCAGCGCGGTCTTCGGACTGTAGGAGGTCTGGTCGCCGTCGGCCATGAGGTTCACCTGGATACCCTACGGTACCAGTAGGTTGGCCGCGCCAAGTGGGGGCGGCTATTAACCCTTCCAAGAAAGGTCTCGTTTGTCCAGGAGTCGCCGGCCCCACGCCCCCCACGGAACCATGCATGGCACAGATGCAGAAGATTCCAAGCCGTGCCGGGCCGTCCTGCCTTGATAGGCCCGCATCGCTCCAAATCCTCCCACCTCAAAATTGGGAAAGGCCCAGTGGACGACCCATCGGTCTGTCGAAGCGAGGAGTTTCCGGGTAGCCGGCACCTCCGCCGGGGGCGCGTGGCAGGGGCCAGGACCGACTTGGGGTGTATTCCTTGAGCGGAAATGGGGCGCGCGAAGCGCGCCCCCGAAAACCGGGCCGAGGCCACGAGACAGCGCGCTCCGCGCACCACAAGACATCTTTCCGGTGCTCGACGCCCCCACCGCCATGGGAGTGTTGGACGCTCGATGATCCAGAACCGAACGCGCAGCGCATGCCATGTGGGACTTTGGAGTGCACCCGGAGGCCACACTGGCGACCATTGTATCCTGGATATCTGTGGCCTCCGTGGTTCAGGGGGGCGCGAAACCCATGCCTGTGAAATCTGCGGTCAGGCCCGGCGCCGACGTCACCGCTTCGGTTTCGCCGCGTTCGGCTGCACGATGGCCTTCCCGAGCGCCGAGCAGATGAGGCCGACGGTGAAGTCGCCGGTCTGGTTGCCCGTGTCCAGCAGCGGGTTGACCTCCACGAACTCGAGGCTCGACAGCAGGCCGGAGTCCGACAGCATCTCCATGGCGAGATGGGACTCGCGCCACGTGAGGCCGCCCTGCACGGTCGTGCCGGTGCCGGGGGCCCAGCGGGGGTCCACGACATCCAGGTCGAAGCTGAGGTGCACCTGGTCGACGCCCTTGGAGACCTTCTGCAGGGCCTCCTCCATGACCTTGGCCATGCCCATCTGGTCGATGTCGCGCATCGTGTAGTAGGTGACGCGGGAATCGGTCAGCATCTCGGCCTCCTCGAGGTCGACGCTGCGCAGGCCGATGTAGACGAGGTTCTTGGCGTCCAGCTTGGGTCCGGGGGAATCGAAGTCGGCCAGGCGCGGGTCGCCCATCCCGAGGATCGCGGAGACGGGCATGCCGTGGATGTTGCCGCTGGGGGAGGTCTCCACCGTGTTGAAGTCCGCGTGCGCGTCGAACCAGAGGAGCCCGCGGCGCTTGGAGGACCTCGCCAGGCCCGCCTGGGTGCCGATGGCGATGGAGTGGTCGCCCCCCAGGACCACGGGCGTGACCTCGTCCTTGACCGCCTTGTCGACGCGGTCGGCCAGCTCACGGCAGGCGGCCAGGACCTCGTCGAGGTACTTCAGGCGGGGATCCTTCGGCTTGCGCTCCTCGGGCTCCACGGTGAACACGTTGCCGGCGTCCTGCACCTTGTAGCCGAGGTCCTGGATGCGCGTGTGCAGCATCGCGGCCCGGATGGCGCTGGGGCCCATGTCGACGCCGCGGCGGCCTGCCCCGAGGTCCATGGGGACGCCGATCACGCGCACCGTGTTCCGGAGCATGGAGGCGGCCATGCCCGTCGTCTACAAAACGGTGCGGGGAGGGGCGGTGGCCTGCCCACAAAACGATACCCGGAGGGGGTGGGCATCCGCCGCAGGCGGACGGAGGGGTCCCCGCAGCGCAGCGGAGGGGACCCGTCCGGCCGTTTCCTGAACGCTTTTCTGCCGGAGGCTCGTGGACAGGGCATGGAGCACCTCCTGCCGGCCCTGCGCGCCGTCGGCCTCTTCGAGTCCGACCGCGTCGAGGAGCGGCCTTGGGGCATCTGGGTCGACTGGTACCGCACACCGGAGGCCACCCTCAAGTGCATGGTCGTCGAGCCCGGCGCCCGCATGAGCCTCCAGCGCCACAAGGAGCGCCGCGAGATCTGGCGCATCATCTCGGGTTCTGGGGAGGACCAGGGGTCGGACCCGCCGACGCCGCTCACGCCTGGAAAGACGCACGTGGTGGGCATCGGGGAGACGCACCGCATCGCCAACACCGGGAAGGTCCCGCTCGTCATCGTCGAGCTGCAGATGGGACACTGCTCTGAGCACGACATCGAGCGCCTGCAGGACGACTACAAGCGCGGCGACGTGGCGAAGAAGGCCTAGACCGCCTTTCACGCGGAGTGCGCGGAGGCCGCGGAGATGCATCTCCTGTCCCGCTGTTTTCGACCAGTCGAGGTTCCTTCTCCGCGTCCTCTCCGCGCCCTCCGCGTGAAGGCCGGCGGCTTCACAACCCCTGCAGGGAGGGAATCGGCTTGCGGCCCTGGAACCCCGTGTCCAGCTCGTGGTAGTGGGACACGGTCGCCTCGCCCTCGCGCCAGCACAGCAGGACCGTGCGCGTGCCCAGCTGCCCCCTGAAATCCACCAGGCCTGTGTCCGGGTCCTTGAGCTCGATGTCCCCGGCGGCGAACTGCTCGAAGGCCTCCAGGTAGAGGTCGCGGTGGGTGTTGAACCGGCCCACGTGGTGCAGGAACTCCTGGTGGTCCGGGCACGTGACGGAGAGGACCTGGTCGCCCCAGACCGTGCGCAGGTCGCGCAGCTGCGCCTCCGCCCCCCGCAGGTCGGAGAGGTGCTTGCGGACACGCGCCAGCAGGGCCCGCACCCCGGGGAGGGCGGCGTTGGCCTCGGCCAGCGTCCAGATCTTGTGCGGGACTGGCAACCTGGCGCCTTCCCTTCCTGCTAGCCCATCCGGGTGACGATGGTCACGATGTCGCCGTCCTTCAGCTTGTGGTCGATCCCCACGGTCTGGCCGGGGAACTTGGCGGACTTGCCCCACACGTTGGCGTAGCGGAACTTCTTGCGGAACTCGCGGTGCAGGATGTCGCACACCTGGCCCACGTCGGTGTCCGACTTGACGATGAGGGGCTCCACCATGTCGGCCTCCCCGCCGCGCGGCTTGAGGTGGACGCGCATGAAGTTCAGGTTGTCGAAGATGAAGTCCTTCGCGCGGTCGATGCCCCAGCCCTTCGCGGCGGCCAGCGGGATGGCGGGGAACCCCTGCTCCTTGAGCCACGCCTCGATCTCCTTGTACTTCGCCTCCCCCGCGAGGTCGACCTTGTTGACGAGGGCGACAGCGGGGATGTAGACGCGGTTGCCGGCCATGTGGTCGACGAGGTCGTCGGCGGTGATGTCGTCGCGGATGACGACGTTGGCGTTGTTGACCTTGAACTGCTTGATGAGGTCCGCGATCTCCTCGGCCGTGAGGTGGGACTGCTTCTTCGTGATCTGCACGTCCACGCCGCCGCGGTCCGTGTAGTAGACGGCGATGTCCTTGGGGCGGCGGTTGAGGCGGATGGCGGACTGCTCCAGCTCGCGCAGGACGATGGGCAGGTGCTGGTGCGCCTTCGTGCAGTCGAGCGTCACCAGGATCATGTCGGAGTTGCGGGCGGCGGCGATGACCTCGCGGCCCCGCCCCTTGTTGAGGTGGGCGCCCGCGATGATGCCGGGCATGTCGAGGACCTGGATGTCGGCGCCGCGGTGGTGCACCATGCCGGGGATGACCGTCAGGGTCGTGAACTCGTAGGCCGCCATGGCCGAGGTCTCCTGCCCGGTCAACGCGTTCAGGATGGTCGACTTGCCCACGGAGGGAAGCCCAACCAGGCCCACCGTGGCGTTGCCGGACTTTTTGACCGCGAAGCTGAGGCCGCCGCCCCCACCCGCCGAGGCCTGCTTCTCCTGCTGGGCGCGCAGGGCCGCGATCTTGGCCTTCAGCTTCCCGATGTGGAACTCGGTGGCCTTGTTCTTCTGCGTCTTGAAGATCTCGGCCTCGATCTCCTTGATCTGGTCGGCGATCGTCCCCAAGGCAACTCGCGCCACAGAGGCGGAATATAAGAGGAGTGGGGCGGGGGGCGCTGCGGGCAGGCCGGCACGTGGAAGGGGGGAAAGGAGGGGCACGGGAAAACAGAGGAAAGAGGAGAGGGAAAGAGGAGGAAGGGAGGTCTTTGGCTTCAGCAGCCGCTGGTGGGCGTCGCATTCGGCCAGATGTAGCCGCCGGAACGCTGCGGGTCATGGCCCTCGTAGAAGGCCTCGATGATGACCTTGGTGCCGGTCGGGATGTACGTGCCCAGGGTCCACTTGCCCCAGTCGGCGTGGTAGGTCAGGTCGTGCGGATCCCCGGTGCAGTCATTGAAGTAGACCCAGGCCGGGTAGATCGGCTTGTCCCCCTTGATCACGACCTCGAGCCAGTAGTTGTTGCCCTTCACGCCCGTGAACGTCATCGTGGAGGACTGCGGCGGCGGAGGCGCCGTGGTGCCGCAGGACACGATCCTGGCGTCCTGGCCCGAGGGCGGGATCCACTGCCGGCAGCTGCTGAGGTCGGTGCGGCCGTCGGAGGCGGTGGCGCGCATCTGCACGATGGTCCCCTGCGTGATGTGGTACGAGGCTGCCCAGCCGCCCCAGGACTGCTTGGTCAGGGGCATCCAGGCGCCGTTGTCGAGGTGGACGTCCACCCGCACGATGGCTGGCCCGTTGGTGGCGACGTTCGCCTGCACCCAGTACTCGTTGCCGCGGAACCCCGTGAAGGTCGCGTCGAATCCCGACGTGGGCTGGGGGGACGTGCTGCTGCACTGCTCGACGCCCGCCGGATGCGTGAAGGGGCAGCTGGTGATCACGTCGGTGGCCTGGCGGGCGTCGTCCATCACGTCGGCCCGGAACTGCACGCGTTGGCCGGGGGCGATGCGGAACTGGTCCGCCGTGTTGGTGCCCCACTTGTGCCAGTCGCCCAAGGTCGCCTTGTGCTGCAGGTAATGCCACATGCCGCCCTCGGCGCGGGCCTGCACGGTGGTGACGAAGTCCCCGGGGCCGGCCCGGACCAGGACCTCGACCCAGTACTCGTTGTCGCCGTCGTGGTCGAACTGGATGGTGGTCGCGCCCGTGGCGCCGGTCTGGACGTGGTTGGCGGAGACGGGGAGGCTGGCGAGCACCAGGACCCCGAGGGTTGCTGTTAGGAGGATGGCTTTCATGTGTGTCCCTGGCTGGAGCGGGCCACGCAGGGCCCAACTCTGTACAATGCTTGGAGGTCGGGCGGCTCATTCCTTGCGGGACTACCTCATGTGTCCCTGGGACCGCACGGGCGGCCCTGGTGTTGCCTTATGAATGCCTGAGGCGGCGGGCCCGTGCAAGGCACGTGGCCGCACCCCGGCCCCTCAGCCGGGGCGCGACGACCTTCTTCGCACGCCCGCGGGCCCCCACCGTTTGACACCCGTCCGAGCGGGGTTATAAGTCCAGAAGGGGGAGTCCAGGCCATGACCCCACGGACCGTCCCTGTCCTGCTGCTGGCCAGCCTGCTGGCGGTGAGCGCCTTCGCGGCGGCAGAAGGCGGTCCCGGCCCCGAGTCGCGCCCCTGCTCCGACCGGCCCAAGGAACGCTGCCCCAGCCCCACGCCGCACCGGGACGAGAAGGGCGACGAGCGCGAATTCATCCAGTTCACCGTGGAGTCGCCCACGCGCCTTGCCGCCTACATGGTGGATGGGCGACCCGTCCTCGACAGCCTCGAGCTGGACCCCGGCAGCGGCGCCTCCCATGCCCCCGACCGGAAAGGGGACGCCATCGTGCTGGGGGACGCCGACACGCAGCTGCGGTTGCACGACAACCCCGTCGGACAGATCGAGTTCAAGGGGAAGGACGGCGCCGTGACGCTCGCGTTCCCCGCTGGCACCCTCGTCCAGGCCGGGCCGCACGGCGCCCGCATCGCCTACGGCGACGGCCGGTCTGCCCTCCTGGTCTCGGACAACGCCACGTGGGACGGCCTCACCGTGACCCTCACGAGCTTCTTCGGCTTCCATGTCAACAAGGCCAGCGGGCCCTTCGCCGACGGCCCGGCGCCCGGCGAACTGCGCGGCCGGCTGCAGCAGGCCATGGAGGACCGCCACCTGGGGGCCGAGGTCGAGCTGCGCCACCACCCCGCCAACGCCAGCCGCGCCATCCAGGTCGTCGCCTACGACGACATGTCCGTCCAGGTCCACCTCCCCGGCGATGGCGCCCCCATCGCGGTCACCCTCTCCTCGAACCTCACCGAGGGCCGCACCGTGGTGCTGCACGTCGACCCTGTCCTGGTGCGCAACTCCACGGCCGACCGCCTGGAGCTGCGCTACTTCGACGACAACGCGGACGGGACGCGCACCGAGGTCGTCTTCGTGCGGGCCGCCAGCCTGGCCGACGTGCTGGACCCCACGGACGATGCCGGCACCCCGGAGTACTGGGTGGTGGCGGACGCCAACGGCCTCGAGGTCCTCGTGAGCGTCCCCCACTGGAGCGTCCACACCATCTCCATCGCGGGCCTTGGCGCGGTGCTGCAGCCCAGCGTGCTCGCTGGACTCCTGGCCGGCGTCGCTGGCACCCTCGTGGCCGCCACCGGCATGTTCTGGCCCCGCCGGCCCCGTTGAGCCACGCTCTACGCGCGCCCTCCACCTCACACCCCAACCACCTTCCCCGGCACCGCCAACTAGTGGGCCGGCGGCTCCGAGTCTGGGCCAGCGGGTGGGTCGTCCTTCCTTTGCACGGGTGGCGCCAGCGCGAGCCAGGTCTCCGTGAAGCGGTCCACGACGTCGTCCACGAAGGAGGCGCGGTAGGTGACCAGCAGGCTCGCGACCCGCTCGGGATCGACGACGTACAGCCTCTTCGTGCGGCCGTCGGGCTCCTCGCGCAGGATCCCGGCGTCCCGCAGCTTCTTCAGGTGGAACGACAGGGTGGGCGCGGAGAGGGCGATGACGGCCTTGAGGTCGCCCGGCGTGGCCCCGGCATGCAGGACCAGGTACGCGCAGATGCGGCGCGGGGCGTCGTGGCGGACGAGGTAGAGGATGTCGCGGTCGCGGCGGTCCATCCCCTGCGCGGGATAGAACGCCTTGAAGCCGCTGCCTTCACGGACCGCGAGGTGGCCGTGCTTGAGGAGGTGGTAGCAGTGGTACTCCAGCGTGGACACGGGCATCGCCAGCGCTTCCGCGAGGGCGCGCAGGTGAAGGCCGGGGTGGAGGCGCACGTGCTCGACGATGCGGCGCCGCGCATCCAGGTCCAGCACCGTGTCCGCATCCGGCCCCATGCGTCACCGTTTGAGGACCGCCAGGTAGAGGCACAACGCGGCGGCCAAGCCCAGCGCGGGGAAAAGGAGCGCCTCGACGGGGGAGCCGGCCGCGACATCGGCGCGCCGCGCATAGGCCTCTAGGGCCAGCAGCACGCCCTGCGCGCACAGGGCCAGGAACGCCAGGGCGACCCACAGGAGGCGGGCGTGCCGGACGCGCCGGTACGCGATGGCGCCCACCACGAAGAGCAGGAACGCGATGCCAGCCAGCAGGATTCCTGCAGCCACGGCCGCGTTCGCGGCAAGGACGCCCATGCGCGCCCATCAGGGGGCGGCTGATAACCCGTCCCTTCCGGCGCCCGTGCCGCCCCCTGCCCGCGCGCGCGCCTCCTGCTGCGCGTGCAGGCGTGCCACGAGCCGCCGCGTGGCGTCCTGGGTCGCGGGCGGGAGCAGGAATCCATCCGTGTGCGGGCAGTAGTCGGCATCGAGGCGGGCCGTGGCGGCGTCGTCGTCCCAGACGGCAGGGTAGAGGCGGCAGCCCTCCGGGCGCGCCGCGTGGATGGAGCAGGTGCCCTGTGGCGAAAGGAACACGCATGGCTTGCCTGCCCCACCCTTGGCCGCTGGTCCGTCTCGCGTCCTCAGCTGCCGGTGCCCATCTTCGGCCATGAACCAGAAATCGACGCCGGGGGCCACGGCTCCGATGCGGGCGACGTCCGCATCCGTCAGCAGCATCTCGATGTCGTGGCAGCAGGCGCTGCAGCCGCGCTCCAGGCACGGCATGGCGCCCCGCACGGGGATGCTGGGCAGGTCGACGCTCACGCCTTGGCCTTCGTGATGCCGCGCTGGTCCTGGTACTTGCCGGCGTAGGGCTTGCGGGGCGGGGAGGCCATGCGGTGCAGGACGACCTGGCAGAACGTGTCGCCGACCCGGATGTCCACCGGCTCGTGGCTGGCGTTGAAGGCACCAAGGGTGAGGTTGCCGCGGAAGCCGGCGTCGACCTTGCCGAAGCTGGCGAGGATGCCCTTGCGCGCGAAGCTGGAGCGGATCCACAGCGAGCCCACCGCGTCGGAGGGCATCGTGAGCACGGTCTGGGTCCCCACCAGGAAGCGGGTCATCCCGGGGACGGAGACGACGCCCTCCATCTGCGCCTCCTTCATGAGCGACGGCACCAGGACGTGCCCGATGCGCAGGTCGAGGCCGTTGGGGGTGAGGTCCTGCTCGAGCCAGGGCTCCGCCGCGAAAGCGCCAGCGGCGCGTGCGGCCAGGAAGTCCGTGTCGCTCCAGACGGCCATGGCCTGCGCACCATGGGCCGGCATTTCAAGGCGGCGTCCGCCGGCGGGGAAACCCCCTTGGCCCCTGTCCGGCAGGGGATAAATACCGGGCCGGGAGTGGAGCAGGCGCGGCCGGAATCGTCGCCGCCTGCACCGGTTCCGCCATGCCCGAGATGGAGCTCCCCCGCATCCCCGTCATCCTGTGGGCCGAGGACGCCGAGGGCGACCGCCGCCTCATCGAGATGGCCCTCGAGGAGGTCGAGCGCCGGCCGCGCATCCGCTTCGTGGCGGACGGCCACGAGCTGCTGCGGCAGGTGGCCACCGAGCGGCCCGACATGGTCGTGCTGGACCTCAGCATGCCCGGCATGGCCGGCATGGAGGTCCTGCAGGCGCTGCGGCGCGAGGAGGCGACGAAGGAGCTCCCGGTCATCGTCTTCAGCGCGTCCCAGGACCTCGAGATGATCGCGGCGTGCGGCCGCCTGGGCGCCGTCGCCATCGTGCACAAGCCCACGAACCTGGACTCCTTCAGCAAGGCCGTGCAGCGCATCACCTACACTGGCAAGCTGTGGCGCGACGGGACCATGGGCAGGTAACCCCTGGGCTTCCCCGGCCGCACATAGCTTCTTGTTGCAAAGCCCAGTCGCCGCATCCACCCCGGGCCTTTGGGGTAGCTTGGTATCCTTCGTGGTTTGGGACCACGTGACGTCGGTTCAAATCCGACAAGGCCCACTCGCCTCGCCGCTCTTCACTGCGCGCTGCAGCCGTTGCCGCCGTCCGTCACCCAGACCCAGCGGACCCCTTCCCCCTGCGCAAGCACCCGCTGGTCCGCCGCCATGGCGACCCAGGTCCAGCCTGACCCGTCGCCCACACAGAAGTTCCATCCCCCCGTCGCATCCTGCGCGTAGGGCCCGATCGCAGTGACCAGCGCTGCGAAGGAACGCTCGATCCGCACCGTGAAGTTCCCGACCTGGGCCGCCGCCTGGAGTGCCGACAGGGCCGTGGCCTCCCCCACCGGCGCCACCGTGCCCGTCCAGAACGACCGGCCCCCGGGACCCACAACCTCCACGGCATGGACTCCGCCACCCTCACCCACCGGGGCAGGCCCGGCCCGCAGCCACCACGCGGCTCCCACGACGAGCGCAAGGAGCAGGAGGGTTGCCGCCAATCGCCGGACCACCATCAATCCACGTTGCCGGACCTCACGAAAGGTTGAACCCGGAAAAGGCTTGGCCACTGCATGCCCGGCCAGGCGCTGCGCGACCGCACCCTCACGACGCGCATCCTCATCCTCGCCCACCTGGAGTCCCGGCCGGGAGCCACCCTGTCCGACGTGGCGCAGGCCTTGGGCGTCACCGTGCAGGCGGTCTCCGCCCATGCCCGCTCCATGGCCCGGGCCGGCTGGATGGCCAGCGAGGATGGGGCCTACCGGCCCACGCCGAAGGGGTTGCAGGCCCTCCACGAAGGCGTGCGCTCCTTGCGTGACGCGGTGGCCGAGCTGGCCGCGCCCCTCGACGTCATCCAGGTGACCAGCGCCGTGGCCCGCGCCCCGATCCGCGCCGGCGACGACGTGGGCCTCTTCATGGCGGACGGCGACCTCGAGGCCCGGCCCGCGCGGGACGCCCCCAGCCGCGGCCGCGCCCTGTCCGACGCCAAGCCGGGCGGCGAAGTGATCGTGGCCGACCTCAAGGGCATGGTGCGCCTGGAGCCAGGCCGCCTCGTCCTCGTGAGCCTGCCCGCGCCCGCCGAGGGAGGCATCGCGCAGGTCGACCGCGACCGGCTGCGCAAGCGCATCGCGGCGACGCTCACTCCCGGGAAGGTGGGCGCGCACGGGACCGGAGCCAGCATCCTCGCCCGCTCCTGGTCACGGGCCGGCACCCTGGCGCTGGACTTCGAGTTCGCGGCCGACCGCGCCGCCTTCAACGCGGCCGAGCGGGGCATCGACGTCCTCCTCCTGGTCACCCGCGACCGGCTGCCGGAGGTCATGCAGGCCTTCGAGAGGCTGAACGCGCAGACCCTGCGCCGCGTCCCCATCGAGCTGCTCGAGGCGCCCGAGCGGCATGCCTGAGCCCCCGCCGGCGGCCCTGGCGGCGCAGGCGGCGCTGGCCGAGGTCCGCGGCTTCCGGGCCCCTGGCGGATTCCTCGACGTGGTGGTCCGCCCCGGCGACGTGGTGCTGCTGCGCGGCCCCAACGGCTCCGGGAAGACCTCCCTCCTGCGACTCCTGGCCGGGCTCCCCGCCCCCCTGCTGGCCACCTCGTGCCGGGTCCTGGGCGCGGACCCCGCCATGCGGCCGGCGCGAGGGCTGCAGGCACACCTGGTCACGCAGGACCCGCGCGATGGCCTGGTCGGCCTCACCGTGCGGGGCGAGGCGGCCCTTCGTGGGTGGCGGCCCCTCCACCCGCCAGGGCCCACCCCATCCGCGGGCCCCGGCCCCGACCAGCCCGTGGCCACCCTGTCCTCCGGGGAGGCGCGCCGCCTCGCTCTGGCCGTGGCTTCCGCGACGCCGCGGCCCCTGCTGCTGCTGGACGAGCCGGCGGAGGGGCTCGATGCCGCCGGCCGCCGCATGCTGGAGGGGCTCGTGCGCGACCACGCGCGGCGCGGAGCCGTCGTGCTGACCGACCACTCCGGCTTCGCCGCCGGCCTTGCCACCCGCACCGTCGACCTGGATCCGCGACCTGGCGGCCACCGCCCGGCGCTGCCGCGGGGCGCGGGCCAGGCGGTCCTGCGCGTGCCGCCGTGCCAGCCGCCCTTCCTGCCCTCCCCCTTCGCGGGGTGCGAGCTTGGCCCCGGCCTCCACGCGCTGGCGGGTCCCAACGGCTCCGGCAAGAGCAGCCTGCTGCGCGGCATCGCCACCCTCGCCCCGGGATGCGCCGCCACCATCCATGGCTGGCCCGTCCGCCCCGGTTCCAACCTCCGCCTCCTCCTGCCCCACGCGCGGGAGCTGCTGCGCCACGAGAGCGTGCGGCAAGAGCTGGACGCCGTCGTGTCCCGTGCTTCAGGGCTCGCCGGAAGACGCACCACCGACCAGCTCACCGCGGGCCTCGCCGTCGCGGGCCACATCCCCGTGAGCCCCACCATCGAGACCCTCGCCGCCACGTGGGGGCTCGAGGGCCTCCTGGAACGGCACCCCCTGTCGCTCTCTGGAGGCGAAGCGCAGCGACTGGCCCTTGCCAAGTCCCTCGTGCCCGCTGCCGTGCATCTTCTGGACGAGCCCGAGGCGCACCTCGATGCGCAAGGGCGCGGCCTGCTGTGGGAGGCCCTGGCACGCAGTCTGGCGGAGGGCGCATGCATCCTCCTGGCCAGCCACGACCCCGAGCTGCTTGCGGCGGCGCACACCCGCCTGGACCTGGTGCCGCGATGAGGCGAGCGACCGCGGTGCTGGCCACGGCCGGCATCCTCACCACCACCGCGGCCTGCCTCGCGGCTCCGTTGCCGTGGTGCGGCGCCCTCCTGGTGGTGGGGGCCACGGCGGCGCGGCGGCGACGGGGCCTCCTCTGGCTGGCGGGGACCAGCCTCGCCTTCGACCTCCTCCTCTTCGGCCTGTTCGGGCCCGGCCCCGCGACCCTTGGGTGGCTCCGGCCCGAAGGCCTGGCCCTCGGCGCAAGCGCCGCCCTCCGCTTGACGGCCGTGGCGGCCGTGAACCTCGGCTGGTCAGGGCTGGTGCCCATCGAGCCCCTGCTGGACGGGTTGCGGCTGCCCCCGCGCGCCACCGGCACCGTCGCGGCGCTGGCGCTGTGCGCCCGCGACGTCGGGCGCGATGCGCACCGGCTCCTGGACGCCGTGCGACTGGACGGGGCGTGGCCCCGCGGACGATGGGGCAGGGCGCGGGTGGCATCGGCGCTGCTGCCGCCGCTCCTGGTTGTGTCCCTGCGGCGAGCGGAGACGCGACGCGAGGCCTTGCGGCTGGCCGGCCTGGACCTGCCGGCGGCATGGACGCCCGTGGTGGCCGTTTCAGCCCTGGCGCTGGCGGGCCGCTTCGCGCTGCTGGCCGTCCCCAACGTAGCCTTCACCTACGTCGTCGTGTTCCTCGGCGGCATCCTCTTCGGCGCCCGCATCGGGGCCGTGGCCGGCCTGCTGGCGATGGCGCTCAGTGACCTGGTGCTGACCGGCCTGCAGCCCGTGCCGTTCGTCAACGCCCCCGCGATGGCCCTCCTCGGGCTCCTCGGAGGCGCCCTGCGTGGCCTGGACTGGGGGTCGTCGCGCGGGGCCAGCGCCTGGGCCAACCGGGCGCTGGCGGCGACGATCGGCCTCGTGGCGACCCTCCTGTTCAGCCTGGCAGCCGACGCGCTGGCGTGGGCCCTCGTCCCCGAGTACCGGGCGCAACCTGGTTCCCTCCGGGTGCTGCTGGCGGCCGGCCTCGCGTTCAACGTCCTCCCGGCCCTCGCCAACGCGGCGCTCTTCGCGGCCGCCACCGCGCCCACCGTGCGCGCGTGGAGGGCGGCGGCGGTCGTCGTGCCCGGCGCGCCCGCACCGTCGCCAGGCACGCGCCCACGCCAAGCAGCGTGAGGGGCAACGCCGCGGAGGCGGCCCGCGTCCCGGAGGCTCCGGCGTACCCGAAGGGTTCGCCGTGCATGCGGGTCCACTCGCCCAGAAGGGTCGCGGCCTCCGCGGTGCACAGCGCATTGGAGCCCTGGCCGGGCATGTAGGCGAAGCCGCCGTCCGCCTGGCGCAAACTTGCCAGGAAGGCCCACGCCGTCTGCGGGACCCTGGCGCCGGCAGCGGCAAGGCCGCGGATGGCCCACACGGTGCTGTCGCAGTTGGGCTGGGCCCCCTGCTTCTCGCCGTATCCACCGTCCGCCGCCTGCGCGGCCGCCACGAACCGGAGGGCCCCGGAGCGGGCGGCCTCGTCCAGCGCATGGTGGGCCTCCAGCGCCATGGTGGCCATGCCCGTCACGTCGGTGCTGGCCACGCCTCCCTCGCGCCACGGCCAGCCGCCTTCGGCGGACTGGGCATGCAGAAGCGCTTCGGCGGCCTTGGCGGAAGCGCCGTCCTGGAGGCCGAGGCGGGCGGCCACCAGCAAGGCCCAGATGTCGTCGTTGAGCAGCGCAGGATCGCCTGATTGGGCTTCCGACCACCCGTCGTGGACGGCCTGACGGTCGGCGTCCGTCGTGCGGCCTGCCATGGCGCGTGCGTGGATGGCGCGCAGTTGCGGCAGCAGGGGCTGCCCGGGCTGCGCGGGCGCGAGGGCTGCGAGTGCTGGATGGGCCGGGTCCGGCCATGCGGCGGGGTCCACCCCGAGCGCGACGGCCGCCTCAACGGCCAAGGGGGCGAGCCCGGCGTCGAACCCCCCGGGGCCGGCCTGCCTTTCCAGGGCTGCAAGCCAGGCGAGTGCCTCGCTTGCATCGGTTGCGGCGCCCCTTGTCCCGGCACCCGCGACCGCCGGGAGCAAGGTCAAGGCCAGCCCCATGGCCGCGACGGCCCATGCAGCGGGGGCGGTCTTGGCCACGGCCCCGGGAGGCGGGGGGCGCGGTTCAGCATGGCGGCCCGCTTTCGTTTGAACGATGAGAAACGTTTTACGGCCCTAGGTGGCATGGACCATGGAGGGAACATGGGGGACGGCGCCTTCGACATCTACCAGACCGATGCCGGGTACGCCGCAGTGACGAGCCCCGTGCAGCGCCAGATCCTCGACTCCCTGCGCGACGGCGAGAAGCAGTTGCCGCAGCTGGTGGAGATCACGGGACGCAGCAAGCCCACCCTGTCCAGCCTGCACATGAAGGAGCTCCTGGCGCGCGAACTGATCCTGGAGATCGCCCATCCGACGGACAGCCGCCGCAAGGTGTACCGGCTCAAGGGCACCAAGATCGGCTCCTCGGAGTTGCCGGTGGCCCAGCTGAGGGACGCGGTGCAGCACTACGTCAGCCTCAGCCCCCTCACCCCAAGGCTCTCCCTCGCCTCGGCCTTCGAGGCACTGGCGGCGGCGCCCGAGGACGCCGACACGGAGGTCCTGCATGCGCAGGGGCACCGGCTGGGCACCCTCGCGGCCCCCCTGTTGAAGGCCGCCAGTGCGCGTGACCTCTGGATGCGGCTCAGCAGCCTCCTCGAGGCCGAGAAGGTCGCGACGTGCCTCCGCATCGACCTGCAGCATGGATCGCTGGACCTGCGCCTCTGCGACGGGCTGCGTGGGCGGGGGACCTGCATGACGGCCATCCTCGCGGGGTTCCTGGCTGGCCTCGCCCAGGCCAAGGACATCCAGTTCGGCAAGGTGCGCGGGTCCGCGACCTCCGACGGAATCCGTTTGGCTGAACACTAATGGACGGCCTGGGCATCAGGAGAACACCCAATTCGTTCGTTTCGAGCCAAACGTTTGTTCCTAGCCGTGGGCTCCCGGACGTGGTGAGCCACACCATGACCGAATACGCAACCCCCAGCCGAACCCTGAACCCCCTGACCCCCACCGGCTACTTCCGTGTCAGCAGCATCCTTCTCGCTGCCGTCGGCGTGCTGGGCCTGGTCCTTGCCGCGCTGGGACAGACGCGACTCCTCGCCTTCGACCACGACGCCGGACACGCCGGGTTCCTGACGCTGACCCTCACGCACAGCATCGTCCACCTCGTGCTGGCCGCGGTCGCCGGCCTGCTGGGTTTCGGCAGCCTCGCCCCCCGCGTCGTGCGCCCCCTTGCCATCACGATCGGGGCCGTCTATGCCGGCCTTGGGGTCCTCGGTTTCTTCGTCGCGGACCCCCTCGGCGGCGCCCTTTCCCTCAGCCTCGGCCTGGGCGGCAACCTGGTCCACCTGCTGCTGGGCGGGCTCGGCCTCGTCGCGGGCCTCCGCGGCGAGTGAGCCGGACTTTTCCCTTCCTTCCGCCTTTTCCCTTCCTTCCTTGTCTTTTCGCTCTGCCCTGCCGGGTGGCATGGTGACGCCGCCTTCATCGCCGCTGCCCACGCGGAAATGCGCGACACGGAGGGCCTGCCGCCCTCCACGGGACATTATTCCCGGTTCCCCTTGAACGCCTCGGACCCGACGGCTCGCTCCGTCGACACGCGCGACACGGAGGGCCTGCGGCCCTCCACGGGACATTATTCCCGGTTCCCCTTGAACGCCTCGGACCAGAGGATCATGACGAGGGTCCACACGCACAGCACGGCTGCGGCGCCGAAGAGGAACTGGCCGATGCGGTCGGGTGGCACGGCGGAGGAGTACACGAGACCGAGCCCGATGAGCAGGGCGGCCATCATGATGGTGAAACTGGTCTTGAGGACACCGCGGCCGTGCGCCGACTTGATGCCCTCGAGGCCCACGAGCTCGACCCGGCCCGTGATCTCGTTGCGCTCGATCTTGCGCAGGACCGTGTTGAGGGTGTGCGGGAGGGTGCGGCCGAACTTCAGCAGCTCCCCCACGGTCTCCTCGATGAGCTCCTTCTGCTGGCGGGGGCTCGAGATGTTGCGCCACAGCACCTGCGCCACGAAGGGCTGCAGGACGGTGACGAGGTCGAAGTCGGGGTCGAGGATGCGGCAGAACCCCTCGAACTGGAACAGCGCCCGCGTGATGAGGGCGAAGTCTGGGGGCAACAGCATCTTGTGCGAGCGCGCGAGGCCCACGATGAGGTCCATGAGGACCGGGTCCGCCACCGACACCTCCTCGCGCTCGAAGTAGTCGACGACGCGCTCGACGTCCTGCAAGAAGCGCTTCGGGTCCACCTCGGCGCGCTGGTCGCAGAGGTCCATCACCGCCTCCGCGGCCTTCTCCGCGTCCTTGCCCGAGATGGAGGTGATGAGCTGCAGGATGGTGCGCGCCCGCCGCTCGGTGACGATGCCGACGGCGCCGAAGTCCAGGAACGCGACCTGTGATGAGCCGAGGATCATGAGGTTCCCCGGGCTGGGGTCGGCGTGGAAGAGGCGGTCGACGAAGATCTGCTTCGCCATCGCGGTCGTGAGGATGCGTGCCACGCTGCGCCGGTCGATGCCGGCCATCTCCGGCGCCCCCACGCGGGTGAACTTGATGCCGTCGATGAACTCCATCACCAGCACGCGCTTGCCGCAGTACGCCTCGTGCATGTGGGGGACCTTGACGCTGGGGTCGCCCGCGAAGTTCTCGGCCACGCGCTGCGTCGTGCGCATCTCGAAACGGTAGTCCAGCTCGCGCTCCAGCATGAGCCGGAGCTCCTCGAGGTGGTCGCTGGGCTGCCAGACCCTGGAGCCCGCGAACGTCTTCTCGATGAAGGTGACGATGCCCTTCAGGATCTCGAAGTCGAGGACCATGCGCTCCTCGATGCCGACGTGCTGCACCTTGATGGCGACCTTCGTGCCGTCGTGCAGGACGCCACGGTGCACCTGCCCGATCGAGGCGGAGGCCAAGGGGGTGAGGTCGAACTGCGCGAACACCTCCTCGGGGCCGCGGCCCCACTCCTCCTCCAGGACGCGGCGGACCTCCTGCGGCGGGCTGGGGGGCGTCTGGTCGTACAGCTTCTGGAACTCGGAGACGTACTCCTTGGGGACGAGGTCCGGCCGGGTCGCAAGCAGCTGGCCGAGCTTGATGAACGTCGGGCCCAGTTCCTCGAGGAGCTTGCGTAGGCGGACCGGGTTGGGCTCGCGGCCCTCCTTGTCCTCGGAGCCCCGCATGAGGTTGCGCAACAGTCCCCACGCGTTGTGGCGCAGCAGGATGGCCACGATCTCGTTGAAGCGCGCGAGCCGGCCGGCATCGACGCCCAGGACGCCGCGGCGGGGGGCGGCCTGCGTCCAGTCCGCCTGCTCCGCCTCCTCCGACTCCAGGCGCGCCATCACGGGGGCCACGGGAGGGGGATTCATAAGGCTCCGTCCGGCCGGCGACCAGGAGTCAGGCCACCGCTCGCGACAGGGCGAAGGCCGTCAGGAAACCCGCCACGGTGATGAGGCCGGTGAAGGCGTGCGTGGCCTCGAACGCCTCGGGCAGCATCGTGTCGGCCAGCATCGCCAGGATCGCGCCGGCGGCCACGGCCATCGTTGCCGCCACGATGCCACCGCCGGCGTGTGCGAACAGCAAGGCCCCGAGGCCCGCCGCGATGCCGCTCACGGCGGCGATGCTCCCCCACACGCCGAAGACGTAGCGGGCCGACCGCCCAGCACTGCGCATGCCCGCCGAGCTCGACAGGCCTTCCGGCACGTTCGAGAGCGCGACGGCCGCCACCGCGACCAGGCTGACCCCTTGGCCGGCCAGCAGGCTCACGCCGATGACGAGGCTTTCCGGGATGCCATCGATGAGGGCGCCCAGGGCGATCGCGAGGCCGCTGCCGGCGTGCTCCTGCTCGCTGGGCTGGCGCTGCGACCGTTTGCGGTGCCGCGCCCCGCGCCGCGTCACGACGAGGTTCGCGGCGGTGTAGAGTGCCGCGCCGCCCAGGAAGCCGCCCGCCGTGGCGGCGAAACCGCCCAGGCCAACCGCCTCCTCCATGAGGTCGAAGCTCAGGGCGCTGATGAGCACGCCGCCGCCGAAGGCCATGATGGCGGCCACGAGGCGCTGCGGGACCCGGGCGAGGTATCCGACGGCGGCGCCCAGCAGGAGCGTGCTGCCGGCGGCGGCGCCCCAGCCGGTGGCGGCAAGCCAGACGGGGACTCCCATGCGGTCACGAAGGGCGGGGCGGCGATGACGCTTGCTGTTGGCGGCTCAGCCCTTGGCCTTCTGGCTCGCGTCCAGCTTCTTCAGCTTGCGGCGGTACTCGCCGTAGTTGTCCTCGGGGCTGAACTTGGCGGGCGTGTTCTGCAGGGCCTTGCCGCCGCAGCGCGGGCAGACGTCCTTGAGGGTGTAGTCCTGGCACGCGGGGCAGAACCGCATCAAGGCGTGGGCCATGCCTAGGCCTTCTTCGCTTCTAGTTCGCGGTGGAAGCTTCCTGTCCCGCCCGCCTTCTTGATGGCCTCGACCGCCCGCGTGGCCGCCTTCTCCAGCTCGGCCTCCGCGATCTTGAAGTCGGGGGCCTTGACGGTGATGCGGTAGTGGGGGGCGCCCATGTAGGCGACCTCGATCTCGACGTCCTCGAACTCGCCCTTCTCCGCCGTCTTGAGGGCCTTGGAGACGTGCTTGACGCCGTCGGGCGCCGGGGACTGGATGTCGACGTAGCCCGCGATGTCCACGAACTGCGCCTGGATGTTCTCCTTGGCGAAGGCGACGAAGCGGGGCACCCAGTCGCCCTTGATGCCTTCCGTCGCGAAGACCTCCTCGCCCAGCTCGGCGGCCTCCTGGAACGCCTGGTAGAGGGTGCCGAACTTCTCGATGAGGGTGCGGCCGAACTGCGCCATCAGCCCCTCCGAGGTGGACTTCTCCCGCTCGGCCATGATCTCGATGAACTTGTCCGCCTTCTGCTCGTTCTTCCAGGCCTGGATGGTCTCGCGGCGCTGGTGGTCGTTGACCGCCTTGATGGAGAGGTCGACGTGGCCCTTCTTGGCATCCACGCCCTGCACCTTGGCCACGACGCGCTGCTGCTCGCGCACGTGGTCGCGGATGCGCTTGACCCAGCCGGTGGCGACCTCGCGGATGTGGCAGAACCCTTCCTTGCCCGGGTACTCCTCGAGCGTGATGAAGGCCCCGAAGTTCTGCACCTCGCGCACGGTGCCCACGACGAGTTCGCCCTCTTCCGGGAAGGGGTTCAGCTTGGCCATGGCGCAGGCGACGGGAGGGGACTTGAAAAGCGCGACCGCCGCCCGCCTGCCGACAGCCGCTGAGGACGAGACTCCAACGGAGCCTTCGTGCCACTCGTCGTCCGGGGGGCATCTCCACTCGGTGGCTCGGTGTCTCGGTTGGCTTGGAGTGCCGGGATCCCCTTGGCGGTCTGGGTGGACGGTCATGCCGACACCCAAAACGGCAAGCCCCCCTCCCCGATGGTGCTGCATGGCCACCCCCAAGGCACCCCAGGGCAAGGGACCGCGCCGCACCGCCGAGGACGAGGACCCCGAGAAGTATCCCAATCTTGCCGCGGCGAAGGACTGGGACAAGGCCCAGCACGTCAAGAAGGGCATCGAGGCGGGCCTCACGAAGAAGCAGGCGCAGCGGCACGCCGACGACGAGGTCCGCGAGGACTAGCCCACCGTCGGCAAGCCGCATCCGACTGCGAAGCGCCAAGAAGGGTGACAGCCGTGGCGGAGGCATGGCGGATGCCATCGTCGAGGCCGTCCTGCCGGGCGTCGTGGCGCTCGGGCTTGTTGTGGCGGCGGCCAAGGCGCATGGCCGGCAGCTGCGCCTCGAGCGCGAGCAGGCCGGCTACCCCCGCGCGGACTTCCGCGGGCCCAACGACGCCTGGGTCGAGACCTTTTGGCGCCACGACCGCATCCGGTTCTGGTGGCTGTTCGCGACCACGGCGCCGTGGACCGCCCTCTGGGCCGTCTGGCACGCGTGGCCTTCGATCCCCCTGGCCGTCGCGCGCGCCGCCCTGCACGTCGCCTGGGTGTTCGCGGGATGCTTCTGGGTGGTGGGCGTCTGGAGCCTGTGGCGGCTGGCCGACCGCGAGGCGGAAGGGTGGCGCAGCCATGCCATCGGGACGTCGTTCCTGTGGTGGACGCTGGTGTCGCTGCTGTTCGGGCTCTCGGCCGGCCTCGCCCGCTGACGTCGCC
Source organism: Thermoplasmatota archaeon (assembly GCA_035526765.1). GTDB lineage: Archaea > Thermoplasmatota > E2 > JACPAO01 > JAHFTW01 > JAHFTW01. Next base: position 161,867 of record DATLBS010000006.1, on the reverse strand, counting down.
GAGGGCATCGGGACCGCACCAGTCGGGTCGCGGCACCGCCTATCCACCCATGGGCGATGGGGCGGCGTTGCCCCGCACGGCCAGGGGACCTCCCCCGAAAGGCATCCGCAAGGCGAAGAAGGGCCTCCGCAAGGCCAAGGCCGGCGTGCGGAAGGCCAAGGCCAAGGCGGGCGAGGCCACCGACAAGGCGGCGGACAAGCTGCCCATCGCCGACCTTGAGCTTGCGCAGCGGCGGCGCCTGCTGCGGCTGGTCCTCTGGCTCGTGGCCGGCTCCCTCCTCCTTTACGGCATCGGGCTGGGCGTGCTCGTCTGGCTGCACCTCACGACGGTGGGATGGACCTCCTTCTGGCTGCAGGCGCTGAGTTCCCTCCTGGGCGCGGTGCTGCTGCCGATCCCGGGCGCCACGACGGCGCTGCTGGTGGCGGTGCGGGGCCACTGGGTGCTGGGGATCATGTCCGTACTGGGCACGGCGGCCGGCGGGACCGCGGGGGCGGCCATCCTGCACATCCTGGGCGGGGCGGGGCGGGCCATGCTGGAGCGGAAGGCCAAGAAGTCCGAGCGGTCGCGGAAGATCCTCGCGTGGTCCCGCAAGCTGGTGGGGAAGTGGACGTACCTTGGCGTGGCCCTCCTCCTGGTGCCGCCGTTCGTGCCACGCCCCATCGTGCTGTACGCGGCCTCCACGCAGCACCTGAAGCAGGTCCCGTACCTGCTGTGCGTGTTCGCTGGGCTCTTGGCGCGCAACCTCATCCTGCTGGCGATTGTGAACATCGGGACGCATGGTTGAGAGTGTGCGGAGTTACGGGCCCCACCGAACCACAGATGTCACAGATTTCACAGAACGCCACCTGCTTGATCTTCTGACAAGCCATCGCGTGTTGGTATAGGCTCCAGTCAACCTGCACCTCCGACGGCGGCGCGTACCTCGGCCAGGACGACTCGGGGTTCCTGTTGCCGTAGGGCGATGGAATGGGGCACGCGAAGCGCGCCTATCGTAGCCCAACCAGAATACGAGACCGTGGGCTCCGCCCACCAGGAACAATCTTGCGTCATCAACGCGCCCCCGCCGCCGGCCAGGGAGTGTAGTTTCCGAATCGGTCCGGAACCGAACGCGGAGCCTTCGTGGAAGGGTAGGCCATCAAGAAACTCGAAAAAAATGAGAGAAGGAAAGGAGAAGGCGAATCGGCTGGATCCCCGAAGAGACCCGCTCAATCCAAGGTGGAGACGATCTCGGCCTTGAAGGTGGCCTCGCCGCCCGTGGGGTTGGCGAGGGTGGCGCCGCACACGAGGCAGTTGACCTTCGTGGCGGGGCGGTTGAAGGCGACCTGCTCGTTGCCGCAGTCGCCGCACTTGACCTTCAGGAACCGAGCGCGGATGGCGACCATTACGCCTTCACCTCGATGAGTTCGAACTTCTTGGCGCGGAAGGCATTGGGCTGGTGGGCCTTGCCGCACGTCTTGCACACGTAGCGCAGGAAGATGCGCTTCGTCGGCTTCTCACGGCCCTCGGGCTTGGGGCGGGGGAAGCCGGTGTAGCCGGAGGTCACCTTGCGGAACCGCCGCTGTCCCCAGGACAGTTCGCTCGCCTTGCGTTTCTTGACGCGCTCGACGTCGTGGAGCGTGTGCTTCTGGCACTTGTGGTCGCAGTACCGCTTGACCGTACGGGGCAGTTTCATGTGGGTCTCCTGGGCCGCGGGCCCCTTCCAGCCGGCGGCGGCCCGTCGTCCGGTCTGCAAGGATCCGGTGGCGGGAGGATGTGCGGAAGGGCAAGCTTCCGACAAAGGGGGGATATTTAGGCGTGGCGGCGAGGCGGCGCGGTGCTCCCCCGTGACAAGGCAAGCCGCTACGTGGGGAGGGACGCGGTGGCCGATCGCGGGGTCGGGCTTGCCCATCCACCAGGGGGCCCTGCGGGGGCGTTGCCCATCCAACCCTGGCACGGACAATCCCTGGCGCCGCAGCGTCCGGTCCCATTCGGGCCCAGGTGCCCCTCGAACCGCTTCCTGCCCTTGGCGGGGTGGCCGCACCGGGTGCAAGGCGTCGAGCTGTCGCGGACGGGCGACCTCCGGGCACGGAGGGTGCTGGCCACGATGCGCTGGACCGCTTTCTGGAAGGCATCCGGGTCTGCGGGCTTGTGCACGAAGGCATCGATCCCCAGGCTGACGGCCTTGACCATCTCTTCCGGATCCTGGGTGCTGGTGAACAGGATGACGGGCAGCTCGCGCGTCTGGGGCTCGCGGCGAAGGGCGGCCAGGGCCTCGAGGCCGCTCATCCCCGGCATCCTGACGTCGAGCACGACGATGCGCGGGGTGCCCTTGCGAAGACTCGCCAGGAGTTGGCGGCCATCGGGGACGAACCGCACGGGCGGCGGGTCGGGCAAGCTGTCAAGTGCCACCTGGATCAGCGCCTGGTCCGCAGTGGAGTCCTCCGCCCACAGGATGGCGGGCTTCAGGTCGGGCAAGGAACACCGATCCCTGCGCAGAATCGCAGAACGAACACGTCGCATCCAGACTGCCAGGAATATAGAAAGTGGCGCGAAACCATTCATGTCAGCCCGTTTTTTCCTTGGGCCAGGGATCACGAGGAAAAAATGCCTGGGTGGGCGAATCTCGGAAGCGGCCAGCAGGGCACCGTTGGCGGTTGACCTAAGCCTCCTCCAACTTGCAGACAGGCAGTCTATGGAGGCAAAACCGGCCTCACTCGGCTCACCGCAAGGGGAGCCATTTCGCCAACCAGACCTGTCAGCCAACTCGCCCATATGAGACGAGCCTTGGTGCGGAAGGGCTTCCCCGGGTTGCATGGGCCTGTTCATCCCTACGCCTGCCAGCGAGGACCTGGCAAGCTTCCTGCAGGGCCTCGAACCGGGGTCCCACGTCGCGGTGGATCTCCAGGGCCTCGAGGTCGGCACCGCCCTGGGCGTGAGCCGGCAGGCCGCAGCCGAGCGTGGCGACCATTTCCTTGTGGTGGGCGACGACGACCGCGTCAAGGAGTCCATCATCGCCAGTTCGCTGGGCGAGGCCATGAGCTACGCTGACCTCATGGTGGAGGGAAAGGACACGCTGCTGGTCGTGGATGCCCAGACGTCCGTCCGGACCCGGGGGGCTTCGGCGCACGCCATGGCGGAAAGCAACCTGGGCCGGTCGGGGATCAGGTTGACGGTCGTCTGCCTGTACACGGAGGAAGCGCTTGAGCGATTGACCCCGGCCAAGGTCGACGACCTGCATGTGCTGGTCGCGATGCCTGGGAAGGTCTGATGGGCGTCCAGCGCCGCAGGCCTCCCCGCCGTGCCCTTGTCATCGCCGGTTCCGCGGGTGCCCTGCCGATCATCCTGGCCCAGCTGAAGCGTCTCACCTTCCCCACGGAGTCGGCTGTCTTCGTCGTCTACCATCGGTCCTCTAACCCCTCCTTCCATCTTGCCGATTTCGCCCGTCCCTGCCAATTGGCCATCCAGGAAGCGGTCCAGGGGGAGACGGTCAAGGCCAATGTCGTGCACCATCCCCGGGACGCCATGGACCTGGAGGTCAGGGCTGGCAGGCTCGTGGTGAGCGAGCCGCAGCAGCGCAACCACCCCAACATCGATCGCCTCCTTGCGTCCCTGGCGGACGAATATGGCGCAGGCGTGACGGCCGTCCTGCTCTCGGGCATGGCCCGTGACGGGATCCGCGGCATGCAAGCCATCCAGGAGGCAGGGGGGCGGCTGATCATCCAGGATCCCCGTCATGCCCGGTTTCCGCAACTGCCGGAAGCTTGCATCGCAGCCGGCCTGGAGGGCAGCGTGGTGGACCTGCCCGAGCTGCACAGGCTTGCCGAGGAGGCCTTGGCCACCGACCCAAGGGAGTTCGTGCTGAATGGTTGACGCGCGATTGGACGGCATGACGGAAGATGAGGTCGGAGCCGTGGAACACCGCATCGTGGAACTGGAGGAAAGCGAGGTCCGGCTCCACGGGTTGGAGGACTTGCGGCGGGTGTTCGTCGGCGAGGCGGCCCACGAGTTGAAGGGTCCGCTCACCCCGATGCTCTTCGATGTGGAAGCCCTGCTGCTGGACGAGGGGTTGACGCCGATCCAGCGCATCCATGTGGCCGGGATCAAGCGCAACGTGCTGCGGCTGACGAACCTTGTCCATGGCATGCTGGAGACATCGCGGCTTGAAACGGGTCGGTTCAAGCTGAAGCTGACCGGTTTTTCCCTGCGGGACCTCCTCGAGGAGGAGCGCAAGGCCTTGGAATCCGACGCCCGTGCAGCCAAGGTGGAGCTCGAGGTCGGCTTCGCAAGCGATGCCGACGTGACGGCCGACAGGGGCAAGCTGGGGCAGGTCGTGCACAACCTCCTCGCCAATGCGCTTGCCTACACCCCCTCCGGGGGACACATCCTCCTGACCGCGCATGAGGTGGGCGGCCAGATGCTGGTCCGTGTGGAAGACAGCGGAGTGGGGCTCACGCCAGGCCAACTCGGACAACTGTTCCAGCCCTTCTCCAGGCCTCACGAGACCGCCCGCGCGTCCGTCAAGGGGACGGGCCTTGGCCTCTTCATCTCCAAGGGGATCATCGAGGAGCATCACGGCCGGATCTGGGCAGAAAGCCCCGGCCCGGGTCGAGGTTCAGCGTTCTGCTTCGCGATCCCCGTCGGCCATCCGGGCCAGGTCCCCGGCCCAGGTGGCGAAGCGAAGAAGGGGCAAGGGTTGGAGTCCGCGACAGGACCTTGAGGTTGGGGTGCAAGGCTGCCCGGAGGAAGGTCCCCGGCTGCGAGGCCAGGCCCGCAAACCAGGGGACGGGGAGAACGGGGGGGTCCCCTCAGGTGACGGCGGGGCTGGCCGCGGTGGGGGGAGGGGGCCAGGTCTCGGTCTGGATGGAGAGGACCACCTGCCCTGCGGGGTTGGGCTCGATGACGAGGCTGAAGCGGTGGCCGGCGGCGCACACGAGGTGGATGTTGATGCGCGACTTGAGCGGCTGCGGGCTCTTGTTGGACGTGAGCACGCCGCCGAGAGGGAGGACGCGGGTCAGGCGGTCGCCTTGATGCACGTCCACGGCCCCGATCTTGGTTTTGCCGGTGCCGCCCTCGCAGCGCGGGCAGAGGGGCGAATGCGCTGCCGCCCCTGGGATCGGGCGGAGGGAGCGTTGCATGGTCGCACGACGCCAGGGACCGACTAAAAGCGCTGGCCTATGGTGGGCTCAGGAAGTCCGAACATGCGCGGCAAGCAGACCCTCGCTTCGTGTGCAAGACCCTGGATTTCCTCTAGAAAGCAAGTCCAGGGAGGCTTGAAGTGCCTCCACGCGCACGGGGGGCCGTGCCGACCCGCCCTTCCGCAGCTTCCGGCGGACTGGGCAAGCCTCCCAAGCGGATCCTTTGGGCGGAGGACAACGAGGGCGACCGCCTGCTCATCCGCATGGCCCTGAAGGAGACGGGCAACCGCTCCGAGGTCCGGTTCGTGGCGGACGGGCCCGCCCTTCTGGAGGCGCTCGAAGGCACGCAGCCCGACCTCGTCGTGCTGGACCTCAACATGCCGGGCATGCACGGCATCGAGGTGCTGCAGCGCATGCGCGCCCACAGGTCGATGCGCGACACGCCCGTTGCGATCTTCAGCTCCAGCACGAACCCCGGCGAGCTGGCCCGCTGCGCGCAGCTGGGCGCCCGGCACATCGTGCCCAAGCCGATGGAGCACGACGCCTTCAACCAGGCTGTCGCCAGCCTAGCCGTCTAGGCGCTCGCGGCCCCTGCGGATGCCGGCGCCGATCATTGTCGCGAGGCCGACCAGCCACAGCGCGGGTCCCGGGGTCCCCTTGGTCTTCGAGCCCGAGGCGCTTCCGGTTCCCGTCGCCGTGCCGGACGCGCCGCCCGTGGAGGTCGCCGTGCCGCTGCCCGAAACTGGCACGCCCCCGGCGTTGTCGCTTCTCACGTCGATGGTGAAGGTCAGGTTGGCCAGCTGCTTGCCCCCGACCCACGCCCGCACGACCGCGGTGAAGTTCTGGCCCGCGTTGGATTGGTCCAAGAGAGTGAACGTGACGTTCGTTGCCATCGTGCCATTGGCCGGAACGAGGAAAGAGGCGGTGCCCAACGCCGAGGCCAGCGGCGAGGTGACGTTGAGGGTGGCATTGACGGGCGTCGACCCGAGGTTGTGCACGCGCAGGTCGGCCCGCACGTTCGATCCGGGGGCGCCGCCGAGGTGCGTGGACGTGCTCAGCAGCTGCAGGGCGCCAGGTCCCTGCGAGACGCTGGTTGCGACCGGGATCATGAGGGCCGCGGGATGGGCCGTGCTCCCGTACACGAACTGGAACGTGGCCGCAGGGGAATCGGAGGAGGACCAGAAGGCGTAGCTGAGCGTGACCTCGGTGCCGGCGGGGATGGCGATGCCGCGCGTGGCGAACCCGAACCGGAATGCCTTGGCCCCGGCTGCGGACCACGTGACCGCATTGGGCCCGAGCGTGCTGCCGTAGGCGGTCTTGCCGACCGTGAGCGTCGCCGTGAGCTGGCGCGAGGCCCCCGAGGGAGCGGTCCCGGCCACGTCGATGTACAGGGTCAGGACGGTCTCGCCTGTGACGACGAGGTCGGTGCCGACGGTGGCCTTGCCGTAGACGACCGCGGCGGAGAGGCCAGGGCAAGGTCCGGTGCAGCTTGTGGCCAGGGGGGCGGTCTTGTCGGTGGCCGTGGTGGGTGCGTTCGGGGTCAGGGCCTTGTCTGCCATGTAGAGTGGCGACGCCGTCGAGGGGGTGCTCGCGGCCCCCGCGGAGCCGACGGCGCCAAGGAACCCGGTGGGCACGGCCTTCGCGCCGAACTGCACGAAAAGCTCGCTCTTGGTCCCGGCCGCCGCGACCCCGAACGCCGCGATCTCGAAGGTGTACTTGACGCCAGACTTCAAGGTGACGCCCATGGAGGGCATGGGGATACGAAGCACGGTGCCCGTCGCGTCGACGGTGCCTGGGTTGCTGAGGGGGGTGTTGCCCGAGATGACGGCCGCGGTCACCGCGGGGTCGTACAGGTTCGCCTGGATCTGGTCGTAGCCCGACTGGGTGTCCGAGATGAGGAACAGGCTTGCCACGGAGTCTGAGGTGAACTTGACGTCCATGGCGGGCGTGAACGTCCCCAGGACGGTGCGGGTGGCCGCTCCCGGGTTGAGGGCCGTGCCCGTGATGCTGGCCTTTCCCGCGACGGTGCCGATGGGCGCGGTGGTGCTCAACGGAACCCCTAGGGCCGGTCCCGGTGCGTAGAGCTCGAGGACCGGGTCGCCGGGCTGGAGGACGGTGGGCGGCGCCACCTGCGCCGCAGCCTCGGGCACGCTGGCCAAGGGCTGGACGCCGAGCACGACGACCATGGCGACGACCGCCCTCAGGGCGACGGACTGTTGCATGGATCACCAGGCCGGCTGGTGGCTATTTCTGGTTTGCCGTGATGTTGCGCAAATTGCCCCGCCGTTCCAGGCTTTCGTCTACCCCGTGGAGGTGGCCGTGGCGTCCCCCGCCGTGCAGCCGAAGGCCAGGGAGCGGATGCCGAAGGTGGCCTCGCTGGTCCAGAGGATGCCGTCCTGCAGCGCGACGTCGCGCGTCCCGAAGTACGACTGGAGGAGGCCGACGGGCACGCGGGTGTCCGTTCGCCGGCCCTCGGGGGGCGCATGCGCGAACACGGGCATCTCCACGGGTGCGGCCGGCGTCCCCAGGGCGCCCAGGTCGAAGACGAACAGGCCCTCGTCGAAGTGGGTCGCGTAGACGTAGCGGCCGACGACCTGCAGGTTGTGGAACGCCGTGGTGATCACGTCCGAGTTGGAATACGCGATGTACTTGGGGTTGGCGAGGTCCGTGGCGTCCCACACCTTGAGGACGCCGGTGCCGTACTCCTGGCCTCCCACCACGAGCCGGCGGCCGTCCAGGTGCGCCACCTGGGCCTGGTGGACGTAGCCCAGCAGCGGGTCCGAGGGAAGGATGCGCGCCTTCTGCACGGGGTGCGCGGGATCGGAGACGTCGAACACCACCACACCCCACCACACGTTGGCCACCCACAGGAGCGGCGTCCCGTCAGGGTCCACCTCGAACCACGTGTCGTGCGCCCGCAGCGGCTCCGCCTGCTCCCTTGGAGCGTCCCCGAGCGGCGTCGTGGCCGGGTGCGCAAGGCGGGCCAGGCTGCGGTGGCCGGCGTCCCCCGTGAGGCCGAAGATGGCGATGTCGGCGCCCTCCGCCTTGCTGATCGACACGTACGTCGCGCCCTTGACCTCCCAGACGGCCACCATGTGCGCGGCCCCCGCCTCAAGCTTGTACTCGTGCTCAACCGCGGGCTGCGTCACGTTGCGGATGTCCAGGATGCGCAGGGTCTCGTCGCCGCCCAGCACGAGGCCGGTGCCGTCCGGCGTGAACTTGACGTCGCGCTGGATGTCCGTCTCCTCCGGGTCGAAGCTGGAGAGCCAAAGGGGGTGTCGCGCGTCCGTCACGTCCAGCATGTCGATGCCGCCCGAGGCCGCGCGGCCCACCGCCATCAGCGTGCGGCCCGCGACCACCTGCACGTCGAGCTCCGCCCGCTCGACGGGGTCCTTGTCGAACGTCTCGGTCGCGAGGACCTGGAGGCTCTTGGAGAGCCCGCTGGTCGCATCGGCTGCGCACGGCAGGGCCGGCATCGGCTGCGGCGTGGGAGCCGCGGCGGTCTCGGTCCCCTTCAAGGGCGGATCCGCCGACACGCAGCCGGAGAGCAGGAGCATCGCGACCACCAGGGACCACCGGGTCACCATGCTGGCGGAGTCCAGGCGTGGCCGTTAGAAGCTTGCGTCATCGCCGAACCTAGTGGCCCGAGGCACACTTGCGGCGAACCTCCAAGGACACCCGATGGTGGGCGCCAGCCCTCCCGTTGTCCCCCTGTTGGTTTCAGTCCCCTCCCGGGAGGGCCCAAGCACCCGCTGGTGCCATGGATGGATGTGCCCGCCGACTACCGCAACGACGCCGTCCACCCGACGCTCTCGCGCGCCCACTCGCTGCAGCAGGCCACCTTGGACGGGCAGGGGCGCGGCCGCGACAAGTACGGCGCCTGCGCGGTGCTGGAAAGCGATGGCGGGGGAGGCCTCACCGACTTCACGATGGGCGACACCGTCACGGGGGAAGCCTGGTCCGTCAATCCCTACTCCGGCTGCGCGCATGCCTGCAGCTACTGCTACGTCCCTGATACCGTGAAGGCCGAGCGGGTGCGGTGGGGCAGATACGTCATCGTCAAGCGGGACCTCCCCACCCAGCTGGCGCGGGCGGTGGGCAAGAGCGACAAGCACACCGTCTACTTCTCGACGGCCACGGACCCCTACCAGCCGGCCGAGCGCGAGCACCGCATCACCCGGAAGTGCCTCGAGGTCCTGGTGCGCAAGGACTGGCCCGTCGAGGTCCTCATCCGCAGCCCCCTCGTCCTGCGCGACCTGGAACTCCTCTCGCAGTTCAGCCAGGTCCGCGTCGGCCTCAGCATCCCGACGCTCGACGACCGCCTGCGCCGCGCCCTCGAGCCGAACGCGCCCCCCATCGAGGCCCGCCTGCGCACCCTCAAGAAGGTCTCGGACGCCGGCATCAAGGCCTTCGCGAACTACACCCCTGCCGCACCGCCCACGACGCACGACGCAGCCGCCATCGCGGACGGGTTCCTCGACGCCGGTGCGCATTGGGTCAACAGCAAGGGCCTGCAGCGCCGCCACCAGGTCCTGGGCCCAATGTGGGAGCGCCTGCGCGGCACGGAATGGGAGGACGTCACGCGGTTCTACTCAAGCAGGCCCCGCCAGGCAGCCTGGCAGGAGGACCTGGGCGCCGCCTTCCGGAAGGTGGGCCTCCCGCTCAGCACGCCGTTCTTCAACCCTCCCTTCGAGTGGCTGCAGGCCCCCGCACCCGGTCCCCAGCAGACCCGCATCGACGAGGTCCGCGTCGTGGTGGCTCCCCGCCCCATCGGCATGCCGCTGCCCGTGATCCGGGTTCGCCGTTAGTACACGGGGGTCGTGCGGCGGGGAACGGAGGCATGCCTTGCGGCCTCCACCAGCTTCGGGTCCAGTTCGGGTTCCTTGCCCTCCGCCAGCAGCGTCTGCGCGTAGACGAGGACGACGTCGTCATTGTTGGCGACCTGGTATTCCTCCCTGATCTTGACCATCCTGGCGGTGAGCGCCTTGTCCTGCGCGGCGGTGAGGTATCGGCGCAGCGTGTGCGCGCCCGCCCGGCGGCGCTCGGTGTTCTCCCGCGTGTACATCTCGCGCAGGTCGTGCGAGTTGTGGTACGCGGCGCGCAGCTGCTCCTCCGTCATCTCCACACGCCGGAAGGGGGTGCGGTCGCCTGGCATCGCTTGGCCACAAGGAGGCCGGTATTTGGGGGTGCCCCTCCACCCGGTGCTCAGGCGAGGAGGGCATCCGTGGCCAGCAGCACCGCGCCCTGGCCCCCGGCGCGGCCGGCCACGGAGGCACGCAGCAGCAACCCATTGGCGCTTGCCCAGTGCGCCGACACCTCGTGGCACCCGCAGTCATCCAGGGTGGCGTGCCAGGAAGGCACCCGCAAGGATGGCCTTCCGCCCCCGAAGGCGAAGGCGGATTCTCCCACGACCTGCGTGGAAAGGGGAACAAGCCCGCACGCGCCCAGGCCCAGGCCCCGGACCTCCTGGCCTGGCGTGACGTTGGTCGGCCACAGGGGCGGGTCGAGGGCCAGGGAGGCGTGCGTCACCCATTGCATGTCCTGGGGTTGGCCGCCCTCGTCGTGGCGGCGGTGGGCGACGTCGCAGGTGACCTGCCACCGGGTGGTGAAGCGGAACGCCATGGTGCCTTCGAACCCCTCCGAGTAGGCGCCGCCGGGGTCGCCGTGACCGCCTTGGATGCGGTAGATGGCCTGCGAGCCGGGCACGGGCCACGAGGCTGGTGAGGGCCCGGCAGGCGACACGTCCGCGGCCGCATCCGTGGGGGCGCCGTCCCTTCCGGCAAGCGAGAGGGGCAAGGCCAGCAAGGCAACGGACCCGAGGAGGACCCCGGCACGCCACGGCACGGCCGGCACGCGCCTGGCTGGGCGCTGGTGGGGCATCGCGCTTCAGGGACGACCCTGGAGGCAGGAGGGCAGCCGATGCGCGCGCAAGGAGGCGGCCGGGGCTCAACCCTGCAGGATGGTGGCCTTGTTGCGGCGGACCAGCAGCTGCGCGATGCTGGGGGGCACCGTGGCAACGTCGCCCGACTTGAGGAGGTACGTCTGCATGTCGGGGCCGACGAACGGCGGGATGTCCCCCAGGGCACGGATGGTGACCAGCTCGATGTGGGCGCCCGCCTGGGTGTCATGCTGCACGACCTGGACAGGGGCCGGGGGGGCAGCGGGGGCCGAAAGCATGGGTGCCGACGCAGGGGAGGTCGTCGTCAGCGCAGGCTTGTCAGCCAGCGGCATCTGCAGCGGCGCCGGGGGCGGGGCCGGGCTGGGCACCGGGGAGGGGGGCGGGGCGAGGCTGGCCTGCGGGAGGAGGCCGCCAAAGGTGGAGGTGCGGGCCGACTCCAGGATCTCGATGAAGCGCTGGTACAGCTCGGCCTCGTCCGGCGTGATGCCATCCGGGCGCCGGCGTTCCTTCGTCGCGGCCAGCGCCAGCATCGCGAGCTTGCGCTCCCGCAGCGCCCACAGGGACTCGGCGGCGTGGCGGGCGTTCTTGACCTCGTCCGTGAGCATCATGACACGGCGGCCGAACGGGTCCTTGGCCTGCTCGACGCGGAAGGCGTCCGTCACGAGGGCGAGGAAGTCGCGGACCTGCAGCCAGAAGCGCGGGCCCACCACGACCAGCTTGTTGCTGCGGCGCTCGGAGCGCAGGAGGTCCTGGAGCATCTCGTACGAGACCGCCTCTGGCTCTCCCTCCTGGCGCCGTTCTTCCGCCACGAGGGTTCGAGAGGGGGATGGGGTTTAACGGTTCGCGGCCCCGCCCCCCACGCCCGACGAACCACAGATTGCACAGATTTCACAGACCACGGTCGGTTCTCAGGCTGTCGGGCGCTCCGCGTTCATTTCTGGATCGATTCCAGTCTAACACTCCTTGGACGGTGGGGGCGTCCAGCACCAGTTCGATCCCTTGTGGTGCGCGGAGCGCGCGACCCCGACCAAACCGCGGAGACCGCGGAACGCGCGGATACCATGGGCCACAAGGTGGGTTCCGCGGTTTCCGCGAGTGCCGCGGTTCGGCGGGCGCGTCTGCGCCGCGCTCCCTTCCGTCGCGTGCTGCAACAGGAACCCCAAGCCGTTTGGTGGCGAAGGTCTTGTCCCTTGAGGGGCCGCAGGCCCCTCGTGTCGCGCGTGTGCCTGTTCCAGGCTAGGCAGCTATGTGCGGTCGTAGACCGCACGACGCAGGGTGTCAACGGACCTTTCCGTTGGGAGCGAGCCGTGCTGGCCGTGCCACGCGCCACCGTCGGAGGTGCCGGTGTTCGGGAGCCTGTGCCAACACGCATGGTTCATCAGAACGTCCGACAAGGAGGCGTTCTGTGAAATCCGTGAAATCTGTGGTTCGGTTGGGCGAAACCCTGCTCCCTGTGGAACCTGTGGTCAGGCTGGGGATTACTTGGGAGGGACGATGGTGCCACCTTGGCGCGCCAACCAGAAGACCGCGTGCGCCAGGGGGACCTTCGTCGGTTCGCCCTTCTTGACCGAGATCTCCTTGCCCCCCAGCTTCATGGTCTGGTCGTTGCGCGGGTCGATGGTGACCTCGTCGTCCGTGGAGAAGGCCACCGCGTCACGCAGGGGATCGAAGTCGTCCAGCTGGTCGCGGCGGAGGGTGACGACCTTGAGGCCGGACTTGCCATGCAGGGAGCCGGGGAGGCGGATGAGGCGCTTGACGTCCGCCGTGACGGGTTCGTCGGTCTCGCCCTTGGCCATCGGGATCGTCTGCTGCTTCAGCAGGTGGTGGATGATGGAGCGCACCGTGCTGCCCTGGTCGATGAAGCCCTTCGAGATGCGGTCCAGGTGCGCCTCGTCGAACCTGGCAAGGAAGCTCTTGGCCCGCGTGTCGCCGACGCCTTCGAGGGAGGTGAGCCATTTGCGCGCGGTCTTGGCATCCGCCTCGAGGACGTTGGCCCGCAGTTCCTGGGCAAGGGTGCGGGTCAATCGGCCTGGCCAACCCGGCGCCGAGGCTGGGGCCATGCGTTCCTGGATGGTCTTCTTGACGTGCGTGCCGAAGGAGTCCGCGCCCACCACCGAGGAATGGATGAAGGAGGAGAGGTCCGGTTTCTCGGTGCCACGCTCGGTCGGCACCTTCCCGGTGATGTAGTCCACGACCTCGCGGCGTGCCTTGGAATCCAGTTGCATGAGGCGGGACTCGACGACGTGGGCATGGTAGCCGCGTCCCCCCGAGAACGTGATCCACACGTCCTGCTCCGTCAGGCCGAAGTCGCCGAAGAGGAACTCGTCCAGCAGCCGCTTGAACGACGTCTTCACGAGGGCCAATTGCTGCGACAGCGGCATCTCGTGGCCTTCCGCCTTGGCCTTCTCGGCCTCGACCAGGTGGTCGGCGTCCAGGTCGAAGATGAGTTCCGCGCCCAGCCACTGCTTGTCCAGCATCTTCATCTCGCCCGGCCGGCGGTAGTAGGCGGTGGAATAGTACACGGAATGCGGACCGGCCTTCTGCAGGTACCAGAGGAAACGGTCGGCCTCCTCGTAGGCCCGGTGGCGCACGAACGGTGGCGGGCCGGGGCGGTCGGGCCACAGGATGAAGCCGAACTCGCGGCGCGTGAACCGGTCCGGCATGGGGGGCGGGTTCTTCCGGTACCAGGCTGCGTACTGCTGCTGCAGCCAGTCGATGGTCTTCGCGACGGCTGGCGGGAACTCGGTGGGTTGAGGGGGCTTCTCGGGCTTCGCCATGACCGGCGGGGGGAGTGCGTTCTCCGTCATCCTGGCACCCCTTGGTTTCGGCCCCAACGAACCACAGATTTCACCGATGGCACAGGTTGGTCGGGTTCGGTGAGAACCGATTGGCTAGGTTCTGTGACATCTGTGGTTAGGCCGGATGCGAAGCTCACGACTGTGCCTCCGGTGGCGCAATGACCTTTGGCGCGACTGACGCCGCCTTCTCCTGGTCCTTGGCCTGGAACCGCAATTGGGCACGGTAGTAGCTCAGCGGGTGCTTGACCTTGAAGCAGAGGCCGTCCCGCTGGGCCAGCGGACAGACGCCGTTGGTCTGCATCGTGCCGCAGCCGGGCGGCGTGTAGGCCTGCACGGACTTGCCCCCGGAGACGTGCTCGATCTGGTAGCGCGACTTCTCGCGGTCGAAGTTGGGCGTCGAGCTGAGGTAGTCGAGGATCTGCTCCGAGTTCCATCCCACGGTGTGCAGGAACGTGGCGAACGCGAAGCGGCCATGGTGGGGCACGTTCTCGTTGCGCTTGAGGGACTCGAAGATCTCCTTGACGCAGGGCGGGAACAGGCCAGGCTGCACCGGGCCGAAGTCGCCGGTGGTCCAGTTGGCGCGCGCCTCCTCCAGCCTCGGCTCCAGGGTCGCCACGACCGGTGCGAGAGCGAGCTTGAACTCGGGCGGCAAGGGCTTGCCCTTCTCCGCCTCGAGCTCGTCCGTGATGCGGCGCGACAGCGCCTCCTCGCAGAGGCGGGCAAGCTCGGCCGGCTGCAGCAGCATGTGGCCCGCCTGGAGGCTGCGCCGGATGAGCTTCCATTCGGGGTTGTGGGTGGGTGCCAGGCGGATGTAGTCGCTGAAGTGCAGGCGGAACCCGTGCTCCGTGGCCTCGACCGGGATGTGCAGGGCCGCCGCCGCGCGCGGCAGCGTCTCGGGGTCGGGGTCGCGCGCGAGGTTGGCGCGGGTGCGGGCGGCCTCGGCCGCCGCGTACCGCTTGATGAGCGTGGCGTCGCCCAGCAGGACCGCGAGCATGCGCGCCACGGGGATGGACAGCAGCTCCAGCAGCGCGGAGCGCTCGTCGAGGATGGTGGCCGCCGCGAAGCCCTCCCCCAACGCGCCCTCGATGCGGTCGCGGGCCCTGAGGCGGGCGCCCTGGTAGAGGGGGGACGCCAGCAGGGAGGGGAGGTCCGGCCCGGCCTCGCGCACGGCGGCGCGGACCTCGGGCAGGAAGGGATAGTAAGCGAGGCGGACGAGGTCGAGGGCGCCGCCGGGGCGGGGCGCGACGCCCGGCACCGAGGGGAGGAGCCCCGCCATGCCCCTTCGAGGACGCGGGGACCCTTTCAACCCTGTGGCTAGCAGCCCGGGACGCCCTGCGGGCAGTAGTTGCCGCCGGCGCCCGCGCCGGAGGCGGTGAGGCTGAGGCCCATCTGGCCGGTGAAGCCGTGGAACTGGATGCTGACGCTCCAGTCGCCGGCCTTCACGTTCCGGAGCGTCTCGCTGGAGCCGCCCTGCGACGCGCCGCTGAAGGAGCGCGTGTAGACCTGGTTGCCGGCCCCGTCCTTGAGGACGAGGTCGAGGCTGCCCTTGGCCGCCTGGCCGCCCCAGTTGACCTGCACGGAGGAGCCGGTGACGTGCCACGTGTACGTGTGGCCGCCGCTGCGGTCGGCGACCTGGCCGCCGTAGGAGAAGGCGTCCACCTGGTTGGACACGGAGTCCTGCACGCAGCCGGACAGGCCGAAGGCGACCATGAGCAGGAGAGGGACAAGGACCCAGCGTGGCGTGGAACCGGCCATGCCGGCCCATTTTGCACGGGCTTCAAGAGCCTATTGGAGCCCCTTTCGCAGGGTGCGGGGACTATTGGCAGGTGAGGCGGACCTCGATTAGGCCATAGTAGTCCTGAGTGGAGCCGTCCAGCACCCAGATCCCAGGTGTGCCGCCGGATACGGTCTTGGAGCCTTGTCCGTTGCCGATGGTTTGGGTTAGGACCTCTGCCCCCCCGCTGTCCAGGACGCGCGCCGTGACCGTGCCACTGATCCAACCGTTGGACTCCCAGCTGAGGGTCGGCGCTTTGGAGCAAGCCAGATGCGCTGTGAAGGGTTCGCTCGAGCCGTAGCGGCACTTTTCCTGGACGCAATGCTGCGAGTGGGAACCCCCTTGGTGGCGCACAAAATGGCCATCGGGCTTGTCGTTGACGGAGGAACCCAGGCAGCCTGCAACCAGCATCGCGAGGAGGAGGATTGCCATGGCGCGCATGGCGAGCCTACTCCGACTCGATGCGGGGGGCCAGCAGGTACACGATGTGTCCCGCGCCGTCGGCGATGTCGAACTCGATCTTGACCGGGTAGTCGGAGCCGAGGTGGAGCGTGATGGCGTCGGTGGCCTTCACGACCTTGCTCATGTTGGAGAAGTAATCGAGGCTGAACAGGCTGCGCGACTTCTGCGGCGCCTGGATCTTGACGAGGTCGTCGCCCTCCAGGCGCAGGTGGACCTGGTCGGTGTCGCCGTCGGCGATGAGCTCGAAGGCCTTGCCCTCCGCCACCAGGGCGATGTGGTCGGAGACGGCCTCGGAGGCCCGGATGCCGTTCTGCAGCTCCTTGGCCAGCACGGTCACCTGGTTGGGGAGGTTGAGGTTGGGGACCTTGGGGTCGCCCATGTTGGCGGTGTCGACGAGGGCCATGCGGCGCGTGACGTGGCCGATCTTGAAGACGAGCCGGTGCGCGTCCTCCTTGTACTCGAGGTCGATGACGTCCTGGCTGCCGGCCAGCTTCAGGATGTCCTTCAGCTTGTCCAGGTCGACGCCCATGTCCATCTCGGAGCCCTTGTACTCGACGAAGGCCTTCTTGCCGATGGAGAGGTCCACCATGGCGACGTGGGCGGGGTCGACGGCCTTGAGGTTCAGCCCTTCCGGCGTGACGTGGATCTTGGCCTCGTCCACCAGGGTGGAGACCGCGTTGAGGACGGTCGTGAGGACCTCCGCTTTCACCTTGGCCTTGAACATGACGAGCCCCGTTGGGCGGGGCAGCCAAGCCACGGTCTTAAGCAAACCGACGCAGGGGCGTCAATCCACGTAGACATCGAAGGTGAGGGAGGCCGGTGCCGGCGTCTCCTGGGGGCAGCCCGGGTCCGCCGAGCCCGCAACAACGACAAGGGTACCCGTCCAGGCATAGGTCCCGGAAGGCGGGTCCGTGTGGCGGTCGTCGCCGTCCCACAGCAGCTCGTCCCACTCGAACGAGTGCCGAAGGGTCTCGCCGGGCCCGAAGTCCCCCCAGGCGCAGCATTGCAGATACCCTTGCGAAGGGTGAGCGGACACGGCCTGCCCCCGCGACTCCATGGCGTCGGTCCAGGTCGGGCCGCAGCGAACGGGGACGCGGAACGTCTCGGTCCCCTCGTTCGTGGCGCTCATGTCGAGGATGTGGTGCTGCCCCATCGAGAAGAGCTCGCCATGCAGGGTGACGCCTGGCAGGCCGGGGACCGTGGCCTCCTGCTGGACCGAGGTGCCGTCGTGGGCGCGCCCAGGCGCGGCGGAGGTCCCGGTGCCCGGTGTGGCAAGGCATCCGGACAGCAGCAGGCACAGGAAGGCCGCGAAGCGCATGGCCCTCGTTACGTGGCCGCCGCCACAAATACCCGCTGGACAGGTTGGGGAAAGACCGCCCGCGAACCCTGTGGAGGGAATGGCCGACCCTACTTCGGGAGGGGGTACTCCCCATCGCGGCCGAACTGCCAGTCGGCGCGGGGGACCAGGTTGTGGAAGATGTGCACGAAGCAGTCGACCGACTGGTCCGCCATGGCGCCGACGGGGAGGCCGCCGCTGGGGTTGGCGCGGATGTCGCCCGCGATCTGCGCGGCGGTGCCTGGCTCGCCCGTGGCGTTGAGCCGCAGCACCAGTGGGCTGGGGCCTGAGACCGTCCTGTCGTCGATCTCCTTGCGGGGGGATGCCGTGTACGTGGTGGCGTGGCCCTGCGCGTTCTCGGCCAGCTGCGACCCTGGGACCCAGTCGTACTCGAACTGCGCCACGGTGCCGTTGGGCGAGATGGGGACGAGGTAGCTCCACGAGCCGTCCTCGATGGCGGAGGTGGCGCCGGAGTTGTAGCCCCCCGCGACGGGCGCGTACACGGCGGCCGACACGAACATGCGGAGATGCAGCGCTTCGATGTAGGGCGTGAGGGGGGCCACGAAGACCAGCTGGATGCGGACGGGCTCCGGGTCCTTGTCGCCTGCCGCGACCTGCACGCTCACACGCGCCGGCAGGTGGGTCGGGCTCTGCGTGGAGAGGAAGTACACGGCGGGGGGGAGGCCGTCGAACCCGAAGGCACCCGCCGCGTTGGTCGTCTGGTTGCGGCCGCTGCCTTCGAGGACGACGCGCACGCCTGCGACGGGGCGGATGGCCTCGTCCACGACGACGCCGCGGATGACGCCCGTGGTGGGGGTCGCGGTGACGGAGACCTCGGCGGCTGCCTGGTCGGCCTCACGCAGCGCCGACGTCGGGGTGGCGTCACGGCTGGACGCGGCGCAACCCGACAACAGGAGCAGGACGAGGATGCCCACCGGACGCCACGAAGCCACCACCACGCGGCGGCAGCGCAAGCCGGCAGCATGAACGTTGGCCCGTCGCTGGACGGGGCCCGGATCCGTCAGCCGGAGGAGTAGTCCGGCGGGGCGGGGTCGACGAAGAACGACGTGGCCACGGCCTTGAAGTCCTGCTGCACCGCGGTGGCCGCGGCGATGCCTGCCTCCAGCTGCTCGCTGTCGGTGCCGGCGGACCATACCACCTTCACCTGGCCACCCTGGGCGAACTCCTTCTGGCACTTCTCCTGCGACACGATGGCGCGCAGGATGCTGGGCCCCTCGACCTCCGCCAGCAGCACAGGGGTGCCGCTGGTGGTGTGGACGGTCATGTGCAGGACCGCCGAGCCGGGGGTGAAGGGCTCCCAGGCGGTCTCGAAGACGATGCTCTGGACGCCGGGATTGATGGCAAGGGTCCATTCCCGCTTGTTGGGGTCCTGCGGGTTGCTGCAGTCGGTGCGCTGCGTCTGCCCCCCGGAGGTGGTGGCCGTCTCGCATGCAAGGAACCCGTTGAAGCCCTGCGCCTCCGTGTACGGCTTGGCGGTGGGGAGGGGCTCGAGCGTGAAGTTGAGGAACGTGGAGTTGCCGGACGTCACGGACACCTGCTTGCTGACGGCCCTGAGGCCGGCGGCCTGGATGGTCACGACGAGGCGCTCGTCGAGGGGCAGCTGCGGGAACGCGTAATGGCCATCCGTGCCGGTCTTCACGGTGCCGTTGGCGACGTTCGCGCCCTGCACGCTGACTGTTGCCCCCACGACGGGGCGGACCGCCTGGTCGAAGACGTACCCCTGCAGCGGCGGACCCGCGGGGCCCTCCTTGCCTCCCCCCCCGGACGTGCCCGAGCAGCCGGCGCCCGCCACCAGCAGGAAGGCCAGGGCGAGGGCAGCGGGGCGGACGGGGATGGCGGCGGCCAAGCTAGCCTCCCGACACGATGTAGCCGGCGGGGGCGGGCTGGTTGTAGAACAGGCTCGCGTACGCCGTGAAGTCCTGCTGCGCGGACAGGCCTGCCGCGGGGGCCGTGCTGCTGGCCACGAGGTTGACGTAGAGCTTCATGAGGCCGCCCGAGCCGTAGTACAGCATCGCGGTCTCCCGCGGCACCTCGATGCGCAGCGGGGACTTGCCGGTCACGTCGCCCAGCTGCTCGTTGAGCTTGCCGAGGTCGGTGGTCACGAGGCGGGCATGCATGCGCTCGGCCATCGGGGTCGCCGCGGTCCAGTGCACCTCGATGACGGCGCCCTCCAGCTCGGCCGCGGCGGCCAGCTGCCAGATGTCCTTCTGCGTGCCGTTGCTGCAGTCCACGGTCTGGTTCATGGGGCCGGTGGCGGCCTGGCAGGCGAGGAAGCCCTTGAACTTCAGGACGTCCAGCTTCGGCACCTTCACGGGGACCGGCACCAGCGTGAAGTTCACCTGCACGGCGGAGCCCTCCGGGACCGAGACCTGCTTGGAGGACGGCTCGAAGCGCTCCAGGGAGGCCACCAGCACCATGGGCTCGTCATGGGGCACGCCCTGGAGCTCGAAGTGGCCGGAGGCGTCGGTCTGCGCGCTCTGGTTGCCGTCCAGCACGCGCACCTGCACGTCCCTGAGGGGGCGCAGGCCGACGTCGACGACCCAGCCCTGCAGGGGCGGGACCGCCGGGGCGGCCTCGTCGGTGGCGGGCGTCGCCTTGGAGCCGCAGCCAGCCAGCAGCAGCGCCGCCAGCAGCCCGACCGCGAACGCCCGCATCGCCATCACCGGCGGCGGCGCAGGGCCACTGCGGCGACGGCGAGGGCCGCCAGCGCCAGCGGCAGGCCGAGGGCGGGAGTGCCCTTGGCGGCCTCGCTGGTGGAGGTGACGCCGACGACCGTGCCCGCGGGGGGCTCGTTGGCGCTCTGGACGATGCCGGAGTCGTTGATGACCACGGGCGGGGCCGCGAAGACGTTGTCCCAGCCCAGCATGTTGCGCAGGATCTGGTTGCCCGAGTACGTGGTGGCGTAGTCGTCGAGGCCGTAGGGGTGGTAGAACTCCTCCGTGGGGTCGGGCAGCAGGGAGCCGATGAACTGGATCCGGCCGGAGCCCAGCTTGAGGTCGCCGAGGCCCACGCCATTGCCGGTGCAGGGGTCGCCGATGTTCGTGGTGCCGCAGGTGATGCCCCAGGCGTCGCCCTTGAAGGCGGACTGGCTCACGAACCAGTTGGGGGCGGCGTTTGCGCCCTCCTCGAAGCCCAGGGGCGTCGGCTCGTACGTCTGCTTGACGCCGCCGCGGACGTTCTGGTTGTCCGGCTTGGAGTTGTCCTGGCCGGCGTAGAACACCGGCTTGCTGAGGTCCATCCGCAGGCCGCCCATGTACTGCAGCTTCACGTCGACGGCCTTCGAGGTGATGCCGGCAAGGTCCAGGAAGCGCAGGCCCTCGTCGGTGAGGACCAGGTTGCCGCCGCCTTCCACCCAGGCCTTGATGGCCGCGATGGCGCCAGCGTTGTCGCGCTCCAGGTCCTTGATGGCGGAGCCGGGGATGACGAAGGTGTCGAACTGGCGCAGGAGGTCGGAGGTGACCTTGGACGCGGTGGTCTTGGTGAGGACACCGGGCTCGGCGCCGCTGCGCACGAAGGGCTTGAGGTCCTCCCAGTAGCGTGCGGGGGTGGCGCGGAAGCCGCCGTTCTTGCCGTAGTCCCACAGGTCGTCGCCGGGGTTCTCGTCCGCCCAGCCGCCGGGGCCCTTGACCTGGCCCGTCTTGGCGTCGATGTCGTCAAGGTTGGTTGCGATGAAGCTGGGCTCCACGTAGAGGGTCTTCTTGCCGTGCGTCTCGAAGGAGATCTTGACGTCGAGGGCGGCGGCGTCCATGAAGGACTTCACGATCTCGCGCACCATCTTGACGTGGAAGTCGTTGAAGACCGAGCCGGGGCCCTCGTACTGGGACTCCGTGGTGATGTGGTTGTACGCCAGCTCGATGTCGTAGCCGGGCGCGTTGAGGCCGGAGTTCTGGGCGAAGTAGTCCCCGTTGAAGCCCGAGTCGGTGTAGCCGATGGCGTCGATGACGGTGTAGTACTCGGCGAACGTGCTGCTGCCGGCCTGGCCAAGGGCTCCCTGGGTGAAGCACTCGTTGGCGGCCGTGCAGGCCGTGTCCTCGGCGCCCTCGCCGGCGGTGAAGAGCTGCTTCCAGTTCGCGAAGTGGGGGTCCTCGTTGGCGCGCTCCTTGAGGGTCTCGGCCAGGCGGACGGAGCGCTGCATCTCCTGCGGCGTGAACGAACCGGCCGGCATCATGATGGCGGCGAAGTTCTGGTGCTGCAGCATGCCGTGGATGTCGATGGCGTAGGCCCAGGTGATGCCCTGGGTCAGCATCCAGTTGTAGTAGCCGATGGACTCGGGCTCGCCCACGGGGTCGCGGCTGGGGTCCTGCCAGCCCAGGGTGGGGGCCTGGCGGTTGAGGTCGATGCCGTTGCCGTTGGTGCGGCAGAACAGGACGCCGTTGGGCGGGGAGCCGCACGAGGGCGGGTTGGCCACCACGTAGGGCACCTCGTCGTGCATCCAGCCGTCCGCGTTGGGGAACAGCAGGAAGATGCGCTGGAAGTCGAGGTAGTCGCGGTAGGTCTTGACCTCGCCGCCACCGGGCCTGGCGATGGCGGTGGGCAGCCCGGCCCCGTTCTGGACGGTCTCGGTGGCGAAGCCGAAGTTCGAGACGAGGTCCTCCAGGACGCGCATGCCGCCCTCGCGGCCGCCCTTCTCGACGCCGTGGATGGAGAGCATGAACAGCATGGCCTGGCGCTTCTCGATGGGCAGGGGAGACTTCTTGTTCGTGATCTCCAGCATGTAGATGGGGAAGTGGTCGAGCGCGCCCGTGCAGCGGCTGACCGGGGTGGCGCCGGGGGAGGGCACGGGGCAGAGACCGAAGGACTTCGCGACCTCGTGGACGGTCAGGTAGTCAGGGTACTGGGACGCCAGGTAGCGCAGGCCAGCCTGGAACTCGGGATAGGAGACGTAGTCGGTGGCGACGCCATGGCACGTGGTGGCGGCACAGGACTCGTCCACCGACAGGGAGCTGGCCTCGGGGAAGACGCGCCCGGTGGCGGCCTTGCAGGCGGCGGCGAGGTCCGCCCCAGGGGCGTTGGCCACAGGGTAGTCCGGAACACCGCAATAGGGGACCACGGGGTTCGCGTGGGCAGTGGGCACCAGCGCCGCCAGCAGGAGGGCGGACAGGAGGAAGGGCGCGAAACGGGCTCGCATCGGCGCTCGACACCAAGGCCAAGGTTTAACGGTTCTGGCAGACGGCCGACGTCCTCCAGTGGAACCCGGACCCTCGCTGGGGGGCTGCGCGGCAGTGGGGGAGTAGATTCCGCTCGGCCACCATGGCCCGGGTCGGCTCCATGGCGCGCGCGATTCCAGATGGGGGTTGACGGTCGTCAGACGCCGGAGTGGAGCTTCGCCTTGTGGCGCTTGTCCATGAGCTCCTTCAGCACCAGCTTGTCCTCGATGGAGGCACTGGGGCCGAAGCTCATCGCGATGGTGCCCTTGGCGCCGCAGGCGGGGCACACAAGGGCTGCCGCCGCCATCTCGTCGCCAGGGTCGGAGGCCCCCTCGAACCGGTGCAGGGCCTCCAGGCGGACCAGGGCGGGGTCCATGTCCTTGGAGCAGGAGAAGCAGCGCACCCGGCCACCGGCCCGCGCCCCGAACTGGCCCTTGTAGCCTTCGCGGCTGTAGCGCTCCATGACCTTCTGCAGCGTCTCCTCGGAATCGGCGGCCCGCGACATGGCCCCGCATGCGTCACCCGCCCGTATGGCGTTTCGCATCGCTCACCATCGCCCTCAAGCAGGGCGGACTCCTGGAGAGGGCATGGAGGGGGACGGACACGGCGCGACGGCGGTGCCGGACGCCCTCGAGGGCCTCGTCGACGAGGCGACCCTGGCGCGCCTGCGCCGCGCCCGGGCAGGGGAGGACGCCCCCAACCGCCTGCGCATCGCCACCCTCGCCCCCGGCGACGTGGGCGTCCTCGAGGCCGCCGTCGTGCAGGTGCACCCCGCGCGGCCCTACGCCCGCAAGCGGGGCGGCGCAGGCGAGCTCGTGCGCGTGACGCTGGCCGACGCCTCCGGCGAGGCGGACCTCGTGCTCTGGGACGACGAGGCGCGCCACACCCGTGGGGGAGCGCTCGTGCCCGGCGCCACCGTCCGCCTGCGCGGGCCGCAGGTGAAGGCGGGCCACCGCGGCGGCGTCGAGCTGGGCCTGGGTTCGGCCGTGCTGGAGACCGTGCCCGTCCCCGAGGCTGCGCTGTGCTCGGCCACGCTGCAGGCGCTGGGGCCGACGCAGGTCCTGGAGGGGCCGCCGCCGCGGTTCCAGGCCGAGGCGACGCTGAGCACCCCCGGCGGCACCGTGCGCGCGATGCTGGAGGGGCCGGTGCTGCTGCAGGCGCGTGCCGCGGGCCTGCCTTGCGAGGTGGAGGGGCTTGCGCCCCACCCGGCCCTTGCGGACTGGATGCTTGCGACCCCGGCCGCGCGCGTCGTGCCGTCGGCGCCGACCGGTCCCGCGACCTCCGATACCCTGAAATGAACCAGCCCGTCCCCGCACCCATGGCCAAGAAGGAAGGCGGCCTCCCGGTCGTGCGCATCCAGACCAACCGCGGAGCCATCGACGTCGAGCTGTTCCAGAAGGACGCCCCGAAGACCGTGGAGAACTTCCTCACGCTGGCCAAGAAGGGCTTCTACGACGGCCTGCACTGGCACCGCGTCATCCCCGACTTCATGATCCAGGGCGGCTGCCCCCACTCCCGCACGAAGGGCGACCGCCGCGCCGGCACCGGCGGCCCCGGCTACCAGTTCGCCGACGAGACGAAGGGCAACCCCCGCCGCCACGGCAAGAACGTCCTCTCGATGGCCAACGCGGGCCCGAACACGAACGGCTCGCAGTTCTTCATCACGCACGTGCCGACGCCCCACCTCGACGGCAAGCACACCGTCTTCGGCCACGTCATCGAGGGCGCCCAGTTCGTGGACCAGATCCGCCAGTGGGACGACATCCAGTCCGTCAAGCAGATCGAGGGATAGCATGGCCACCTGGCGCGTCACCGTGAAGGCCCCCACCGCGGAGGCCATGGACCCCTTCAAGAACGAGGTCCAGCGCTTCAAGAAGCTCTACAGCCACGGCGGCGCCGAGGCGATCTTCGAGCTGCCGGAGACCAACGAGAAGGGCGCCGACGAGATCGTGGCGGACGCCAAGAAGGCGGGCTTCGAGGCCTCGAAGGAGCGCTACGAGGACCCGTTGGAGAACTCTGGCGCGAGCGCGGATTTCTGGTAGTGGGGTTTCGGCGCCCCAACCTGACCACGGGTTTCACGGGAGTAGGTTTTCGCGCCCAGCCGAACCACAGATTAGATTTCACAGAACCACGTTCGAGTCCTAGGGCTCATGCGCTCCGCGTTCAATACTGGATCATTGACCATCCAACACCCCTGTGACGGTGGGGGCGTCGAGCAGAAGCAAATTTGTTCTTGGTGCGCGGAGCGCACTGCCCCGTAACCTCAGCGAGGTTTCGGCGGCCACCCCCTTCCATCGCTTGCCACAACAGGAACCTCAAGCCGTTTGGTGGCGAAGGTCTTGTCCCTTGAGGGGCCGCAGGCCCCTCGTGTCGCGCGTGTGCCTGTTCCAGGCGAGGCAGCTATGTGCGGTCGTAGACCGCACGACGCAGGGTGTCAACGGACCTTTCCGTTGGGAGCGAGCCGTGCTGGCCGTACCACGCGCCGCCGTCGGAGGGGCAGAAGGACTGTAGCCTATACCAACACACGATGGATCGTGTGCATGCCCAACCAAGCTGGGCTCTGTGGAATCTGTGCCATCTGTGGTTCGGTGGGGCGAAGCCAAGGATCGACCGATGGGTCGATGCATTGTGCCAACCTCCCCCGTTTGTGGTCGTCCTCCCGCGCTCCTTCTACGCCCGCGGCGCGGAGGCGGTGGCCAAGGACCTGCTGGGCTGCATCCTCGTGCGGCGCCTGCCCGATGGCACCCGGTGTAGGGCGCGCATCGTCGAGACCGAGGCGTACATCGGCGAGCACGACCTCGCAAGCCACGCCCGCGCCGGCAAGACCCGCCGCACGGGCACGATGTATGGACCGCCTGGCCACGCCTACATCTATCTCATCTACGGCATCCACCACATGCTGAACATCGTCTGCGGCGAAGAGGGCGACCCACAGGCGGTGCTGATCCGCGCCGGCGAACCTCTCGATGGTTGGGACGCACGCCTGTCCGGCCCCGGGCTCGTGGCATCCGCCCTCGGCCTGCAACGAGCCCACGACGGCGCGGACCTCCTCAAAGGGGACCTGACCGTGCACAAAGGAACCCCCCCGCCCGCCGCCCGCATCGCCCGAGGACCCCGCGTTGGCGTCGCATATGCCGGCACCTGGGCCGCCGAGCACCTGCGGTTCGCTGACCTTGGCTCGCCCGCCGTGTCGCGCCCTCCCCTTCCCGCTCCGGCAAGCGCAATCGACGCACTTTCAAGGCAGGCCCGGGTCGGCCGCCCACGTGGATGACGCCCCCTTCGCGGGCAAGACCGCCATCGTGACGGGCGGCGCAAAGCGCATCGGCCGCATCATCGCCCTGCGCCTCGGGACGCTGGGCTGCAACGTCGCCGTCCACTACAAGGACTCCGAGGAGCAGGCGGCCGGCGTCGTGAGCCACCTCAAGGCCAAGGGCGTCAAGGCCACCGCAATCCAGGCGGACCTCGCCCACCCCGAGCAGTGCCTGGAGCTGGTGGCTGCGGCGCGGCGCCGCCTAGGCGGCGTGGACTTCCTCGTCAACAACGCCAGCACCTATCCCGAGGTGCGTCTGGCCGACCTCGCGTGGAAGGACCTTGCCGCCACCCTCAAGGTCGACGCCTGGGCCCCCGTGGAGCTGATGCGGGCGGTGCACCAGCAACTGAAGAAGCGCGGAGGGGCCACCGTGAACCTCCTCGACGCCCGCATCGCCGACCATGACCTGGGCCACGCCGGCTACTACCTGGCCAAGCGCATGCTGGCGGACCTCACGCGCATGGCCGCCATCGAGCTTGCTCCCCAGATGCGCGTCAGCGCCGTGGCGCCTGGCCCCATCCTTCCCCCGCCCGGCGGCGACGCCCTCGACCTGGAGCGGTGGGCCAAGCACCTCCCCCTGCGCCGGACGCCAGCCTCCGATGACGTGGCGGACGCGGTGCTCTACCTGCTGGGCGCGCATGGCGTGACGGGAGAGATCATCCATGTCGATGGCGGTCGCCACCTCGGCCGCGCCGTGTACGGCTGATCGCTTCACCGTTCAGGGCGGTGTTTCGCGGGACGGAGGACCCTCATTGGGCACCGAAATGCGCTCGTGGGTTCCGTGCTTTCCGTGGCTGCCGCGTTGAGGCCCGTTTACTGAAGCCACGGAGTTACGGAAACACGGAGGTTCGATGAGCCACCCCAAAAACGTTCTCCGTGGGTTCCGTGTCCTCCGTGGCTGCCGAAGCGTGGCCGCCGAAGCCTCGCGTGGCTGCCGAAGCGGATGCGGCAGCACGCCTGACCGCAGCATCCCGCTTATCCGGCTTCGCCGAATCCAGGCCCGTGACCCTCGCCATCGGTTCCCCTCCCCCCGCGTTCAAGGCCACCGCCGCCGTGAGCGGCCGCGGCGTCTCTGAATCCGACCTCAAGGGAAACGGTGTCCTGGTCGTGCACGGCGCCAAGACCGCGGATGCCGCCAAGGAGGTCTCCAAGGCGGTCCGCACGAAGTACCCCAAGACCACGGACGTGTTCCTCGCCAGCATCGTCGACCTGCGCTCCTTCGCCGGCATCTGGAAGCGGGTGGCGGAGGCGCAGGTCAAGTCGACCTACGAGAAGCTGGCCGCCAAGGCCACCGAGGCTGGCATGGACCCCAAGGAGCAGGTCCTGATCTGCCCTGACTGGGACGGCGCCATCGCGCAATCGCTTGGGGTCCCGGAGCCGGACAAGGAGGCCGCCGCCATCGTCGTCAAGGGCGGCAAGGTCGTCGCCATCGCAAAGGGGAAGGATGTGGCGGGCCAGGTCATGGCCGCATTGCCCTGACATGTACCCGCTTCTCCCGGGCACGTAGCCACATCCTTATCGGCGACGCGGCGAATCCCGGGGCCATGCGAGACGTCTGCGTCGTCGGGGTCGGCACCACCAAGTACGGCAGGTCCGACCTCAGCGCCCGCGAACTCATGACCAGTGCTGCCCAGGCTGCGATCAAGTCCTCCGGCGCAGACCCGGACAAGGTGGACTCCGGCTTCTTCGGCAACGCGTTCGGCGTCGCGGAGAAGCAGGGCCACCTCGGCCCCCTCATCATGACGGCGCTGGGCCTCGACTCGAAGCCGGCCACCGTCGTCGAGACCGCATGCGCATCCGGCGGAACGGCGTTCCACCACGGTTACCGGGAAGTGGCCGGCGGCTTCTCCGACATGGTCCTGGTGGGTGGTGTGGAGCGCGTCTCCATGCTGGACACCCTCACCGCGACGACGTACTTCTCGTACGGCTCCGACTACACCTTCGAGGGCGGCAACGGCTGCTCCTTCCCGGGCCTGTACGCCACCATGGCGCGCGCCTACTTCGACAAGTACGGCGCCACCGAGCAGGACCTCGCGCACGTCGCCATCAAGAACCACGAGAACGCGACGCACAACCCCGTCGCGCACCTGCAGAAGCGCATCACGATGGAGGACGTCATGGGCTCCATGAAGGTGGCCGATCCCCTGAAGCTGTACGACGCCTGCCCCTTCTCCGACGGAGCCGCCGCCGCCATCCTGTGCAGCCCCGAGATGGCCAAGGAGCTCACCGACACGCCCGTGTTCGTGGAGGCCTCCCAGCGCGCCGGCAGCATCGCGAGCCTGCACGACCGCCCCGACCTCACGAGCCTCCCCGGCGCCGTCCTGGCGGGCCAGGCCGCCCTCAGGCAGGCCAAGCTGAAGGTCGAGGACATCGACTTCTTCGAGGTGCACGACTGCTTCACCATCGCCGAGGTCGCGGCCATCGAGGACCTGGGCCTCTTCAAGCGCGGCACGGGAGCCAAGGCCGAGGTCGCGGGCGAGACCCGTGTCGGCGGCAGGCGGCCCGTCAACCCCAGCGGCGGCCTCAAGGCAAAGGGCCACCCCGTGGGCGCCACCGGCGTGGGGCAGGTCGTCGAGGTCTACGAGCAGCTGCTTGGCGAGGCCGGCGGCCGCCAGGTCGAGAATGCACGGCGGGGGCTCACGCACAACGTGGGTGCCACCGGCGGCACCGTCGTCGTGAACATCCTCTCCCGGAGGGACTGACATGGACAAGCAGGAGCGCGCCATCGCCGCCACCGAACCGGGACTGCAGGCCCTCGTGCAGGGACGTCCGCCCCTGACCCCCATGGTCGGGGAGGTGGCCTCGCACGTAGCCCCCCGGCCGGTGCTGAGCCTGAAGGAGCAGAAGGACGCCCTGAAGGACGGCAGGCTGCTGGGATTCCATTGCAACTCGTGCAAGCTGGACCGCATCTCCCCCTTCTCGCGGTGCCCTGCCTGCAAGTCCAACGACATCGCGCAACGGCAGTTCTCCTCCACGGGGAAGGTGGTCAGCTACACGATCCAGTCCGTGGCGGCCGAGCAGTTCCTCAACGAGACCCCCTTCGCCTTCGCCCTCATCCAGCTCGATGACGGCCCCCGCGTGTCGGGATGGATCCCCTGGATCGCCAAGCCCAAGGACCTCCCCATGGGCCAGAAGGTCGAGTATGTCTCCAGCTACAAGCCGGGCATGCAGTTCGAGAAGCGTTAGCTTCCCCTGGTCTGCTTATATAATGGCGGGGGCGCGTACAGGGGGCAAAGGCCAAATGGGGGATTCTGCGGGACCGAGTTGCTCAAGAAGGGGGACGCTGGTCGGTTAAGTCTCACGGTCAGGAACAAGGCAGGTCGGACGCGGACGATCTTGGTGGACTCCACCAGGAGACGGCGCGCCGGGAACCTGCATGAAGCGCACCCTGATCGCATTGATGAGCCTCGGACTGCTGATGGGGGCCCTCCCCCTCGCGGGCTCGGCCGCCGCCACCACGGAGCCGATGGGCTTCGGGATGGAGGCCAGCTCCGTGGCCGCCCAGACCGCGGCCGGCGTGAAGCCCGACTACGGCTCGTTCTGGATCGGCCCCTGGACCCTCTCCAGTGGCTGGGGCAGCGCGGACACCCAGCTCACGAACATGAAGAACGCGGGCGTGACCCCCGCGGTGCACTTCTACTACTGGGGCGACGACATCTCGCCGGACTGCGTCGAGAACGGCTGCTGGTCCTCCCTGCACAACGCCCAGAAGGACCGCGCCCACTGGCAGACCCTCGCCCAGCAGATGACGGACCACTTCAACTCCAAGATGGGCGGCAAGCCCGTCCTGGTGTTCCTGGAGTCCGAGTTCAACAAGGGCGGCATCTCCAGCTACGAGCCCTTCGACGGCTACATGGCCGACAAGGCCGCCTTCATCCACGCCCAGTACCCCGCCGCGAAGGTCGTCCTGGCCTTCGGCAACTGGGGCAGCGACAAGTGGCAGAACTTCGACCGCGCGGCGGCCCAGAGCGACTACACCGGCATCCAGGGCCTGCGTGGCTCCACCCACCAGGACCTGCGCGGCTACGGGACCCTGTACGAGGGCATCCAGACCGGCGTCGACCGGCTGCAGCTGCTCTTCCACAAGCCCATCGTCATCACCGATGTTGCGCTCTCCAGCTACCCCGAGCCCGACTGGCTGCAGCCCCAGGCGGACACCCTGGGCGAGCTGTTCGTCCACAAGGCGGAGCTCAAAGCCGCCGGCGTGCAGGCGCTCATCTACCGCTCCTGGAAGGACTCGCCGAACATGAACCTCGCCAACTACTACGGCATGGCCGAGCGGTACTGGGGCCTCACCAACGCCAACGGCATGAAGCCCGCCGCGCAGGTATGGATCGACGGCGTCAAGGCCGAGCGCGCCGGCGCCTCCGTGCCCGCGCCGGAGCCGACCCCCGTCCCCGCCCCCGTGGCGGTGGCCATCGCCGGGACCGGGGGGGCCCTCGAGTCCGAGGCGTTCGCCACCCGCACCGCGGGCGGCCTCCAGAACGATGCTGCGGCCTCGGGCGGCAAGGCGTGGAACCTGTGGTCGAACGGCCAGCTCGACCAGGCCTTCGACGTCGCACCCGGTTTGTACGACATCTCGGTCACCGCGCGTGGCAACCCCGCCAACGGCATCGCCCCCCACATGGTGTTGAGCCTCGACGGGACCACCGCCGCCACGGCGGCTCCGGCGACCTCCTACGGCCAGACGACCGTGCAGCGCCAGCTCTCCGGCCTGGTCACGGTCCGCATCGCCTTCACCAACGACGCCAAGACCGCGACCGAGGACCGCAACCTCATCGTGGACCAGGTCACGTTCACGCCCGTCGTCCCCAACGCGCCCCCCGTGGCGGCCTTCACGGCGACGGCCGATGGCCTCACCGTGCGCCTCGACGCCACGACGTCCGCGGACCCTGACGGCGATGCCGTCAGCCAGGCCTGGACGTTCGGCGACGGCACCACCGGCACGGGCGCCACCGCCACGCACGCCTATGCCCAGGCAGGCACCTACGACGTCGTCCTCACCGTCAGCGACGGGCAGCTCACCGCGTCCACCACGCAGGCGGTCGCCGTCGTGCGCCCCAACGCCGCCCCCACCGCCGCCTTCGAGGCGACCGCCTCTGGGCTCTCCGTGGCGGTCGACGCCTCGGGCTCGGTCGACCCGGACGGCGACGCGCTCTCCTACGCCTGGGCGTTCAGCGACGGCGCCACCGCCACCGGCGCCACGGCGACACACGCCTACGCGCAGGCCGGCACCTACGACGTGGCCCTGACGGTCAGCGACGGCTCCCTGGCCGCCTCGGTCCCGCACCCCGTGACCGTCGTGCGCCCCAACGCCGCGCCGCTGGCCGCGTTCGCCGCCACCGCCGCGGACCTCCGCGTCACGGTGGACGCGGCAGCCTCCAGCGACCCCGACGGCGACGCGCTCTCCTACGCGTGGGCCTTCGGCGACGGATCGACGGGCAGCGGCGCGCAGGCCACCCATGCGTATGCCGCGGCCGGCACCTACACGGTCCAGCTGACCGTCCTCGACGGCAAGCTGTCGGCGGTCGCGGCCCGGAGCGTCACGGTGACGGCCCCGCCGCCACCCCAGCCCGCCTTCGCGGCCACCTTCGCGCCCTCTGCCAGCATCAACGCGTGGTGGGTCGACGTCAAGGTCACGGCCAACGCACCCATCGCCGGTGTCACGGCAACGGTCAACGGCGGGGCCCCCCATGCGCTGGCCAAGACCTCGTGGGGGACGTACGCGGCCAGCTTCAGCGCCCCGAAGGGTTCCGTCGTGGTGTTCACGGCCAAGGACCTCCAGGGCCACACCGTCAGTTCGGCCCCCATCGCCTGGATGACGACGACCACGGCCACGGCCTTCACGGCCTCGTTCTCGCCCAAGGCGGTCGGCAACGACTGGTGGGTGGAGACCGGCGTCACGGCCAACAAGGCAGTCGCCAAGGTCCAGGTCCGCATCAACGGCGGCGCCCTCGTCGACCTCCCCAAAGACTCCTGGGGCACCTACGCCCGGAGCCTTAGCGCCCCGAACAACAGCAAGGTCGTCTTCGTGGCGACCGCGGTCGGCGGCCAGACCGCCAGCAGCCCCACCTACACCTGGACGTAGAGGCCCTTCCCCCTCCTTTTCCCCGCTCCTCCCCTGGGTGCCTCCCACCTCGTGCCTTTTTGAACCAGGAGCCTGTGCGCGGCCCGTCAAGAACCGTGAAGCGGGCCACCCCCTGGATGGGAGGGCCCAGCGCCTCCCCCCACCCGGCAACCCATCGCCGGGGGACAGGGTGGCCTCGCTTCTGGTTCACCCTCGGGTGAATCGATGCAGCCAAGCAACCAGGCCATGAACTACGACCGCGCCATCACGGTCTTCTCGCCGGATGGACGCCTGTTCCAGGTCGAGTACGCCCGCGAGGCCGTCAAGCGCGGCACCACCGCCGTCGGCGTGCGCGCCAAGAGCGCCGTGGTGCTGCTGGTGGACAAACGCGTCGGCAGCAAGCTGGTCGTGGCCGGCAGCATCGAGAAGATCTTCGCCATCGACAACCACCTCGGCTGCGCCACCTCCGGCCTCGTGGCGGATGCCCGCGCCCTCGTCGACCGCGCCCGCGTCGAGGCGCAGACCAACCGCATCACCTACGACGAGGCCATCCCCGTCGAGGTGCTGGCCAAGCGCATCTGCGACTACAAGCAGTACTACACCCAGTACGGCGGCGGCCGGCCCTTCGGCACCGCCCTCCTGCTGGCCGGCGTCGACACCTCGGGCCCCCGCCTCTACGAGACCGACCCCTCGGGAGCCCTCACCGAGTACCGCGCCTCCGCCGTCGGCTCCGGCCGGCAGGCCGCCATGGAGCTCCTGGAGAAGGAGTTCAAGGAGGGCATGACGCCCGAGGCGGCCGTCGCGCTGGGGCTCAAGGCCCTGCACGCCGGCACCGAGGGCAAGTTCAACCCCGAGGCCCTGGAGATCGCCGTCATCGAGGCCGTGGTGGCCGGCGGCGGGGGCGGCTTCCGCAAGCTCACGGAGACCGAGGTCCGCGCCGCCATCAAGGCGTCCGGGACCGGGGCCGCATGACCGTCGCCCTGGAGAAGGCCGTGGTGGCCCGCCTCAACCGCTTCGGCACCCACTACGAGATCCTCGTCGACCCCGAGGCCGCCGAGGCGCTGCGCGCCCGGCTGGTCTCCGGCGCGAAGGTGCCGGACAACGAGCTGCGCGCCGTGCTGGCCACCGACATCGTGTTCACGCACTGGTCGGACGGCAAGAAGGCCGCCCGCGAGGACCTGCTGAAGGGCTTCGAGACCGACGACTTCGTCCGCATCGCCACGCGCATCCTCGTGGAAGGCGAGATCCAGCTCACCTCCGACCAGCGGCGCAAGATGGGGGAGGCCAAGCACAAGCGCATCGTGGAGACGCTGCTGCGCAACGCGTGGAACCCTCAGACGAAGTCGCCGCACCCCAAGGAGCGCATCGAGCGGGCGCTGGAGGAGGCCAAGTTCAAGGTCGACCCCCTGCGCCGCACCGAGGAGCAGATCGAGCAGGCGATGAAGCTGCTGCGGCCGCTGCTGCCCATCGCGTTCGAGAAGGTCCGTGTGGCGGTGCGCGTCCCCGCCGAGCACACCGGCCACGCCTACGGCCCCATCCGCAGCATGGGCGACATCCAGAAGGAGGAGTGGCAGGACGACGGCGCCCTGATCCTCATCCTGGAGATCCCCGCCGGCATGCAGACCGAGGTGTACGACCGCCTCAACAAGCTCACGCACGGCCAGGTCACCACGAAGCTCATCGGCCCCGCCAGCCCCCCCAAGGCGTGACGCCCACCACCCCCTCATCCACCCACCCCCCAACCCATTCCAAGGAGACAAACACATGAGCAAGCAAACGAACGAACGCACACTCGTGCTGCCCGGCGACGTGATCGGCGACAAGCGCTCCATCCCGGGCGCCGGCACGAAGAAGGTCGGCGACCGCCTTGTGGCGACCTCGGCCGGCATCCTGCAGGCCGCGGGCGAGAAGGTCACCATCCTGCCGATGAACGGCTGCTACGAGCCCCGCCCCGGCGACCAGGTCGTCGGCATCGTCATGGAGGCCAACACGGGCAACTGGATCATCGACGTCCGCGCCCCCTGGCTGGCCCCCCTGCACGTCTCGGAGGCCCCGTGGCGCGTCGACTTCGGCGAGACCACGAACTACCTCAAGGTCGGCGACGCCATCCTCTGCAAGATCCTCTTCGTGGACGAGCAGAAGAAGGTGCAGGTCACCCTCAAGGACCGCAACCTCTCCAAGCTGGAGGGCGGCGAGATCTACGAGGTCCCCCCGACCAAGGTCGCCCGCGTCATCGGCAAGAACGGCAGCATGCTGAACCTGCTGAAGGAGTACGTCGAGTGCTGGCTCTTCGTCGGCCAGAACGGCCGCATCTGGCTCAACGGAGAGCCGGGCGAGGTGCTCCTGGCCCGGTCCGTCATCCAGGCCATCTGCGACCAGGCCCACAAGGACGGCCTCACCGAGACCATCAAGGCGATGCTGGAGCAGCACCGCCCCGGCGGCATCGACGCCGGCATCACCATCGAGCGCACCAAGCCGGAGCGCAACAACGAATCCGGAACCGAGTCGGCGGAACCCGACACCAAGGAGGTTTGACCATGGGCGTCCCCGACCCCAACAAGGAACTCGTCAGCAAGAAAGGAATCCGCCTGGACGGCCGCAAGGTCGACCAGATCCGCCCCATCACGATCGAGGCCGGTGTCCTGCACCGCGCCGACGGCAGCGCCTACCTCGAGTGGGGGGGCAACAAGGTCATCTGCGCCGTCTACGGCCCCCGCGAGCTGAACCCGAAGCGCTTCCAGGAGTCCGACAAGGCCGTCGTGCAGGTGCGCTACGGCATGTCCGCCTTCAGCACCTCGGACCGCAAGCGCCCCGGCCCCGACCGCCGCAGCCAGGAGATCTCCAAGGTCATCGCCGACGCGTTCGAGAACGTCGTCCTGACCGAGAAGTTCCCCCGCGGCGCCATCGACGTGCAGGTGCAGGTCCTGGAGGCCGCCGCCGGCACCCGCTGCGCCGCCCTCACCGTCGCCGCCGTGGCGCTGGCCGACGCGGGCATCCCCATGAAGGGCCTCGTGTCCGCGGTCGCCGCCGGCAAGTGCAACGACCAGGTCATCCTCGACCTGATGCAGGAGGAGGACAACTACGGCAACGCCGACCTTCCCATCGGCATCAACCACACCAGCGGCGAGATCGTGCTGCTGCAGATGGACGGCCACCTCACCCCCGCCGAGTTCGAGAAGGCGCTCGACATGGCCGTGGAGGGCAACAAGCAGGTCCTCAAGGTCCAGCGCGAGGCGCTCATGAAGCGCTTCCACGCGACCCTCGACGCCATGGAGGTGAAGGCCTGATGGAAGACAACCCCCTGTCCCTCATCAAGAAGGACTTCATCCGCACCCTGATCAAGGACGGCAAGCGCGAAGATGGCCGCACCTTCGACGAGGTCCGTCCGCTGGACATCCAGGTCAACTACATCAGCCGCGCCCAGGGCAGTGCCCGCGTCAAGCTCGGGAAGACCCAGGTGGTCGCCGGCGTCAAGGTGCAGGTCGAGAAGCCGTACGACGACACGCCGAACCGTGGCAACTTCATGACCAGCGCCGAGCTGAACCCGATGGCCTCCCCCCACTTCGAGCCCGGCCCGCCGCGCATCGAGGCCATCGAGCTGGCCCGTGTCACCGACCGTGCCCTGCGCGAGTCCGGCGTCATCGACTTCGAGGCCCTGTGCATCACCCCCGCCGAGAAGGCCTGGGCCGTGTTCGTGGACCTCGAGATCCTCGACTACGACGGGAACCTGTTCGACGCCTGCAGCATCGCCGGCCTCGCCGCCGTCCTGTCTGCCAAGCTGCCCGCGGTGTGCCCCAAGACGAAGTACGTCGCCTACGCGGACGGCAAGGACCGCCCCATGCCCATCAAGCTGGACAACGCGGCCTTCAGCACGACGTTCGTCAAGATCGACGGCAAGACCCTGGTGGACCCGCACCTGCACGAGGAGCTCATCTGCGAGACCCGCCTCACCTTCGGCCTCGACACCGCCGGCAACGTCCGCAGCGCCCAGAAGGGCGGCTACGGCTCGTGGACCGTGGACGAGGTCAAGGAGGTCCGCCGCAAGGCCCAGAAATCGGGCACCGAGGTCTTCGCGAAGATCCAGAAGGCGGTCAAGACGGGGCGCTACACGGACAAGTGACGCGCCCCGACTCCCGGCCGAACCACAGATTCCACAGATTTCACAGAAGTTGTTCCCCACACGGGGCCTAAGTCACTCTGTGAAATCTGTGGTTGGGTGGGTGCCGAAACCAGCCTCTTCCTTTCCTTCTTCCTTTTCTGGCTGACTAGCGCACGACGGCCTTTGCCTTCGCGGGCGCCTTGTCCTTGCCCTGGGGCTTCGACGTCATGCTGGCCGCGTTGCCGATCATCTTCTCGGACTCCTCCCACAACCGCTTGCGCGCCGCGGGGTCGGAGCCCTGGCCGGGGGTCTTCATGATCTTGCGCTTGGCCCACAATCCGCCCGTCACGTGCTCCGTTTCCTTCGCCGTGGCGAGCCACAGCGCCGTGTCGGCCCCCTTCTCAGGCGAGCCCCCCACCAGGTTTGTGATGACGCGGAAAGGGCCGCCCGTCTGGCTCAGCAGCTTCGTGCCCTTGACCAGGCCGGGGTGGATCGCGTTCACGGTGACGCCCGTGCCGCTGAGGCGCTCGGCCAGCTCCTGCGTGAAGAGCACCTGTGCCAGCTTCGACCGCGGGACCACCTTCAGGTAGGAGAACTCGCGCTTCTCGAAGTTGAGGTCGTCGAAGTCCAGCTTGGCGCCGCCGTACCGCGACGCGACGCTCACGACTCGGGAAGGGGAGGACTTGCGCAGCATGGGCAGCAGCTCGTTGGTGAGGAGGAAGGGGCCAAGGTAGTTCGTGGCAAGTGTCGCCTCCACGCCGTCCACCGTGACCTGGCGCTTGGGAAGGAAGACCCCGGCGCAGTGCACGAGGACGTCGAGGCGGTCGGACTCCTGGCGGAACTCGGCCGCCGCGTTGCGCACGGAGGTCTGGTCGGAGAGGTCGCCCAGCAGGAGCGCCGTCTTGGCGCCCGGCACCTTGGCCGCGATGCGCTGCCGCGCCGCCTCGCCGCGCGCCTGGTCGCGCACCAGCAGCGTCACGTGCAGGCCCTCGCGGGCAAGGCCCGTCGCGACGGCCTCGCCGATCCCCGAGGTGGCCCCGGTGACGAGGGCGGATCTGGGGCCTGTGGGGGCGGGGTTGGCGGAGGCCATGCCGGCCCATCGGGGTCGCGCTCTTTAGGGCGACCGTTGCGGGTGCTGGATCCCGCCTTGGGCCGTCCTGGGTGCGCCCCCTTCACGCGAAGCGGTGACGGCGCTTGGCCACGAACCTGTACCCGGCGTCGCGGAGGGGCTTGGGCACGAGCCAGACCGCGGCTTCCGCCCGGCGCCATCCGCGCAGCCGCTTGGCGACCTGCACGACCGCGGCAGAGCGCACATACGCCTTGTCGCCCACGACGGCCACCATGGTGCTCCCTGCCTCGCTGGCCAGCCCAAAGCGGTGCAGGATCTCCTGGCCCTCCGTGTCCTGCTGGGCGACGAAGCGCAGCATCCCTGGCCGTCCCCGTCCCATGCCGTAGGCGGCGGCGCGCTGGCACAGGCCGCAGTCGCCGTCGATGACGATGGTGGCTGGCCTCATGCCCGGGGATGGGAGGACGAAGGAGATGAGCCGCATGGTCCGAGCCCGGCGCCCGGCTACGGGTCGCCGGCGGCTGCCTCGGCCTGCAGGCGACGCCACCCGTGGCGGGTGAGGCCGCGCGGCTTGGCCACGTTGAGGACGGTCACCACCACCAGGACCAGGGTGCCACCCACCGAGTGCAGCAGGAGGTTGCCCATGTGACCCAGGGCGGCATCCGTCGTGGCGGGGTCGCGGGCCACGTCGGCGCGGTGCGTGATGACGGGCATCTGCGCCAGCAGGACGAGGGTGGCTGCCACGGTGAGGGCGAGGCTGATGGCGACCCACCAGTGGCGGAAGAGCCCCCAGGGAGTGAGGAGGGAGATGGCGATGCCGGTGGCAAGGGCGGCGACGGCCAGGGGAACGATGGCCCAGTCCGCCAGGAGGTCCATGCCGATGTAGGCGGCCCGCAGGATGGGCGCATCCGGGGAGGCCACGGTCGCCACGTCGAGCACGATGAAGCCCGCGACGGCCCCCAACCAGCCGACGGAGGCCATGATGTGGAGGGCCAGGACGCCCTTGCGCAGGGTGGGGGAGGCACGCATCAGTGACCTTTGGGGGAAAGGCCCGCCAGGTGCAAGGCGGCGAAGAGGAGGATGGCGACGACGATGCCTCCGGCCAGCAGCCAGACCCACCGCGGCGTGGGGGGAGGGCGTCGCTGGGGGGCGTCCATGCCGGGGCACCCGCGCCAACGTTTAAATCGGTCCACTCGTCCCGCACATCATCCCGGGGCAGCCAGCTGTCCCCGTCCCCTGAGGGAGCCCCATGTCGCACACCAAGAAGGTCGGAACCTCGGGCCGCTTCGGCCCGCGCTACGGTGCCCTGCACCGCCGCACGGTGGCCAACGTCGAGAAGGTCCAGAAGGCCGCCCACCCGTGCGCCCGCTGCGGCTCCATCTCCGTCTACCGCATCCACACCGGCATCTGGGACTGCCAGAAGTGCGGCTACCAGTTCGCCGGCGGCGCCTACGCCCCCTTCACGGGCGCCGGCCAGGGCGCCGACAAGGCCCTGCGCGCCGTCCAGGACAAGCTTTCCGCCCCTGGCGCCAACGCCGACGAGGAGTGAACCCCGTGGCCTACAAGTGCGGTGTCTGCAAGAAGCGCGTGGAGTTCAACGCGCAGAACATCGGCATCCGCTGCCCCTACTGCGGCTCGAAGCTCTTCTACAAGGAGCGCCCCACCGTCGCCAAGACGCTGCACGCCGAGTAGGGCGCGCATGCACTCGCTCCGCCTGGAGTTCCCCTGCCCCGATGCCGTGACGGCCTGCGCCGTGCGCGATGCCGTGGCCG
Source organism: Thermoplasmatota archaeon (assembly GCA_035526765.1). Classification (GTDB taxonomy): domain Archaea; phylum Thermoplasmatota; class E2; order JACPAO01; family JAHFTW01; genus JAHFTW01. The sequence continues at coordinate 123,002 of DATLBS010000006.1, read as the reverse complement.
TGGAGTCCCGCGACGGCCCGGGCGGCTCGCGCATCGAGGTCGCCGCCGAGGGAGCCGTCCTCCTGCTGCGGATCGAGGCGGACGAGGAAGGCAACCTGAAGGCGGCCCTGCACGGCACCCTCCGGCTTGCCGACATGGCCCTGCGGGCGCTCTGCCGGTAGCCGCTCCTGGAACGGAGCATCTCGAGACGACCCCGGAGGCGCGGGTCGCATGGACTCGCCTACCTTTTTCGTTCTCCATCTCCGGTGGCTGTTGTGCCGCGGCATCCAGGCTTCCTCCAGCCTTCGAGGTTTCAGGGACAGCGGCAGATTCCTTTTCTAGCAGGACGCGCACGCGCAGGCCATGAAGGCAACCCTCGCCCTCCTGGCAGCCGCACTCCTGTTGGCAGGCTGCGCCGGCTCCTCCACCGGAACGACCTCAACCACCTCCAAGGGCGGCGTGTCCTCCGGCGCCGCCGGCACCGCATCGGCCCCCACCACCTCCGGCACCGCCGCCGGCACCGGGGGAAGCAACCATGCCCCCACGGCGACGCTCACGGTCGTGAACTCCACCGGCAACGCGCCCTTCAACGCCACGTTCAAGCTGGAAGGCAGTGACCCTGACGGCGACGCGCTGACCTACACCCTCGCGTTCGGGGACGGCGGCGCCAACGCGACGGGCACGACCCTCCCCACCACCGTGGTGCACGCCTTTGCAGCGAAGGGCAACTTCACGGCCGCCCTCACGGTCACGGACGGCAAGCTCACCGCGCTGCGCCGCGCCAACGTCACGGTGCTGGCCGGAGGCCCGGCCGTGGTGACCCTCGCGCCCATCACCATCTCCGGATCCATCTCCGGGACCTACATTGGGGCCCCCGTCGTTGGTCCGCCGCCCGCCGTCGGTGGCTACACGGCCCAGAACGACCACAAGTTCCCCGTCCCCTCGATCGTCAACAAGATCACCCTCCACCTCGCATGGGGCGAGACCGCAACGGACCTCGACTACGCGGTGGCGACCCCGGACGGCAAGGAGGCCGCGTCCGCCGCGAACTACAACGAGCCCTCCGGCCAGGCCTTCGACGCCACGGAGCCCGACCTCACGATCACCGACCCCGCCCTCCTGGCGCAGACCGGCGACTGGGTCGTGACCGTGTACCCCGGCTCCGCCGCCGAGGCGGACTACACCGTGACGGTCACCTTCTCGTAGTTTGCCAGGCATCGCCTGCCGTCGAAAGGGGGGGATGGCTTTTTCTCCCGACCCCGGGCTCCCCCCGCCATGCGTGGCTGGCTAGCGTTCGGCTTGATGTGCGTCCTGTTCCTGTCCGGTTGCGCACAGCCGTCCGGATCCGCCTCCTCGTCCCCTGGCACGCACGCATCCGGTGCACCCGCAGCCGGAACGACCGCAGGCGCTACTGCGGGCACGACCACTGGCGCCACGGCATCCAGCCATGCCACCGGCCCGAACCACGCGCCCACGGGGGCTCTGAAGGCGAACCAGACTGCCGGCAAAGCCCCCCTCAAGGTCCGGTTCACCCTCAACGCGACGGACGCCGACGGGGACCGGCTCTCCTACACCCTCGACTTCGACGGCAACGGCACGGTGGATGCCAAGGGTGCCAACGCGACCTTCCCCGCGGGCGTGAACCACACCTACGCCAAGCCGGGTGTCTACAACGTCACCTACACGGTCACGGACGGAAAGAACGCGACATCGTTCTACGCGAAGGTCAACGTCACCGGCGGGACCGCGGCCCCCGTCGTCCTCAAGGGCAGCATCGAGCAGTATGGCCTGTGTGGCGTCCCGCCGGGAGACGATGGGGCCAAGGACATCGACGCGGCCCTGGCCGGTGGCACCTACACGCTGACGCCGGCCAGCGTCTACGCATGGTGGTGGATCGGGGAAGGAAGCAGCGATCCGACCGTCGACGGGAAGAACGCGGGCACGGTCCCCAAGGGGACCACGAGCGTGCACATCTGCGTCGACGAGGTGGACCCTGCTGGCCTCCTGGGCGTGAGCGCAGGCACCGACTACGTGCTGACCATCACACCTTCCTGAAGCCGGCGGACCACGGCTTCCAGGACGGCCTCTCCCCGACAGGGCCCGAGGGAACCACGGGCACGGTCCCCGATGGCACGACGCAGGTCATCGCCTGCAGCAAGTCGGCGGTCAACACGGACTACTCGCTGACCATCGTGCCTGCCTGAGCCGTCCCGGGCCCCGCAGGAACGTCTCCTTCCCTCTTTTATGCCTCCTGGGGGTGGACGACCCATGAACCCCATCGCCCAGGCCCTCCTGGACTGTGGCGCGGTGCGCTTCGGCGACTTCACCCTGACCTCGGGCGCCAGGTCGCGGTACTATGTCGACGTCAAGGCCGCGATGACGGACCCCGCCACGCTGCGGAAGGTCGCCAAGGGCATGGCCGAGGCCGCCCGCAGGACGGGGCCCTGGGACGCGGTGGCCGGCATGGAGCTGGGCGCCGTCCCCCTCGCCACCGCCGTGAGCCTTGAGTCGGACCTGCCGCTGCTGATCGTCCGCAAGGGCGAGCGCAGGCACGGCACGGGCAAGCGCATCGAGGGCAGCGACCCGAAGGGGAAGCGCGTGTTCCTCGTCGAGGACGTGACCACCAGCGGCGGCTCCACCGTGGAGGCCGCCAAGGTCCTGCGCGAGGCCGGTGCCACGGTCGAGCATGCCTGCGTCGTCGTCGACCGCGAGTCCGGCGCCCCCGCGGCGCTCAAGGAGATGGGCATCACGCTGCATCCGCTGGCCACCGTGTCGGAGCTCCTGCAGACCCCTGAGGCGCGGCGCGTCCTGGGGGTGGCCTGAATGGGCGCCGGCGAACCCTGGGACCTCTACGTGAACCCCAAGAAGAAGGACGGCAAGGAGGCCAAGGACGCCAGGCAGGACCCGCCCGCCCCCTCCTCCACCGACGGCACCGAGGTCACGGTGAACCCGAAGAAGAACCGCGCCGAGCCCAGCCCCTCCGGCGGCACGGCGACCGCAGGAGGCGTCGAGGAGATGCCTGGCACCCCCCGCCCCAAGGTCCCCGGCCGCACCAGCGAGAACCCCAACGGCGGCAGCGGGAAGGCCGCGGCGGAAAGCGACGCGGAGTTCCGCCGGCAGAAGCCCCGCGGCGCCGAGGAGGACGCCGAGGTCTGGGACTCGCGCAAGGGCTGGACCACGCCCAGTGGCCGCAAGGAAGGCCTCGCCCCCGGCGCCGACGGCAGGGTCGACACCACGCCTGATGCCCCCGTGTCCGAGGAGTACGCCAGGAAGATGGAGGGCTCCGTGGAGAGCGACGACGACACCGAGGTCATCACGGCCCCCAAGCGCGTCCTGCCGCCCGACACCCGCCCCCGAAACGCCACCCAGATCGCGCAGGCCAAGGTCGGCCGCGACGGCACCGACTTCCAGGAATACCAGCGTCCCGCGACGCCGGCCCCCACGATGGTGGGAGGTGTTGCCCCCCAGCACATGGGCGGCTCCTTCGGCTCCCTCGCGGGACGCGCGGGCGCGCCCCAGCCCCCCCCGGCCTCCGCGCCCGCCCCGGCAGCGGCGCCGGCCCCCTACGCTCCGATCCTGCCGGACCGCGCGGCCGGGCCGGCCCCATCCGCGCCCGCGGGGCAGCCGCCGAAGCTCTACGGCCAGAGCGCGGTCCCGACGGCGAGCCTGCCGCCCGCGCCGCGCCCCTCGGGCAGGACCGAGGTCCACGACCTGACGGCGAGGCCTGGCCAGGCGCCGCCAACCGCGGCCGTCGCGACGCCCGCCATGGCTGGGCCGGGGCAGGTGCACGCGCGGCCGTTCCCGCCCGGCGCGACCCTCAACGTCCTGCTGGTGGGCTCCGGCGCCCGCGAGCACGCCATGGCCCTGGCGCTGCGCCGCAGCCAGCGCTGCCACCTCTACGTGGTGATGAGGCACCGCAACCCGGGGCTCGCGAAATCCGCCACGGGATTCAAGATCCTGGACGACCGCGACGCTGCCGGCATCGTGCAGTGGGCGCGGCAGCAGAAGATCCATCTCGCCGTCACGGGCCCCGAGTCGAGCCTGGAGGCTGGCGTCACGGACGCCCTGCGCGCCGCCGGCATCGCGGTGGCCAGCCCAAGCCAGGCCGCCGCGCGCATCGAGACCTCGAAGACCTTCATGCGGCAGCTCATGGAGCGCCACGGGGTCCCGGGCCGCCTCGGCTACCACCCCTTCAGCGACCTGCAGGGAGCCCTCGACTTCATCGACGCCCATGGGCCCGAGTGGGCCATCAAGCCGGTCGGCCTCACGGGCGGCAAGGGCGTCCAGGTCCACGGGGACCACTTCGCGGACGCCGACGGCGCCAAGGCGTACGTGCGCGCCATCTTCGCGGGCAGGCAGGGCGGCGGCGTCCTCCAGTTCGAGGAGCTGGCCCGCGGCGAGGAGTTCACGGTCATGGCGTTCACCGACGGCACCACCGTCCTCCCGATGCCGGCTGTCCAGGACCACAAGCGCCTACTGGAGGGCGACGAGGGGCCCAACACGGGGGGCATGGGCAGCTACTCCCAGGCTGACGGCCTCCTGCCGTTCCTGTCCAAGTCCGACTACGACGAGGCCATCCTCATCCTGCAGGGGCTCGTGGACGCGCTGCGGGCCGACGGGACCCCCTACGTCGGCACGATCTACGGCCAGTTCATGCTGACCGCCCTCGGCCCCAAGGTCATCGAGGTCAATGCGCGCTTCGGCGACCCGGAGGCCATGAACGCCCTGCACCTGCTGGAGACAGACTACCTGTCGCTGCTGGAGTCCATGGCCACCGGCACCCTTGCCGGCCACAACGCGCGGTTCCGCCACGCGGCCACCGTCGTCAAGTACGTCGTGCCGCGCGGCTACGGCGAGGCGCGCGGTGCCGAGGGCGGCCACCCCGTCCAGGTGGACGAGTTCAACATCAAGCGGGCCCGCGGCGCCCTCTTCCTCGGGGCGCTCGAGCAGCAGATGTCCGGGCCCCTCGTGACGCTGGCCAGCCGCACCCTGGCCGTGCTGGGCGAAGGCGCCACCATCGAGGAGGCCAACCAGGTCTGCGAAGAGAGCCTCCGGCACGTGCACGGGGAGGGCCTGCACGTCCGGCACGACATCGGGTCCGCTGCGCTCATCCAGCGGCGCGTCGAGCGCATGCAGGCCCTGCGCGCGCAGGCCGGGCCCGTCCGCGGCGCGCCCGCCCCCGTCCGGCGCCTGGCCTAGGCGGCGGGGCCTTCGCGGCCGAAACGCATTCATGCGCGACCCCGTCCGCGGCTTGTGTCGGGCAACGAGACCACCGTCTACTTCGTGGGCACCGCCGGGGCCGGCAAGTCCACGCTGGTGGCGGCGTACGACCGCTGGGCCAAGCAGCATGGCATCCGCACCGTGCTCGTGAACCTGGACCCGGGCGCGGAGAAGCTGCCGTACACCCCGGACGTCGACATCCGCGAGTGGATCAAGATCTCCGACATCATGGAGGAGCACGGGCTCGGGCCCAACGGCGCGCAGGTCGCGGCCGCCGACATGATCGCGATGAACCTCGACGAGGTCAAGGAGGAGATCGACGGCTTCCGCGCCGACCAGGTGCTCGTGGACACGCCGGGGCAGATCGAGCTGTTCGTGTTCCGCCAGTCGGGCAAGCACATCGTCGAGTCCCTCAACCCGGAGCGCAGCCTCATCGCGTACCTCATGGACCCGTTCCTGGCCCGCACCGCCACCGGGTTCACGAGCCAGCTGATGCTCGGCTGCACGACGCTGTTCCGCTTCCACCAGCCCATGGTGTTCGTCCTGTCCAAGGCCGACCGCATCGACGCCGGATCCCTGGTCACCATCCGCGGCTGGGCGGCGGACCCGACCTCCCTTGAATCCGACGTGCTGGCGGAGGAACCGACGATGAGCACCGAGTTCGCGGCGCAGGTCACCCGCATGCTGGACACCCTCAAGCTGGACAACGTGCTCCTGCCGGTCTCCGGCACCGTGGGCGACGGCCTCGACGACCTGTACACCCTCCTGCAGGGTGCCATCGGGCAATCCGAGGAGGCCACCCCGGAGTACGACACGTTCCTGGGACCCGACCGCGAGGAACCGGGCGACCTCGGGGAAGACCTGAATTGAGGAAGGGATTGCTGGCCTCCGGCAGCCTCATCGTGCTGGCCATCGCGGGGTTCATCGTGCTCGGGCTCATGGTGCTGGCCGTCTACAAGACGCAGGAGACCGGCCTCCCCGCCGTCTCCGCGACGTTCCAACGCTGGGATGGGCCGGTGCCAGCGAACCAGACCTTGCACGACCTCGACTTCCGCGCCGTGCATGCCCGGCTGTTCCTGGAGGACCACCTGCAGACCGCCCTCGACCATGGCAACAGCACCGAGAGCCAACGCCTGCGGGTGCAGCAGATGCGGGACGACCTCACCGGACTGGCGGCGCCGGACCCGGTCCTGTTCGTGCTGTGGGAGGGCAAGGTGGTGCGGGTCGTTTTCAGTGGACTCGTCTGATTGCGTCCGCTTGACCACAGACAGAGAAAAGGGTCGCGAAGTGCTCCCTAGTCGTGGCCTCAGGCCGGCCGCTCCAAAACCCTTGATCGAGATCGCCCCATCGGTCTTCGCAAAAACGGCAGCCAGCCAAACTCTCCCGTGACGCCGACGCGGTCGTCCAGCCCTACGTGGTAGAACACCAGCGATGGATGCGGCGGCGAAGCCGCGCCCGCCGAACCCAGCAACGGAATGCACGGAACTTCACGAGACAAACTCACGCTTGGTTCCGCCGTTTCCGTGCTCCGTGGCCGAAATCGGGGCCGTGCGCTCCGGGCACCAAGAACAAATTGGCTTCAGCCCCACGCCCCCGCCGTCCAGGGAGTGTTAGACTGGAATCGATCCAGAATTGAGCACGGAGACGACGATCTAGAGCCGAACCAAAGCCCCCCGACAGTCAAGAACCGCCGCGAAGCGATCGAGCACCCAGGGCCCTTCCCGACTATGGGTGTCCCCGGAATCTCCCCTGCGGCGTAGTGTACTCCTTCGCCGCGTCACGCATCCTTGCGATGAGTTGCTTCGCCCGCTGCGCCTCGCCGGTCGCCCGGATGCGGATCTGGCCGTGCTCGGGATAGCTGCCCAGCACGACGTCCGGGAACTCACCCTCCAGGTCGCGCAAGACCTCGAAGAGGCGCGACTCCTCCGTGAACAGGACCAGGTCCTCGGTGTGGATGGGAGCGGCGGCCTCAAGGCGGGGGCGCACGGACCCGTCGAACATGCGGTGGAACTCGCGCGGCACGCCAGGCAGCGTGAACAGCAGCGTCGGCCTGGGGCCGGCCTCCACGATGGCGCCAAGCGCGGTCCCCATGTCGTTGGGCATCGCCTGCGCCCCCTGCGGCAGCCGCGTCATCTTGAGCAGCCCCTCGTTGGGTTCTGGGGACCTGAAGTACCCAAGCTCGAAGCCCTTGCGCGTGCGCTCCCGCATCCATTGGACATGCGCGGGGTCGGCCACGAGGGGGCGGCCAGTGGCGCGCGCGATGCCCTCCATGGTGCGGTCGTCAGGGGTGGGGCCGAGGCCTCCGGAGGTGACGACGTAGTCGAGGTCAAGCTCCCCGAGGAAGCGGCGCACGGAGGCCTCGATGTCCGGCAGGTCGTCCGAGCAGACCTCCACGCGGGCCAGCTTGATTCCCATGGGCTTCACCTGCTGCGCCAGCCAATGGGAGTTCGACTCGTGGACGTGGCCTCCCAGCACCTCGTCGGCGATCACCAGGCAGCCCAGCCGTCGCACGCGGGCGCACAGGCGAGCGTGGATGAAGCCGTGTTGGTCCGCCTAGGCGGAGGCCACGGGGGCCAGGCTGACGCGCAGGTGCCACCAGTGCCAGCGCGCCGCCACGTCGGTGCGCCAGAACCGGAGGGTCTGGTGGGCGGCGACGGCGGCCAGCACCAGGAGGCCGAAGGCGCCGCGGGCGAATTGCCCGTGTCGGGCCGCGGTCTGCAGGCCCAGCAGGCCCGCCGCAGCCAGGAGGGCCGTCATGCCCAGGAGCAGCATGTACGGCACCGCGCGCCAGGGGCTGCGCGGCGCGAGGGCGCCCCACATGTGGACGAGGCCCAGGGCCACCACGGCGCCCGAGAGCGCCAGTTGGGACGGGTGCGGGTCGATGATGGCCACGGATTGCATGAGGATCGGGAGGAGCAGCGGTGCCACGGCGATGCGCAGGCGGTCGGGGACGGGGCGCGCCACGACCGCCAGGGCCAGTGCGAGGCCGGGCAGGAGCATCCAGGACTGGAAGACGGTGGCGAGGAACGGGTACGTGACGGCCACGGTGCAGGCGGCCAGCGCCAGCAGGTCCCGGCGCGTCGGCACCCACGAAGCGAGGGCACCCAGGATGCCGGCCACCGGTAGGGTGCCCCAGAGGAGGATCTTCCCGGTCAGGTGGGTGGCCTGCGCCGAGGCCACGGTGTCGATGCCGACGAGGGTCGCGCCCACGATGAGGCCCAGCAGGAGGCCGGCCAGCGACGGCGTGAGGTCTCGCCACGGGAGGGGACCCAGGCGGCGGGCGTCGACGAGTGCGGGGCGAGGCGGGGGCATGCGGGCATCGCCGCAAGGAGCGGCATAACCGTTCTGGTCAATGCGTTGGATTGACCAGAGGCTGGCAGAAGAGCCGGGGAAGGGGCGGGGGGGGACAACCCGTGGGCCCGAGGGTGGGCCTGGGTCCCCGCTGGCTGCATCGGCGCGGGCGGCTCAGGCGGGGGGCGCCGGCGGCTCCGACTGCTCGCTGAAGCGCCAACCAGGGGTGGGGAGGTACCCGTAGAAGACGTGCGTGAACACCGTGAAGTCCTGCTCGACGCTGAAGCCGAGGCCGCCGCAGTAGGTGTTCGGGCCGGGGGACCCGGGATAGCAGCCTTCGGGGTTCAGGGGGTTGCGCGTCCCCTCGATGCTGCCGGTGAACATGCGGAGGTAGACCTGGTTGTGGGTGCCGTAGTGCTGCGCCGCCGCCACCGACTCGTTGGTCTTCATCAGGAGGGGGGACTTGCCCTGGGCCCAGCAGTTGCAGCTGCCGTTGTAGGAGCCGTCCTTGATGTCGCCGCGTGAGTGCCACAGCCACAGCTGGTCGCTGGCGGCCGTCGTCGTCTGCCACACCACCTCGCTCTGGACCAGCTGCGGCGGCTTCTCGACCGGCACAAGGCTGGTGAACTGGTCATCCGTCACGTTGGGGGTGCAGGCCTGGGGGCAGGCGGGGCCGTTGAAGGCGCCGCACAGGGCGATGACGGAGAGAGCGCACTCCAGGAACCCGTCCCACTTGAACACCTGGACGTAGGGGGCAAGCCCCGAGACGGCGGTCATCTGCACCTTGACGAGGGGGGGATTGTCGACGCCGGCCTCGACCTGCGTGGACTGCTGCATGTCGGCGTATCCGGCTTTGGAGACCTTCAGGAAATGGCTGCCGGGGGCGACGCCCTCAAAGCCGAAGAGGCCGTTCTCGTTGGTCTCGGTGGCCCGGTCGCCGGCGTCCGGCAGCACGACCCTGACGCCTTCGAGGGGACGGATCGCCGCGTCCACGACCAGCCCGCGGATGACGCCGCTCGTGGGCGTGGCGCGCAGGCCGAGGTCCACCTCGTCGGGTGGCGTCGCCTTGGAGGAGCATCCTGCCAGCAGCGACCCGGCCAGCAGGAGCGCCATCCAGGCTTTCGACATGGCCTTGACGTGCCCTGGCGGCACAAAAGGTTGTTGCCGGCATGCTTGAAGTGTTCAGGGGCCGCCAAGCCCGAGGGCGCGCTCCTCCAGACGGATGCGGCGCAGCAGGACCAGGGGATGCAGCAGGCTCGTGGCCAGCAGCGTCCCCCAGAGGCCGAACAGGAGGGGGAAGCCCGCCAGCTCGAGGGCGACCCCCGCGTAGATGGGGTGCCGCAGGAACCGGTACGGCCCCGACGCGACCAGGGGCGCCCCCGGCAGGACATAGACCCGGGTGTTCCAGCGGTCCCGCAGCACCCACATCGACCCGTAGCGCAGCCCCTGCCCTGCCACGAAGGCGGCAAGCCCCGCCACCGACCACCACCCCAGCCCCGTCCACGGCGCCAGGCTCCCTTCCACGAGGCATGCGCCGAAGAAGAGGGAATGCAGGGCCACGAGCGCCGCGTAGCCGTCCTGCCGCACCAGGCGGCCCCCCCGCGCCACGAGGCGGCGGGCGGTGTGGCGGGCGTACGCCAGCTCGGCCAGGCGCTGGAGGCCCAGCAGCAACGTCGCGGCGACCAGCAGCGCCTGCATGCTATCCCTGCAGGACGGCGATCTCGCTGGCGAAACCGGGGCCCAGGGCGGCCAGCAGGGCGGTCCTGCCCTCCCGCAGCGCTCCCGCGGCCAGGGCCTGCTGGAGCGCGAAGAGCACGGTGGGGCTGGACATGTTGCCGTGGGCCCGCAGCACGGCCTCCGTGTGGCGCAGGTCGTGGCCGGTGAGGGAGAGCGCCGCCCGGTAGGCGTCGACGACCTTGGCGCCGCCAGGATGCAGCACCCAGTCGTGGGGAGTCCCATGCTGGTCGAGGAGGGGCTGCAGCAGGCTCTTCGCGTGCGTGCGCACGATGTCGGGGATGCGAGGCGACAGCACCACGTCGAGGTTGTGGTCCTCCACGTCCCAGCCCATGACGCGCTCGGTGGCGGGGAACAGGTGCGATGCGCTGGCGAGGTGGCGTGCAAGCCCCCCCGGGCCGGGGCCGACCACGGCGGCCGCGCAGCCGTCCCCGAAGAGGCTTGCGGCCACGAGGGCCTTCTTGTCGGGTCCGCCGTCGCCGGGCTCCAAGGCGCGCTGGACATCGAAGAGGAGCGTGCAGAGATCCATGGCGACGACGAGGACGGGTCCCTGCCGGGAGCCGGCAAGCTCGAAGCCGCGCGACAGGCCTGCCACCCCGCCCGCGCACCCGAGCCCCCAGAGCGGCATGCGCACCGTCGAAGGCGCGAAGGGGATTCGGTTCATCAGCCGCGCGTCAAGGCTTGGGGTGGCCATGCCGGTGGTGGAGACCAGCACGATGCCCTTGACCTGCTGGGCGCCGAGGCCCGCCTGCTCCAGGGCGGCACGGGAAGCCTGCTCGATGAGCTCCAGGCCGACCCTCAGGTAGGCCTCGGTGCGGTCGCGGAAACCGTGCGGCCGCAGGTACCATTCCACGGGCATCGCCAGCGACCGCGCGTCGATGCGGGCGTTGTCGAAGACCTCCAGGATGCCGGCCTTGCCCGGGGAGTCGGGCAGCAGCGCCTCGGCCACGGCGCGCAGCTCGCTTTGCGGCAGCCGGTTGGGCGGCGTCGCGGTCGCGACGGACAGGAGGGAGGCCACTGCGCCGCGACCCTGCGGCGGCTTCTTGGCGCTTTGCCCCGGGGCTCCAGGAGGCCGCCCCGATCAGGACATGGCCATCCACGGCGGGATGGCGCTGACGATGGCCATGAGCCACAGGGCGAAGGCGGGGCGGCCCTGGGTGCGCCACGCCGCGAGACCGAGTGCAGCAAGGGTGAGGCCGCCCGCCAGGAGCTGGAGGAGCCCGATCTGCTGGTGGGGGTGGCCGGCCGAGGCGGACCAGATGGACTCCGGGAGTTCGGCGGCCAGGGTGCCCAGCAGAAGGCCGAGGGCGATGCCGGCTGCGGCGTACAGGGGGATGCGGAGGGAGGGCCACCATGAGCGGGTCGGCAGGGCGACTTCGGCCATGCCCTCCAAGCGACCCTGGTGGCTGATGAGGCTGATGGTGGTGTGGCTTGAACGTCCCAACCCTTATGTCGCATCCTTGAGTGGGCCGAACCATGACGGAGACGATGGTGTTCGACCCTGGCGAGTTCGTGGCCGAGCAGGTGGCCGCGGTCCGCAAGCAGGTGGGTCCCCGCACCGCCGTCATCGCCGTGTCCGGCGGCGTCGACTCCACCATCGCGGCCGCCATCGTCAACACCGCCATCGGCAAGCAGCTGCACGCCGTCTACGTCGACACCGGTTTCATGCGCAAGGGCGAGTCGGAGCAGGTCGAGGCGATGTACAAGCGCATGGGGCTCAACCTCACCGTCGTGCACGCGGGGCCTGAGTACTTCGAGGCCCTCAAGGGCGTCACCGAGCCCGAGGCGAAGAGGAAGATCATCGGCGAGAAGTTCATCCGCATCTTCGAGCGCGAGTCGAAGAAGACCGGCGCCGCCGTCCTCGTGCAGGGCACCATCGCCCCCGACTGGATCGAGTCGGGCGGCGGCAAGCGCGACACCATCAAGTCGCACCACAACGTGGGCGGCCTTCCCAAGGACATGAAGCTCGAGCTGTGCGAACCCCTGTACCATCTCTACAAGGACGAGGTCCGCGCCGTCGCGCGCCACCTCAAGGTCGAGGTCGCCGAGCGCCAACCGTTCCCCGGCCCCGGCCTGGCCGTGCGCGTCATCGGCCACCTCACCCCGGAGCGCGTGCAGATCGCCCGCGAGGCCTGCCACGTCGTGGAGGCCGAGATCGAGGCGGCCGTGAAGGCGGGCAAGATGGAGCGCCCCTGGCAGTACTTCGCGGTCCTCACCAACACCCCAAGTGTCGGCGTCCAGGGCGACCTGCGCGCCTACGGGGAGACCGTGGCCGTGCGTGCCGTCCACTCCTTCGACGCCATGACGGCGACCGCGGTGCCCATCCCCTACGATGTGCTGGCCCGCATCAGTCGTGGCATCACGAACCACCCGGGCCTCAAGGACAAGGTCAACCGCGTCGTGTACGACGTGACGGACAAGCCACCAGCGACCGTGGAATGGGAATAGGCGAGTGCAGGTGGTCTGAACCCGTCCAAGGTCGACTGGGGAATGGGCGACCCATCGGTCCGTCGTAAACCGCGACCAGCCAATCACGGCTGTGGCGCCGACGCGTCGCGCAGCACCACGGGTCGGTGGCGCAAGCGATGGAATGGGGGAGCGCGGAGCACGCCCGCCGAAACCAGCCACGCAATGCACGGGATTCCACGAAATCGACACGAAGGATACGAAGGATTTCCGTGGGTTCGTGGCAGAAGGGGGCGTCGATGTCCAGAACGCACCCAAACATGTCGGGACGCCACGGCCCCCCAAAAGCCCCGCTCGCGGTGCGCCCCCCATGCGCGTCCCCTTCGGCCGGGTGTTCAGCACCAATGCCGACGGGAGCTTCACGCCGAAGGTGCCCATCCGCATCGGGGGCGTCCCCCGCGAGCCCGGCGCCGAGTTCGGCACCCGCGTCCGCATGGGCACCGTCCTGGACTTCGCAAGCCTGCGCGGGCGCGACCTCGAGGTGCGCATGGAGGGGCAGGGGTACGTGCTGGTGCATCCGCACCGTTCCGGCTCCTCGATCCGCAACCTCTACTTCGGCGACGAATAGCCGGCTGCCTCGCTGTGGCCCAGCCGGAGGCCCGCTACCTGCATCTATGGAACGGGGGGAGCGGCTAGCAGATCACATCGGCGCCGCTGCGGGCCTGGACGGCCCCGGCGAGGTGGTCAAGGACCAGCTTGCCGTGCTCGGTGCTGCCGTCGCCGCCCACCAGGATGTAGACGAGGCCGTCACGCAGGACGTGCGCCATGTCGTCGTTGTCGCAGACCTGGCTGGAACCCTGCTCGAGGTAGGCCCCGATGTCCGCCGTCTCGTTGAAGTGCAGCACCATCACGCCGTAGGACTCCTTCTCGGCGTCCTGCAGGAGGTACGCGTCGACGGAGGCGATCTCGCCCAGCTCATGGCGGGGGAGGGAATCGAGGACACCGAGGTGGCCGGGGTTGCTCTGCATGCCCAGGAAGGGCGCCACCAGCTTCCATTCGGGGCTGTCCTCCGCGATGGGGACGAGGCCGTCGGGGAGGTCCGAGGCGGGGGGGAAGTACCTGTCCGAGCCACCGGTGAGGCAGCCCGACAGGAGCAGGGCGACAGCGACGCCAACCAACGCACGCATGCCTCGCCATCCCGGGGTGACTGGAAAACCTTGGTGGCTGCGCCGTCGAAGCATTCGGGGAGCGCGTGACCCCCGCCCCGGGTCACCCAGGCCTCGACGGCCCGATGTCCTCAGGAGTGGGCGGGGCCGGCCTCGAAGGGAGCCTCGTCCCGGGTGGTGTGGTGGGCCCGTTGGCCCCCGAGGTAGGACGCCTCGAGGTCCTTCAGCCGCCGGTACAGGTCGGCGCTCTGTGCGACGGGGACCTTCAGCCCCTCGCCCAGGCGGACGATGCGCCCCGTGATCTGCTCGACCTCCGTGGGGCGCTTCGCCCGCACGTCCTGCAGCATGCTGCACGCGTTGGCGGCCGTGCGCGCCACGGTCTGCCCGAACGCCTCGGCCAGGCTGTCGCCCCCCAGGTCGATGCCGGCCCTGCGCGCGACCTCCTCGCCCTCCGCCAGCACGGCCAGGCACTGGGCGTGCAGGGCCGGGCGGCGCACCAGGTCGCCGTTGAGGACGCCATGCAGTGCGGCCACGGGGTTGATGGCGTGGTTGACCAGCGCCTTGCGCCACACCGGGCCCTGCATGTCGTCCCGCCATTGCGGGTCCAGGCCGACGCGCGCCAGCAGCCCGAACAGCACGCGCGCGCCCTGGTCGCTCCCCGCCTCGAGGGGGCCGACCAGCGTGGGCCCCAGGCCGGCATGGTGGACGCGGCCTGGCCCCTCCAGCGTCAGGCCATGGCTGGTCAGCGCCAGCGCCACCTGGGACATGGAGGGGGAGGATCGCAGGAGCTTCTGGCCGTTCCCGAGGCCGTTCTGGAGGCTGGCCAGGACGCCTCCGGCCTTGAGGTGCGGCGCCACGGCCGCCGCCAGCGGCGCCGTCTGGTGCGCCTTGCAGGTGAGGAGGATGACCTCGAAAGGGTCCGTGGCCGGAGGGACCTCCGTGACGGCCTTGGGGTGGCCGTGCAGGGTCGTGTGGCCACGCACGAAGAGCCCGGGCCCGTTGATGGCGGCGGCCTGCTCGGCGCGGCACAGCAGGGTCGTGTCGTGCCCGTCCTGCAGCAAGCGGCCGCCGAGCCATTGCCCGACCGCACCGGCGCCCGCGACGAGGACCCTCAAGCCATCACCTGGCGGCGCATGGCGAGGGCAGACTCCGCGGTCTCAGGACCCTTTGCATCGATCACCTTGGCCACGTCCAGGGGAGGGAGCGCGACGCGGGAGGCCCACCGAGCCTGCTCTGAGGGGTCGAGGCCGCAGACGGGCCGGAGGACCGGCAGCGACGCGCCGCACAGCCCCGAGGCCAGGTCCTCGCCGGTCACCAGCGCCGTCGCGCCGCGCTCACGGGCGACGTGGGCCGCCGCCTCCAGCAGGGACACCTTGGGGATCGAGCCCTTGCACAGGGGCAGCAGCTCGACCTCGCGGGGGAAGCCCCAGGCCGCCATGTGGCCGACGGCGTCCATGGGCAGGGAGCCCGTGGTGCCCGCGTGCAGGGCCACGACCTCGCAGCCGCGCCGCATCATGAGCCATGCCGCAAGGAAGGAGGGGCCGTCGGAGACGAGGGCAAGGACGCGCCCCTGCGTGCCCCGCGGGATGCCGCCGGGGCCCTCGTGCTGCTCGGTGAAGAGGTAGCACCGGTCCTGCCGGACGTCGACCTCGAGGGCGAAGTCGGGGGACCCCAGGTCCACCTTCGGGGTGCGGCCGGCGGCCTGCGCGGCCTTGTAGACGGCGCTGCCGACCTGCACGTTGACGTCCTGGCTCGTGAACGGGTGGGTGCCCTCGCGGCGTGCTCGAACGGCGAAGGTGGTCCAGGGGTAGTGGAGCGCGAGCGTGGAGGCAGTCGCGCTGATGGCCTCGAGGCTGGAGGCGACCTTGCGGGCGGGGCTGGCCGAGACCACGCCGAAGCAGCGGGTGGCGACGCGGACCAGGGCCGGGATGTCGGGGCCGGCCATCCAGAGCCTGGACCCCACGCGCTGCACGTCCCCCTCGACGCGGCCCGCCTCCATCAGCGCCAGGAGGTTGCCGCGCAGGCGCTCCAGCATCTGCCGCCGCACGGGGGCCGACTTGATGCCGATCTCTCCGAAACGCACCAGCACCCCGTCCCAGTGCACAGGTGGAGGCGTGGCCATGGGGACGCGCGCGCGACCCCCTGCCCGCCTTTGGCCCTTGCCCCTCCCCCAAGGTTCATGGCTGGGCCGGCAGGTGGGCGCAGCGTGCCCGCGAAGGCCTCCTCCACGTCACGCTCCGAGCCGCAGGCCATGGCCGCACCCGTCAGCCCGATCGTCCCGGACCTTTCCCCCGCCTTCGCTGCGCTCGCTCCAGGGCAGGTCGAGCTGCGGGAGAAGAAGCCGAACATCGACTTCCCGTTCAAGCTCACCGTCGAGCACGGCCCCCTGGACTTCGCGGGCATGTTCCGGGCCGCGGAGGCCTTCGACTTCTACGAGGTGCGCGGCATCGCGGGGGAGAACGTCGGCAAGGCGCGCCGCGACCTGTGCGTGGACGTGATGGAGGTCACGCCGACCGCGACGACGCTGCACGTGACGCCGGCCAAGCTGATGTCGTACGCGGACATCGCCGCCGAGATGGAGAACATGGTGACCGGCATCGCGAGGCAGGTGCTGCCCGGCGGCAAGGTCAAGGGGCTCAGGGTGCAGTGGATGATCGCCAGCACGGGCATCCCCAGCGACCTGCGCGGCAGGCTGCGCTCCGTGAACTAGCGGGCTTCACCTATTTGTAGCACGGTGGGGTCGCGCCTTCAACCGCACGCGTACCCAAGCGGCCAACGGGAACCGGCTCAAGATCGGTTGCTTCGTGCTTCACAGGTTCGAATCCTGTCGCGTGCACTCCCAGTGTATGTTCGAACAACTGCGCACCGTTGTTCGGGACGCGAATAACCGCCACAGCCGAACTCATTGTGCACTCTCGAGGTCATTTTGGACGAACGAACTAGAGTTGAAGAACCGGCACACGCTTGTCGGAATGCATGGCCACCATCGCTTTGTTCGATATTTTGGGCTTTCGCGCCTTGGCATATCGAACTACGCTTCCAGTACTTGTTTCCTGGGTGAGGCAGGCTGAAAGGCTGGCCGTGCTAGCCAGTCAAAGTCCTTCGCCTCGTGAGCTTCAACAGGTGGCCTTGCATGCAACGACTCCAACGACATTTCGAGAACAGTCGGATGCCCTTTGGAAGCCGCGATGCTCGTTTGGAATGTTCTCCGACTCAATCATTTTGTTCACCGATCACGACAGCAAAGCCGCTGCACGCCAACTGATTACGACCGCTGCGCTAAACAATGGGTGCGTTTATGACGCAGGGAATCGCGCTCCGAGGGGCCCTTGTCCGCGGTCCACTGTATGCTTCCCCCCAGGAACGATTGTATGTGGGGAAAAGCCTGGTCAAAGCTTACGACTTAGGTCAGAACCAAGACTGGGCGGGAGCGGCATTAGACCCGGCCCTAGCAACATGGCTCGGACCTTCGCTTAAACGCCTTGATGCAGACGGAGCTGTTATGCGTCATGTGATTCCGATGAAACGCCAACATTCGCCAAGGGTGCGGTATGCCCTTGGATGGCCGTTAGGTTTAGTCCCGTCCGGCTCCATTTTGCTCGATTGTCTCAATAGCCGCAATCCTGCCATGGGCGAAGCGCGTCGAAAATTAGTCAGGGCCGCGGCGTTCGCTGATGAATATCGTGAGAAAAAATCCGAATGCGAACCCCACCGATTCCTTCAAGCGATGGCGCGAATATCGGGCCGTTAGTGCGCTGCAACGGATGCAATGCTTCATTGGTGCAGGTGGCCCGTCGAGCATGGGCGTGCCCTGATTGTGGTAGCGAAGTTCGTGCTATCGATCGAGCAGAAGCCCTGAACGCTATGCGAGATTGGCTAGCCATTCATCCACTTCGAGATATTCCGAATTCGCGAGATGCTCCAATGTTCGTTGTCGACGGTCCAGCAACCAAGGCCGTTCTTGAATGGTCAAAGAAGCATCCAGGCAAACCAGTTCCAAAGAAGATGTTGGACAAGACCCGTGTATCTGAGCAACAAATCGAGCTAGATGTCTTTGCCTTACTCGTTGAGACCAAGCTACTCAGGAAGCGTCCGAACCTTGCGTGGGCTTTTTTCAGAACTGGATTCTTTGTAGGGGCAGAAGGTTTCGGAGCAATGCGGGTCGAAAATCGGGCGGAATATCTGGCAGCTGTGGATGAGTGGGCGGCCATGCCCAAAGAACTGCAAAGGGCGTTTTTGAAAGGTATTGAGCAGAAAGTTAAGGCTAACTCGAGCTTATCCTGAGCATCTCGAGCCGTTTTCACCCGTAATCTTTTGGGACGGGGTCCGTCCCGTTGGTGGTGTGCTATTCAGTTGACCTTCGGGCCCGGCCGTACGCTCGGCATAGCCTCCACTTTCTCGACCTTCGCCCGCTCGCCGCTCTGCACGCGCCACAGGTCCGCGTAGACGCCGCCCTTGGCAACGAGGTCGTCGTGGTGGCCGCGCTCCGTGATGACGCCGTCCACGATGACGAGGACCTCGTCGCTTTGGCGCACCGTGCTGAGGCGGTGCGCGACGGCCAGGGTCATGCGCCCCTTGCGGAACTGGTGGAGGTTGCGCTGGATCAGCTCCTCGGTGCGGGTGTCGACGGCCGAGGTGGCCTCGTCGAGGACAAGGATGGCGGGGTCCCTTAGGATGGCGCGCGCGAGGCTGATGCGCTGGCGCTGGCCGCCCGAGAGCTTGAGGCCGCGCTCGCCGATGAGGGTGTCGTAGCCTTGCGGCAGGGCGTCGATGAACTCGGAGGCGCCCGCGATGCGCGCCGCCACCTTGACCTGGTCGAGGTTGGCGCCAGGGGTGCCGAGCCGGATGTTCTCGGCGACGGTGCCGCTGAACAGGAACGCCTCCTGGCTGACGTAGCCGATGTGGGAGCGGACGCTGGCGAGGCGGTACTGCGGGAGGGGGCGGCCGTCGATGAGGACCTGGCCCTGCACGGGGTCGTAGTAGCGCAGCAGGAGCTTGATGAGCGTGGACTTGCCGGCGCCCGTGGGGCCGACGACGCCGAGGACGCGACCGGGAGTGAGGGTGAACGTGATGCCGTGCAGCACCGGGTCGCGCTTGGGGTACGCGAAGTGGACGTCGCGGAACTCGATGCTGGCGGGGGGGCCCTGGAGCGCGACGGCGTCGGGGGCGTCGCGGATGCGGGGCTGGGTGTCGAGGACCTCCATGATGCGCTTGGCGGAGGCCTCGCTGCGCTGAATCTGCGTGAACAGGTTGTTGAGGATGAACAGGGGCATGATGAGGCGCATCGCGAAGAGGATGAACGTCACGTAGTCGCCGAGGCTGGGCCCGTACCCGTTGAAGGTGAGGTACCCGCCCACGGTGATGAGGCCCGCGAAGGAGAGGCCGGCCACCAGGTAGATGAGGGGGATGAAGCGGCTGCGCAGGAGGGCGGCCTGCACGGCGGCGTCGCGGTACTCCGCGCTCTGGACGCCCATGCGGGCCTCCTGGTGCTCCTCGGCGGTGTACGCCTGGATGACGCCGATGCCCTGCAGGTTGTTCTCAAGGATGGCGTTCATGCCGCCCACGGCCTCGCGGTTGCGGCGGTACTGTGGCGCGATCTTGCGGGCGAAGACGCGCACGATGACCACGGCGATGGGCAAGGGGGCAAACAGCACGAGGGCGAGGTGCCAGTCGAGCCACAGCAGGAACCCGTAGATGCCGAAGAACGTGATGACCATGCGCACCATGCTGGTGGTGGCGTCGCTGAGGAAGTTCTCCAGCGTGTCGACGTCCGAGCTGAGCACGGACATGATGTCTCCGCTGGGGCGCTCCTCGAAGTAGCTCACGTCGAGGCGCTGCAGGTGCGCGTACAGCTTGGTGCGGATGTCGTGGCGGACCTTCTGCGCAAGGGTGTCCCACGCGTAGTCGCTGCCGGACTGGAAGAGCGCAAGGCCCGCGAAGGTGCCGAAGATGCCCAGCCCGTACCAGGCCAGAGGGCCCCAGCCGAAGCTGCCGACGCCGTTGCGGTTGATGTGGTCGACGAGGGCGCCGATGACGAGGAACGGCAGCAGGTCGAAGAGGCGCGCCATCGCGTTGAGGCCAAGCCCCACCGCCACGCGCCTCTTGTAGGGGCGCACGAACGGCAGCAGCCGCCACACCTGCCGCCCGGCCAGCGGCACCTTGGGGGCGGGGACGGCTGGGGTCGGGCTCGGCTGGGCCATGCCGGCCACGAGGGGAGGCCGTAGATAACGCGTCGGCTCGGGGGCCCGTCAGAACTGCGCGTGGGCCAGGGCCCGGAAGGTGGCACGGGTCCGCATCAGCAGGAGCACGCCGATGATGAGGGTGGAGGCGACCAGGGCGCCCGCCAGTGTCTGGGGGTAGGCGACCGCGATGGCGATGGGGCCGCGCAGGTACGCGATGACCTTCTCGTTCAGCAGGGCGTTCTGCAGGAACAGCACGATGTTGCCGAGGAACAGGAACATGAGCCACGTCGTCTGGTCGGGGAAGAAGCGGGTGGCTCCCCACATGATGATGGCGATGCCCAGCGTGTCGAAGGTGGTGTCCAGCACCGCCCCCGCCTTGGTCTGCATGCGCCCCACGCGGGCCAGGATGCCGTCGCCGCCGTCCAGGATGATGATGAGGATGGTGGAGTACGCGAAGATGTAGCTCCAGCCGTGCACGGCTGCGAAGATCTGCAGCACGAAGACGGGGATCTGCAGGAACGTGAGGTGGTTCGGGTGCACGCCGCGCGAGAGCAGCCAGCGGGCCCACCCCGCGAACATGCCATCGTACACGTCCGACTCCTTGGCCTCCTGGTGCACGGGCACTAGCCACCTCTCGTCGCATCGCTCATGCCGGTCTCCATCGCTGCCCCGCGGCCGTGTCCTCGATGAGGTATCCCGCGGCCTTGAGGGCGTCACGGATGGCGTCGCCGCGCTTCCAGTCCTTGGCGGCGCGCGCCTCGGCGCGCAGGCGCACGAGGTCGTCCAGCACCTGCTGCGGCGCCCGCCCCGCCGTGGCGACGTGGTGGCCCCGCGCGAAGGCCTCCAGCGCGGGCGGCAGCGTCGCGGCGGCCGCGGCCTTGCCCTGGGTGGCGCGGGGGGGCTGCTGGAACAGGGTCAGCACGATCCCGCATTCCTCGAAGGTCGCAAGGTAGAGCTTGGCGTCCGGGCCGGCTAGCGTGCCGGCCTCAAGGGATGGATTGACGCGTTTTGCCATCTCGAACAGCACGGACAGGGCCATGGGCGTGTGGAAGTCGTCGTCGAGGGCCGCGGCGAACCCGTCGCGGAAGGCACGGCAGGCCTCGCCGGCTTCAGGTGTCGGGTGGCCAGGACCTGTTCGTGCTGCGTCCGCAAGCAGGTCGCGGGTGCGATGAAGGCGGGCAAGCGCCGTGTGCGCCTCGTCGAGGCCACGCCGCTGGTAGTCGATCTTGCTGCGGTAATGCGTCTGCAGGAAGTAGAACCGCAGCGTCTCCGCGTCCATGCCCATGCGGGGCAGCTCGTCCAGCAGGTCGGCAAGGACGATGAAGTTCCCGAGGGACTTGCTCATCTTCTCGCCCTCCACGTTGAGGAACCCCGCATGCATCCACAGGTTCACGAAGGGGGCCTGGCCGGTCTTGGCCTGGCTCTGGGCGATCTCGTTCTCGTGGTGGGGGAAGATGAGGTCCTGGCCGCCGCCGTGGATGTCGATGCGGTCGCCGAGGGCCTCCGTCGCCATGACGCTGCACTCGATGTGCCACCCGGGCCGTCCCGTCCCCCAGGGGCTGGGCCAGCTTGCATCAGGGTGGTCGCCCGCCTTCGCCGCCTTCCACAGGGCGAAGTCGGCGGGGTGGAGCTTGTCGTCCTCGACGCCCTTGCGGGTGCCCGCCGCCATCTCGCGGAAATCGCGGTTCGACAGGGTGCCGTAGGTGCATTGCGGGAACACCCGCTGTGCCGCCTCGTCGTAGCGCGGGACGTCGAAGTAGACGTTGCCCTCCCGGGTCGCGTACGCCATGCCCTTGGCGAGGATGCCCTCGATGAACGCCACGATCTGGGGGATGCTGCGGGTGACGTGCGGCGCCTGGTCGGGGGGTCGCACGCCGAGCCGGGCCATCGCCTCCTCGCAGACCCGGTCCCACTTCGCGGCGTGCTCCCGCGGCGACACCCCCAGTTCCCGGGCGCGGTCGATGATGCGGTCGTCCACGTCCGTCACGTTCTGCACGAAGGTGAGCTTGTAGTGGCGCTCCAGCCACCGGCGGATGACCTCGAAGGCGACGGCGGTGCGCGCGTGGCCGATGTGGGCGTGGTCGTAGACCGTGAGCCCGCAGAGGTAGAGCCCCACCTTCCCCCCGGCCGGGTCGAGGGGCACGAACGGCTCCTTGCGCCGCGTGCGCACGTTGTAGGCCGTGAGGGCCACGCACGCGCGACCCGGCCCTTGGAGAAGAACTGTGCGGCCCTGACCCCCCTGCCCACTCCTGCCCACTCCCGTCGGCCTGATATCTCCGGCCTCCATGCGGGGAGCCGTGCCGAACCTGTACTGGCCGCAGCGCGTCCTCCGCTCCAGCCGGGCGAAGGCCGCGCGCCGCCTGTCCCGGTGGGAGGTGGCGGAACGCCTGGGCACGCAAGCCATCCTGGTGACGCACGGCAGTTGCCTCGACGGGGTGGGCGCCGCCATCGTCACGCAGCGCGCGCTGGGCTCCACGGTCGGGGTGCTGTACGTCCACGCCGGCGACATGGCGGAGGTCCTGCAGTGGCTCGCAGGCAAGCCGGCGCAGGGCCGCCGCCTCCTGGTGGCCGACCTGTCCCTGCAGAAGGACCAGTTCCCCGCCATCGTGTCGGCCTGCTCGGCGCTGCGGGCCTCCGGCTGGCGCATCGAGTGGCGCGACCACCACCACAAGCAGTGGGAGGGCCTCGACCTTGCCCCCCTGCGCGCCTGCCTCGACGTGCTGGAGGTGAACGCGGACGCCACCGAGTCCGGGGCCTCCCTGCAGCAGAAGGCCTTCGCCCCCGGCGACAAGTTCCTTGCCAAGCTGGCGCACACGATCCGCGACCGGGACCTGTGGTGGAACAAGACCCCCGACTCCGAGACGCTGGAGTTCGCCCTCACCGAGATGGGCACCAAGGCCTTCGTGCGCGCCTACCTGGCCGCCCACTCCGACTCCCCCGTCGTCCTGCCCGAGGTCGCGGAGGCCGCCCAGCGCGAACGCGGCGAGCAGGCCGCCATCCTCGGGAAGCTCCTGGCGCAGGCGCGCTACTTCGGCGACGGCCCGACCCGCGTCGGCGTGATCTACGGCTGGCTCCCCAAGAACACGGGCCTGCACGAGCTGCTGGCCGACCACGGCTGCCAGGTCGCCATCAACGTCCGTCCCAACGGCAAGGTCTCCCTCCGCAGCCGCAAGGAGGCTCCCGTTTGCCACCTCGTGGCGCAGCGGCACTCGGGCGGCGGCCACCCCAACGCCTCCGGCTGCGACCTCGGCCTCAGGCGCTTCGCGTACCTCCACTACCTCCTGCGCCGCGGCAAGGTGCCGGTGGTGCGGCGCCTGGCCGAGGCCGCCGTCTTGCAGCTTGCGGCGCTGGAGCAGGCGGGCGTGGCCGCCGCCCCTGCCGGAGCGCGCGGGAGAAGCTGATGGCGGCGGCGGCCGTTGGTGCCACGCTGGCGGGCGACCACGTGCTGGTCGCGGACGTTGCCCAGGCGGCGCGGCTGCACCAGAAGAGCGCCGTTGGCGACCCGCAGCCCGACGGCTCCCTCCGGTTGGCGCTGGCCGAGGCCGCCTGGCTGTGCACGCAGGGGCGCCTGGAGGTCCCCGGCGGGGCCGCGGCACTCCTGGCCCGGGGAGCCTCCCGGGGCAACCGCACGGAGGTGGCGTTCCTCGTCTACGGCGACCTGCGCTCCCGCGGCCTCGTCGCGCGTCCCGAGGGTCGCGGGTTCCGCGTGTGGCCGCGCGGCGAGGGGCCGCCAGCGGCGCCCGCCTACGACGTGCAGGTGGCGGCCGAGGCGGACCTCGTCGACGGCCAGGCGCTGCTGGCCCTGGTGCGCTCGCGCGGCGTGCTGGCGGTCGTGGACTCCGATGGCGGCATCACGCATTACCAGGTCGAGCCCGAGGCGCCGGCCGGGACGATGCCGGTCACGCGACTGCCGCACGCAACAGGCGTGCCGCTGGCCGAGCGCGTGCTGGTGGCGGACCCGGAGGCCGCAAGGGCGTACGCGAAGCAGGAGTTCCTCGGCACGCCCTCCCCCGCCGGGCTGGTGCTGTCGCTGACGGAGGCGGTCGCGCTGGCCCGCCGGGGCGCCCTTGATGTCCCCGGCATCGAGGCGCGCGCGGCCGGGTTGCCCGCCCTACCGGCCTACATGGCCCTGCGGGATGCGGGCGTCGTGGTGAAGTCGGGGTTCCGCTTCGGGACGCACCTGCGCGGCTACGAGGGCGACCCGGAGGCAGGCCATGCCTTGTGGCTCATCCACTGCCTGGCGCCGGGCGGGGAGATGCATTGGAGCGAAATGTCGCGCGCGATCCGCTTGGCGCATGGTGTCCGGAAACGGTTCCTGGTGGCGGTGCCCGGTCCCTCCGGTTCGGCGCCGACCTTCGTGGGGTTGGCCTGGTTCAAGCCTTGAGCCAGAACGGATCTCGGATGCTCCGCGTTTGGTTCTTGATGGTCGGGCGCTCCGCGTTCAATTCTGGATCGATTCAGGCCCTACACCACTTGGACGACGGCGGGCGCGTCGAGCACCAGAAAGACCCCTTGTGGTGCGTGGAGCGCACGACCCCGTAGCCTCGGCCCGGTTTCGGCGGGCGCGCTTCGCGCGCCCCATATCCATCGACCGCAGCAACAGCAACCCCAAGTCGTTCTAGCCGTGGTACGCGCCGCCGTCGGAGGTGCCGGTGTCCTGGAAATCCTCGCTTCGGGCAGACCGATGGGTCGCGGGCCAAGGGCTCAGCCACCCACGCAACCAGCCATGCGAGCGACCTCCCATGTCGCGCGTGTCGGGTGACGTAGACAAGGGTGCTATGTGCGGTCGCAGACCGCACGACGCAACGTGGTCGACCTTCGTTTGAAGGTCGGGAGCGAGCCGTGCGTACCAACACGCGGTGGCTCGTCAGGATGTCTCCAACCCGGGGGGCGCTCTGTGAAATCTGTGAAATCTGTGGTTCGGTGGGGCGCGTACCCCTATCTCAAGTCGAGCCGAAATCAGACATCTATGGTTCGGTGGGAGTCGGTGCGTCAGGGATGGCACAAGCCTTGGCCTGTCGCGCCCTGCTAACCCTCGCGCCCGCCTGCGTGAGCTTGCATGCGCGCCCTGCTCCTCTGCCTGCTGCTTGCCCTCGCCCTGATGCCCGCCCCGCACGCCGCCGCCCTCGGCCCCGTCGACCTGCGCATCATGGAGATCCTGCCCGACCCCGACACCACGAATGGCCAGCGCGAGTTCGTCGAGGTCTGGAACGCCGGCAACGCAACCATCGAGCTGCAGGGCTGGAAGCTCCGCGACGCCCCCACCACCTCCGGCTCCACCAACACCTACACCTTCCCGGCCTGGAGCCTGCGTCCCAACGCCCGCGTCGTGGTGTGGGGCGGCGGCGCCGCGGACGGACGCGGGCCTGCCTGGAGCAACAGCGCCGTGTGGAACAACGCCGGCGACGGCGTCTCCCTCCTCGACGCCACGGGCGCTCTCGTCGACTGGGCCGGCTACGGCACGACGACGCCCCCGGCCGGCTTCGAGTCCCACCTGTCGGGCAAGCCCGACAAGGGGCTCTCCACCGAGTTCCAGGACGGCGCCTGGGTCGCACATGCCCCAAGCCCGGGCGCCGCCCCGGGAGCCTCCGTGGGCACCCTGGCGGTGCAAGTGGCCAACGTCGCGCCGCGCGCCGGCTTCGACGGCCTGCCCGCTTCCGCGCGGCCCGGCACCACGCTCTCCCTCCAGCCCGTCGTGGCCGACGACAACGGCGACGCCGACATCAAGGCCTGGAACCTCACCTCGGCCGGCGCCATCGTCGCCCGCGGCTCCGGGGCACCCACGGCGGTGACGCTGACGGTGCCGGCCACCGGCACCACCTGGACCCTGGTCGTGCAGGCCGTGGATGCGGCAGGCCTCACCGCGCAGGCCACCGCCACCCTCCCGCTGCGGTCGTCCGACCTCTCGGTGTCCATGCCGCCAACGGGCCTCGCGTTCCCCGAGGTCGCCCCCGGCGCCGCCGGTGCCGTGGCCGCGGAGGCCGTCGTGCTGCAGAACCTGGGCGCCTCCCCCCTGCGCCCGCTGGTGGACGTCTCGGATTTCACTGGGCCCGCCACCATCCCTGCCGTCGGGCACCTCGAGCTGGGCACGGGCCCCGCCGGCAACGCCACGTGGGTCCCCTACACGGGGGCTTTGACCCAGCTGCCCGCGCTTGCCCCCGGCGAATCGGCGTCGCTGTGGTTCCGCCTCGTGCAGCTGCCCGTGCCGCTGCCCGCCGGCTCCTACGGCACCAGCTTCACCGTGGTGGCCGGATGATCTGGGCCATCGCAGCCCTGCTGCTGGTGCAGCCCGTCCTCGAGCAGGAGGGCACCCTCCGCCTCGTCGCGGCGGGTCCGGAGGCGCCCGTGACGTGGATCGTGGACGGGCGCGAGGCCGGCACGGTCGCCGCGCGCGAGCCCCTGGCGGTCCCCGTCGCGGCCGGCCCGCACGCCGTCGTCGCGCGCACCGAGCACGCGGGGGCATGGCAGGTCGTGGTGCGGCTCGAGACGCCGGGCCCCGGCATCAGCTACGTCCCCGCATGGACCGCCGCGTCGCCCGGCGAGTCCCCGCCCCGCATGGTGCCCGGGCTGTCGCCGCGCCTGGTGGCGGCCGCCGTGGCCGTCGCCGCCTGGAGCCAGTCGAAGCGGCCTTGAA
This sequence comes from Thermoplasmatota archaeon, assembly GCA_035526765.1. Lineage (GTDB taxonomy): Archaea > Thermoplasmatota > E2 > JACPAO01 > JAHFTW01 > JAHFTW01. Next base: position 96,390 of record DATLBS010000006.1, on the reverse strand, counting down.
GCCGGGCCCGCTGGGCGGCCTGTGCAGATCGACCCCTGGGGCTCCTCGCAGTACCAGGACTACGCCCGTCTGCGCGACGAGTTCGGCATCGCCGGCTTCGGGGCGGCCGAGTGGGGGGTCTTCCGCGCGCCGCACCGGCTGCTGCGCCGGGGGGTCGTGTTCGGGCACCGCGACTTCGAGCGCGTGTCGGATGCGGTGCGGGGCCGCGACCCGTGGTCCGTGATGACGGGCTTCATGCCCAGCGGCGACCTGCACATGGGCCACAAGATGGTCCTCGAGCAGGTGATCGCGCACCAGGCCGAGGGCGCGGACGTGCACCTGTGCCTGGCGGACTTCGAGGCGATGGCGGCGCGCGGCTTCACGCAGCAGAAGGCGCACCGCGTAGCGCTCGACCAGTACGTCCACAACGCGCTGGCGCTGGGCCTGCGGCCCGACACCGCGGAGTTCTACTTCCAGACGCGGCGCATGCGCGTGCAGGAGCTGGCGCGCCGCTTCGCGCAGAAGGTCAACTGGTCCACGCTGCAGGCGCTCTACGGGTTCGGCGGCGACACCAGCATCGCGCACGTGCTGGCGCCCCTCGTGCAGGCTGCCGACATCCTGCATCCGCAGACGGACGATGCTGGCCCGCGGCCCGTGCTGGTGCCGGTGGGCGTCGACCAAGACCCGCACATCCGCCTGACGCGGGACGTGGCGCAGGACGCGCGACGTCTCGCCGTGCTTCCCCCCAACGGGCCGAAGGGGGAATGGATCGTGGCCGTGAAGGGCTCCGAGGACGCACGGCGATGGCTCGACGTGGCGGAGAAGGTCCTGGACGGGCAGGGCCTCGGGACGCGCACCTCCCGCAAGCGCAACGACCCGCATGGCCAGATCACGGTGGGTTCTGCCGACCAGGTGACGCGGCAGGACGGCCGCGCGCTGGAGGCCGCCCTCGGACGCGCCGAGTCGCTGGAAGGCCTGCGGGAGGCGGCGGGAGCAAGGGAAGAAGGCATGAGGGGAGCAGGCGGCGTTGCAGGCACCGATCTCTCGGCGCGGCGCTGGCTGGGTTTCGTTCCCCCTTCCGCGACGTTCCACCGCTTCATGACGGGGCTCCAGGGCGGCAAGATGTCCTCGAGCAAACCGGAGACCTCCATCTTCCTGACCGAGGCTCCCGCGACGGCGGAGAAGAAGCTGCGCTCCAGCGTCACCGGGGGGCGGGCGACGGCGGAGGAGCAGCGCCGCATCGGGGCGGAGCCCCTCAAGTGCCCCGTGTACGAGCTGTACCTCTACCACCTTGCCAAGGACGACGCCCATCTCGCGACGGTGTTCGACGAGTGCAGCACGGGGAAGCGGCTGTGCGGCGGCTGCAAGGCGGAGGCTGCGACCCTTCTGCTGGGGTTCCTCAAGGAGCACAAGGAGAAACGGGACGAGACGGCGCACCTGGTGCCCGAGATCGTGGCGAAGGATTGACTTCGTTGGGCTTGACCACAACCGCTCTCCTTGCCGACCCACCCCCGAGGACACGACCATCGAGGTCAGGTTGCGTGGCCGATGGTTTCGGCGCCGACCGAACCACGGATGCCACAGATGCCCTGGATACCTGCGACCTGGGCCTGCGCAAGGCGCCGGTCCCTCTTGCTTGCGTTGCCTTCTGCGCCCCAAATCCTCGAATGGAGATGGCACGCTCCTGCTTGACAATGGACGTCACGCCCCGAAGGGTCGCGTCAGCGGGAAGTTCCCGTCCAACAATCCTGGACCAGGGCGGGGAGGGGTACGAAGCCAGCGGTGGCCCGGAGAAGCGGAATCCAGGGGGAAGGGAGGTCTTGTCTCCTGTTGTTGATCATCACCTGCCTGGTCCCCCCAATCAGGGCTCCTTATCCCTTCCGGGCAGCGGCCTTTAACCCCGGTCGACGAGCCAGCGCAAGCGGTCGGTGCGCCGGCTGCACCGGAGCCTGCATGGTCGACACCTTCCCTTCTGGATCCGTTCGGGGCGCTTCCTGCCGGCGCGACCGCTTGGCGCCGCTTGCGCCAGGTGGCCGCCAGATGATGGCGACCTTGGCCAGATTCGCCCCCATTTCGCCCAATTGGGGACCGGAAGCAGCGTTTCGACTGGAACATGAATCCAGCCGCATCAGGAGAGAAACGGCCCAATCCTGCAAAATCCTGCACAATCCAGAGAACGTCAGGAATTATACAGCAAGATTTATGAGTCCCCCCCGGCTGGCCCGTCATTGCTCAGGTGGTTGACTCGATGCGCTTCGTCAAGAAAGTGAATGATCGCGGTGTCCTGACCCTGCCGACGGAGGTCCGCGAGGCCCTCGGCGTCGAAGAGGGCGACATCGTCGAGTTCGAGGTCCTCGGAGTCGTCAAGAAGGGCACCGTCCGCGCCCCCTCCACCAGCACTCCCTCTCCCAAGGAATCGTCTGCCCAAGGAGGCCACGCATGAACACTGTCCAGAAGCTCAGCATCCCGATCGCCCTCCTGTTCCTGGTGACGCCAATGGCCGTACTCACGCCGGCCGCCACTGCCACATCCCCTGGCGAACTCAACTGCGCCGAATCCGAGGACCTCGTCTACATGGGCCTCTGCACGCTGCTGACGGCCGGCGCCAGCACACCCTTCGTGAGGGACGTCCACGGCGAATCGGCCAGCGGGACCCGTCAGGACAACGGACCCTATGGCGCCTTCGAACTATGGCTCCCCACCAAGGCCGCGGGCGCGAACGTCGCGACCGGCGCGCCAGACCAATGCGGGGCCTCGGGCGCCGTCGTCGGTGCCGCCCCGGTCCCGCCCACGCCCGAGTCGAGCCAGGAGGGCTGCTACACCAAGGTCGCAAGCATCCGCATCCTCATGACGCAAGCCGGCGGCGGCGCACGCTTCGAGCTCCACCAAGCCGCCACGCCGGGAGTGGGCACGGTCTTCCCGGACGGGCAAGGCGTCAGCATCAACAACCTCTACATCCAGAGCGACATGACGCGCAGCGACCTGGACAACGACGCTGATACCGACATGCAGGAACTCTTCGCCTGTGGCAGCAACCCGTTCAACGCCAAGTCCCGCTGCCATGATGTGGACGGCGACGGGCTTCTCTACTACACGATCATCGACGAAGAGGTCTGCGACGCCAGTGGCGGCACCTTCCAGACCAACGGCTCCTGCAAGATTGGCGGCGTGGTACAATCCTACCCCACGCTGTGCACGGCCCTCAACAACGCCAGCACGGGGGCCCTCAACAGCGGCCGTGGCGCCGGCAGCTACGACACGGAAGCCGACGAGTGCCTGGTCGACCAGGAGACGGACTGCGACCCGACCGTGGTCGATACCGCGAACGACTGCGACCCCTTCAACTGGAACAGCGATGGCGCGACGGCCCCGACCGGCGGGGTAAAGGATCCCCAAGCGGACGGCATCGACCCCTTCGCGATGGACAGGACCAACGATGACCTGGACCAGGACGGCATCCGTGGAGCCGACGAGCTTGGCCCCAACAAGTACAACCTCTGGTGCGCCCCCAGCGGGGGCTCCCGGCCCGCGTACACACGGATCGCTTACGGCGATTACGTGGCATACGGAGGCCGCCCAACCGTGACTTACACGCATTCGGGCGGCCAGCTGGTGGCCGCGGGCGGCTCCTCGACAGGCTGCCCACGCGGGACCACCCTTCCGAGCACGCTCGATTCGGACAATGACGGACTCCCGGACGGGCAGGAGATGCTGCACCGCACCTTCCTGACGACTGACGGCAGCGGTGTCATCCACAACAACCTCATCGAGTGCCGCGAGCTGACGGACTCTTGCAACGGCGGCTCGGGGACTGACCCGAACAACGCCGACACGGACGGCGACGGCTTCAACGACGCCCAAGAGTTCAGTCGCGGCAGCAACCCGTGGCTGGCCTCGGACTTCGAGACCGAAGGCGAAGGCATCCACGACGCACAAGAGATGTCGGGTGCCAACAACCCGTACTGCCTGACCACGACGGTCGCGGGCAAGAAGGTCTCCCATCTCAGCGGCACCTGGAGCTCCCCCTCCTTCGCCACCATGCCCACCAAGGACGCTTCCTGTGGCGCAGACCCTACCAACGGCTACCCGCAGGGCCTCGGGACGTTCGAGCGGCACCAGATGCCAAAGAACGCCGCAAGTGCAGCCCTCAACGGCGCCCCGACGGACAAGACCAAGACCGACACGGATGGCGACGGCCTTTCCGACTACGAAGAGGTCACCGGTCACTACGCGGCGCGCGTCAGCAGTGGCAGCCCCACTTGCGTCAACGCTGCAGGCGTGGCGTACCCGCTCACCCACGCGGTCGTGTCCGACCCCAACAACGCCGACACGGATGGCGGCGGCGCAAACGACTTCGCCGACGTCTGCAGCGGACACAACCCCAACGACCCCAGCGACGACGATGCCTCCGATGGCCTCTTTGACAATGGCAGCGATTTCCCAATCTGGACCAACCCGACCTGCGACCCCACGGACTCGCAAGGCATCATCTTCGGCAATGGTCCAGCCGACCCAACCACCTGCATCGGCGAAGGCCTGGCCGGCGCGGGTGGGATCGTTGACGGCTCCGTCTGCAACTGGAACCTCCAGGATTTCGACGTCGTTGGTGCAGGCCTTCCTGATCAGCAACTCGTCGCGCCAGGGCACGCGCCCGACTGCATCACGGGCGGCGGCACCCCAGATCCCAACGACCAGTGCCCAGACGAAGATGGCAGCTTCCCAACCTGCCTGGACCCCGGCGTCGGGCCTCCCGCAGTGGAGAGCCCCGCCGACATGCAAGACCCGTGGGACACGGACGCGGACGGTCGACGCGCCGAGAGCAACAACCAAGCCGACCAGGTGGAACTCCACTTCGCGTACGTCGACCTGGACGAAGCCGCCACCAGCAGCCGCGAGCGGAACCACGACCTGGAGGGCACCGGGGCCACAGTCGTCGTGTTCTCCCCGGCCACAAGCTTCGTGGGCACGCCCATTCCGCTGGCCCGCATCCATGTGGGCGACTCGGCCGCGACGCCCGGCGTCACAGAGCTCTTCGTCGCTGAGTCCCGCCCGCAGAAATCCTTGAGCTGCGTCTACCTGGTGGGCAACGACCCGACGCCCCGTCTGGCGGTCAACAACCCAGGCGCCTTCAACACCGGATCAAATGTCGGGGACCACCCTTGCGGCGATCGCTTCGCCCCGTGGCCGGCGGCCAACGGCCCTCTAGGGAACGTGCCGATCTTCGCCCCGCACGTGAACGACGCCAACGGCGACGGGCGTCCGGAGAGCATCACGGTGCAGGTACCGAACATCGACGACTGCACCTCGGTGAGCGCTGGTCCGGCCGGCCCAACGCCAGTCCCCGATCCGAGGACCTGCGGCACCAGCCCTATGGTAATCCCGTTGGATGGCTCCCTGCCGGTCCTGCCCCCAGGGCTGATCCCCGGCGCTCCGGAGAGCTGCAGCGAAGACCAGGGGCCGTCGCCAAGCAACCCGTGCATCCCCAAGGGTGCACCGCCAGTCGATAACCCGATGCCTCCCTGTGAGGCCGCCGACACTTCGCTGGGCGTCTACGCATGCTCCGAGGAGGGCGGGTTCTTCGGCCTTGGCATCAAGGTCCGACTCGGGGTCGTCACGGTGTACGTGTAGATCCGAGTCCACCAGATCCGGACCGCCTTTCCCCTCTCCCCCACCGCACTTTAGGTGCTGAAGAATTCAGTAAAAACTCGATTGTTTCCTCTAAAGGCGGAAGAAATCGAGGAAATTCGGAAAGTCTTAAGTCCCTGCACTAGCTGGCTGATTCCATGCGCTTCCTCCGAACCGTCCACAACCGCGGCAGCCTCACGCTCCCCAGCGACATCCGCGACGTCCTGGACATCCAGGAAGGCGACGTCGTCGAGTTCGAGATCCTGCGCATCGTCCGCAAGGCCGTTCCATCCCGCCGCCATCCCGACCCGGCAACCGCCGGAACCCCCGCACCCACGCACGCCTGAGGCATCTCCATGAACCGCTCCCTTCCCTGCATCCTTGCCTTGCTCCTGGCTCTCACTGTCCTGCCCGGGCCTGTCCTCGCCCAAGTCGATCCCGAAGCCGACTGTGGCGACCCCGGAGAGGTTTTGGGTACCGTGGCGGGCCATAGCGGCAACGGCATCCAGGCCGGTCCCGTTTGCGTCAATTACCCCGATCCAGAAGCAATCCCCGATGTCTTCTGCGAGACCCCCGCAGTCCAACCCTGCATCCCTCAGTCGTGCGACCCGGCCGGCGACTTCGACCCTGAAGGGTGCCCGAATGACCTGAGCGGCATAGGCGTTCCTGACCCGGATTCGCTGTGCTCGACCGTGGGAGACCCCGACGCGGCGGACCCTGGCCACTTCCCGGCCTGCCTGAACGCGGGCGCCCCTGGCCTCGACGCCTTGTGCGACGACCTGGGCGACCCCGACGCGGCGGACCCTGACCACTTCCCCGCCTGCGTCAACGCCGGCGTGCCCGACGTGGGAGACCCTCCCACTATCGACGAATGCGACCCGGAGGGCCCCGCCCATGACGTGCTCGTCACTGCCAAGGTGTGCACGGAGCCGACGCCGCCCGACAGCCCGCCCAGCCTGGTGTCAATGAAGGTCTATCCCCACAGCGTCCGCTCGAAGGAGGCCGTCGCGCTACGCGCGACCGTCGACTTCGTCGTCGTCGCCACGGACGATCTGGACTTCACGACCTTGCGCCTTCTGGACGGCGACACCGTCCTGGCCACCAACGACACGGGCGCCGCCAAAACCAAGGTCGTCACGTTCATCGTGGACACGAAACTCCTTGAGGAGAGGCCGCACGATTTCAAGGCAGTCGTCCGCGACTCTTCCGGAAAGGAGGATTCCCTGGTGCGCACGCTGCGCGTCGACAACACGCCGCCCGCCAAGCCCAGGATCACGCTGGGCTCGCAGCCCACGGGCCAGAACGGCTGGTACGTCAACAACGTCCAGGTCGCCTTGGCCTCGGCCGGCGACGCCCAGGGCGCAACGCACCTCGGCTACTCGCTCAACGGCCGCGCGCCCCGCGAGTACACCGGTGCCTTCAGCCTCGGTGGCCAGGGCTTGACCAACTTCACCGCGATCGCGACGGACGAGGCTGGGAACTTCGTGACCACGATCCAGATGATCAAGCTGGACACCTTCGACCCGGTCGTCGCTTTCGTGGCGCGCCCCGTCAGCGTCACGGACGCAACCAACGTCACCATCCGCATGAACGCCACCGCGGTCCCCAGCGCCTCCGCGCAGGTGCTGGTCGACGGCGTCGCGCACACTGCGGTCCGCGAGGGCAACTCGACCGTGTTCAAGCTGGTCCTGCAGCTCACTGCCGCCAACGCCCACAAGACCCTGAAGTACCAGGGTGTCGTGAAGGACGAGGCCGGTCGCGAGGGCAAGTCGGAGACCGTGAGCCTGAAGGTCGGCGACGTCCCGGTGGGCCCGGACAAGCCCGCCACGCAGCCGGACACCGACAGTGACGGCGACGGCCTCACGGACCTCGAGGAGCAGGCGCTGGGCACGGATCCAAGGGACATCTACAGCCCGCCCTTCAAGGCGAGCCTCCCCACCGTCGAGCGCATCGCCTCCAACGGCACCATGAAGCTCACCTGGACCGCCGGTACGCAGGCCAGGATCGACCGCTTCCTCGTGTTCCGCTTCTCGGACCCCGTGCTGGCCGGCGAGGTCGCGTTCAAGCCCGGGCAGTCGACGTACACGTTCTACGACGAGAAGTTCCCCGGCGGCAAGCACACCTACGCCATCCAGACCAAGCTGGCAACCGACCCGCTCAAGACGTTCACGGTGACGAAAGCGTCGCCCAACAGTGCCCCGATGACCGCCGAACCTGCTTCGGGTGTCATCAAGGTGGTCGAGCCCAAGGTGGTCGACGCGCTGAAGGAGCCGTACTTCTACATCGGCATCGCGCTGCTGCTGGGCATCCTGGCCGTCATGGTGACGGGCATCGTTCGCCGCCGTGACGCCGCCCAGGCACCCGTGGGCACGTCCGACAACTAGAGGGCGGTTCACCCCAAAACCGTCGATTTCCGACTCCGCCTGAACGGCTCGGACGGCGCGGCGCCAGGTTTCCTTCTCCTTTTATACATCCACAAAATGGAGGCGTGACGATGCTGCGTTGCGCTAGCGGCAGGGGGGACCCGTAGTGGGGCGGACAGCCCGCACGGCCCTCCAGGTCTTCCTGGCGCTCCTGGGCCTCGCCGCGTTCCTCCTCCTGTTGGACGTGCTGTTCAACCCGACGGCGCCCATCGCCAAAGGGGTCACCGACCAGCTCAAGCGCGACACCTGGATCGCCATCCTGCTGGGCACCCTCGCAGTCCTCTTCGTCCTCGAGCTCACCCTGCTGGGACGCGGCGGACGCGCCGTGCCCGCCGCCTTCGCCAACGAGGGCGAGGCGCAGTTCCAGTCCGTGTATCTCCTCGGCTGCCCCGCCTGCGGCACCGTCTTCGAGCACCGCGACGACGGCAACGGCCGCTTCCGCTGCACGAACTGCATGCGCGAGGGCAACTTCCACCCCGGGGCCCCCCTCAAGACCCCCGTGCGGCACCACGACTGCGAGCGCTGCGGCAACGCGTTCGAGGCCTACAAGGACCCCGCGGAGTGCCCCGTCTGCCACCTGCTGCAGGCCGTCGCCTGAGCCCGCCGCGCGGCATGGACGCGTCCTGCAAGCATCAGGAGTGGACCCCAAACCAATAAGGAGAGCCTTTAAGGCCGTGTCCAGGTGGCGCCCATGCTGCCCTTCCCGGGCGTTCGTGGTCCCATGCGCAAGAGTCCCTCCCTGCTCCTCGTCCTGGCGTTCGTCGCCACTGCCTTTGCCGTGACGCCGGTCGCGGCCGCGGTCCCGGGGACGGCCTCGTTCCAGCTCCTCGACCGCACCGCGGTCACGGCTGCGGCTGATTGCACCGGCGCCGTCCCCAACCTGGGCATCGTCCAGGGGCTTGGCCAGGTCCTGCAGGCCGTCGTGTCCGACGCGGACCTCACTGCCGACACCGTGACCGCGCTCCTCAAGTCCGGCACCGACCCGACTGGCGAGACGGTGACCCTCACCAAGGACACAGGCACCACGACCTACCGCGCGTTCTTCGGGTTCGAGGCGACCGTGACGGGAGGGAACGGACGCGTCGCCGTCGTGAACCAAGACATCGTCACCATCGACTATTCTGACGCGAGCCCTGCCGACCACGTCCTCTGCAGCCTCGTGTGGACCAGCGGCACCACCGGCAGCGTGGCCTTGGATGCGGCGGACCATTTCGGCGCGGGGGCGACGGTCACCGTCTCCGTGACCGACGCCGACCGGAACGTCGACCCCGCCAACCAGGACGCGGGCGTCACGGCCATGGCGCGCTCGGGCAGCCTCACGCCGCAAACCGTGACCCTCACCGAGACGGGCAAGAACACCGGCTTGTTCCGCGGGCCGTTCACGATCCCCGCAGCCTGGGGCTCCCTAAAGCAGGGCGACAAGATCACGTTCACCTACACGGACCCGCATGACGCTGCGGGCGACCAGCGCCTCCTGAAGACCACCACCACGTGGCACGCGACCCATACCGCGCAAGTGGACTTCACCACCGCCGACTACCTCACGAAGGTCACGAGCTACTGGGGGACCGGCCCGAACATCGGCCACGTGCGCGTCTTCGACCCGGACCTCGCAGGACTGGCCAGTGTGACCATCCGGGTCTACTCCAATGCCGATCCCTTGGGCGTCCAGGTCATCGCGAAGGCCGCCGGCGCCAGCGGGGAGTTCCAGGGGTCCTTCGGGTTCCATCCCCCCACGCAGGGTTCGACCACAACGGAGCTAGGCATCAACGCCGCCGGCGACTCGGTCCGCGCCGAAGTTGCCGACGCCCGCACCGACTCCGGCGCCTCGGCCAACGTGCCCAACTACGGGTCTCCCGCCCACGGCGAGCAGCCAGCCGCTTGGACGGCGGCGACCACCGCCACCGTCCAGTTCCTGAGCTCAAGCGGCAACGACGCCACGTCGTTCGGCGCGACCGCCAGCGGCATCATCAAGGTCCTCGACACGCCGGCTGCAGCCGGCGTCGTCCACCTTTCTTCCGCGCGTGACCGGGTGGGCATCGACCTCACCTTGGGCACCGTGGCAGGCGTCTGCGCCGCCTGTGCGCAGTTCACCATCTCCGCGACACAGCCCGCGACGGGGGCTACCACGATCTGGGCCCGCGACGGGGACGCCTTGCTGGCCTCCTTCAAGGACGTCCAGCGCGGCGACGGCGCGGCCAACCAGTTGGCCTTCGACGTCGCCGCGGTGAGCGGTACGCAGAGCGCGCTCCCGAAGCAGGACGCCATCAGCGTCAAGGACTCCACCTTCACTACGGTCCAGACGACCGCCTATGGCCGGCAGACGCTCTACGTGGAGGTGGCCGGCGTCCCGGACTTCAACACTCTGGCGACCTCGTCGCAGAGCTTCCCCCTGTACATCGGCTCCTCCAAGCAGCCCCTCAAGCAGGCCCTGAGCGGCGCGCTGGACGGCGGCGTTGCCATCACCGTCTCCGAGACGGGGACGAACACGGGCGTCTTCCGGGGCAGCCTGGCCATCGTGTGCGCTCCAGGAGGTTCGCCCACGCCCCTCGGCGCGACCCCTCCCACCTCGGGAGGGCTGAACGTCGACTGCTCATCCACCCGGGCCACGGACACCCTTGCGTTCGCGGCCACCGATGGGGCCACCGGATCGACGCAGGGCACAATCCTGGCGGCCCTGCCCTGGCAGGCCGCCACCCAGCCAACTACTCCCGCACCGGCCATCGCCCCGACGGCCGAGGACCCCGGCACCTTCCACTTCCTGCTGTCCAGCGGCGCCTACATGGACCTCGCGACGCCTTTGACTGGGGCGAGCGCCCACTTCCTGGTGCGCGATACCGACCGGACCGCGGACAACAACGACACGGCCAGCACCGTGACCGTGCGCGTGCGGTCCAACACGGACACCACGGGCATCCTCGTCAAGGCCACCGAGACGCTTGGCCACCACGGATCTGATCTGCAGACGGCCGCCGACTTCCCTAACGGATTCGTCGGCATGGTCCGATTCTGCACCTCCTGCCTCGCCAGCGACGCGACCACCGGGACGCTCAAGGTGCAGAACAACGACCTCGTGGCGATCGAGTACGTGGATGCGCACGACAACGTCGGCCGCTCGACCGTCTTCAGCATCAACAAGCAATGGAAGGCCACCACCAGCGGAACGCTCGCCACGGACCGGTCCCTGTACTTCGGCGCGGCCGAGGCCCAGGTCACCGTCACGGACGCGGACAAGGCCAGCGGTGCGGTCGGCGTCACCGTCCCGGTCCACGTCAGCTCCACTCTTTGCACGGTGGGTTTCGACCTCCTCCTGCAGCAGATCGGCTCCACCGGGGTCTTCAGCGATCCCCCCGTGTTGGCATTCTCCCCTGGCGCCGGAGCGACGCCGTGTGCGTCGCCGCCCCCCAACACCATCGTCGTGGACCCGGCAGGGGACTCCGTCACCCTGACGTACACGGATGCTCGGGACGCGGCGGGGTCGGCCAATGTGCCAGTGTCGATGAACATCGGCTGGGCCCCCGCCAACGGCGTCGCCCTGTTCCTCGACAAGAGCCTATACACCGGGGTTGGCAGCAAGGTCAACCTGACCCTGGCCATCGACCCCGCGGCCCCCACGACCGGGACCGCCTCTGGGCTCAGCCTATCGGCAACCGACACGAAGAACGTGCAGATCTTCTCCCAACTCGAGGTCCCGGGCGGCGAGAAGATTGCCCTCACGGAGACCGGCGCGAACACACGCCTGTTCAAGGCGCAGACGACCATCGGCACGAACGCCGCCTCAGGCATCGGGGTCGCCGACGGCGCGCACATCACCGTCTACTACTTCGATGCCCAGTCATTGACCTGCTGCGACCACCAGGCCGTGGCCTCCTTCCTCCTCACGGAGGCTCCGCCTACGGACGGCACTGGTGGCACAGGTGGAACGGGCGGAACCGGAGGCACTGGTGGCACCGGAGGCACTGGTGGCACCGGAGGCACTGGTGGAACGGGAACCCCGACGCCAATCCCGACGACCGACCAGATCATCGCGGCCAACAAGGCCGTCAAGGTCACGGTGGCACGCGACGGCGACGATAACCTCGTCTCCTTCATCCTGCCCTCGAACCTGCCGGCCCCCGCCGCGGGCGTGCAGATCTTCCGCAGCAACAGCCCCTTCGTCCTCGTGGCGACCCTCAACAAGACGGACCGCGACTTCATCTCGCGGAGCCACCTCGACGTCGGCGCCCCCCTGGCCTCGAAGTACCTCGTGACGTTGTTCTACGCCAACGACGTCGGCAAGGCCAGGAGCAGCCCCGACGAGATCCCCGGCTTCGCCAGCCTCGGCGACGGCTTCACCTCGACGGACGCGGACAACGCGAACCTGACCCTCATCGGGTACATCCTGGTGGGCGTCCTCGCGGTCTTCCTCATCGTGCTCCTGATCATCCTGCTGGCGCGCGGCCGCCGCAAGGGCCCCCAGCAGGTGGCCGCTGGCAGCGACGTCGGCTACGTGGCCCCCCAGGGCACGGATGGCTGGCAGGAGCCTGCCCCCGCCGGCGACCTGAACGAGACGCACACCATCAACTGCCCCGTCTGCAAGGCGACCTTCGAGGCCGTCGGCCAGAAGCCCCTGCGCATGAAGTGCCCCAACTGCGGGCGCGAAGGCATCCTGCGCTGACGGCCAAACGGGTTCCTGCGCTTCGCTCGGAACCACGTCTTGCCGCGTGCTGGGAGCTGGGCCCATCCGGGCCCCAGGCCCCTCGGGGGACGGGGTGGCCGCTCGCACGGCCCGCCTCGCCGGCGGGCCAGCTCCTTCCCTGACGACGCCCCTCGCCCCAGGCCTGGGGCTTCGCCCGGGGCCTTCGGCGCGGCCACCCAGGCCAGGCTCCCATCGCCCCTCCCGAAACCGTCAAGTCTCCCCCGAGGTCCCCGGAACTCCATGGACTTCACTCCCACCCCCGAGCAGGAGCTCATCCGCTCCACGATGCGGGAGTTCGCGGAGACCGAGGTCAAGCCCCTCGCGGCCCGCATGGACCTCGAGGACTGGTGGTGCGACACGCTCGTGCCCCGCATGGCCGAGCTGGGCCTTCTCGGGATGACCGTGAAGACGGAGCATGGCGGCGCCGGCCTGGACACCGTCTCCTACAACATCGCCATCGAGGAGATCGCCCGCGTCTCGGGCTCCCTGGCCCTCAGCCTCGCTGCGCACAACGGCCTCGGCATATCGCAGATCTACACGCAGGGCAACGACGCCCAGCGCGAGCGCTACGTGCGCCCCATGGCGCAGGGGCAGAAGATCGGGGCGTGGTGCCTCACCGAACCCACTGCGGGGTCCGACGCCGCCGGGCTTGAGACGCGCGCCGTGCGCGAGGGGGACGGCTGGAAGATCAGCGGCTCGAAGCAGTTCATCACCAACGGCCACATCGCGGACGTGTTCACCATCATGGCCAAGACGGACCCCAAGGCGGGGCCGCGTGGCATCACGGCGTTCGTGGCGGAGAGGGGCGCCAGGGGCCTGCAGCTGGGCAAGAAGGAGGACAAGCTGGGGATGCGGGGAAGCATCACGAGCGCCCTCCACTTCGACGACCTGTGGGTGCCCGCCGATGCCATGGTGGGGAAGGAAGGGGAAGGGTTCATCGGGACGATGCGCACGCTCGACGCGGGCCGCATCGCCATCGGCAGCCTTGCCCTCGGACTGGCGCAGGGAGCCTTCGACGCAAGCCTCGCCTACGCGGCGGAGCGCAAGCAGTTCGGCAGGCCCATCGCCGCGAACCAGGCCATCCAGTGGAAGCTCGCGGACATGGCCACACAGATCGACGCCGCCCGCCTGCTGCTCCAGCGCGCCGCCACCCTGAAGGACCAGGGCAAGCCGTTCACGCGGGAGGCCAGCATGGCGAAGCTGTACGCCTCCGAGGTCGGCATGTGGGTCACGACGCAGGCCATCCAGGTCCACGGCGGCAACGGCTACACGCGGGACTACCCCGTGGAGCGCATGTTCCGCGACGTCAAGCTGTGCGAGATCGGGGAAGGCAGCAGCGAAGTCCAGAGAATGGTGATCGCCAAGCAGATCGGGTTGCGTGCCTGACCCGGGTTCTATCCTTCATGGGTCCTGTGCGGCCGATCAGCATCCGCTGAACCACAGATGGCGCAGACCGCAAGCGATGCCCCGTGCTTCTGGCGCAGCCCCACTTTGGTGCTGGGACCTCCAAATTCCCTCGACGTGGATCGACCCATCGCTCCGTCGCAAACCTGCGGCCCGGGCAACCTGGCTGTGGCGTCCGACGTCGTGGCGCAGCAGGACGTGAAGGGATCGCGAGCGATGATGGGGCGGGCGAAGCACGCCCGCCGGAACGTCACGCGTTGACGTGCGAAGACGCGGAACCCCAAGCGCGCTTCCCGCGGCCGCAGGCCCGCCACGTCGCCACGGTTCGTTGGACATTTTCCCTGGTGCAACGCGCCGCCGACGCCACCATGGGGGGCGACAGGTGGCAACCGATCAGGACCGGACGCGAGCGTCCGCCCGTCCCCCGCGCAGCCCTGCTCCGAGCGTCCTGCGCGGCCCGCAAATGCTCAGCAGGCGGGCAGATGGTCGAGGTGCGTGACGTACAGCAGCGTGTTGCTGGGCACGTCCACCAGGGTGAGGTTGACCGGGGCGGACCCGCAGAACACCAGGGCGTCCCCGGCCAGCACGAGGTCATGCGCCGCGATGGCATCCAGCGTCAGGGGATCGCCAGGACCGGCCGACGCAGTGCCGCCGTCGGGCTCGAAGGCCACGTGCACCGGGAAGTCCGCGGTCAGGCGCAGGTCGCCGTAGGGCATGTGGTCGCCGGCGGCCACGATGGTGAGCCGAGCCGCGGTCGCGTCCTTCACGACCGACAGTTCGGGGGCGCTGGAGTGGGAGTCCATGCCGCGCAGGTTCGCGGCCAGCACGTAGGACGCCGCCGCCATCGGGATCCACAGGCTGGTGGCGCCACCCACGGCGTTGAGGGCGGAGGTCTGGAGCCCCGGGGAGAACGAGGTCAACAGCACGGACCCCTTGCCCGTGGCCTGCATCTGCAACGCCTCGGGGACCTCCACGCCCTGCCCGAAGGAGCGGACTGCGGCCCAGACGGCGGACAGGTCGCTCTTGGAGAACGAGATGGCCGCCTCCCAGGACATGTCGAGGGGCAGCATCGTGTCGCCGTCGATCCAGTACGTGAAGGCGAAGGAGCGCGCCGTGTCGGAGCGGCCGTCCAGGCGGAAGGCCAGGCTGTACGTCCCCTGCAGCTTGAGCGCGTGGAACGTGTGCCCTGCGACGGTCCGGTCCTGGGCCCCGGCCACGACGAGGTCGTACCCGAGTTCCCCGCCGTAGCCCCCCTCGGAGGAGGCGACGTGCAGGGTGAAGCGGTCGCCCGGCACGAGGTCGAGGCCGTAGAGCTCGAGGAGGAGGGTGCGCATCTGGGCGGTGAGGCCCTCCTCACCCGAGCCCCCCATCTCCTGGCTGGAGGGGGTCTCCTCGGTCTCCCACGTGAAGGGCAGGGTCTCGTCGAGGACGGGGTGCTCCAGGTCGCCCTCCTCGGAGTACTCGGCCTCGCCCGGCTCGCGCACCAGCAGCGTGGCGTCGGCCAGCACCGATCCTCCGGCGCCCGCCTTGGAGAGGGCGCCCTCGGCGAAGAGGAGCGCCGCCGTGCCATCCAGCGCGGCGTGGCCGTTGTAGCGGACGCCCGCCGGGCCGGAGGCCTCGGGCTGCGAGACCATGGCGGTGCCCACCAGGTCCGACGTGGAGGTGAGGTGGGCGGCCAGGCTGACGTTGAGGGCTGGGCCCTCGGCGCGGGAGGCCAGGGCAAGGGTCCCTTCGGCGGCGGAGTGGGCGTCGAGCTTGAGGTCGGTGACGGACTGGGACTCGCCGTCCTCCGTCATGGCGAGGCGGTCGAAGGAGAAGCCCAGGGCGCTGCGGGCCTCGATGCGGTACAAGGCGAGGCCGCCGTCGGCGGCGGCCAGCGGGATCGGGGTGCCTTCGGCGATGAGCCACGGCGCCGTGCGGGGAGCGCGCGAGGCCACCGGGGAGCCGTCCTCGGAGAGGGAGAAGCCGGACGTCATGGCGGCGCCCTCGATGGTGATGGCATCGCCCTTGGAGAGGGTCGACTCGCTGGTGTACGCGGAGAGGGGGCGGGAGACCGCCTGGCCGTCGACACCGGTGAAGGCGACGGTGGCGCGGGAGACCGTGAGGGTGCCATCTCCCTGGGTGTAGGTGAACGTCGTCCTGAACTGGCGCAGCATGTCCCGGGGGGTCTCCATCTCGGGGGCGGTGCGGGGGTCGAGGTCGAGGCGGACGGTGCGGACAAGGGGCTCGGCGTCGGTGGCGGGGGGCGACAGGCACCCGGACAGCAGAGGGCCTGCCAGGCCCAGCACCACGAGGACCACGGAGGCGCGCAGCATGCGTCCCCCAGGCATCGCCGTAAAATAACTTCCGCCAGGCTCCGGGCGGTCTGTCCAGCCCCTTCAAGGGGACAGGGCCAGCAGGTGGCGGGAAGGGCAAGGGCCGACGAAGGACCATGGGCACACGCCGCCCCGGACGCGGCAACGTTCAATTCCGAGCGACCGGGTGCCGGCCCCATGGCGCGCGCGGCGGCACTCCTGGCCAGGGCGTGGCACCGCGACGGGCGACGATGGTGGTGGGCCGCCACGGCCACGCTGGCGCTCTCCGTCGTCGCGATCCTCCTCGTGTCGGGGCTGTTCGCCGGCCTGCAGGTCGCCACCACGCGCCAGGTCGGCGACTTCTACACGGGCGACCTCCGCATCACGAAAGGGGAACCCGGCGTCTCCCCCGACGCGGAATGGGCAGGCAGCGAGGTCGATGCCACCCTGCAGGCCCTCGGCCCAGGCGCCCACGCCCGCGTCGAGAGCGAACTCATCCTCAGCCGCCGCAGCCTCGTGCAGGCCTACCTCGAGGAGCAGGACCAGTACCAGGTGGGCGGACCTGGAATCCCGGGTGACGCCACGCGCCACTTCGGCATCGGGATCCTGCTTGGGCTGGCCTCCGACGACCCGATGCGTGACCGCATCCGTCCCCACCTCGTGTCCGGGCGCCTGCCTGCCGCTGGAGCCTCCCGCATCGAGCTGGTGCTTGGCCTGGGCGCCTTCGAGAACTACCTCTCGCCCGCCGAACGCGCGAACCTGTCCGCGTGGCCCCCGCGCGCCGCCGAGCTCGAGGCCTTCGGCTTCGAGGCGACGGCGGGATACGTGGACGACAGCGGCTTCTTCAAGGACATCGTGCGGAGGCCCGCCGTCGTCGTCGGCCTCTTCGAGACGGGCCTCGACGCCCTGGACACGCTGACCGTCGTCGGCGACATCGGGGCCGCCCGCCTCCTCCAGGGCGCGCAAGCCAGCGGCGGCGCCAACGTCGTCACCGTGGTGGGCGCGACAGGGCACGCCAGGGACGCCGCGAGCGCCCAAGGGTGGCACGCCGAGGACGGCGCCTCCTTCGCGGACCGCTACCTTGGCCAGCTTCTCACCACCGTGCGCGCCCTCAGCCTGCTGGCCGTCACCCTCTTCCTGCTGGTGCCGTCCTTCCTGCTGTGGCACGGCCTGCAGCAGACCCTGGACCGCCAGCGCCGCGAGATCGCGGTCTGCCGCGCCATCGGCATCGAACGCGGCGAGCTGGCCTCCGCCCTCGCCCGGCTCGCCTGGCGCGTGGCCGCCACGGGCCTCGCCGCCGCCCTTCTGGTCGCGGGCCTGCTGCAATGGGCGCTGCCGCCGCTGCTGCGCGGCCACGCCCTGCTGCCGCTCCCGATGGACTTCGCGCTCGACTGGGGAGTGGCCGCCGTGGCCCTCGCCCTCGTGGCCGCCAGCACGTGGACCGCCCAGCTCCTGGCTGGCCGCGCCGGGTCGCGCCAACCCCTTGCGATGGCGCTGCGGGCGGCGTAGGCGGTAGGACGGCCGACGGCCGCCTTCCTTCAACCTGGCGCGTGGCCAAAACCCTTGAATCCGGGGGGACCTGGAGGCGGCATGCGGCTGGCGGCCCTGGGCATCCTCCTTGGGGCGCTCCTGGGCGGATGCGCCGGAGCTGGGCCTCCGGGCGGGGGAGTGCCCAACCTGAGCTTCCCTCCCATGGCGCTGGCCACGGTCCCCCTGGAGCCTCTTGAAGGGCGGGGCACCCTGGAGCTTGGGTGGCAGGATGGCCTCTTCGCCGTGCGGGCCCGCAACGAGGGGGGGATGCCCGCCATGGCCATCCGGGACGGGGACCGCCTCTTCCTCAGCCAGACCGGCATGGGCTGGAGCGCGTGGGACCTCGCCGACTACGTGGCCCGCAGCCCACGTGGCTTCCGTTACCTCGCCTGGGACGTGCCCGCGCTGCTGGCCATGTCCGAGCCGACGGGGGGCGCGGGCCGCCTGGAGGCAAGGACCTCGCTCGTGGTGGAGGGCTCGTCCCATGCCGTGGCGCTCGAGGTCGAGCACGCGGGTGGTGAGGCCCGAAAGGTCGTGATCCGCTCCGACCTTGACCCCGAGGCACCCTTCACCCTGACGCCGCTGGGCCACGCGTTCCCGTTCCCCGTCGCGACTCCCACCGCCCTGCGCCCCATCGCGGACGTCGTGGAGCTCGACGGCAAGGCGCGGGAGTCCCACGTGGCCCTCCTGCAGCTGGTCAACGCCTATGCGAAGAACCACGCCGGGACGCTTCCGCAGGACCTCGACCGCCAGACCCTCCAGGTCGAGCTGGCCACGTCCGGGGCCACGTGGCCCCAGAACCCCTACGATGGCGCCCCCCTGGCGCCGCGCGACGAGAGCGGGCACTTCCAATGGGTCCGCTGCAGCCTCACGGACGGACACTACATCGGCAACGGCTGGGACGGACCGCTTCTCGACTATCCCTTCGGGAAAGGGTGCTGATCCTCCACCGGAAGGCCGCCCCCAAGGGTCTTATGGCGGTGCCGAAATGGGCGACCGGTTTGGGGGTGGTGTGGCGGTTTCTCCACGCAGGTCTCCGGACCGGTGTGAGCGCCTTGTCGACGACGTCGGAACCCAGGAGTGCCTCGAGCCGGATGGCCAGCCTTGCGTTGGTCCTCCTTCTGGCATTGAACGTGCCCCTTGTCCCGGGATTCTCTGCATTGGCGACCCCCGCCGACGCAAGCCCCGCCGGGTCCCCTGCCGGGTCCCCGGTCTGGACCAGCTACGAGACAGACCTGGGAAGCTCCCTCCTTGGCCTTCTGGCGCCTGGTGAGCCCACGCTCGGGATCTCATGGAAGGAATCCAACAATGGCGGCCGGGATGTCCTCATGCAGGCGGGCGCCCGCACCCTCCACCTCGCCTTCGACGACACGGTCTCGCCGCCGGCGGGCACGTGGACGGACCGCACGCCCCCCGCAGCCGCCCCGATCAACTTCGATCCCATCCTGTACACGGACCCTGTCACGGGCCGCACCTGGGCGGGTGGGCTTGTCGTCGCAGGCGACGTCGTGCTGGGCGCCGGCAACCTCTACACGTACACCGGTTGCAGCGTCCTCGACTTCACGGACGACAACGGCCAGAACTGGACCCCGATGACGGATGCGTGCGCCCTGCCCGGCTGGGACCACCAGACCATCGGCTCCGGCCCCTACGCTCCCGACCCCGTCACGGGCACCCTGCCCCAGAACGCCGTCAGCGAGCACATCGTCTACTACTGCTCCCAGGAGGCCGAGAAGTACTGCTGGACCAGCCTGGACGGCGGCCTCACCTTCACGCCGCGCACCCCCGTCGACCCCCTGCTCGAGTGCTACAACCTCTTCGGCCACGTGCGCGTCGCCGCCGACGGGACCGCCTACATCCCCGTGAACTCGTGTGGCCTCGGTGCCACCGCGAAGACTGGGCTCTTCAGCACAGAAGACAACGGCCTCTCGTGGACCCAACGCGTGACCACGGGGGGCGGCAAGGGCCTCTTCGACCCCTCCGTCGGCATTTCCACTGTTCCGGCACCCGGCAAGGCGACCCCCCGCATCTACCTCGGGCAGGCCGAGGACGACGGCGCCTACATCGCGGTCAGCGACGACCGCGGCGCCACCTGGAACAACGTCGGGGGATCCCATGGCCCCGCGACGAAGTACTTCAACGTGCTCGACGCGTACAACGCGGACAAGCCCGCCGCACTGAAGCTCAAGCAGGCGGAGTTCGCCGAGGTCATCGCGGGCGACGCCGACCGCGCCGCCTTCGCGTTCCTCGCCAGCACCTCCAGCAAGGCCGTGGCCCCCAAGCACACCTGCAATTCCGACAACGTCTGGCACCTCTACGTCGCCATGACGTACGACGGCGGCACGACGTGGGATGTCACGCTTGCGAACCCTGACCCCGTCCAGCGCGGCGGCATCTGGGCCGGCGGCGGCAGCTCGCCGTGCCGCAACCTCCTCGACTTCAACGACATCGCGGTCGACGTCCAGGGCCGCCCCGTCGTGGGCTACACCGACGGATGCCCCGACCCCTGCGCGGCAGGCGTCCAATCCACGGGCGCCCTGATGCAGGTCACCCGGCTCACCTCGGGCAAGGGGCTCTTCGCGGCCCATGACGGGGAGATCGACGGCGGCGACGGCACCACGGACGCGGACCCCACGATCACGGTCACCTCCCCGGAAGAGGGGACAGCCATCGTTGACCCCGACGCCCCCCTCGATGTGCAGGGCGCCTACAAGCGCGCCCCGGGGGACTGCCCGGCCGGCCACCTTTGCGAGTCTCCGCTGACCGGCACGACGCACGCCTACCAGCAGGGTCTCGACCCCTTCGTGGCGACCCCTGAGCAGACGACGGTGCCCGCCGGGACGACGGTCTCGCTCACCGCCCGCAACATCGCCAGTTCGGCTGCGGGGACCTACGGCGTCTCGGCTGGCCTGCCCGCGCGCGCGACCCTCACCGACGCCGCCGGCCACCGGGTCGAGCGGCTCGAGTCCGCGGCCCTCCACGCGGACAGCACCGGGTTCAGGACGGAAGTGAACTGGACCCTCGACATGCTGTTCCCGTCCGGGGACTACCGTCTCTCCATCGAGGTCGGCAGCCTGGGGCCGTCCCACGACGAGTGGTGGGGGGTCCCGCCCATCCCGGTGCGCGTCGTCGGAGCCACGGACCCCGCGGCCGCCGGTCCACCCGCCCCCGCCAGCAGCAGCCAGTCTGGCCACCACCCCATGGTCGGTCCGCCCGCCCCGTCGCAACCTGTCAAGTCGGGCTGGTCCGACCCCGCCAACGGCGGCAGCGGCGACTACGTCTACATCGACTCCCCCGCCGACGGCTCGGCGCAATCCGGGACGGTCCATCTCACGGGCCGCGCCGGCACCAGCAGCACCGACCCCAGCGGTGGCGGATGCGCCAACGATTGCGGCGGCACCGGGACGCGCGCCGACGAAGCGAACGTCGTCGTCGCGGTCATCGACACGGGCACGAGCCACTACCACTCCGACTTCCGCGATGCCACCCGCACCGAGGACCCCTCCACGTACGTGAGCGGGTACCCGAGCGGGCGCCCCGCCGTGAACCTCTGCTTCACGAAGCCGACCGGCCAGGCGGCCTGCCCCTCCTCCGTGACGAACGCGGCCAGCGGCGACGCATCCGAGTGGGCCAAGCTCGGCGTCTCCCCCATCTCGGCCACGGGCGCCGGCCAAGGCAACCTCGCCTACTTCCCCGGGACCAAGATCATTGGCGCCATCTCCTTCGCGCACCTGGGCGACGGCCGTTTCCCCACCCTCGACGGAAGCCTCGGCAACGGCGACACCCATGGCACGGAGACCAGCTCCGATGCCGTGGGCAACACCATGGGCACCTGCCCGGAGTGCCTCCTCGTCATCATCGAGGTCGACTCCGTGGAGGCCATCGACGCAGGCTACATGTGGGCCGCCAACCAGCCCTGGATCGACGTCATCACGAGCAGCGTGAGCGTGGGCGTCCTCGTCACCGGCACCAATGCCGCGATGTACGCGGGCGAGGACCAGGCAGGCGACCAGGCGGTCACCAACGGCCACCCCTTCTTCGTGGCGGCCGGCAACGGCGTCGGCAACACCGGCGTCGTCCCCACCTCCACGTGGGACCTCGGCAGCTCCAGCCCCAGCCTCATCGCGGTCGGCTCCAGCGACGAGACGATGGACGGCCAGGACAACCTGTACCACGACTTCCCCGTCCAGATCACCGGCACCGGCGGCAGCCCCAACGC
Source organism: Thermoplasmatota archaeon (assembly GCA_035526765.1). GTDB lineage: Archaea > Thermoplasmatota > E2 > JACPAO01 > JAHFTW01 > JAHFTW01. The sequence continues at coordinate 74,238 of DATLBS010000006.1, read as the reverse complement.
GGCGCTCCCCGACACGTACACCGGCACCGCCTTCACGGGAGGCACCAGCTTCTCGAGCCCGCGCGCGGCCGCCGTCGCAGGACAGGCCCTCCTGCAGGCCCGCACGTTGCTGCGCGACACCACCGAGGGCCCCACGCGTCCCGCGGCCGCGCCCATGGCTTGGACGATGCTGCGCAACGAGGCCGCCCGCGCCATCCCGGCCGCGACGCCCTTCGCCAACGGTGTGCTGACCCCTGACGAGTTCGTCGAGGCCGTCCTCAAGAACGCGCACCCGCCCGAAGCCACGGACGTGCCGTGCATCGGCTTCAACGGCCAGACGCTGCCGCCGCACCCGTGCTACCCCGACACCCCCGTGTCCTTCCTGCATGAGGGCTACGGCAACGTCAACGTGGGGTCCAACGGCGTCGCCCACCCGACGGCACCCGGCAGCTCCATCGCGGCCGACATCACGGACACCCTCCTGGGCACGAGGGCCCTCCCCAGCCGCCCCCTTCCCGAGTACTACCTCGAGCAGGTCGTCGAACCCGTCAACACCTTCCTGTGGGGCCCCCGCCCCGCCGCGGACGGCGACGGCTCGGACGGCTACCCCCGCGACGACTACGCGGGCTGCATGCCGCTGTGCCCCACGGACCAGGCGCCCGCCATGGGCCCGCCTGCGCCCGCCCCAAGCGGCGTCGTGAGCGACGCGATGACCGCGGCCCCGACCCGCAGCACCACCGTGGCCGACGACCCGGCTGGCGACAGTTTCCCGCCCATCCCCGGCAGCGACATCGGCAAGGTCACGATCGGCTCCGACACCGGGACCTCCTTCGACCTGAAGCTCACCCTGAACGAGGATCCCGACCCGAGCGCGTTCATCGTCGCCCGGTTCCAGTACGGCGTGGGGTTCACCCTGGACCGCACCGGTATCCCCTACACGCTCTCCGCGCTGGACGATGCCCTGTCGGGCTGGTCGTACGTCCTGAAGGTGCCCACCAGCGACGGCCAGTTCACGTGCACCCTGACGGACCATGATGTCGGCGACGGCAGTCGCGTGGACGGGCGGACCATCACGTTCCACGTCGACTATGCCGACCTGGACGTCGCCGCGAAGCCTGTCACGGATGCCGAGAGCGGCGGCTGCGGCCCCGCGACCCTGGGCGGCCCCGCGGTGTCGGGAGACCACCTCAGCGGCATCGCCGGGTTCAGCGGCGCCATCCTCGGCATCGCCGACATGGGCACCATGGACACCTCGGACAGCCCTGGCAGCTACACCCTTGCGGGCGCCGTGACCGTGCCGGGCGCGGTCGCGGTCACCCTGGATGGAGGGGCAGCAGGGAACGCCACCGTGGCCGCGGACGGCTCCTGGAGCCTCGATGTCGACCTCACGGGCGTCTCCTCGCCCTACGACATCGCGGCCTCCTTCGGCATGGCCTCCGATTCCGTGCAATACACAGGCGGGACCACGGGCACCGAAGGATCGCCCGTGGTGACGCTGTCGTCCAGCGGCTCGACGGTCGAGGCGGGGCAGGACCTCACCTTCACGGTAACTGCCCGCCATCTGGAAAGCGGCAACGGCGCGCCCGCTGCGGCGTTCACCTGCACGCCCACGGGGCTGTCGGTGGCCTGCGACGGCTCCGCCTCCAGCGACCCGGACTTCGACGCCTTGTCGTACGCCTGGACCTTCGGCGACTCCTCGACCGGGACGGGCGCGACGCCCTCGCACACCTACGCCTCCGCCGGAACGTACACGGTCACGTTGACGGTGGACGACGGCCAGGGCCACACGGATGACGCCACGGCCTCGGTCACGGTCTCCTCCGGCCCCATCGGCCCACAGGTCCTCATCGACCAGGACGACCCCACGTTCGACTGGGGCTGGGTCAACCCGGCCGCCGACATCAACCACATCAAGGGCACCTTGGACACCGACGCCGGGACCTTCGTGGTCGTCACCACGTTCGAGCCCACACCTGTGGCGGCTCCGCCAGGCAACCAGCTGCGCAGCCAGGACATCGTCGTCCACGACTGGGTCTTCGACGGCGTCACCTACGAGAGCTCGGGCGGCGGCACGGTCTGGGACCTTGACGCCAACGTCGAGGCGGCTGGCATGACCTACGCGGTCCAGGGCGCCAAGGTGACCTTGACGGTCACCAGCACGTCACCGGTCTACGCCGACCTCGTGGCTGGCGGCGTCGCCTTCCACGTGGAGTCCCTCGACGGCTGGGCGGTGTTGGGCGGCCTCATCCCCGAGGACATGGCCCCCGACGGCGGCGACACCACCCTGGCCGCCGGCCCCATCGGGCTGCCGGTCACGGGCACCTCTTCGGCCACGGGCCCCTGCGTCCCTGCCCCATGCAATGCAGGCACGGGCGACGAGACGGTCGCCATCAAGGTGGACGGCATCGTGCAGCACTCCGAATCCTTCGGGCGCTCGGCGGAGGGAGCCAGCGGGTACGTGTTCACCTACACCCACCGCTTCGACTCGGTCGGCGGCCACACGGTCGACGTCCTCTTCACGGACGATGGGGCCGCGACGGACGAGGAGGGTCCCCTGACGGTCACCGTGACCCCGGCCCCCGGCAACCAGGCGCCCATCGCGCACGGTTCCGCCGACCCCGCCAGCGCCCGCAGCGGCGAGACCGTCACGCTCGACGGAGCCGCCTCGGTCGACAACGACGGCACCGTCGTGTCGTGGCATTGGGAGCAGACCACCGGCCCGGCCGCCGCCCTCGGCGACGCTGAGGCCTCCTCGACGGCCTTCAAGGTCCCCGACGTCACGGAAGCCACCGACCTCGCGTTCCAGCTGACCGTGGCCGACGACGAGGGCGCGCAGGCCTCGACCTTCGTGACCCTCACTGCGATGCCCCCCCTGGCCGAGAACGCCAACACGATCGTCGTCACGCTCGAGGAACGGTCCCAAAGCACGGCCTTCGACCCGACGGTCGCTTCGGTGTGGAGCGTCTCCTTCCCAACTACGCAAGGCCTGGCCGCAGGTCCGCACCCACTCGTGGCCACGGCCTACGATGGGGATGGCGTCGCGATCGCCGCGGCCACCACGACCCTCGTCGTGCCGGGCGACCAGGACGGCGACGGCGTCAACGACCTCGTCGACAACTGCCCGGCCGTCGCCAACCCGGACCAGGCCCAGACGAACCCCAACGGGCGCGGCGACGCCTGCGACCATGACCTGGACGGCGACGGCGTGCAGGACGGGGAGGACGCGGACCGCGACGGCGACGGCTTCGACAACGAGGTCGAGGGGTTCCTGGGCAGCGACCCGGACGACACCGGTTCGAGCCCCGCCCCCACCGTGCCCGAGCAGGCCAGGGTGTGCAAGCGCGAGGATGGCGGCGGCGTCTACAACGTCAGGGACTTCGACGGCGACGGCCTGCCAGCATTGTACGTCGAGGGCAAACGGACCGAGTACACCCTTGGCACCGATGGCTCCGCCAGCGCCGCCACCCGCAAGGCCGGCGCCTGCTGGGTCGCGGGCGACCCCGATGACGATGGCGCGCAGCACCTCCCGGTCGCGGTGCCGCCCGTCCCTCTGGGACCCCCCGCCATCTCGCCACTGACCGTGTGCAAGCGCGAGGACGGCGGCGGCGTCTACCAGGTCTGGGACCTCGATGAGGACGGCGTCCCCGCCTTGTACGTGGAAGGCAAGCGAACCGAAGTGACGGCCCATCCCAACTTGGGCATGGATTCGGCCGTGCGCAAGACCGGCCACTGCTGGTTGGGTGGCGACCCTGACGACGACGGCGTGCGACGCATCCCTGTCTAGGCAACGGCCCGCTGCCGCCAAACGACCCTCGCGGGCGCCCCGGCCCACAGGCTTTTTCCCGGCCACGCCGTGGACGACGTCGTGGCCGAGACCGCCGTGCTAGTGGCAGGGTGCAGGACCCCCATCGGGAAGTTCCAGGGGTCCCTCTCCAGCCTCAAGGCGACGGAGCTGGGTGCCATCGTCGTCCGTGAAGCCGTCAAGCGCGCCGGCCTGTCTCCGGAGCAGGTCGAGGAGGTCATCCTCGGCAACGTGCTGCAGGCGGGCCTTGGCCAGAACCCCGCCCGAGCCGCGGCACTGGGCGCCGGCATCCCGGAGTCCGTGCCCTCCTTCACCGTGAACAAGGTGTGCGGCTCGGCGCTCAAGGCCGTCATGCTGGCGGCGCAGGCCATCAGGGCGGGCGACCGGCGTGTCGTCGTGGCCGGCGGCATGGAGTCGATGTCCAATGCGCCCCACCTCCTGCTGGGCTCCCGCAACATCCGCATCGGCGATGCCAAGCTGGTCGACTCGATGGTCCACGATGGCCTGTGGGACCACTACAACTCCTTCCACATGGGCGAGACCGGCGAGATCGTGGCGCAGCGCTTCCACGTCTCCCGGGGGGATGCCGACCGCCTGGCCGTGCGCAGCCACCGGCGCGCCTCCGAGGCGCAGAAGGCGGGTCGCTTCAAGGAGGAGATCGTCGCCGTTCCCGTCCCGCAGCGCAAGGGAGCCCCCCTCATGGTCAGCGAGGACGAGGGGATCCGCGCCGATTCCGACGAGGCCGGCCTGGCGAAGCTGAAGCCGTCCTTCCGCCCCGATGGGCAGGTCACGGCGGGCAACGCCAGCCAGATCTCGGACGGCGCCTCCGCCGTGGTCGTGGTGGCCAAGTCCTATGCCCTCGAGCACAAGCTCGCGATCCTGGCGGAGATCGAGGGCTATGACGCCTCCGGCACGAAGCCGGAATGGGTCATGGAGGCGCCCATCGCCTCGGTCCGCAACCTCCTCAAGGCGACGGGTCGCACCGCCAAGGACCTCGACCTCGTCGAGCACAACGAGGCCTTTGCCAGCGCCTCCTGCGCGGTCCAGAAGGAGCTGGGCATCCCCGACGACCGCTTCAACGTGAACGGCGGGGCCGTCGCCCTGGGCCACCCCATCGGGTCGTCGGGTTCCCGGGTGCTGCTGACGCTGGTGCATGAGCTGAAGCGGCGCGGCGGGGGTCGCGGCGTCGCCACGCTGTGCCTTGGTGGCGGCAACGCCGTCTCCATGATGGTCCGCGTCCCCGAGTGACGAAACAACCCCGGCCAGGTTGTTTTGGGTGCAATGGTTATCGGCCGCGGTCGGCTTGGCCGGCCCATTGGCTTCAGCGCCTCCGCCCTGGTCCTCAGCCTCCTGGTCCTCGTGCTGGGCCTGTTCCTCGCCGCGTACGGCGCCACCGTCTTCGGGCCCAGCCTGATCGCTGTGGGGGTCATCGGGCTCATCGTGTGCTTCGTGCAAGGGCAAGGCGGCCTGGAGGAAACCGCGGCTCCGGCCTCACCGGGTGCCACCCGGGGCGGCGACCGGGAAAGCCGCCTGCGCGAACTTGCGGACCTCCACGCCAAAGGGCTCATCGACGAGGGTGACCTGCACGCCCGGCGGCGCGCCATCCTCGACGAGGTCTGAGCGTCGCCCTTTTGGACCCGAGCCCGCCTGCAGGCAAGAGTCCCCATGGTCCGCACCCTGGTCCGCAAGAGTTACCCGCTGCTGAAGTTCCTGCTGCCGCTGGCGGCGCTGGTCCTGGTGGTGGGGCTCACGCTCTTCTTCATGCACACCGCGACCTGCACCCAGGCCGTCAAGGACAACGGGGAGGACTGCACCGTCGGCGGCACGTACGCGGACCATCCCACGATGGTGCTCCTGCCGTGGGTCGTCGTGGCGGCCCTCCTCGCCCTCGGCAGCCTGCTGTGGCGCCGCCACGAGAAGTACACGCTGGTCTTCCCCACCGACCAGCTCTCCGGCAAGTCGCGCGCGGAGCTCGAGAAGGTGCTGCAGGGCCTCGACGAGGCGCGCGCCAAGGGCGACATCACGCAGGACCGCTACACGAAGGCGCGCGACCGCGTCCTGGCCGAGATGAACACCACGAAGAAGTAGGCCACGTCGTGGCTCCTTGCTCCTGCCTGCACAGGGAGCTACGCGCCTGTTTCCCTCTAGTGCGCGGAGCGCACGGCCCCGTGCCTTCACGAAGACCCCCGGTGGGCGCGCTTCGCGGGCCCCATCCCATCGCCCGCGATGCCGACTCGTTGAGATGGACGACCGCGTCGGGGCCATAGGAGTGTTTGGCGGGTCGAGGGTCTACGACAGACCGATGGGGTTCGCTTCGGAGCATGTGGATTTGGGGGTCCTCGGTTGGCGGCAATCGATGTTCGCGGATCAACAGGTCCCCTTCTGAGTTCTGTGCCATCTGTGGTTCGGGTGGGCCCAATCTGGGCGCTTCGACCTGTCTTCTCGGTGCCGTCGTGCCCCGCACCATTTAGGACCCCCTCCCTGCTGGCCGCCCAATGAGCATCCGGACCGTCGGCGTCGTCGGGGCAGGGCAGATGGGAGCAGGCATCGCCCAGGTCGCGGCGCAGGCCGGCTACGACGTCATCCTCGTGGACCTGAAGCCCGAGTACACCGCCAAGGGCCTTGCCACCATCGAGAAGTCCCTGGCCAAGCTGACGGAGAAGGGCGCCCTCAAGCCCGGGGAGTCGACCGCGGCGCGCGGACGCATCAAGACCGCGACCGACAACAAGGCGCTCGCCCCCTGCGACCTCGTCGTCGAGGCCATCGTCGAGAACGCCGACGTGAAGCGCCGGCTGTTCGCGGATCTCGACGGCATCGTGGGCCCCCAGGCGATCCTTGCCAGCAACACCAGCAGCATCCCCATCACGCTGCTGGCCTCCGCCACCAGGCGCGCGGACCGTTTCATCGGCATGCACTTCATGAACCCGGTGCCGATCATGAAGCTGGTCGAGGTCATCCGCGGCGCGGACACCTCGGAAGCGACGCTTGCCGCCGTCACGGAGGCAGGCACCCGCATGGGCAAGCAGGTGCACAGCTGCCGCGACTTCCCCGGCTTCGTCTCGAACCGCGTCCTCATGCCCATGCTCAACGAGGCCATCTTCTGCCTCAACGAGGGCGTCGCCACGGCGGAGGACATCGACGCGATCATGAAACTCGGGATGAACCACCCCATGGGGCCCCTCGCCCTGGCCGACTTCATCGGCCTCGACACGTGCCTGGCCATCCTGAACGTCCTGTGGGACGGGTTCAAGGACCCCAAGTACCGCCCCTGCCCGCTGCTGGTGCAGAAGGTGCAGGCCGGGCACCTCGGCCGCAAGGCCGGCCGCGGATTCTACAAGTACGCCTGAGGCGGCCGGCGCGCTCCGGCGGACTATAAGGCGAACGCCGGCATGGGCCAGCGTTGAGGCCGGAGACCGCCGCCCCCCACCCGCCGGAGCCGGGCGCGGACGAGCACCGGCCGTTCCTGCAGCGGCTGCGGCGGGCCGGCCACGACCCCTCCGGCTTCCACCCGCGCCACACCTCCTTCTGGCTGGTGGCCGGCATCCTGCTCCTGGCCATCGCCATCCTCCTGCCCTTCGCCGCCCCCGGCCTCGCGCCGCTCTCGCAGCGCACCGCGACCCTTGCCTCCCTCGTGTTCCTCGTGGCGACACCGGGCCTCGTGATGGGGATGGGGCGCCGCGCCATCCTGGTCGCCACCGTCTTCGTGGCACTCCTCTACGGCCTCACCGCCTGGGGGGGCCTGGCCCTCCACCTCGAGGACCTGTTCGTCGCCGCGGTCGTCATGAGCTTCGCCATCTTCGCCCTTGCCGGCTTCAACCTGGTCTTCGTCCTTGAGGAGATGGTCTACGACGCGCACCGGCTCCTGCACCTCAGCCGCCGGGCCTGGCTCGCAGTCCCCACCCTCCTGGCCCTGGCGCTGGCCCTCCTCATCCCCGGCTGGGAGCGGGCCTCCGGCCTGCGGTTCCCGGCCCTCTGGGTCTCCTCCGTCCTGGTGTCGATGGTGATGCTGGGGTGGTGGGCGACCAGGGCCGTCTCCCCCGTCCACAACAACGCCACCGTCGTCCGCGAGATGCATCTCCTGATCCTGGGCGCCCTCGGGGCATGCGCCCTCGCGGACGCCATCCAGTACCTCCAGCACGCTTCCGGCCTCGTGCCCAGCCTGGCCGCGTACCTCGCCCTGCTTGGGACCTGGGTGTACGTGTCGTACACGACCCTGCAGCGCACGCATTTCCTGCTTCGCGGCCGCAACGCGCTCCCCTGGGTGTCCATCCTGCTCTCCGCCTCCTTCGCCATCGTCGCGCATGCCCAGACCCTCTTCCTGGCTGAAGGCAGCGACGCCGTGGAGGACCTGGTGGGCCAACGCGTCACCTACATGGTGATCGGCGTGTGGACGGGCATCGGCTTCTACGCCGCGCGCGGGGTGTGGCGCCTGCTGTCCGGCGTCGCCCGGGTCCGCGAGGGCGCCGTGCGCACCGTGGCCAAGGAGGGCGCACGCGTGGCCAGCAGCGTCGCGGCCACGGAACGGCTCGTCGAGGCGGCCACGTACCGCATCTACAAGGGCCTCGACCGCGTCATCCCCGGCGCGCAGCAACCGCCGGAGCCCATCCGGAGGACCGGCTGGGAGCCCGACGCGGGCCTCCTTGAGTTCGAAGAGGTCCGCAGGCGGCCCTAGGCCAGCGAGGCCGGGGCCATGGGGGGCGCAAGGCCGGCCTGCGGCAGGGGCGCCTGGGCCGCGACCTCCAGCAGTCCCGTCCCGGGGAAGTAGTTCACGGCGCGGCCGTGCCGGATGGCGTCGACCAGCTGGGCGGCCTGCAGGCGGCGCACGTGCCAGTGTGCGATGGAGGGCTGGATGGCCAGTGCCTCGCACAACTCCTTCTGCATGGTGCCGGGGTGGAGGCGGATGTAGTCCGCGACCTCCTTGCTGCGCTGGTTCTGCAGGATCGCGTACGCCTCCTTGGCGTCGCGGCCGTAGCGCCCGCCGTTCTCGTAGTAGTGGCGGCTGCGACCCAGGCGCTTGGAGACGACGAGGTGCTGCAGCTCCAGGAGCCGCAGGTGGTGCAGGACCGCGGTGCGGGAGAGGCCGGTGGCCTCGCCCAGGGCCTGCAGCGAGATGCCTGGCTGCTGGAGGATGCTGGCGTAGAGGGCCTCGCGGCGCGGGTGGCCCAGCACGGTCTCCTTCTCGAAGCGGGTGAACAGGGGGCTCGCGAAGGGCAGGAGGCGGCGCAGCTCCCCGCCCTTGGCCACGGCGCCAGCGCCCAGCGTGCCGGAGGAGCCGGCCAGCCAGAAGGCGAAGAACGTGGCGCCCGCGGCCGTGGCGACGAGGATCGAGCCCGCCAGGATGGGCGGGATCAGGTTGTCGCCTGCGACGACGGTGGTCCCCTCGGCCTGCGGCTGGACCGAGGTGTCGCCGAGGAAGTTGGGGATGCTGTCGGCGGCCTGGTGGGCGGTGCGGTCGGCCGCGGCGGTGGCGAACCCGATGGGGTCCTCAGGCACCACGCCCAGGACCTGGTTGGCCTCGCCCTGGACGGCCTGGGCCTGCTCGAGGACCGCGTCCTGGACCGCGCCCACCTGGTCATTGGCGTCGTCGCGGGCGTCCCGCAGCATGTGCCCGCCCTCGGTCAGGGTGGGGGGCTGCGGCGCCGCGGGGTCGTCGGCGGCGGTCGGGTCCTGTCCCTCGCGGGTGTCGACCTCGGGGGCGTCCCCTTCAGGAGCGAAGGGGTCCGGGAGGCCCAGCGCGAACGGGAGATGGAAGGGGTCCGGCACCGTCGAGGCGGGGTCCGGGGCGGCAAGCCCAAGGTCCGGGGCCTGGGCGGCGGCCAGCGGCGCAAGGACCGCGGCGGCCAGGGCGACCGGCAGCATCCAGTGGAGAGTCCCTTTCACCAACACATGGGGAAAAACCCTGTCGCCATATTAAGGCAAGTGGTCAAGTCGCCGAAACGAGCGGCGCGGGCCGGGACGGAACGGGCCGGGACAAACCGGTCAGGATGTGCGGCGGGCCAGGGTCTTGGCGGGTGGGCTGCGTGGGATGCATGAGGGACAAGGAGGGAAAACGGGGTGCGGTTGCACCGGACGCGTGTGCGGCGGGGCCACGTGCTCAAAGGGGGACGCTGTCCCGCAGGCCGCCAAGGAGGTCGCCGGTGGGGAGGCCCTTGCCGGCGCCGTGCCCGAGGCCCTGGCCCCCCGTCTTCTCGGAGTGGCCGCCGAAGAGGCCGGTCACCGCGTCGACGACGGAGCCGACGGCGTGGCCGATGGCCTGGCCTGCGTCGACCACGGTGTCGCTGACGGCCTGCGCCGCGGCACCCACGCCGTCCAGCACAGCGGAGAGGACGTGGCCGACCCCCGTGACGACGGCCCCGACGGCGGTCGCGATGCCGCCGAGGGTCGCGGCGATGGCGTGCCCGATCCCCCTGGCGAGGGCCAGCAGGAGGTCCCCGAGGGCGCCGAAGGCCGTGCCGATGCCGTCCGCGGTCGCGGCCGCGGCGGCGCCGATCCCCTTCAGCAGGGCGCCCAGCAGGTCGCCCAGGCCGCTGGCGGCCATGCCGGCGCCCTTGACGCCCAGGCCGAGGCCGTCGAGGAGGTCATGGACGATGCCCAGCACGAGGGCAAGGGCGCTGCCGACGAGGCGGACGGCCCCGTGCAAGATGCCGGTGACGACGTCGACGACGAGGGTGACGGTAGCGTTGGCGAACCAGGCGATGGCGCCCAGGATGCGGCCGACCTGGGAGGCCCCCGAGGAGGGGTCCGCGAGGGTGCGGTTGAGGGCGTCCAGGGTCGTGTTGGCCAGCTGCGCCGCGTTGGCGGCGGTCTGGTTGAGGGCCTCCCGCGCGCCGTCCAGCGTGGAGTTGTGCCCGGGGGCGGGGCGGGGCGCGCGCTCAGGGGGCGTGAAGAAGGACGAGCACACCGGGTCGGTGAGCATGCCGGTGGCGTCGTAGGCGGCCCAGCACGCGATGTAGGCGGCGGTGCGGGTCTCGTTGGCGGCGGCGTCGGCGCTGGAGTGGTCCTGCGCGTACCCGGTGGGGTCGGAGGTGGCGTTGTCTGCCTGGGCGCCATAGTGCTCCCGGGCGTAGGAGAGCGGGTCCGAGCCGGGGGCGGGGCCGGGCTGGGCGCAGGCAAGGGGAGCCAGGAGGAGTGCAGCCAGCAGCAAGGTCAGGGTCCGGTTCGGGGTCATGTCTTGACGCTCCAGCCGAGAACCCTCAGGCTGACAATATAAGGTGCCTGAGCGGGGAGCTTGAATGATGCCAAAGCGCCGGCTTCTGGTCCACGGAGGAAGCAGAGAGCACGGAGAATGCCTTGCGGTTGTTGCGACTCCGTCTTGCGTTCGGTCCTAGTCGTTCGACCGCTCCGCGTTCAATCCTGGATCAATGACCCTCCAATGCTCCTGTGGCGGTGGGGCGTCGAGCACCAGGAAAAGCCAACGGGTGCCTGGAGCGCAGGTCGGCCACGAAATCCACGAATACCCGAAAGGTGGTTTTTCCTGGGTTCTGTGGTTTCGTGGATGGTTGCGCCGCCTTCCATCGCTTGCAACGCGCCCCGCCGTCCTCGTCCAAGGAGGGTGCATCCGAATCCCTCGCTTCGACCGACCGATGGGTCGCTCTTGCACCATCCGGATTTGCGTTTCCTGGCTTCGTGGGGGACCAACGGCCGGGCTGAACTGGCCCGATCCATATCCGCACCTAGTTCGTAGGAAAGAGGCGGCCGGCGACCCAGCACAACACCATTATTCCCCCTGCATGTCCCGCGCCCCATGCGCATCCTCGTGACCGGTCCAGCCAACCCCGTGGGCGACGCCGTCGTGCGCGCGCTGGCCCAGGCAGGCCACGAGGTGCGCGCCTTCGGGCTGCCGCCCGGCCACGACCCGTTCGGCATGCGCGGCGTCTCGGTCTTCGCGGGCCGCATCGACCTCGGCGGCTCCCTGGAGCCCGCGGCCGCGGAGTGCCAGGCCCTCGTCCACTGCGCGCTCTTCGACGCGCCCGAGGGCAGCAAGGCGCACCGCGCCATGGTGCTCGAGAACGGCACGCTCTTCGCGCGCTACGCCGCGGAGCGCGAGCTGGTGCAGCGCCTCGTCGCCGTCTTCCCCGAGGGCAAGGAGGGCGCCGGCCTCGCCCGCGCGGAGGCGCATGTGCGCGCGACCCGGCCGACCGTGCCCTACGCCCTCGTGCGCGCAGCGACCCCCGAGGCCGCCGCACGTGAGGTGCTGGCTGCGCTGGCGCCCCTGGCCTCGCTGCCGCCGACGGCCTGACGGCTGCCGGGGGAGCGAGGGTGTTGACCCGTCTGGCGGGTGCCCAGGCGCCAAAGGGCCCCTTGGACCTTGCCCTTCGCCACCCCAAGCCTGAAGTATCTCCCCGGGGACGGAGCCTCATGGCGAAGCTGGTCCTGGTCGACGGGTACGTCGACGAACCCAGCGCGTTCGGGGTCCCTCCCTACATTTCCCCCCACGCCCGCTACGCGGCGGGCGCGGCCCTTTCCCAGGGCGTCGAGGTCGAGTACCACACCATCGATTCCCTGCGCGCCCGGCCACGCGAGCTCCAGGGAGAGGCCCTGGCGGTGCTGGCCAGCTGCGTCGTGCCCGGCAAGTACCTCCGCGGCACCCCCATCACGCACGAGGAGACCGTCAACCTCTTCCGCGAGTTCAAAGGCGAGCGCATCCTCTTCGGCGCCAATGCGGCCTTCGGCTTCGCGGACGGCGGCGGCGGCCACGAGACCACGCGGGCCCACAAGCTGGGCGACCACATCGACCACTTCATCACGCGCGACGGGGACGCCGCCATCGCCGACCTCTTCGCGGGCAAGACCGTCGTCAACCGGCACCGCACCGTGCAGGAATGGAGCCGCCACGCGCACGCCGGCGTGCCCATCGTGGCGCAGCACCCCGACATGAAGGCGGGCATCCTCATGGCCGAGCTGGACACGTTCCTCGGCTGCGTCCACTACGTCTCGGGCGGGTGCGGCTTCTGCAAGGACGCGAAGACCAAGCCGTGGTACCGCCACGAGGAGGACATCATCGAGGAGGTCCGCCTGCTGCACGAAGCGGGGGTGCGACACTTCCGCCTGGGCGGACAATCCTGCTTCTGGACCTACAAGGCCATCGGCGTGGGGTTGACGGACGAGCCGAAGCCCAACGTCCCTGCGACGGAGAGGCTCCTGGTGGGCGTGAAGGAAGCGGCGCCGGAGCGGAAGGTGCTGCACATCGACAACTGCAACCCCGCCATCCTCGCGACCCACCCGGACGAGTCCCGTGCCATCGCGCGCCTCCTCGTCGAGCACGGCACCGACGGCAACATCGCGGCGATGGGGCTCGAATCCGCGGACCCGGCCGTGCACAAGGCCAACAACCTCAACGCGACGGCCGAGCAGACGATGGCGGCCATCCGCATCCTGAACGAGGAGTCGGGCGCGCGGGGCCCCAACGGGCTGCCCTACTGCCTGCCCGGCCTCAACCTGCTCTATGGCCTGCCCGGCGAGACCGCGGCCACCTACGACATCAACTGGCGATTCCTCATGGAGCTGAAAGCCTCCGGCCTAAGGATCCGGAGGCTCAACATCCGCCAGCTGCTGCCCATCCGCGGCCAGAAGGACACCATCGACCCGAAGCTGAAGAAGACGTTCCTCAACCACAAGAAGGCGGTGCGCGAGCAGTTCGACCGCGACGTCCTGCGCGAGGTCGCCCCGGCCGGCACCGTGCTGAAGTCGGTCTACCTTGAGAAGACGGAGCCCGGCATCACGTACGGCCGCCAGATCGCGACGTACGCCCTACTGGTCGGCATCCCCTACGAGATCCCTGAGTTGAATCGGTTCGTGGACGTCCTCATCACCGACCACGGCTACCGCAGCCTCACCGGCATGCCCACTCCATTCCATGTCCCATCGGCCTCGGTCAAGCAACTGGAATGCCTGCCCGGCATCGGCAAGAAGCGCGCCCTGGACATCAAGGTGAAGCGCCCCAAGAGCATCGCGGAGTTCTCGGCCATCGTGCAGGACGACCTCATCGTGGGGAAGCTGGCCCAGCATCTGGCATTTTGAGCGGCGCAGACAAGCTCCGTTCGGTTCTGGGCTGCCGGGCGCTCCGCGTTCGGTTCTGGATCATCGAAAGTCCAACACCCCTGTGACGGTGGGGGCGTGGATAACCAGAAAGCTCCCTTGTGGTGCGCGGAGCGCATGGCCCTGACCAAACCGCGGAGACCGCGGAACGCGCGGAATATCGCTTTGCCACAAGGGTAGGTGCCACGCGCTTCCGCGAGTTCCGCGGTTCGGCGGGCTCGCTTCGCGCGCCCCCATTCCATCGCTTGCAACGCGCCCCCGCCGCCGTCGTCCAAGGGGTGTTGCATCCGAGTTTCTCGCTCCGACCGACCGATGGGTTTCGTGCGGATCTGGACCGTGGCGCAGCACGGCGTCAGAAGCCGCCAAAGCACTGAGCATCCCCTCCATCTATGGCATCTGTGGTCCAGTGGGCGCGTTGCTCAGGACAACGGCCTCCGTTCTCTTGGTGTCCTCGGTGGTTGGGCAGTCGCGGGTCGTTCCGAGGCTCTGACGGCAAACCTTATGCCCACAAAGGGACCGGTACTATCGAGTGACATCTCCGCGCCTGCCGTTGGCCGCCTGCGCTGCCCTCCTGGTCCTGGGCACCCTGGGCGCAGCCTCCGCCGCGACGGCCCCTGACGCACCCCGCATCCTCATGGAACGGGCCCAGGCGGCCCCCCAGGTGCTCCTGGCGGAAGGCGAGTCGCCCTCCCCCCCTCCCGGCGGCCCTGCCCTGCCCACCATCCAGGACGGCATCGGCCCCGGCTCCGGGCTCCACCAGTCCCCCACTGCGGGCGCGGGCGGCTACATCTGCACCGCCGCCTTCATCCTGCGAGACCCTGCCACCGCCAAGTACTACCTCTCGACCGCCGGGCACTGCGTCGTGCGCGACGCCGAGGACACGAAGCCCTACACGGGCGCCGCCAACCCCGACAAGGTGGACCAGGTCATCGAGGTCTGCGTCGCGCAATGCCTCGACAACGCGCTGGGCCTCGGCACGTATGCCACCTTCGCGGCCAAGGCTGGGTACCAACCCGTCACGTTCGGGCAGTCCAACGGCGTGGGCGAGGACTTCGGGATCATCGAGATCCCCGGGGACCGCACCAACCTCATCCGCCCGTGGATGCCGCAGTTCGGCGGCCCCACCGGCTACGACCCCAGCAGCGAAGGCGACTTCCTTGTCCACTACGGGCACGGCTCCTACTGCTGCCCCCTGGCGGGCGCCGTGGCCAGCCGCTCCCCGGCCGACCAGGGCCGCATCGCCATCTCCCTGGGCGTGGACGGCACCTCGTTCAGCGGCGTCGGCTCCGTGACCGGCGGCGACTCGGGCTCCGGCGTGGGCATCGGGGTGCTTGACTCCGCGCGCGGCATGGTGGGTGGCGCCGCCGTCGGCGTCTTCACCCACACGGCCACCTTCTCCGGCAACGAGAACCTCCCCATCCTGTACGGCACCACCCTCCGCCACGGCCTCGACATGGTGCGCGCGGCCACCGGCCTGCAGCTCGAGCTGGTGCTGCAGGACGACCCGTTGCAGTCCGTCCCCCAGCCGGCCTCCGCCGCGCGCATCACGCTCACCAACCCCGCCGCAGGAGGCACCCTGCGGCCCGGCCCCGACGGCACCGCCACCCTCTCGGGCCGCGCCGGCCTGGGGAACGCCACGCCGCCCGCCGACGCCATCGTCCAGGTCGCCATCGACGACGCCACCTTCGAGCCCTCCAGCCGCGTCCCCGTGGTGGGCGCCGCCACCTGGAACGCGACGTGGGACCTTCACGGCGTCCCCCTCGGCCGCCACGTCATCTACGCCCGCCTCGTCGGCCCGGACGGCCCCCTGGCCTCCACCAACGCCACCGTCACCGTCGCGGCGCGCACGTCCTCCTCGGCGGGCGGCAGCACGCAGCACGCGGGCCACCTCGACGCCAGCGCCGGCGGCGGCACGCGCGGCGCGACCGGCGCCGACGCACCTGCGGCCCCCGGCAAGAAGACGCCCGGCCCCGGCATCGCGACCCTTGCCGCAGGCGTCGGCCTGGCCGCCTGGGCGGGCGCGTGGGCGCGGGCGCGCCGTCGCTAAGGTCTTGAGGCGCGCCCCCACGTGCCCGCCGTGGAGCGCAAGGGGGCGGTAGCCGGGATGGCTGGCCTGGCCCTCGCGGCGGGGTCCGGCATCCTTTACGGCTCCATCAACGTCCTCTCGAAACCCCTGCAGGCTCATCCCCTTGCGAAGGGCTGGATCGCCTACCTCGCCTCGGCCCTCGTGCTGGCGCCATCGCTGCGCGGCTTCCGCATCGCCAAGGGGGACGTTCCCAAGGTCCTTGCCATGGGCCTGTCGGGCGCGGCGGTCGCCCCGGCGCTCCTGTTCCATGGACTGGAACGCACGGCCGCGGCGGATGCCGGCATCCTGCTGACCCTGGAGCTGGTCGTCACGACGCTGCTGGCCTTCGCGTTCCTCGGCGAGCGCTTCCATGCCCGCGAAGGCCTCGGCCTGGCCGCCCTGCTGGGTGCCGCCCTGTGCGTGTACGGGGCCAGCGCCGGCGGGGAAGGCGAATCGACGCTGGCCGGGGCGCTCCTCGTGCTGGGTGCCGCGGCGGCGTGGGGCGTCGACAACGCCGTGAGCGCGCGCCTCGTGGGCGCGTACGGCGTCCGCCAGCTCATCGCCGTGAAGGGCTTCATCGGCGCGACCGCCCTGCTGCTGGCCGCCGTGGCCGTGCGTGCCCCGTTGCCAGCGCCTGGCCCCGCCGCCTGGATGGTGCTCCTGGGCATCGCCTCCATCGCGGTCAGCAGCGTGCTCTTCTACACAGCCCTGCGCCGCGTCGGGGCCGCCCGCTCGAGCGCCATGAACATCGCGACCACGGGCCTGGTCGGCGCCCTCGGAGGCGTGCTCCTGCTGTCAGAGCACCTTTCATGGTGGCACGGCCTCTCCATCGCGCTGCTGGCCCTGGGCACCACGGCCCTTGCCTGGCGCGACGACGACCGGGACCAAGACCGCCGAGGCCGCGATGGCCCCGACGACGCAGATGACGGAGAGGGCCGCGAGCCCCCGTCCCCCACTTAGCTGTCCGGCCGCCTCGCACCTTCAAGACCCTCCCCCGAATGACCCGCCGTGCAACGCGTGAAGCCGTGGCTCGGCCTGAGCCTGGCCGCCGTCTCGGGCGTCCTCTACGGCGCCGTCACGGTGGCCTCGAAGGCCGCGCACGCCCACCCCCTGGCCAAGGCCACCGTCCTGGGCCTCGCCGCAGGGCTGCCCCTGGCGGTGCTGCTGCGCGGGTTCGCTCCCCGCCGCGAGGATGCGTGGCGACTGGCCGCCATGACCCTGGCTGGCGGCGCCGCGGCCCCCGCCCTCATCCTGTACGGCCTCGAGCGGACCACCGCCGTGCATGCGGGGCTGCTCCTGACCCTTGAGCTGGTCGCGACGGCGGCGCTGGCGCTCGCGTTCCTGCGCGAGCGCCTGACCCTGCGCAGCGGCTTCGGCCTGCTGGCCCTGCTGGGCGCCAGCGTGGCCGTCGCGTTCGCGAGCGCTGGCGGCGGCTCCTCGACCGTGCTGGGCCTCGTCCTGGTGGGCCTGGCGGCGGTGGCCTTCGCCCTCGACAACACCGTGAGCACGACCCTCACGGGCACGTACAGGCCGTGGCACCTCATCGCCGTGAAGTCCCTCCTGGCCGTTCCCCTGCTGGCGATCCCCTGGTGGTTGCTGGGGGGCCACGCCCCGGAGCAGGCCCTGGACTGGTTGCTGCTGGTGGGGTCGGGCCTCACGGTGGGCGGCAGCTCGGTGGTGCTGTACCTTGCCTTGCGCTCCATCGGGGCCGCCCGCTCCATGGCCCTCAACATCCCGGTCTCCGCCCTGGCCGCGGCGGCCGGAGGCGCCCTCCTGGGTGAACCTCTCTCCTGGCTCGACGCGGTGGCACTGGCCCTCGTGGCCGCGGGCGTCGGGTTCCTGTGGGAGCGGGACGCGGCCGAGGAGCACCAGGAGGACCAGGACCGCCACGAGGGGCGGGAGCGCCGCGGCTCGCGGCCCGGCCGGCGCAGGGGCACGGCGAAGCGTTCATGAACGAAGCACCCGTCGAAGCTGCGTGGCGCAGAAGACGAAGGGACCTGGCATCCAGTCGGCGGCGGGACTCATCCGCTACTACGACGACGAGGAAGAGTCCTCGTTCAAGATGCCGCCCTCCGCGGTGCTGATCTTCTCGGCCGCCATCGGCGTGGCGGTCATCCTGATGAAGATCTTCTGGAAGCTCTAGTCCGGCCGAACGCCGTCCGCTTCGTTTCGGGCGTTCGTCCGATGGCCAGACTTCGGGGCCCTCCGGGCCCCGTTCCTTCAGTTCTTGCTGGTTGAGCGCTCCGCGTTCAATTCTGGATCATCGACAAACCAGCACTCCCTGTGTGGTGGGGCGCCGAGCACCAGATGATTTGTTCTTGGTGGGCGGAACGCACTGCCCCGAAGCCGTGGACCAGGTTTCGGTGGGCGCGCTTCGCGCGCCCCTTGCCATCGCCTATGCCAAGGAGCCCCAAACTCGTTCTCGGCCGTGGTGCGCGCCGCCGTCGGAGGTGCCGGTTTCCTGGAACTCCTCGCTTCGACCGACCGATGGGTCGTCGTGGACTTTTGGAGCGCACATCTAGAAGGAAATGACCTGACCTTGTCCGGGGGGGGGGTCGCCCGAGCGACCCCCCATGTCGCGCGTGTGCACGGAACGAGCCGCGCTGTGGCATCTGTGGTTCCGGCGGTGGTTCCGCGATCTTCCGCGACCTCACGCGGAAACCAGTCCTTGCCACTCTTGGGCAGAATGCGACCGTCGTGCCGCTCAACCCAACTTGGCCAGGATCCTCTCCAAGGCCACCGCGTCCTTCGCCAACGCGTCCGCCCCTGCCTCCAGCAAGGACTCCCGCGACCCGTTGCCCCACAGCACCCCGATGGCGTGGGCGCCAGCGGCCTTGCCGGCCCCGACGTCGAAGCGCGTGTCCCCGACCATCGCGGCGCGGGCAGGCTCGCAGCCCAGCAGGCGGCAGGCCTCGAGGACAGGGGCAGGGTCCGGCTTGAGTGGGCGGACGTCATCGTCCCCCACGACGGCGTCGAACAGGCCGGCGATGCCCAGGTCCTCCAGCAGGATCTCGGATTCCTGCTGCCCCTTCGACGTCACGATGGCCTGCGGGTGCCCTGCGGCCCGCAGCCGCTGCACCAAGGGCATGGCGCCCTCGTGCAGGCCGACCGTGACCCAGCCGGATTCGCTGTAGACGTCGCGGTAGCGCAGCGCCATCGCCTCGACGGCGGCGCGGTCCGGCGTCTTGGCCGCAAGGATCTCGCGCAACGGGTGCCCGATGAGGGCATCCAGGTCCGCCTTCGTGAAGGGGGGAAGGCCGCGCTCCCCCAGCACGTGGTTCATCGTGGACCGGATGGAGAGGTTGGAGTCCAGCAGCGTGCCGTCGAGGTCCCACAGCACGGCAAGGGGCGGCAACGGCGCAGGCCACCCCCTCTCGACCCTTCAAGGCTTGGGGTGGGTCGGCAGCGGCATCGCACAAGCCTCTTCGGTGATGCGGTGGCGGTTCCGGGCGACGAGGCCGTAACCCACATCCTGCGCCTGGCGCACCCCCTCGAGGCGGTAGGTGAGCGCCAGCATCCTCCACAAGACCCGACGGCGGCCAGCGAACCGGCCCAGGACGGCGTGGATGGCCCCGGCACCTTTCTCCACGCGCGCCACGCCTTGGGCCGTGGTCTCGACGAAGAAGGCCGCTTCCAGGCAGGCGGCCTCCCCGATCCCCGCCTGCAAGCGGATCGCCTGGGCCTCCTGGCATGGGACGTACTGGACATCCACGGTGCGGCGCGCCGCCCAGTCGCACCAGCGCTTGCAGAACCCGCATCCGCCGTCGTAGAGCAGCCAGCGTGAATGGGCATCGGGACGTGGCGGGGCAGCCCCCGCCGCGATCGCCCGCAGGGCGGCCACGAGTCCCGCCAGGAACAGGATGACGCCGGCGGTGAAGACCAGGGGCCAGACCGGCGCCACCGCCAACCAGGATGCCGCCCAGCCGGCGCCTTCGGCCAGGGGCAGGCCCGCCGAGCCCCGGATCCCGCGGGCAGTGAGGACGGCCACGACGCCGAAGGCGCCAGCCCCGGCGGCTCGGCGCAGCATCGGGCGCAGCGTCAGGGGGGGTCCGCGTGGCAATCCACCGGCAAGGGTCGCAGCGCCTACGACGAGCCAAAGCAGCGCATTGGCACGGAACGAGATCCCGGTCAGCAAGGCGATGCCCGCATGGAACATGGCCAGCGTGCCGGAGACCGCCAGCCGCAGCGACCGCGCCAGCAGCGCGGCGGCGACGCCGAGCTCGACCGCGAGGGAGCCCCACGCCATGGCGTCCGTGGCCCACCGATGCCCAAGCAGGTAGGTCCCGAGCCCCTCCAGGCCAGCGGCTGGCCCTGTTCCGGACGTCCGCAGGAAAGCCTCCATGCTGCCGCTGGCCAGGAACTCGCCACGGGCCACCTTGATGACCGCGGCGGATGCGTACATGAGGCTGGCGATGGCAAGGAAGGCGAGGATGGGGCCGCGGGCATCCGGTCCTGGGCGGGGATGGCCACGGCGCGCGTCGAGGCCCCCCACGTCCCCCCAGTCGCTGAAAGAGAACACGGCAAGGAACACGAGGGGCAGGTTGCTGCCGTGGTCGAGCTTGCCCAGCGAGTTCAAGGTGGCCGCCAGCAAGGTGCCGCATGCGAGGGCCACCCACCCCGCGACGCGCGTGAAGAGCCCGAGCCCCAGCAGGACCGTCCCCAACATCCCCGCCCCCCAAAGGACGACCAGTGCCGTGGTGGAAGGAGGACCGCCCAGCAGCAGCGCGGGACCCACGGGATGCCAGGGCAGGCCGTCGATCGCGTTCACCGACCAGACCAGGTTCCCTAGCATCGCAAGGCTCCAGGCCCACGTGACCGCGAACCCGATCCGCAGCACCGCGAGGGGGTGGGGGCGTTCATCCCAGGCCAAGGACGGTCTCCTGGCTCAAGCCGGGGGCGATGAAGGAGCGCGTCTGGACGACCAACGAAAGGCGGGGTTCATGCCCGAGGCCGAGACGTCCCGCCACCGCCTCCCTCATGGTGTGCAGGGCCGTGGAGGAGAGCGCCTGCGCGCAGGCGGGGCGGGACGCGCATTGCTCCGCCGACCGGCGCAGCGACTGGCCCAGCGGCGCCACGTAGCTGCCCGCCAGCACCTTGCCCGGGTCAAGGGCGGCAGCCAGGGGGATTCGTGACGTCGCGTTGCCATCCGCCTCGATGAGGTACGAGGTGGTCTGCGTCGGCCTGGCACCCGAGAACATCGGGTAGGCGGTGACCGGGTAGAGAGTCCCATCCGTGCCGCCTGCCAGGTCTGCGGCGAAGGTCCCCGCCCAGGCTAGGGTGAACGCAGCGACGAGGGTGAGCCAGCCGGCCACGCGGCAAAGGTTCCCTGGGGGCTGATGAATCCTTCGGCGGTCCGTGCCCTTTTCATTGGCGTACCGGTCGCCCGAGTGTGCCCCGCGCCCAGGTCCTGGACGGCAAGGCCCTGGCGGCGCGCATGGAGAAGGCGCTCGCGGCGGAGGTCGCGCAGCTGAAGGCGAAGAGCGGCAAGGTCCCGGGCCTCGCGGTGGTGCTGGTG
Source organism: Thermoplasmatota archaeon (assembly GCA_035526765.1). GTDB lineage: Archaea > Thermoplasmatota > E2 > JACPAO01 > JAHFTW01 > JAHFTW01. Next base: position 52,839 of record DATLBS010000006.1, on the reverse strand, counting down.
GGAGACGACCCGGCCAGCGCCATCTACGTGAAGCGCAAGGCGGAGGCGTGCCGTCGCGCAGGCTTCCTCAGCCGCGAGGTCTCGGTGCCGGCCACCGCCACCGAGGCCTCCCTCCTCGACCTCGTGCAGGCCCTGGGCCGGGACCCCGACATCCACGGCATCCTCGTGCAGCTGCCGCTGCCGCCGCACATGAGCAAGGCGGTCGTGCTGCGCGCCATCCCCCTCGAGAAGGACGTCGACGCGTTCCACCCCGAGTCCGTGGGCCACGCCCTCATCGGCGACGAGACGCTCGCGCCCTGCACGCCCCAAGGTGTCCTTCTGCTGCTGGAGGAGACACGGCTCCCGCTGGCCGGCGCCGAGGTCTGCATCGTGAACCACTCCAACCTCATCGGCAAGCCCCTGGCGGCGCTGCTCATCAACCGCGACGCGACGGTGACGGTGTGCCACAAGCGCACCCGCGACCTCAAGGCGCACACGCGGAAGGCGGACATCGTGGTCACGGCGACCGGTGTGGCAGGCCTTCTCACTGCGGACCACGTGAAGGAAGGGGCCATCGTCGTGGACGTCGGCATCGCCCGCACCGGGGAAGGCAAGGTCGTCGGGGACGTCGCACCGGACGTGTGGGAGAAGGCGGCGTGGGTGACGCCCGTGCCCGGCGGCGTCGGCCCCATGACGATCGCGGTGCTGCTGCAGAACACGATGCGGGCGTTCAAGCGCACGCTTTGGGAAAGGGGTCATTAAGGGCCATCTGTTGGGTTCACGCATGCGCTTCGCTGCCGTTCTATTCCTTGTCTTCTGCCTTGCTGGTTGCGTCGGCGAGGGACCTGTGTCGGACACAACCGGCCCCGTTCACGGCTCGACTTCAACCACCAGCACTGCCGCCAGCGCGAACCAAGTGCTGGCTACGTCGACAGGGGCCATCGCCCCCACGGGGACCTCCTTCAATGCGACCATTCCCGTCGGCGGCGCCACTTCGGTCACTTGGAGCCTCAACGTCACGGGCGTCAATGCACTGGGCACCATCAGTTTCGAGGGCGATGGGTGTGCAAAGAAGACCTCTAGTCCCGGCAACCAAGTAGGAGGAGTCCACCTCGATGGCACATGCGCCGACCTGGCTGCCGGCATTCACTCCTTCACGGTCTCATCGTCTCAAGGTGGCGGTTCCTACACCGTCACGATCAAAGGCAATGTGCGGAATTAAGGGGTCAATCCAAACACGGCCTTCCAGTCCGCGGCCGTCAAGATGAGCCACACGGCAGGAAGCGCCGCCGCCAGGCCGGACAGGTCGTTGCGGTCGAGGCGCGTGACCATCGCCCAGCCACCATCCGAGAGGGGGATCGCCCCGGTGAGGACCACCATGGGGGAAACGGCTCCTCAAAGATAGATAACGAGAGCGGTGGGACCGTGCGACCCATGCCCACCCCCTCCGCCTCAGATGACCCAGCTTTCCTCAGGTACGGTAGGGGGGTCTGCTGTTCTGAGGGAGGGGCGTATGGCCTGAGAGAATCTGAGGAACCTGAGGAGACTATGCCTTCAGCAGAGGGTCCAATCCGCCGGCCCTATCCAAGGCGTACAGGTCGTCTGACCCTCCGATGTGCTTGCCGTCGACGAAGACCTGCGGCACCGTCATGCGGCCGCTGCGCTCCTCCATCTCCTCCCGCGCCCCCTCGACGCGCTCGATGTTGATCTCCTCGACCTCGACCCCCTTCCGCTTGAGCAACGCCTTCGCGCGGACGCAGTAGGGGCACCAATCCGTGGTGTACATCACGACCTCCGCCACGCCCCCGCCTCCGGACGCCTGGACATAAGCCGATGGGCCGGAGCCGCCCCAAGCGCGCATGCTCCAACCTCCCCGTCAGAAACTAGATATCAGCCCCAAATTTCGCGCCGTCCCATGTCCCTGCGCCCGATGGCCCTGCTTGCCGTCTCCCTGTTCGTGCTGGCCGGCTGCGCCGACAAAGCGCCCGAAGGCACCCTCAAGTCCTCGGCCTATTCCCCTCCCGCCACCGGGTCCATCGTCGCGCACTACCAACCCTTCACCGGCGCGAACCAGGCCAGTGGCATCCCCAATGGCGCCGGACAGCCGGCCCAGTGCCTGCAGAACCAGGTCAGCAACCCTGCCCCAGCAGGCGGCAACCCCCAGGACCAGGCCCTCCCCCGCTGCAAAGGACCCTACTCCACCTTCGCGCTCCATGCCGACGGCCTCCCCCTGCCCAGCGGGTCCGGCTACAAGCTGTACGCCGTGGGCCCCGGGTTCGAGAAGGAGCTCTTCGCCGTGCAGGCCACCGATGTGAAGTACGCTGGATCCACCAACGTCAGCGAGGACCTCTCCGCGAAGGTCAAGGAGATCCAGCTCCGCATGGACGGCTTCACGTACGCGGCTGTCCCCGGCGCTGAAGGCAACCACACCCTCGCGCTGGCCCCTGCCCTGGCAACTGTCACCGCGGTCGGCACCTACAAGGGGCACCACCTCGAGGTCACGGTCGCCGGCCTGCCCGGGAACGCCACGTACACCGGCAAGCTGTACGTCGCCGACCCTGCCTCGCCCACGGGCTTCACCGCGAAGGAGTCGTTCCCCGTCCAGGAAGGCCTCAACACGTACGACTCCGCCGAGCATGACATCTCCGACTTCGGCGAGTTCCACATCCACGTCGGCGCCTCCGCCCTGAACCTCTACAAGGGGACCTTCGAGGCCGCGCCCAAGTAGCCTCGCAGCGTCGCCTGAGGGGGCCCCCGCCAAGCGCATCGGTCATACGCCCGTCGGCCCATCGGCGCATGTGGTGAACGCCACCAACCAGGCCCGCAGGACGTGGGAGAGGCTTGCCATGCGCCGCGAGGCCGCGCAGGGATTCCTGGCGTTGGCCAGTGCGGGCAAGGTGGACGAGGCGCGGCGGTTCCTTGCACCAAGCGGCAGGCACCACAACGCGTACTTCCCCGCAGGCTGGGACGCGATCCTCGCAGGAATGGCGGACAACCACCGCCAGTTCCCGGCCAAGTCGTACACCCCCCACCGCACCCTCCTCGACGGCGACCTCGTGGCCGTGCATGGGCACGTCGTGCTGCGCCCCGGCGACCCGGGCATCGCGGTGGTGCATCTCTTCCGGTTCGAGGGCGACCTCATCGCCGAGATGTGGGACGTCGGACACCCCCTCCCCGACGCCTCGCGGAACCAGGACGGCGTGTTCTGATGGCGAAGGCGGCCTTCACCGATGTCGACGGCTACATCGCCTCGTTCGCGCCCGAGGTCCAGGCGGTGCTGCGCAAGGTGCGCGAGGCCATCCGCAGGGCGGTGCCGGAGGCCGAGGAGCGCATCGGATACCAGATGCCGGCCTACCGCCTGCATGGGCCGCTGCTGTATTTCGCGGCGTTCCGCGACCACTACTCCGTGTTCGGCGCCGGCCCGGTCGCAGGCCTGCGCGAGGCGTTCCCCCAGCTTGCCCGGTACACGGGAGGGAAGGGGACGCTGCGGTTCCCCTTCGATGAGGCCGTGCCGGTCCGTCTCATCCAGGCCATCGCCAGGCACAGGGCCAAGGAGAACCTGCAGCGGCACCGTGAAACAGCCAAGCCGAAGACTGCGAGCAAGAAGGCCAGGCCGCAGAAGCCCCCGACGGCATGAACGCGGCTGGTGGGTACCTGGGACGGGGGCGCGAACGGACGTCAAGGTGCCCACGTCGCCCGCACGCCGCGCCCTACCTGCCCGACGTTACCCATTTATAGTGCCCCTTTGTCGCGAAGCCTGCCACGTCCTGGCCCCGGATTGACCTCCGGGACCTTGACCGACCAAGCTTGGCGGCTGGCGTCGGTCTGCCCAGGATGAGTCATCCGTCCGCGCGGCCCAAGAAACCACGCGGGCACCAGGGCCCCCTCCGCGGGGCCCACCTCAAGGAGGAATCACCATCCCCACCGGCATCAACGCAGCCCGCAAGCTCCAGAAGAACCGCCAGCAGCTCCGCTGGTCCGACCGCTACTACTCGCGCCGCACCCTGCGCCTGAAGCAGAAGTCCGACCCGCTGGGCGGCATTCCGCAGGCCCGCGGCATCGTCACCGAGAAGGTCGGCATCGAGGCCAAGCAGCCGAACTCGGCCATCCGCAAGTGCGTGAAGGTCCAGCTCATCCGCAACGGCCGCCAGATCACCGCCTTCGCGGTGGGCGACGGCGCCATCAACTACATCGACGAGCACGACGAAGTGATGGTCGAGGGCATCGGCGGCCGCATGGGCCGCTCCTACGGCGACATCCCGGGTGTCCGTTACAAGGTCATCAAGGTCAACAACGTCTCCCTCGACATGCTGGTCAAGGGCAAGATCGAGAAGCCGATGCGGTGAGCGCCATGGACGACGAAACTACCACCCAACAGACGGACCAGCTCGCCACCATCGCGACCCAGGAGGCCACCCCGGTCGCCAAGAAGGTCGACCTGCCCGCGACCCCCATCTTCGGCAAGTGGCCCAGCGACAAGATCGAGGTCTCCGACGTCGGTCTCGCGCGCTACATCAGCCTCGAGGCCGTCGGCGTCATGCACCACGGTGCCCGCCACGCCAACAAGCACTTCGGCAAGACCAAGGTCCACGTCGTCGAGCGCTTCATCAACGACCTGATGCGCAGCGAGACGTACCAGGGCAAGAAGTCGAAGGCGTACAAGGCCACCGAGGAGGCGTTCGAGCGCATCGCCGAGCGCAGCAAGGAGAACCCGGTCCAGGTCCTCATCACCGCCATCATGAACGCGGCGCCCCGCGAAGAGGTCACCCGCCTGCGCTACGGCGGCATCAACGTCCCCAAGTCGGTCGACGTCGCCCCCCTGCGCCGCCTCAACGTCGCCCTGCGCCACCTGGCCATGGGCGCGACCCAGACCTCGTTCAAGAGCACGAAGCCGATCAGCCAGTGCATCGCGGACGAGATCCTGAAGGCCGCCAAGAACGACCCGCAGAGCTTCGCCGTCGCCAAGCGCGACGAGGTCGAGCGCGTCGCGAAGTCGGCCCGTTAGGCAGCAAGCGTTCCCTTTTCCTCTCCCTCTCTCTTTTCGTTTTCTTGTTGGGTAGCGTGGGCCTCGGCACCCACCGGACCGCAGAGGGCACAGATGACCAAGATGGGTTCGGCCCACGCCTGCGAAGGCCTTGTCCGGCCCTGTCCAAACTCTCCTGCCTGTCATCGACCCATCGGTCGTCCGAAGCGGGAAGTTCCAGGAAGCCGGCACCTCCGCCGGGCGGCGCGTGGCAAGGCCAGAACGGCTTGAGGTTCCTGTTGTGGCAAGCGATGGAATGGGGGCGCGCTAGGCGCGCCCGCTGAACCGCGGAACTCGCGGAAACCGTGCCGGATGGGTGGAAAAAGCCATGATTCCAGCGCGGGGGTCGCTCTCTTATACCAAGCCCCGCGGCCAGGATGCTCCCTAAAGGGTTGTCGCTCACCGCCATAAGCGTCCCTGGACAAGGTTGAGGTATGCAGACCCACCCGTACCAAGCGGCTTCGGCTCCTCCCGTCCTGCGCGTCGTCAGCGAGCGCAACGACTACCGCGCCTTCGTGCAGTACACCGAGCAGAAGCTGTTCCGCCGCCGCTTCTGGGCGTGGGTCTTCGCGGTCCCCGCCGTCCTGCTGGGCCTCAGCGCCTTCGAGGCGTGGCGCCTGGGCGGCGTCATGGAGCTCATCAGGACGGAGCCCATCGCGGTGCTGGTGCCCGGCGTCATCTTCCTCTGGGCCGCCAGCCGCTGGCAGGCCCTCGAGCGCAAGGCCCAGCGCATGGCCCTCAAGGAGTACCCCGGCATGGTGGACCTCAAGCTCGAGGCCGATGCCCTCGTCGTGGAGGCCGGCCCGCGCCGCCGCAAGTATGCCTGGAAGGACATGGTCGACATCATCGAGGACAACGGGCTGCTGATGTTCGTGCACGCCCGCTCCCCTGGCGTCTTCAAGGCCACGATGGTCCCGCTGCGCCCCGAGGCCAGCGACGCCCGCTACCTCGACGGCTTCCGCGAGAAGGCCAAGCAGCTCTGGCAGGGCGCGCACGCCCCCGCCATGGCCCGCGCCGCGGCCCAACCGATGGCCGCCATCGCCTGATCAGCAGGGTTTGCCCTCATCCACCCTCTTCCCCCTCTTCCTTCCCCTCCTCGCTCCGAAAGAGGACTTCAGGAATCGGTCGGCAGGCCGGCGCCTTCCAGGTTCGTGGGCTCGGCATCGCTGGCCTCGGCAGGGCCGAAGTCGGTGGCCGCCACCGCGACGCAGAGCGCCCCCACGATGAAGAAGTAATAGTTCGCGAAGGCCTGCTTGCTGAAGGCGAAGAACACGCAGGAGGTGAACGCCACGGCGGTGGCGTACGCGGCGGGCGACCGCGGCAGGCGCCACAAGGCCAGGGCGAGGGCGGGGACCGCGGCGAGGAAACCCGCCCATGTCGGCGGGCGTGCGCCGCCTTGCTGCGTCCACCATGCAAGCAAGCTGAGGGAATCGGGGCGGAAGGGCTGCCGGACCTGGAACATCACGAGGTCGTCGAAGAACGCGTGGGCGTCCAGCACCATGAAGGGCAGGGTCACGGCCGCAGCGACGAGCGCGGCCTTCCCAGCAAGGCGGCCGAGGGCGCGCCAGTCCAAGGGGCGGGGGAACAGCAGGAGCACAAGGGGCGCGGAGAGCACGGCGTACTGCTTGGTGGCCCAGAACAGGCCGAGGGGGACGAAAAGCCACTTCGACCTGCGCAGCGCCAAGGCCACGGTCGCGGCCAGGAAGACGACGAGGAGCGGTTCCGTCCATCCCTGCTCCAGCACGAAGAGCCATCGTGGAGTCGTGAGGAACAACGCGGCGGCCCCCACTGCCGCGGCCCCCTTGCGCCCGTAGGCCATGAATCCAGCCGCACCCACCGTGCCGGCAAGCAGCGCGAAGCGGTAATCGGAGGCGACCTCGCGCGCCCCGGTCGCCAGCAGAAGGCTGAGGGGCGGGTACTGGTAGCCCACGAGGACGCGACCTCCCACGCGAAGCGCCGGGTCGTAGAAGAAATCGCTGCCGTAGATGTCGGGCATCGTCATGGCGTACGGGTTGTGGCCGGCCAAGAGCGCCGTGATGGCCTCGTTGTGCCACACGAAGACGTCGTTGAACGGCTGCGGGGCCGCATCCAGCAACCAAGCCCCCAACAGGGCCGCGGCGCCAAGGAACCCCACCGTGCACCAAGACTGCAGCCGCGCGGGTCCAATCACCGCGCCCACGGCAAAGGCGCTCAGGGCGAAAAGCAGGAAGACGGAAGGCAGCAAGTCCACCGGGCGCAGGTAGATCCCCAACGGGTCGTGCAGGAGCAGGCCGACCTGGAAGGCGACGGCCAGCGCGAAGAGGACGGCCAGCAAGGGGTTCGGCAGGGCCATGGGCATCTTGGCGCGTGCCGGCAAGGCCACGGCGAAACCGAGGGCGAGGAGGGAGACGAAGAGCCACACGATCGCGTCCCCCTTGAGCGAGCCGTTGCCGACCTGGATGCCGTAGCCCAAGGCAAGCACGGCCCCAGCCAACAGGAAACCGCGCGCGCCCTCGGTGGACCAGGTGGTGGGGACCAGCGCCATGGGGCGAGCCCGCAGCGACACCCCGACCAGAGGCCTGGCGCGGTCGATCGTCGTCGCCTCGGAGGCCAGCGCGGGCTCGAGGACCTCCATGCGCGCGCCCACCACGCGGCACGACCTTCCCGCGCCAGGAAAAAGGTTCCCCCCGTCACCCCGGGTTCCTGCCCGTTCCTGGGTGCCCCTTCTGCAGGCCCGCCACGACCTCGCGGGCGACGGCGGCCAGGTCGACGTCCTGGCGGACCATGCTGATGCGGTGGAACGGGACAGGTCCAGCAGGTCCTCGATGAGCTGGCCCATCCGGACTCCAGCTCCTTGTTCGACTCCTCCAGACGGACAGCTCGCCCCCATCGCGACCCAGGAGGCCACCCCGGTCGCGGTCGACCTCCGGCGACCCCGTCTTAGGCATGTGGCCCAGCTAAAGGCGTATAGACCGGCAGCCGCGTCATGGGTCACGACGTGACAAGCGGGTTTATACCTACCAAATCCCGTGGACGACCGGGTGGCTGTTCTGAGCAAATTCTCTTCAAGCCTAGGCTGCGTCGTCGTGTTGCTGATGCTAGCAATGCCCGTCCTGGCCGGACCTGCCGATCGGCCATTGCCCCCCGTTGCGGTACGGGCAATCCAGACTTCCGAAAGCGTCATGCTCTCTTGGGAGCCCCCCGTGGCAGGAGTGGGTGCCCCCGTGACCGGTTACAATGTCTATCGGGTCAACGGGACGACCAAGCAGATCCTATCCTCGTTGCCTGACACCATCACCGTCTTCAACGACTCGCAAGTGGCGCCGCTGTACGTCTACAGTTACTTCGTCACTTCCATCTCTGTGGCCGGCGAATCTTCTCCAAGCAACTTGGCCGGCCCCATCTTCTATCCGTGGTGCTGGGACATCGTTATCTTCCCCGGTCCCGAGATCAACGACGATTGCCTGCTGCCGCCCCCCGACATTATCCCTGTGGTCATCCACGGGCTCATCGGAGGATGAAAACCTGAAAGCCGCGGCGCTGGCGATCATCCTGGCCCTCGCTGCCCAGCCTGCGCTGGCGGCGACGCCCATGGCCCTGGACGGAGAGGCTTCTCGGTTGGTGCTCCTAGGTCTTGGCGGTCAGGGTGACCTACGGGCCTACCAAGCCGTGAACACCCAATCCGAGATCCTGGATATTCGCGCCTCCGGAGTGGGTTTGCTTCACCTCGACACCGACACCGTGCGACGGGAAGGATATGCGGGGCTGGCCTTCAGCGAAGACCCAGTGCGGCATGAGAGCGATTGGTCCGCGGCTGCCCTCGTGGCTTCCAGCCCTCGCCCAGGCTGCGAATTGACGGTCTTTGCAGACCCTGGCAAAGCCCACATCAGGATGGTGGACCACGTAGAGGCCAGGTCAGCTGGCCCTGCAGACATCGATGTCCATGCCGTCGATCGAGCGCGCGCGGTCACGACGCTTCCCGCGGCCGAGTCGATTGAGGCCTCCACCCCATTCTTGGAAGTGAGTGGCGACTTCACTGTCAGCTTCTGGGGTTGGCACCTGGAGCTTCAGGACGGGGGGGACAGCCTCGTTATCGACACAGGGGATGACGTGCACCCCATGCCCGGCCTGCCGGCGGAGACTACCCCTTTGCGACGCACCGAGGTCAGTGTGCAAGCCTACGCGACATTCCATGGCGGCACGTTCACCCTTCCCGCCTCGATGCTCAAGAGCCGGTTGCTGGTCGATAAGGTCACCATGGATGGGACAGGGAGCATCCAGCTTGCGGATGTTGTCACGACCCCCGCAGGCAGTCCGGACCCATTAGCGGCCACGGGCCTGATCGTGACCGGGATGTTTGGAGTCCAACTCCGTCCGGGCACTGGCGACAAGATTGGTTTCCTGGTCTCGCCGAGGGGCCCCGTCGGGGCCTTGGCCGATGGAATCTCCATGGCTTGGCCGTCGCAAGGAAGTGGTGCGAAAGAATTCTCCCTTCTGTTGATGGGGCTCATCGTCGTGCCTTCGGCAGCGGGCGCCGCCTGGCGGATGCGCGCCTACTGGCATGACCGTCGGTTCCGCGCGGCCTGCGAGCTTCTCGAGGTGGGGGCCTTCGAGCAACTGACGCTCAGCGTCCGGCCCCTTTTGTCTTCGCGGCGACATGGGCCGGATGCCGCCGCGCTTTTGGCCGACGCCTACACGAGCCAAGGCCGACCGCGAGAATGCCTTGAGCTCCTCGAGAACGACCGTCTGTGGCGCCGCACGCCCGCCTTGCGGATCTTCCTCCAGGCACGCGCCCATGCCCAACTGGGTGACCGCGAATTGGCCCTGGAACGGCTCAAGCAAAGCCTCGACCTCAACCCGGAACTCGCCTCCCAAGCCGAGCACGAGCCCGCCCTGCGCTCCCTTTTCGAGGCGCTGCCGGAGGGATATACTTGAGCCCTGGCTCCAGCCAACCTCAAGGCCTGACGCGCCGGCGTGTCCTGCAATACATCCAGGCGCATCCCGGTTCCTGTCTGCAGGATGTCGTGAGCGCGCTTGCCCTGACCCGCACCTCTGTGAGCCATCACCTCCGGAGGCTCGAGGAGGTCAATGCCGTGTCCTCGGTCCGGCAGGGCCGGCGCCTCGCGCTCTTCCCCAAGGAGGTCCAGCATCGCGCCGAGCGTTCCGCCCTTGGCCTGCTACGTCACGCCACGACACGGCTCATCCTGGAGGAACTCTGCCGAGAGCCGACGCGCTCCTGGCGAGAGTTGGCCCGTCGGCTGGACATGACAGCCCACACAGTGCGCTGGCATGTGACGCGACTCCACAAAGAAGGCGTCATCCATGTCCTCGGGAGGGACGGCGTGTTCCGGGGCCACGTGGTCCACATCCACCCCGTCGTACGGGCTTCCTTGGCGCGAGAAACGGGTTTGGGCGGTTTGCCTTTCAGTCCGACAGGACCATCCGTCCCTCTCCCGAACCCCCCCGTGCCCGATGGGCTCGGCCTGGTCAACCCCCTCCGCTGACCCTTTGCGGCGGGCGAATGCGCCCGATACGGTCAAGGGTCCGAGGGGCAAGGCCGAACGCGGGGCCGGTCGCCAAGCGGAGCAACGTGAGCGAATCCTGGCTCACGGGGGCCAAGCGCCATGCGCCCGCGTCGCGCTCCAGCCATCCCTCGGCGGCCAAGGCCCGGAACCGTGGGCCAGCGAGTTCCGGTGGCTCGTGGCGAGGACGGTGCAGCTCGCTGGTTGTCTCGGCCTCGCGCTGCAAGCGAGCCTCCGCAGCCGTGGCCAGGAAGGAGGCGGTGCCCCAGCCCTCCTCAAGGCAGGCGAGATCCCAGAGGGTCCCCCAGCGGCCGTGGAACGCAGGGACCAGGTTCCAGCACGCCTCCACGGCAGAAGAAGGGGCGGCTGCGATCCGCCAGGAGGTCCGGTCTTTCTGTGCGTAAAGCACGCCCCGTTCCATCAAGGGGGGCGCGAGGCGAGCGAGGCAAGACCTCGAGCAGCGCCGCAGCGTGACCGGCAGGTCTTGTCCCGACGTTAGGTCCATGCTCGTGCACTGGAGAAGGTGGGGGACCCCGAGGGCGGTCCCGGTGGCGGAACGCAGCCGGAGCCACGCTACCGCCTCGGCCTCGTGCTTCGTCCATGGGGACCGACGATGCATGGGGAGGGTTCAGACCGTGGGAGCGTGAATCTTACGCACCAGGTCGGCCACGACGCGCTCCGCCTGGACGCCTGCGATGCGGCTCTCCGGGCGAAGGATCATGCGGTGCGCCAGGACGGGGACGGTGATGTGGCGGACGTCGTCGGGAGTCACGAACTCGCGGCCCGCAAGGAGCGCCATCGAGCGGCTGGCCTTGAGCAGCGCAAGGCTCCCACGCGGGCTGGAACCCACCATCAGGTCGCTGTGGGTGCGGGTGCGCACAACAATCTCGGCGATGTAATCGATGATGGCCTCATTCACGTGGATGGTCTCCGCAGTCTTCTGCATGGCCACGACAGTGTTGGCTTGCGCGACTGTGTTGACATCGAAGTCGTCCTTCCCACGCCCAATGCGACGCCGCACGATCTCTTTCTCCTCCTCCTTCGATGGGTAACCCATCGACAAGCGCATGAGGAACCGGTCCATCTGCGCCTCGGGCAAGGGATAAGTGCCTTCCTGCTCGACTGGGTTCTGCGTAGCCATCACGAGGTAGGGGCTGCCAAGCTTGTATGTCTGTCCCTCAATGCTCACCTGGCGTTCTTGCATCGCCTCCAGAAGGGCGCTCTGGGTCTTGGGCGGGGCGCGGTTGATCTCGTCGGCCAGCAGGATGTTCGTGAACACGGGGCCCTTCCGGAATTGGAACTCGCCTGCCTTCTGATCGTACACGGAACTGCCAGAAATGTCGGCAGGAAGGACGTCGGGAGTGAACTGGACGCGCTTGAAGTCGCAACCGGTGGCGCGGGCGAAGGTGGAGGCGATGACGGTCTTGGCAAGGCCCGGATAGTCCTCGAAGAGGATGTTACCTTGGGCGAGGAGGTTGGCCATCACCAGTCGGATGACCTCGCGTTTGCCTACCAACGCGCGACCGACCTCGTCCATGATGGCCTCGGCGCGTGCCTTCGCCTCCTGGACCTGACGGGCCGCCGCAGGACGAGTAGAGGGCGTCTGATCCTGGGCCTTGGGACGGTTCGCTAAGCCAACGACACCAGCCATGGCAAAACGACGCCCCGGCAGGTATGATAAGGTTCCTCGTCGTGTTGTGTCCCACCCTTCCTGTTGAAGTGGGACATGAAGCAACAAACGCGCTTTTATCGGCCGACCCGAAGCCTGCGGACGCATGCGGATGTGGCGGCGGCGAGACCCCATTGATGGAAGCCTCCGAGGAAAGGTGACGGTCGTCCTCCTGATGGCACTCCTGGTAGGGTCCACGGCGCTTGCTGTCTCCACCCAGACCTTCCTGACGGCTCCCGGGGGAGGGGGGATCGGAGGGCGGGGAGGGAACAGTCCCCCCACAGCCCTTGCCGCGCACCTTGGCGTCCCGCCAACCCCGGAAGGCCGGTTCGGGCCTCTGGCGGAAGCACTGCGGGCCGCCAGCCGCGCCGAGGCATGGCAGGCCGGAATCCCCACCGACCTTGTGCAGATGCTGCGGCTCGCAGGCGGCGACGCGCCCCCCCAGGCCGCACCGGCAAGCGCGGGCCCACATCCCTTGCGGAGGGCGCTCCTGGACTGGGCCCACGCCCACGGGCAATCCGCGCCGGCCGACGCCCTGGACCGCGAGATTGCGAGCCTGCGTCTGCAGCCGGCCGCGGAGCAGGCGCTGGCAGACCTAGTGCACTCCCATGCCGAGGCGCAGGCGCTGCAGCAGGAAGCCCTGGCAGGCCTGGCACCCGACGAGGTCGACCTGCTGGCCCTACACCCCAACGCAGTCGCCGCGTGGCGGGAAGCCCACCCTCGAGCCCCCTTCGCAGCTTTCGAGGCCGCCCTCGCCGGTTTGGTGGCGCGCGTCGACCTCGGGAAGAACCTTGCCGCGGCCAGCCGGTTGGCCCAAGCCGTGCAGGACGCACGGGCCGCGTTGCGTCTCCCCCCGGCCGACACCGCGCGGGAGCAGGCGGCGACGGTCCTTCCCGCGGAGCCCTGGGTCGCCACGGAGGCGCTCGTGCGTCTCGCGTTCCCCGAGGCCGCGCCGGGCGCGCCAGACCTCCCCCGCATGCCCCTCCCCCAAGCGCTGCGGTTGCTGGTGGCCGCGGACCGCGCGGACGCAGGCGCCGTGCCGCCCCTGCCGTTCCCGGACATCCTGCCGCCAGACGTCGCGGATGCCTTGTCCGCCATCGTGGTGGCAAAGGCGTTCAGCCTGCACACGCGGGACCCACTGGCGGGCGGACTTGCCCTGCTCAACGCAAGTCGGCAATCCTTGCCCATCCTGACGGCGTTTGCGGCTCGCCTTGAAAACCACGTGCCTCCACTGCGGGCGGTCCCTGCGGACGGCCCGACGGGACCGACACCGGACAGGGACGGGGACGCCTGGTCAGACGCGGCCGAAGACGCGCTGGGCACCGACCCAGCGGATCCCCGGTCGCGACCCGTGGGGGGTGCGTTGGCGACCGCGCTTGGGTTTCCCGGCGGCGGCCCGTTCTTGCTGGAGATCGGCCGCCCCGGCGAGGACCCCAACGGACCCGCTCTGCTGCTCCTCGGCGGCACAGGCCCGGGCACGGTCGACCGCCCCGCCTTGGTCGACATCGACCTCGGCGGTGACGACAACTACACCGTCACCGTCGGGACATCGCGCTACTTCCTCCTCGAGGCCGGAGGAAACGACCACTACGACACGCCCGACCTTGACATGACCCAAGGTTCCGCCCAGGGCTTGGGGGCGGCCGTGCTGCTGGACATCGCTGGAAACGACCACTACGCAGCGGGCCGCCGCGCGCAAGGCAGCTCGTGCTGCGGGTCGGGCGACGACGAGGGTCAACCCTACGGGGGTGGCATCGCCGGCAGCTCGGGCCTTGCCGACTCTGCGCTGGGCGCTGCAGGCGACGCCTGGGGCGGACACGACAACGTGACGGGCGAGGCGCGCAAGAAGACCGGCGGCCTCGGCCTGCTGGCGGACCTCGCCGGCGACGACGTCTACGAGGCGCGCTCCCAGTCGCAGGGCTACGCCAGCAACTTGTTCCTTAGCGTCCGGCACGAGGATCTTGCGCCCAAGGACCAGGTCCGCGGGTTCGCGGGAATCCTCTTCGATGCAGGGGGCGCCGACCAGTACACGTTCACCACGCAGGGTTTCGCGCGCGCTGCAGTCCCCGTCGTGGCGGGGGACCAGAGCGGCGGGGCGCGACCCGTCGGCCTTTTCGTGGACGGGGCGGGCCAGGACCGCTACGAAAACCGATTTGTCGATGACGCTTCCCTGGTGCCCCTGGACCCGGAGGACGGCGGGGCGTTCTTTGGGACGCAGGGGAACGCCCTGGCAGACCCGGCCCTGGCGCAGAACCTCGTCCCCAGTCCGGTGGGCGCGTTCCTCGACATCGGTGGCGAGGACGAGTACCTGCTCGCCACGCTCGCGGCCGTGTACGCCAACGCGACGGCGGCAAAGAACAACAACCAAAGGCTCCCGCCCGTCCCCGTCCCCGACACGTCCGGCAAGGGACAGACGGTCGTGCCCCTCCCCATCTTCATCGACCTGGAGCCGACGCAGGCCCAGGGCGCCTTGCTGGACCGAGACGGTGACGGCGCCCCCCTTGTCGTGGAGATGCTGGCGGGGACCGACCCCGACGACCCGAGCGACAACCCAGGTTCTCTGTTCGCCCCCTTGCCTGGGCTGAATGGCACGTACCTGGCCCGCGCGCCGCACGCGCTTGGGAGCATTCCCCCCGTTGGAGGTCTCCTGACGCTGCCCGGGTTGGCGATCGCAGGGCGCGGCGACGATGTCCACGCAGAGACCTTCGACCTGTTCATCGACCTGGGAGGCAACGACACATACCTGGGCCAGGGGTTGGGGGGGGCTCGCGTGCCCCGTGCCGGCTTGGATGGCCAGCGGGCGCCTGCCGTCACCCTTGTGCTGGACCTTGGCGGCGACGACCGGTACGCGCCTCGAGCGTCCTCATATTGGTTCAACGCCACGGTCGACGCGCCCGCCTACTTGAGCGGCGCATCGTTGGGCGGAGCGCACCTCGGCGTCGCCCTCCTCATCGACCTCGAGGGCACGAACTCATTCGCCGCCGAAGCCGAAGCGCATTCCCGGCATGACACCCTGCCTGGCGCATCCACACCGGTGGCCACCGCGGGAGCGTGGGGCGCGACGCAGGGCGCTGGCATGCTCGGCGGCGTCGGCGTCCTTATGACCGAAGGGTCCTCGAACACGTTCGAGTCCGAGGTGGCGGCTTCCGCCGAGGACACGGACGAGCGCAGCCATGCGGAGGCAGTCGCCTTCGCGCTGGCGCAGGGCGCCGGCTACCTTGGGGTCGGAGTCCTCGCGAACTTCGATTCCCGTGACGACAGCTACCGGGCCGAGGCCGCCGCCGAGGCCGCGGACAGCGCGTTCGGGTCTTTCCACCAGGCGACCGGCGTGGCCCAGGGCGCCGCCTACGGTGGAGTCGGGCTGCTTCTGGACACCGGTGGCCGCAACACCTTCGTGGCCCCCCAGGGCTTCGCACAGGGCACAGGATGGGGCGTGCAGGACCGCACCGGAAGCCTGCCCGTCCTGCCGGTCACGAGCGGTGGCGCCACGGGCCCGCTCAGCGATAACGACCAAACACCCACCCGCATCGACACTGCCTTCGGTGTGGGCCTTCTGTTCGCGGGCGAAGGCGTGGACACGTTCACGGCCGTTGGGCCGGCCCAGGGCGCGGCCGGGGCGTTCCTCACCACCGGCCAGTCGTGGGACACCCGCGACCAGAGGCCGATGCAGTTCGGCCTGGCACGCGGCGGCGCGGGGCTCGGCGCGCTAGTGGACGTCGGCGGCGACGACGAATACACGACGGACCAGGCAAGCCCCCGCCTTCGCGACGGTCTGGGCGGAAGCCCCGCCATCCTGGCGCAGGGCGCGTCGCTCCCAGGTTCCGTGGGCGCCCTCGTCGACCTCTCAGGCAACGACAGGTACATGACTGGGGCCGGCACGCTGAGCCAAGGTGCGACGGTGGCAGGGTTCGCGGTGCTGGTCGACCTCGCCGGCCAGGACGTCTACACGGCGGACACGAGGGCGCAAGGCTTCGCGCAGGCGGCCCCCGTCGCGGCGATCAGGGACCACAACTGCATGTTCTACTACGCGTACCTCCCGTGCTCTTGGTCGCTTGGAGTCGCCACCAAGAACGGGCTGCTGGGCAATCAACTGCTGCTCGACGTCATGCCGCAGGCCGCGACGGTGGGCCTGCTGATGGACGCAGAGGGGCTGGACCGATACGCGTCCCTGGAGGCATCCCAGGGATATGCCACCGACCAGGTCGATCCTGTGCTGCGGGCCGCGTTCTGCCGCGACCTTTCGCCGTACAACATCGTGACGAACCAATCCAACTTGGCCCAATGCCCTTGGCCGGAGCCATACCGGCCGACGCAGAACGGTTTGCCTGGGAACCCCAGCAACCCCGAATACATCCCCTCGGACCACATCGGGCCCGACCCGCGCGGTCCCCTGGTGGGAGCGCTCCTGGACGGCGACAACACGGACGCCTACGTCTATCCTGCCAGACCGGGGAAGGTGCCCGCGGCGGAAGCGACGGGACCGAACGACTGGCAATGGCGGCAGGAGAAGCTGGCCGCGCGCGACCTCAACCAGACGGGTCTTCCGAGGAACCCCGTGACAGGCCCGCTGGCGCCGATCCAAGGGGTCCCACCGCAACCGGTCCTTGACCAAGCCTGGGATGCCGCGAAGGCATATCCGCCCACGATGCCGGGTCAACCATTGCCCGCTCCGCCCACGTTCGGTGGCGGCATCGACACGGGATCCCTGAAGGCCGCCCTTGACGCGTTAGCGGAGGAGGGGATCGACTTGGTCCATGTGAGCCTGCAGGCAACCCTGGACGAGGCTGGCGCACAGCCTTTGGGGCAGGATGCCGCAAAAGGCCTCGTCTACCTTCAGGTCATCGTGTCCACCCCTGATCCCGCCTTGGTCACGGGCGTGGACCTCGTGGAGGAGTCGGGCGGCTTCGCGAGCGCGGACGCAGTCGCCGGCGAACCCGGGCATTACCGCTACGCATGGCATCTGCGACAGGCCGGCGCGACGCCCGAGGTGCCCGGGGTCATGGATGGCCTGCACCATGTGGCGGCCGTGGCCCGCGTTCGCCCCGATGCGCGCCTGCCCGGCCGCTCAGTCGAGTCGCCCTTCATGCCTGTCGAGGTCGACAATCCCCCCCTTCTCTCCCTTTCGACGGACCGCACTGAGGTCTCCGGCCGCCTGGCGCCCCCGCTGCCCGAGCCGCTGCGGCTGGGCGTGCAGGTCGGCGCCGACAGGGCTGTCCCCCAGGGGGAAGCGGCCACGGGCACGCCGGGGGGATACCTCAGCGTGACGCTGCGGTCGGCGTCCGCCGAAGTCGCGACGCTGCATGGGAGGTCCTACGTGCCGGCAGGTTCGGTCCAGGTAACATATGCCGGGCTGTGCGGAGCCGGCCCGTGCCCCGACGGCGACTACCAGGTGGTCGCCAAGCTCGAGGATGCCGGCGGCCAGGTCGCGTCCTCCGTGGCGCCCTTGCGCATCGACAGCACACCGCCCCACAGCCAGGTGCTGCTTCCCCGCTACGCCGGCGTGCAGCATAAAGAAGGGTTCAGCGGACTCAAGGTGCCTTGGAGCGTCACCGACGCGGGAGCACCTGACCAGCAGGGGATGAGCACGGACGTCCTGATCCTGTCGGGCGCCACCCCGGCCAGCTACACGGCGAGCTACGTTGCCGAGGGACGCGGGCCTGCCCAGATGTCCGTCGTGCAGCCCGGAGTGGATTCGGGCGACACCTTGCGGTTCGTCGCAGTGGCACGTGACCGGCTCGGCAACACAGAGAGCCCGTGCGGCGCGGAGGAGCCTTCCCCTTGCTTCCGCGCCCTTGTCGCCGCAGACCCCGCGCGGGTGGCGGTGACGACAGTCGACTTTGGCCCGCCCACGGTCGAGCAGGTCGCGTCCACCCTGGAGTACATCCGGCCAGGCGTGCCCGTAGTGTTCAGCGCCGTCGCGTCGGACCCCGAGAGCGGCCTCTCGCAGGTCACCATCGACATGGCGGGCGATCCGGACACCCACGTGATGACCCGCACGTCCGAGGGCAAGTATGAGTACGACGGGTGGGGGAACGTCGACGCGGCCCTCGACTCGGACGAGCGGCAGGTCTTCGCCACGGTGACGGCGCAGGATCTCGCAGCGAACATCGCTACGGCTGCGGTGTCAGTCGTCCTCGACGGGCGCGCGCCGCGGCTCGCGGCGCTCCCGACGGCGTACTATTCCCAGATTGGAGGAGCGGGCACGGTCGACGAAACCTTCCGGCTCGGCGTGGGCCGCCACCAGGCCTACGCGCTGCTGAGGACCGAGGTGGAGGACGCGTCCCTCCAGCCGGGGCTGACGGGGGCAAGCGTGCTCCTCGACCCCAGCCCCCTCGATCCCGCCATGGCGCCTTTCCCGATGGTCTTCGACTCCGCGACCGAGACCTGGAGCGCGCTGCTGCCGATTCCCGCGGCGACCGCTGACGGGACATACCAGTTGCCTGTCGTGGCCACCGACGCCGCAGGCAACGAGGCCAGGTCCTTCCTATCCCTGGGATGCGATGATGCGGTGGCACCCGTTGGGGCACTCCATGCCATCGAGATCGGCTTCGACCACGTGACCCTGGCCTGGACCAGCGAAGTGGCCGCCACCACCCAGTTGCGCTACGGCCGAAGCCCCGTGGACCTGGGGCACTCGACCCCCGTCGACCTCATCCCGCGGACCGACCACATCGCCACCGCAATCGGTCTGGCACCAAGCACCGCATACAGCTTCAGGGGGTACGCGCGCGGCGCAAACGGAATCGAGGGCAACAGTACCCTTCTCACGCTCCGCACCGCTAGCGCCATCACGCTCGGCCTCCAAGGGCCGCAGCAAGGCGTGACCTACAGTGGCGTCCTTCCCATCTCGGTGACCTCCTCCGTGGCGACAGGGTCCGGCCCCATCCGCATCACCGTGGCAGCACGTTCCTCCAATCCCGCGCTCCACCCGACGCCCCTGTTCGAGGTGAGCGATGCAGGCAGCACTATCCTCGACCTCCGCACCCTGCCCGACGGGCTCTGGTCGCTGCGCGTCGACGGCAGCCGGGCGGGCGACAACGCCACCCTGTTCTCGCCATGGTTCCGTGTGGACAACGACGCTCCGTTCGCCGTCCCTCTCTCCCCTTTGCCCGGCGAATACACGCCCTGGGATCCGCCCACCGTCGAGGTGGCGTTCGGGGACCCAGGCGGCGACCCCGACTTCGATTGGGCGTCGGTCGCCTCCCTCCGCATCGACGGCCGGTCCGTGCAGGCCGTCGTGACGCAGTCCCCGGGCCCGATCACGGGGGCCAATCCTCTCAGGTTGACACCTGGCGCACCCTTTGGCGAGGGCCGCCATATCCTGCAAGCCGCCGCGCACGACGCCGCCGGCCACGAGGTCACCGTGGAATGGCCCATCACGGTGGACACCCGGCCGCCGACCTCGCGGGGTGCGTACGCGGAAGGCCCCCTGGGCCGCGCCTCCGCCCCCCCCGGCGCCACGGTGCGGATCGTCGCGAACGTGGACGACGCTTCGGGCCTGGCGTTCGTCCAGGCGGGCCAGGAGGCCTTGGGCAGGCCCGCGCTGGCGCTCGCCGAGCAGGCCAAGGGCCGGTGGACGGCCAAGGTCGCGATTCCGGCGGACCAGCCTCAGGGTGTCTTGGCCTTCCCGATCGTGGCGCGTGACCGTGCGGGCAACCAAGGTCCCGACGTGGGCTTCGCCACGGTCGTGGTGGACTCCACCCATCCGTCCCTGCAGGCGGTCAACGTCGTCCCCGGTCTCACCAACCTGACATTGAGGGTCCACGCCAGCGAGGCCGTCCGGGCCGACGCACTGTTGACGCTTGACCCACAGCACGCGGCCACAGCGACCGATGGACGATTCAGCGAGGAACCTGTCCTCGAACTCCGCGGCCTTCGACCGGGACGTGACTACCTGGTGCCCGTGCATCTCGTGGACGCAGCGGGCCTGGAATCCAACACCACGGTCGTCGCCCGCACCGCGGCCGACCAGCAACCCCCCGGCCTGCCGGGAGATCTCCGGGCCAGCAGCGAGGACGAGGGCTGGGTGGACCTCACCTGGACGCCGGTCCTGGACGACACCGGGATCCAGTCCTATGAAGCGTGGGACGAGGTCGGCTCGGCCTGGCGTGCGGTGGCGGACGGGAACGGCACTGCGGCGCACGTGGCGTATGCCCCCGGCCGCCTCGTGATGGTGAGGCTGCGTGCGGTCGACCTCGGCGGCCTGCCAGGCCCGGAGGCAAGCACAGTCGTCGTCGTGGCCGCGCGGCCGCACCTGGAGGGCCTGCGCACGTCCACGACGATAGCCAAGGCAGGCGAGGCCGTGCGGTATGAAGTGACCTATCGGCATGGTGCCGGTCGGCCCGCGACAGTCACCTTGCACGTGGGTGGGATGGCTGTGCCCATGGTGCGTGAATCGGGCGACTGCCGCACCGGCTGCGTATACGCGGTCTCGGCCCTTCTTCCCACGACCACGCTTTTCGCGACCGTGAAATGGGTGAACGCCACCGCATGGGACGGGGAGCACACTGCCAGCACGGGTCCGATGCGGGCCCCGCCCGTGCTCGACCCTAGCGCCAGCGGGGAATCGAATGCGGCGCCCGCGCCGTCCCTCGCCGCCATCTTGGCGCTTCTAGGGATCGCCTGGTCGCAGCGCCGGAGGCGGCCATGAAGCCGGCAGCCTGCGCAGTCCTGCTTGCGCTGTTGGCGAGTCCCCTGACCGGCGTCGCCGTCGGGCAAAGCATCGTCCCTAGCCCTTCCGCGTATCCTGAATATCCCGGCCTTAACCAGCCTCCACGGACAGGCATCCTGGCAGTCGACACCAATGGGCTCGCCGCCACCACGGCCCTCAACGCGTCGGGTGCCTCCGCCTGGGCCAAGGTCGGAACCGTGGCGGAGCCACTGTACCGGTCTGCCGCGGACCCGGCCACGCAACCCATTTTCTTCGATGGGGTGGGCACGGATGGGCGCACAGGGGGGTTCGGTGGATGGACGGTCCTCGGAGAGCCTGACTGGCGCGTGAGCGATGATGCACGGCACCAGGGCGCAATGGGATTCCGGTCCATGCGCGAGGACGGCTCGTTCCCGGCCAGCGACCACACCATGCTGGTCACGCCGGAACTGGACCTGCGCAGTGGCATGCCTAACCAGGGGAACACCCTCGATGCGGTGGACGAGGAGGTCAACGGTGCCCTGACGGACCTCTGGGCCGCGCTCAACGGGCCGGCCATGCAGGTGCTGAAAATCCTGGCCGACCACCCCGTGCCGTTCTTGCCTTGGCCGACGTCCTTGGGGACTCCGCCGCGCGCCCCAGGCGGGGACGCCGTCGAGACCTACAGGGCAGACCGATTCTCCTTCGACCTGCGGACGAACCTTCGGCCGGGCCTGGACGGCCTGCAGGCATGGGCGTTCACACAGCGGCCGGAACGCCTGGACGCTATGTGCGCCGGCGACTGTCGCGTACTTCAGCCCGATGTAGCCTATGACTCGACGGTGCCTGGTCTGGAGGGCGGCGCCTATACGGGGGCGCATGGATGGCGGCGCGTCAGCCTCGACCTGTCAGCCTACGTGGGGCGCAGCGTCTGGATCGGCTTCGTTCTGGTTACGCGCGCATGCCCCCAATGCGCCACGTCCACCGCCTTCGACCCCTCGATGGGGTTCCAAGGCGTCGACCTCGATGCGTTCGAGGCCAGGATTCTTGCGCCCCTGCACAGCGTGAGGTTGCGTCCGCTGGCCGAGCCGTCGTTCATCCCGCCCGGCCAGACCATGGTGACCCTGCCCCCAGGTGTTCCCACCAGGATGGTGGCCGAGGTCGCGAACCTCGGTCGCTCCCCGGAAACCTTCGACATCACACTCTCGCTTGTGCGGGACGGCGTCACCAGCGACCTGCCATCGCAGCGCCTCGCGCTGCCGGCAGGGGCCACGGCCGTGGTCACTGGCGACGTCGCCGCACAGGCTGAGGGGGACGCCGTCCTGCGCGCCCAGATGTCCGCCATCGACGGGGACCAGGACCCGGCGGACAACGCCGCCTCGCAGCCTGTGAGGTTTGCGGACGTGCACGCGGCCGGCGCCAGCGAACTTGTCGCCTCCACGCTCTCCGCCCGGGTCGGGGACCCCCCGGTGACCTTCACCACGACTCTCGTGAACGTGGGCAACCACCACGTCGATGTCGTGCTCACGCCTTCGCTCCAGGATTTGACCGACAACGTGACGCTCGGACGCCCCCTCAGCGACGCCACTTCCCTGCTGGATAACGCCACGGTCCGCACGGTCGGCCTGGATCTGGGGGAAACGCGCCAGGTCAGTTGGACCCTCGCGACGACGCGACCAGGTCAGTTCGGCTTCCGGGTGGACGTCGTCTCCCCCGACCAGTCCCAGGACCTGCGCCACCCTGGCGTCGGGATCGGCAGGCAGCCCCCGCCCCTGCTTTACCAGGATTCACTCATGGGGGAGCCGCGGGGGACCTTCGTCGAGACTTGGTCCTCTAGCGGGGCGGTGCCAGGCCAGGACTGGACCAAGGGAAGCGAATATTCGCTCGACCCCCGCGTGGTCTACTTCATGGGACGCAATGGCACCTGCTCCAGCATCGTGCACCTGGACGGCTGCAAGCCGTTCGCGACCCTGCGCGATCCTGCTGCGGGGAACCTGGACGTCCCGAGCTCCCGGCCGGCTAGCGCCGACCTGTTCACCCCTGCGGTGTTTGTGCCCGAGAACGCTCCGGACCCGCGCCTGCGCTTCGACCACCAGTTCGCGACGTCGGTGTACATTAAGGACTGCGACCTTAGCCTCTCCTCGTCTTGCTTCGAACCAGGCATCCACATCTTCGGGTCGATCTTCCTATGGGGCCAGTTGGGCGACAAGGGGGCCGACGGCGAGATCGCATGGGGACCGGAAGTGATGCTGCAGGGGGAACTGCCCATCATGCGCGGCGCGGCGGCGGAGCAGGCCATGGGCATCCTGGACAGCGAACGCGGGCCCCGCGCCTACCGCGACCACGCCCTTTACTGCTCCGGGTCCCAGCCATGCCAATGGTGGTGGCCGAGCGGGACCGACATCGCGTTCCAGGCGAAGGGCAGCCCTTACCCAGGGCGGGCCAACTTCACCGGCAGCCCCTGGATCCAGGAAAGCATCCCTCTTGTCTCCGACACGCAGGGAACGGGCGGCGGGACCCCCTTCGACGCCCGCGGCCACTATTTCCGCGCCAGGTTCCAGTATCCACAGGCGGGCCGCGTCAGGAATGCGCTCGAACCAACCAGTGAGGGCTGGCGCATCGGGACGTTCGCGGTGACGCCCACGGGGACGAGCGAACTGGACCTCGCCGCGACCGCGGTCCGTGTGGAGACCCTGTACGATGTGTCGGCGGTCGGGCTCGGGCCGGGGCAAGACGTCCCGGTGCGCGTCACGATCGCCAACCGAGGGCTGCAGCGCGTGCCGCAGGGGACCGTGAAGGTGACCGCGACCGACGGACAGCAGGTCTACGGACTGGGGAGCGCCACCTTCACATCGCTTGACCCTGACGTCATCCGTAACCTCACCGTCTCGTTGCACCTAACGGCACCGGAAGGCGCTCGGTTGCGCATCATGGCGGAGGTCGCGGC
Source organism: Thermoplasmatota archaeon (assembly GCA_035526765.1). Taxonomy (GTDB): domain Archaea; phylum Thermoplasmatota; class E2; order JACPAO01; family JAHFTW01; genus JAHFTW01. Next base: position 29,091 of record DATLBS010000006.1, on the reverse strand, counting down.
GCCAGCCGGCGCGGATGATTTCCCAGGCGACAACCGCATCTGGGACAGAGCCGTCTACCCCGTGCATGCCTCCATGGACATCGCGGCGGTCGCCCAGGTGCTCCCCCGGGCCGGAAGCCTTGAGGCGATCCGGAACACCCCCCTCGCGATCGAGAACCGTGGCAACGTGCCGGTCGTCGACCCGGAGATCCATAGGGTGGTGGAGCGGTCCGCGGCCGCGGCGGGGCGCGTGACCGTGCTGCGCAACGACTGGAAGGTGGTCGGGACCCTGCAGCCCGGCCATCGCATGGACCTCGCCGACCCCAACCTCGACGTGCGGGATGCAAGCGGTGCCAAGGTCTCGCCCTTCTTCGCGCTGTTCTTCTCCCCGACCAAGCCTGGTGACTACACGGAGTTCGTCCGGGTCTCGCTGGGCACCGGCCTTTCCGACGCTGACCCGGCCAATGACGTAGCCCTCGTGCCTTTCTCGGTGCGCACGATGCTCTACCGCGACCCGTTCGACGACCCCGCCCAAGCCAACCCCGTCGCCGTGTCCGGGGAGCCATCGACTCTCGGGACGGCAGGGGTATGGGCGCCCACCGACGGAGGCATCCGGGGGTCGCGCGGCCGCCTGCTGGCCGGGGACGCGGCCACCGGCGAGATCGTTCCAGGCACCGACGCGTCGTACGTGCTGCCGCCGCTGGACCTGACGGGCGTGAAGGATGCGACCTTGAGCTTCCAGCAGCGCTACTCGCTGGAGGACGGCTTCGATGCGGCGCGCGTCGAGCTCGGGGTCTGGACGCCGGACAGCGGGCTCACGTGGGAGCCCCTGCGGCCACGGCCAGATGCGCTGCACGGCCTCCCCCAAGGCTACCCCGCCCACCCCCTCCTCGCAGACTCACCGTTCGTCCAGGACAAGGTGGCCCCCGTCGCCGTCGCGTACACGGGCGCCTCCGCCAGCCTCCCTGGCGTGGCGAGCACTGGGGCGGATGCGGGTTGGGTAGGAGTCGAGTACAATCTGGGCGACGCCGCGGCGCTCCGCCGCAACTTGACGGTCGAGTCGTTCCTGCTGACGGGCTTGGCGACATCGCCATCGGTGAAGCAAGCCTCGTCCATAGCCGTCCGATCCGGTCCTTCGGACGAGTTGGGGAAGCCAGCCTGGCAATGGACGGATCCCACGTGGGCGCTCGCCGAGCCGAACGCCGTCGGCAACGAAAGGTACTGGTGGGTCGAGAACGCGACTTTCCGGCTGCCAGCCCGCGACGGCGAGACAGTGTGGTGGAGCGGCAGCCAAGGGACCGTGACCGGCGCACTTGAGAACGCCTTGAACTTCACCTTGGCCCCCGCCCCCGGCACCACGGTGCTGTCCTGGTGGGATTGGCGGGACGGCTGGCGCGACGGCGACCACGTGCAGCCGCAAGGCTCCAATCCGGCCTTCGAGCCGGACCTCTTCCGATCATACCAGGAGGGCGAACGCCGGCAGCGCGACGGCACGGGAGGCACGTTCCAGGTCGAGGTCGATGGTGTGTCTCTCACGCAGTCCACCCAGATCCTCGAGCGTTCCGACGACGGCTGGACGCATCGCCAAGCCAAGCTTCCGGCTGGAGCGTCGTTGCTCTCCTTCCATTACGTCGGCTTCATGCCGGACCATGCCAACCTTGGCTGGTTCCTGCACTCCCCCAACAGGGACGGCGCGGCGCTGGGCATGCCCACAACGACCTACCGCGGCGGCGAGGACACCAACCACCAGTTGCGGCAGAAGGTCCGCTGGACCTGCATCGGGGCCGACGTCCCCGGGTTTGCGTGCGCCCGGCCCTCCCTCTCGCCAATGCAACGGTCCGGAGGGTGGCATGTGGAGGCCGACCGCCGGCAGGTCGACGGGCGCCTCGAGCCTGACTGGAGGTTCTCGGACCCGGTTGCTCCAGAAGGATACCCCGCCGGGGCGGATGCCCGGCTGATCACGCCGGTCGTGGACCTCGGCAAGGTGGCGGGGAGGTCTGCGGCCCTGCGTTTCGACCACCGCTTCGACTTCCAGTCCTTCCCCATTTGCGTCTATCCCCCAGGCACGGGCGTGTGCGACTCCGACCCGCCGCCGTCCATCCCTCGCCGGGCGCAGGACGCCGGCCTCGTGGAGGTGCAGGTGCTCAACCAGACCAACGGCATCTTCGGGCCTTGGGCCCCGCTCCTGGCAGGGCCCCCGTCCGGCCCGGTGTCCTTCGCATGGGGGGGTCGGGACCTGGAGCCGGGAGTCCCATACGGCGTCGCCGGCGAGCACTACCGGGCGATTGGTTATCCTTCGCTGCTGCCGACCTTCCTGGGAAGCGGCGTGCCGCGCAACACCCAGGATTTCGTGCGCACGGGCGGCTATGCGTATCCGCTGGAGTTCGATCCGGCCTTCAGTGGCAGCCAGCCCGACTGGACCGAGGCGAGCTTCGACCTGTCGTCCCTGGTCGGCCAGAAGGTGCGGTTCGCGTTCCACGCGTGGACCGACAGCACGAGGTCGACGAACCAGCCCCGGCTTGGATGGGAGCTCTCCCATGTGGCCGTCGTGGGCGAGGCGTTCGCAGGCCGGCCGGTGCAGGTCCGCCTACGGGTGGCAACCGACGGGAGTCTCCCCAAGGGGGAATGGAGCATCGACAACCTCGAGGTCGCGGGCGACCTGTACGGCCGCCACCTTGGGCTCCGGCCCGACAAGGACCGGATGCGCGCTGCCCCCGACACGGACGTGGAGGTGCGCGGCGTCGTGACCAACCTCGGCACCGAGCTCCGCAAGCGCCTGGCCCTCAACCTCGTCGCGCAGGCAGGAGGCGCCCCGCTCACCGCCACCTTGGCGGAACCGGCCCTGCCGAAGGTCACGCAGGACCTTCCTCCGGGGGTGGAGGACCTTTCAGGGCCGTTCGACCTCGGGCCGGGCGGCTCGGTCCCCTTCCGGGTCCTCCTCCACGCGCCCCGCCAAGAGGGCGAGTTGACCGTGAGGCTCCGCCTCTACCAAGACGACGGCCCCACCGTGGCCGAGCCCGGACAGGTCCCGGTCCACACCGTCCATTACGCCGACCCGGCCGATGAGGTGCCTGGTTCCACGGTGCTGGCCATCCACATCGACACGCGCACGGTGCACAAGGTCACGTTAGCGCCGGCCCAGACTGGCGCCCCCGCGCTGCTGGCCGTCGACCCGTTCACGGGCCACGCCGGCGAGCCGCTGGTCTTCCAGGCCCGCGTCGCGAACGAGGGCACCGTCGTCGAGCACGTGCAGGCCCAGTGGAAGGTGGCGGAGCGGACGGGTTCCGGCGAGACCCTGCACGAGGCCACGCGGACGGTGGATCTCCTGCCGGGGACCGAGGTACTGCTGGAAGAACCGTGGACGCCGGACGATGCTGGCATCTACCGGACGACGCTCACGCTGGCGCCCGGGTCCGCTGCCGCCACGCTGGACGTGCCCGTCGACACCGACCTGCAGGCCTTCACGGGTGACGTCGCTTCCGCCAGCCAATGGGCCTTCGCCTCCGACGCCGGCACGGGAGAGACCGCCGACCCGAATGCCTGGCGGATCGCGGATGGAGGGCTGCTGTGGGGCGTGCGCGACTCCGAATTCTTGGCCGGCAGCGATTACTGCAACGCTGGCTCGACCCCCTTGTGCACGACCGGCAGCAACGGCGGCGGGACAGGACCGTCCGCCACTTTGACGACACCGCCCGTCGACCTGCGGGCGACACCAGGAGGCCAAGCGACCTTGGCCCTGACGCACTTCTGGGCCTTTGCGCCGGGCGACGGAGGAATCGTCGAGGCTGCGGTGTTCCAGGACCCTGTCGCGGCCCGGCCGGCCTGCGCCGACCCGGGTGGGAATCCCGGCGAGCCAGGGAACCCGAAATGGTTCCGGCTGACTCCAGAAGGAGGGTACCCAGGGTCCACGCGCAGCGAGGCACGGAGCCGTAACGCGATCGGTCGCCACCCTGCCTTCACCGGGATGGCTCCTGGGGGGCGCGCGATCACGTCCACGTTCGAGCTGGGGAATCAGGACCTGGCCGACCAGGCGGCTGGCCTGGGCGACGCTTGCCTCGCCACGGCTCGGCCAGGCGGGCTCACGTCGGGCTTCGTGCGCGTGCGGCTCCTGGCCGGGACGCAGCCGCGCCAGGAAGGCGACCGAGGATGGCTGGTGCAGGCCATGGCGATCGGGACGGGCGGCATCACCATCGGGCCGCATGTGGCGCCTGATCCCTTGGAAGGCATCGAACGGGCCCTGCCCGCCGTCGTCGACGCGCCGAAGAGGTTCCTCGTGGACCTCACCAACCGCGGCCCCGTCGGCGACCACGCGGTCCTTGGCCTTGGGCCAGGCGCCACGGCCCTCCCGGCTTGGTTCGCGTTCCCAACGCAACCCGTGTCCCTCGCGCCCGGGCAGCACAGGCTGGTGCCTTTCGATGTCGAAGTGGCGCCCAGCGAAGAAGCCGAGCCGCAGCGCTACAGCGCCCCGCTCGTGGCCGCCAGCGCCAACGCACCCTTGCTGCGCGATACGCTCCGGTCTGCGGTCGACCTCGCGGAATCGCGTTTGCCCGACCTATCGGTGCGGCTGCGGCTCGACGGGCAGACCTCCCTGGCGGCCGTCCCGGTCGGCACCGCCGTCACCGTCACGGCGCTCGTCGACAACCAAGGCCTGCAGGAATCGGCCCCCGTCCACGTCAAGTTCCTGGCCCAAGAAGCGGGAGGCGTGATCGAACTGCTCGACGACCAGACCCTTGGCCCCTTGGTCGCGGCAGTGGCCGGCGGTCGCGAGGGCTCCTTCCAAGCCCTCAGCACCGAGTGGATCGCGCCTGAGCATCCGGCCCTCGTCACCTTGACCGTGATCGTGGATGAGGCGGGCCGCCTGGCCGAGCCCCGCCGCGACAACAACCAACGCTCCCTCCAGGTCCCCGTCGTCTCCCCCGATGCGCCCGACCTGGCGGTCACGGGCCTCACGGTGGACGGCGTGGGCGACGACGGGTTCGTCGAGGCAGGTTCCTTTATCACGATCAACGCGACCGTGACCAACCTGGGCAGTGCGCCCGCGGCGGGCGTGCAATTCCAGATTGTCCTTTCCGGGGTCCCCATCGCCGAAGAGCTCGTGCAAACCATCGCACCCGGCCAATCCGCGACCGTGTCGGCCTTGAAGGCAGCGTCCCCCGGCGAGGCGGTCGTGAAGGCCTTCGTGTTCTCGGATTCCGCCACGGCGGACCGGGATCCGTCGAACGACGCAACCACCCGGATCTTGCGGGTTCGCAGCCATGGGCTGAAGCTCACGGGCGCGAACATCACGCTCGACAGCGCCGCGCATGGCCAAGCCTTGCTCTACGTGCGAAACCTAGGAAACGCCCCGGACCGCTTGAGCGGAGCTGGCGAGTCGCGGTCCGGTTGGCAGGTCACGGTCGCCCCCGACCCGATCTTGGCGCTGCCCGCCGTGGACACGCCTCTCGTCGTGGACGTCCAAGCGCCCCGAGGCCTGGCGGCAGGATGGCACAACCTGACGCTGACCGTGCGGTCGGATCTGTCGGGAACCTTCGCCGACACCGTGTCCCTCGGTATCCTGGTCCCCGCCACGGCGGCTGGGGTGGAGGCCCTCTCGCTTGCTGCCACGGCAGACACCCGGGCGGCGACCCTGACCGGCCGGTTGGCGAACCTGGACAACACCCCGCATGTCGTCAGGCTCTCGGTGGACGGACAACCCGGCACCGTGGTCAAGCTGCATCCCTTTGAGACCAGGCCCCTGACGCTGCAGCGCGCCTTCACCACACTTCCGCCGGGCGGCCAGCGTCTGCTCCGGCTCGCCATTGAGAGCGACGGCGAAAGCGCCACGCACCTCGTCCCCGTCCTGGTCCCCGTCGAGCCCCGCCTCTCCGGCGCATGGGCCGACATGCACGTGGAGGATGGGCCCCAGCGGTGGCTGGACGCATGGCTCGACCTCGCGAACACGGGATCTGCCGCCGTCCGCTTCACGGCCAGTCTTGACGGTTTGCGCGGGTCCGTCGAGCCAGCCACGGCCAGCGTGCCGGCCGGAGGCTCGGCCACGGTCCATGTCCGCGCCGCATTGCAGGACGACACCGACGCCACCGCCGCGGCGGGCCGGGTCCGGGTCGTCCGCGCAGACGACCCGACCGTCAGCCTTGCGGACCTTGAGCTGCCTGCGATGCCTTTGATGCCCGACCTCATCGTCTCGGACCTTCGCATCGACGACGGGAACCCTTCGGCCGGCGACCGGGTCGCGGTAAGTTTCGTGCTGCGCAATGCCGGCGACGGACCTTCACCAGCCAGCATGGCCCTCGTGTTCCGTGACACCCGTTTGGCGGATGCCGTCGAGGTGCCCGCGCTGGCGCCCGGCGCGCAGGCCACCGTGCGCGCCCACGTCTCGATGTCGGCCGGACGCCATGCCGTGATCGTGCTCGCGAATGGGGACGCCTCCGTGTCCGAGGGGACCGTCAGCAACAACGGGGCGTCGATCGTGTTCGACGTCGCCGCGTCATCCTTCCTCAGAGGCCTCCCCGCGCCTCAGGCCGGGATGCTGCTCGTGGTCCTCCTGGCGCTCGCGGCGACGCGGAGGCGCCGATGAACTGCTTGCACGCCCTCGCCTTGGGCGTCCTGCTCGGGGTCGGCCTGGTTGGGGTGCCCTGCTCGCAGGCGGTCGCCGTCGGAGGCCCTGAATGGTTCGGACCTACGAGTGTGGATGCAGGATGGCACATGCGGGTCCCCCTCACGGTCACCAACCAGTTCGCGGTCGCGATCGACAAGGCGCCGGTGGAGGCGGAGATTGACCTGGGGAAGGCGTTGATCGACGGAGGCTGGACCCGCTTCGAGGGGCCCGGGGGTCCCATCACTTCGGGGTTCCGCCTTGACGCGCGGAGCGTGCGTGTCGTGCAAGTCAGCAGCCTGGGCACCTTCACCGGATCGGGGTCCGAGGGCAGGATCCTTGGGACCGTGCCCAGCCAAGTGGTCGAGGGCCTGCTCGGCCGCACCTCCACCAGCGCCCAGGCGCAAGTCCCTTACGATGCATCCAGCCATCCCGTGGTGACGGTCTCCTTCCGCGTGCCCGGCATCCTGGCCGCCGGACAGAAGGCAACCTTCGAGGTCTACTTCGACAGTTTGCTGAACGGCCAAAAAGCGGCCGCCGACGACGAGGGGCCATCCGCGGGCGCGCTGCAAGCCCTGCACGGCAGCACTGCCGGCACGCGCCTGTACGGTTTGGCGACGGCGCCCCAGGGTCGCCCCCTCTCGGTCCAGGTCACCGCCCTGCATCCTGGGACCCAGGTGACGGTGCGTCGGCTGCAGGACGGCCAGTTCCGCACGGACGGCATCACAATGGAGGGGGGGAACCCCGTGACTTTGGCGGCTGGGGAGACGCGGGTGGCCGCCCTGGGGCCCGGCCTTAGCGCCCTGGTCCGCATCGACGCCTCCGCGCCCGTCATTGCGGCCGTCGACCCAATGGGGTTCGTGCCGAGCGCCCAGGCATCACTCGTGGGCGAGGATTTCAGGGTGAAGATGCCCCCCGCCAGCGCGGACGGGGCCGCGGGCCTCTACCTGATCAATCCAAGCCCCGAGACCGCACGCGTGCGCGTCACGGGCGGATCCGTCGACCGCATCTACCAGGTGCCCGGCCGCCTGTACGGAGGAAGCAACCTGGAGTGCTCGCCCGGGTCAGGGTTCACGCGACTCGTCCCTGACTCGTACCGTGTCCATGTCGAATCCGGCGGTCCCATCATGGTCCAGCTGCAGCCAAGGGCACCGCAGCAACTCCCCACCGTCGACGGAGCACCGACGGGGACGACCTTCATGGCGACCACGCAATGGTCGAGCGCCTCAGATTGTGGGGTCGGACGCGGCCAACCCCTGACGGCCCAGGCTTTGCAGGGCTCCACGGGGCTGCGCATATCCAGCCTGGAAGATCCGGTCCAGTTCGTGCCCGCCTCCTCCTCCCCAGGCCCTGCCCTGCAACTGCCTGCCCCGCCGGCTGCGCAGGACGCGGTGACCATGGACGGCTCGGACGCCCGGCAGCGTGACCGCCCCGTCCTCTTCGCCTCCACAGCCCCGGTGCGGGTCTTTGCGGGGGGCGCTCCGACGGGCGCCCTAGCGGCCCCGCTGGCTGGGCCCCTGGGGGGTGCCCGCGGCGGCGTCGCGTTCGAGAGCCCCACACCGGTGGTCGCGGTCGCATTGTATCCGGGCACCCACGTCACGGCGCAAGTCCGGTACTCCGGGGGCTCCTCCACGCTCACGCGCGTCTTGGGACAGGAAGGCGTGCTGACGATCGATCGCGACGCCGACCTGGGCCGCGTCCTATGGACAAGCATCGTCTCGGACCGGCCCCTGGCCGTGTATCCCCTTGGGGGCACCTCGGGGTTCTTCGCGGGTGTCCCGGGATACCTCGACACCAGCACGGGTCCCGCCGAGTACCGTGGCCGCCTGATCGACCTGCGCTCGGCATCCGGAGACGACCCCGTCACCGCCACGATCAAGGCGGGTGAGCAGGTCAGCCTCGCGTTCGTCGTCGCGAACCACGGCAAAGGCGTGGGCGGCAGTGAGGGGCCCACGGAAGCAGTTCATCTCTCGGTCAGCGCGGTCCCCGAGGGCTGGTCGGCCTCCTTCGACCAGACGGACGTGAGCTTGCTCCCGGAAGGAGAGGCGACCATCCACTTGACGGTCCGGCCCCCTGCCCTGGCGTCGGGCGACCTGCCCCCCGCGGCCCTGCGGGTCACCGCGGCCAGCCACGACCGCCCCAGCGTGCACGGCGACGCCGACGTCGTGGCGTTCGTCAAGACCTCTTTCGCCGTGGGCTTGTGGTTCCTGCAGCCAGCATACGGTCCGAAGTCGCTGCCCGGCACCATCGCACCCGGAGGGACCCTCCCCTACCCGGTGTACGCGCAGAACCTGGGGAGCCAGCCCGATACGATCCTCTTCACGGCCGAGACCCCCGATGGCCCTGGTCAGGCGACGCTGCGGGACATGGGCGGTGCGCCGGTTGCGGCGTTGTCGCTCGAGGCGGGCGAGATCCGCCCCCTTCAATTGGTCGTGCAGGCGGGCCAGCGCGACGGTCTGCTCCTCACGACAGTCACAGCACAGAGCGAGACCGCCCCCTCCGCACTCGACCGCATCCTTGCCCTCACCAACGTCCGGGCGCCCTCCATCGTGCGCATCACCTCCCCCACCCCCTTCCAGCTCCTGCGCGACGGTCAAGAGACCCGGTTCCAGGTGCGCCTCGACAACCAGGGCGACAGCGTGGCCGACATCGGGCTGTCCCTCTTGCGTGATGCCCCCTCGACTTGGGCGTCCTCCCTCTTCCTCGTCGACCCGATCCGTCAGACGAGGGTCCCGGCGACACGGATCTCGCTCGACCCACATTCCAGCCAGGACATTTGGGCTGCTGTGCAGCCCCCGGCGGACGCCACCGCAGGCACGCTGGCCTCCTTCCAGGTCGTTGCGCAACCTGGATCGGGGACTGCGATCTCGCAGCCCTTGACGGGGGTGGTGGCCATCCGCCATGCCGTCGTGCCTGACGTCTCGGCTTCCCTTAGCGCGCCGCCGGGCACCCATGTCCCCCTGACCATGGGCGTCCACAGCAGGAGCAACATCGTGGAGCGCATCGTGGTGCGGCCCTCCACCCTCCCGGCGGGATGGGCGCTCGGCGCGCCGTCCAACGTCGCAGTGGCCCGCAACACGACCGCACTGGTGCAGCTGAACCTCACCGTCGCAGCCACTGCCCTCCCAGGAACGTATCCAGTGGGGATCCGCCTGAACAGCCAGGATGGAAGCGTGGTCGAGGCCCGCCTGAACGTGACCGTCGCGGGCGTGCTGTCCGCGGGCAGTGCCGCGGGCGCCGTCGTGGAGGCGCAACCCGGTCGGCAGGTAGCCGTCCAGCTGGCGTACGCGAACAAGGGCAACGTCCCCCTCAGCGTCACCTTGCGCGCGACCGCGGAAGATCCGTGGGTCCTGCTGCAAACGTCAGCCGTCGCGGTGCCCGCTCGCGCGAACACGACGCTCTTCGCGCGCTGGAACGTCCCGCGCGACACGCTGGATGGGCTGCAGGTGCACAAGGTCGTCCTGCACGGGGAGGCCACGGCTGCCGCGGCTGCTGGCGGCTCCGTCGATGCGATCCGTGAGGTTTCCTTCGCCGTGGGGCGCCCAGAACTGCAGGCACAGAACACGACCGTCGTCGATGCGCCGGGCGCCACGCTCGTGCGCTCGCTCGTGCGCAACGAGGGGAACCGGCCGGCCCACGACGTGAAGGTCATCCTGGTGGACCGGACGGGAGCGACACGCGCGACTGCAGAGATCGCACGGATCAATCCGGGGTCCGTGGCCATCGTCGCGCTGGCCCTGCAAGGCCACTTGGGGGAGGCGGTGCTTCGGCTGGACCCCGATGACACGGTGGTGGAGTCCAACGAAGCGGACAACGACGCGCCCTTGGCGCCCCCGCCCCAGGCGGCCGCTGCGGCCGTTGCGCCACTGGTCCTCTTGGGTCTCTTGGCCGCGGCCCGGAGTCGCCGGCGCTAGCGACGCCGGCGGGATGCGAGGGCGGCGAAAGCCATGGCCGCGACCCCGCTCCACCATGAGGCAGGGATGCCGCGGGACCCGCCGAGGGTCACCTCGACGAGCGCCTGCTCTACCGGGACCTCCATCGAGACTTCATTGCCTTGGTCGTCAGCGGCCGTCAGCCGCACGGCTGTGAATGGATGGAGGTCCGCAATGCTGTCCCCTTGGGCCAGCGGCCACGTCACGACAGCAGTTCCCTTGCCATTGGTGGTGCCCGCGATGCCCGCCACCGTGACCTTCGCACCGCGCACGGCGTTGCCCTGTCCGTCGTGCACGGTCACGACGGTCGCCCGCAGCACGTGCAAGCCCGGCGAGGATCCGAAATGCACTTGGTCGAGCACGACGGAGCCCGGCTGGAGGAGCCGCAGTGGCGGGTTCCCCGCGATGTGGCTGCGTCTGGCGACCAGGTCGGGCTCGGAGGCGTTCACGGCTGGGCCTGGAGCCTCCAGCCTTGAGTCCTCGAGAAGAATATCGGCGCGCACCGCCAGAATGGCCGACACCGGGGCGGGTTGCCGCGGCAAGACGGACGAATTGGCGAGGTGCAGGAGGTTGGGGAGCTCGGGGTGCTTGGCCGTGAACAGCGCCTGGAACCCGTACCCGCCGAACGTCACGTTGGTGCGGTCGAGGAACAGGTTCGCGTTCTCGCTTCGCAAAGCGGTCTGGTTTGAATCGATCCTGCAGCGACGGAGGGTGAGGTTCGAATAGGCAACATAGACCCCTGACTGGCCGCCGGAGAGCGAGCAATCCTCGATGCTGGCCGGGCCACGCGACAACGCCAACGCCGTCCAGCCGGCGTCGATGGTGAGGTTCGAAAGGTGGACCTTCGCTCGGGTCGCCGAGAACCCGCTGCCTTCGCGCACCATGACCCGGTCGCCCTCCAGCACGCTGTCGTCCAGCATGAAGAGCCCGGGGCCGTCGTTCCGCTCGAAAAGGGCTTCACGGAGTTTCACGTGACCCCGCGCCTGCATCCCGCCCAGTGCCAAGCGGTCTTGGTGCGCGCCCTCTAGGCCGCTGATGCGTGCCGGCGTGCCGGGCACCCCAATGACCTCGATGTCGCCGAGGGCCTGCACCGTGTAGCCGTACCGCGCATCGGCCCGCTCCATCCCGGCAGGACGCCCCGGCGAGGCGTGGATTCGCAGCATGCCTCCTTCCAGGATCGTGAGAACCAGGCCCTCGTCCTTGCCGGAGAAGACCTTGTTATCGTAGGGGGGGCTCGCGAAGGCCAGGATGCAGCCGTCCAGGTCGAGCGTTCCTCCGGCCTCGACGGTGATGTTTCGCGCGACGACCATCCGGTCCCCTGCGCAACCTTGGTGGTCGGTGATGTGCCAGGTCGGATCAGGCACGCCTTGGGGGGCCGCTGTCGGGACTTGCAGGAGAAGGAAAAGAAGGAGGAAGAGGGGGATCCGGGAGCTCAAGCCTCGGTCACCAGGACATCGTCCACGTTCCAGCCTTGGCCGAGTTCGGCCGAGCTGTCGCTGGTGAAGTGGAAGACGACCTGGATGTCGTCCCCTACGTACGAGGTCAGGTCCACCGTGTACTGCTGGTACGTGGGAGCCGGGTTCGTCACGGTGCTCTCCGACAGGTGATGGTACGTCGTCGCCGTGCTGGTCGTGAGGTCCACGACCGTCACGTCCAGGAAGTCGAAGTCCTGCTCTGAGGTCCCGGCAAGCCACACCTTCAACTGGGGTGCCGACGCCCCCGCCAGGCTCACCGTGGGCGATGTCAGGGATGCATCGGCGTCCGAGAAGTAGCCCTCTGTCGGTGGGGAGCCGGCTGGGAATCCGACGTGCCAGTAGTGGGTCCCGCTGTGGGCGTTCGGGCTCAACTGCGGTTCCGTGGCGGAGTCCGCCAGGTGCCAAACCGTGATGTCGTCCGCGGTCGTGGTCGTCCATCCCGGGGCGCCGGATTCCATGTCGTCATAGAAGTAGATGGTTCCAGTCGGAGCGGGGAAGCCGGTCGGGAACAGGAGACCCATCAGGACCCCGATCCCGCCTTGGACCGTCCCATTCACCTGGTCGACGAGGCGCAGCAGCATGTCGCTGGCGGCCGTCTTGAGGACGGCGTCGCAGCCGGCCGGCAGCGCGGCCCCGGTGGTGTCGACCGCGAGGCCGAGGTCGCCCTTGGCCTTGCACTGGCTGTTGGCCAGATCCTGGTGGGTGTCGTGGCCACCGTCGTCAAGCAGCAGGCCGAGCGCAGGCAGCCCATTGACCGGGTCGCCCCCCCCGAAGCCATGGCTGGTCCCGATGTCGGACGAGGTGTACGAGTCGTTGCCGGACTCGTCCAGAAGGAGGGCGACGCCGCCCTCGCTCGAGCCCTGGCTGAAGTTGCCGGCCGAGTACGAGTCCTTGCCGTCCGAGTTCTGGAGGACACCGATGCCCAGCTGCGCGGCGCTGCCTTGGCTGTGGCCGCCAGCGATGAAGTGGCTGGTCCAGCCGCCCTTGTCCTCGCGGTCGAGGAGCAGGCCGATGCCGCCGGTGGGACCGCTCGAGCCTTGGCTATAGTCGCCGGCAGTGTAGTCATCCGCCGTGGGGGGACCTTTCGGGGGGCTGCTGACGGTGATGGTGCCGGTCACTTCCCCAGGGTCGTTGCTGACCTGGGTGGATACCCTGACCTGGTCTTGGGTGCCGTCAAGAAGGATGCCGATGCCGCCCTCGTGGGGGCGTGGCAGCCCGGTGACCAAGCGCTCCTCGATGCCCATGTCGGAACCGCCACTCCCCTGGCTGTAGTCGCCAGCCAAGTAGACGTCATGGCCGTACGCATCCAGCAGGAGGCCGGCACCGATGGCACCGCTGCCTTGGCTGTGGGCCCCGGCGGTGTAATGGTCGTTGCCGTCGTGGTCGAGCAGGACGCCAAGCAGGCCGCCGTCGCCGGTCGGGGCGCCGACGCCTTGGGCGCTTCCGGTGGCCTCGTAGGTGTCGTCACCCGAAAGGTCAAGGACCAACCCGACGCCGGCCCCGTTCGAGAGGCCTTGGCCGGAGGCGGCGCTGTACGTGTCGTCGCCGTTGGCGTCGTAGAGCACCGCGAGGCCGCCTCCGGACACGCCCTGGCCCTGGTCGGTGTCGGTGTAGGTGTCGTCACCGGACAGGTCCGCCAGGATGCCGGCGCCAGCGCGCGACATGCCTTGGCTGTCGGCGCCCGCGAGGTAGCCGTCGTTGCCGTCGACGTCGAGGAGCATGCCGATCGACTCTGCGACGCCGCCGCCCTGTGAGCTGGTGGCGCCCGTGTAGGAGTCGTCCCCGGCGAGGTCGACGAGGAAATTGCTCACGCCCTGCGACAGGAAGCCGGTCGACACGTATTGGTCGTTACCGGCCCGGTCCACCAGGAAGGCGGGGGTGGAGCGGGGCACCGTGAAGTCGCTGACGCCGGCCTGGACGCCGATACCTCCGGTGTACAGGTCGGATCCCGCGTATTCCAGTAGGAAGCCGCCGTTGCCGGAGCCCTGGGCCAGAAGGTTGGCAGTGTAGTGGTCCATGCCCGCGGAGTCGGCGAGGACGCCGATGCCCTGCGAGCCGTAGCCCTGGCAGAACATGTTGCAGACGTAAGTGTCGTCGCCGGCCTGGTCCCAGAGCACGCCGACGCCGCCGTTGCGGCCGGTCCCCTGGACGACGTTGACGCCCGAGTACAGGTCGTTGCCTGCGAAGTCAACGGCGAGGGCCACAGGCACTTGACGGCGCATGGCGTCCGGGTTCGTCGTCAGGTGGAGGTCGATGCCGGCGATGAGCTCGCCCACGAAGGCGATCTCGTTGGTGACGCTGTCGTTGTTGGCGGCGATGGTGTCTTGCAAGTCGCCGAGGCGGGCGTTGACATCGGTGAGCCAGGTGTCGTTCGTCGGGTCCAGCGGGGTCAAGGGCTTCGTGGTGACGTTGTCCAGGACCTCGAGGAAGCCACGCTCGGAGGTCGGGTTGAAGCCGACCAGGCTTCCCGAGCCGGTCACGAAGGAGTCGCTCTGGGCGCCGCCGGCGTTGTTGAAGTAGGTGTCGTCGCCTCCAGGGTCAAGCTGGAGGGCGCGCGCCGGGAAGGCCGAGACGGTGTCGTTGCAGGGGGAGCCGATCCAGATGACCTGGAGAGGGTCCTCGAAGACGGCGCAGCCCGCGGATGCGGGGGAGGCCCCGAGGGGGGGCGTTCCAAGGAGGATGCGTGCCGCGGCGGCCCCGTCCAGGAGGACCTGGGCGGCCTGGGTCTGGGCCTGGGTGGTGCCCTCGTCGGCCAAGGCGAGGGCCCTGTTGACCGCGTCCACGCCGACGCCAAGGGCGGCCGAGCGCGCAGGCGTCAGCTTGGCGATGCTGCCCTGCAGGGCCAGCGTCTGGGCCGGCGTGGCACGGAGGCCGAGCGCCGAGTAGAGCCCAAGGATGGACTGCATGGGGCTGGCCTTCGCGGGGGCACCGGCAGCAGCGGGCATCAGGCCGGCGAGCGCGGAGGCCGCGGCCAGGGATGCCTGAGGGGTGGTTGCGCCGGCGAAGGCGGCGCGCACGGTCTCGACGCGGTCAAGCAGCTGGGCGGGGTTTCCGACCGTCCCTTGCGGGAGCATGGCCTCGATGCGCTCGAGGTCGGGGAGGAGGTCGGGGGCCACCTTGTGACCGAGTTCAGTGAGGAAGGTGGGGGGAGGGCTCAAGGGGGCGGCGGTTGGCGAGGCGACGGCCAGGCCCGAGCCGAGGAAGAGCAGGGAGGCAAGGATAGGGAGCAGTTGGTCGTTCAAGGAGTCATCTCCGATTCACCGGGGGGAAGGGTGCGGCGCGAAATGGATTAGGGAGAAGGGGGGAAGGGGTTGTTCCGTGCTTAATGGCCGCTGGGGGTGCAGCCGGTGTTCGCGGTCATGCTGACCGTGACCGTCATGATGCCGACGTAGGAGGCCGGGCTCAGGGTCGTTGCGACGAAGACGGCGATGTCATCCCAGTCGCCGCCGGCGTCCAGGTCCTCGTTGAGGGTCGCGGGGGAGCCGGTCGTGTCAATGCGGGCGCAAAGGGCAATCGAGGTGTTGGCCTGGCTGCCCCCGTCGGCGAAGTCGTCGACGTAGTCCTCGTTCGCGTCGCACTGCGCGTCGCGGCCGGTCGGGTTGACGCAGGACGGCGTGGGGGCGTTGCTGACGAAGGTGTCGTCGTTGCGGTCGCTGCCGCAGCTGAACGAGTAGTCCGTGCCGACCGAGGTGGCGGTCGCGGCGGTGCTGCAGGTGCCGAAGGCCTTCCCGACAGTGCCGAGGGCGCTGACGTCGATGATGGCGCCGACGCCGCCGTTGCCGCAACCCAGGGGGCTGCCGGGCGGGTTGGGGACGACGTTCTCGCACACGTTGATGCCGAAGACGCCGACGCCGGTCAGGTCCAGCGTGGAGGGCACGACGACGTCGCGGCTTCCACCGGCGGCCATCGCGGAGCCCACCATCATGGTGGCCAGCGACATTACAATCACGATCTTGTGGGTCATGTTCATGTTTTTACCTCGAGCCCGCGAAGGACGCAGGCCCAAAGCCGAACAAGTCAGGGGGGGATTTAGCCGGATTTGGCACGATGTGTCCCGCCTCGGCAACTTGGAGTTAAGGCAACTTGTTGCTTTGTCTCCCACCCCGATGGATTGCATGGGCCAGGCGCCGGCTTGTCCGGCGAGCGCCGGGGAGGGGGGCCCGGAGAGGACGTTTGGAGGGGCAGGCTGTCATCGGGCCAGGAGGGGCCCCGGAAGGGACGTGACGGCCGAGATGGCTTCGCAGAGCCTCAATCAGGCTGCAAATTGCCTGCGCCGCAGGAGCGCGCATGCGGCCAGTGCGGCCAGGGCCGCGACACTGGATGAGGCCGCCGACCGCGTCGGTGTCGGGGAGCCCGCATGAGGGAGAACCTCGGGGGGGAGGACGGTGATCTGAAGGGTTGCCCGTGCCACGAGGCCGGCAGAGTCCTCGGCTTCCAGGTCCACCGTGTGCTTGCCTGGGGCAAGATTGGGCAGCACTGCGCTCGCCACCGCAGTCGAGTTCCCGATGTCCTTTAGGTCGACCATGAGCTCGACCCCATCGACGCGGGCCGCCGCACGAGAGATGCCCAGTGGGTCGCGCACGGTTAGGGAAACGGTCTGGCCCGTCTTTGCAATGGATCCGTCGGCTGGGCTGGTGCCCACGATGCGTGGCGGGGGCACCGTCGCGATGCGTACGGAGAGGTCAGAGGCCGCGCTTCGTCCGGCCCCGTCGAGCGCGACCGCACGCAGCGTGTGGTTGCCGGCCGGGAGCTCCATCTCCGCCTGCCATTCCCCTGGGGCGCTGCGGACCGCCAGGACCGAACGCGCCGGGCTGCCCAGGAGGTGAAGGGTGACGTTATGGACGCCCACGTCGTCGTGGCCGGAGATGCGCAGGCGCAACGGGTGCGCGGGGTCCCACACGGTCGGTGGGTCCACGAAGGCGACGCTGGGCGACGAGACATCCAGGAGGGACGCCGTCGTCACGGCCTCGACGAACGTCGAGGGATATGCGTGGAGCCGTGCCCCGAGGCGTACCTGCGCCCAAGGGCCAGGCGCTTCCGCGGGAAGGGTGAACGTCGCCGGGATCGTACGGACCTGCCCTGCGCCCAAAGTGATCGAAGAGAACGGGAGCGCCAGCACGCCGAAACTCGAGCTTGCCTCAAGGTCGAAGGTCTCAGGCCGGTTCCCCGTGTTCGCCAGCCGGAACGCCCCAGGCGGGACCAGGAGGTCGCCGCGGCCGGCCGCAGGCACCTCGAACGGGTCTGGCGGCAAGACGCGGAGGCCGGCCGCGTGCACGTCCAGGTTGGCTGTCCGCGCCGAGGGCTGCATTCCCGCCGCGCTCCATGTGGCGGTCAGGACCACGGGGCCCTGGATGCCTTCGGGACGCGCAAGCCCGGCGAGGTCCTGCAGGAGATGCGATCCTGCGTCCGGGTCATGGGGGGAGACCAAGCTGCCCATGGGGAGCGTCCCGTCGGTGAGCCGCACGTCGTCCTGGCCGGCCTTCCCGTCGGCGTCCATGTCGAGGAAGATGGCCTCGCCGGGCGCGTAGGCGCCGTCGCCATCCACGTCAGCGAAGGCAGGCACGGCCATGGTCAGCCCGGCACGGGTCAGCGGGTGCCCAGCCTCCGCATCCTGGTCGTCGAGGAGGCGTGGGACGGACGCGCCGGTGAGCTGTAGGTCGCCGGCCCCGACCTGGTGCAAGGGGGTCGCGACGTCCAGGTAGAGCGGGACGCCAGGCTTGCAGGCCCGTCCAACATCGATGCAGGCCAGAGCCGCTGGCAGCGGGACTACGGGCCCAGCCAGGTGGTCGGCATCCCCGGATAGGACCGCGGCACCCGCGTGCCGGTCCGGGGCCCAGATCCGAAGGTCGCCCGCGAGGATGGCGCTGGCGTGTTCGCCTCGCTGCAAGAGGTAGAGACCATCAGCGCCACTAGGGCCGGCGAGGCCAAAGGCGGCAGTCACTTGGTTCGAAGGTCGGTGGGCGCGAAGGCCAGGGAAAGTCACTGTTGAGCCGCCGCCTGCCTGGACGGCCGGGGCCGGGAGTTGCGCGGGAAGGCCTGGCAGTTGAGGTTCTGCGGACAAGTCGACGACCCCTGCCAGAAGGTCCTCGGTGCCTGCGTTCTGGAGCAGGATGCGCACGGCTCCTTCGTCGCCCAGGTAGAAGGGCGTGGGGATCTCAATGGCGGAGATCCTGGGGATGGGCCCGGAGGAGACGACCTGGACGGCACCGGAGGCGTCCCCAGAGGGTCCGCGTTCGGACAGGGCATGCAATGTGAAGGAGACCGCCTGCCCAGGGGGTGTCGATGCGGGGACGTCGGCCAGCAGCAGGACCTCCTTCGACTCTCCGGGGAGAAGGTCGATGCCCATGGGGTCGGTGCGCATCCCCCAGCCTGAAGGGCCATCGGCGGCGAAATCGAATGAATCGTCGCCGCTTCCCGTGTTGCGCACCCTGAAGGATGCCTGGAACGGCAGGCCCGCCGCCGGAGCGGTTGGCGGAGTCCCCGGCTCCACGGACGTGGAGAGGAATCCTGGCGGGAGGGATCCTGCGACGGGATCGATCGACCGGGGGCCGGTTGATTCCTTCCAGTCGGGCACACTGGCGTTCGTGGCCTCCAGCCGGTACTGGGATGCGGCCGGAGCGGGCCCCGACCCGAACGGCCAAGACACGTAGAATGTGACACGTTGGGTGCCGCCAGGGGCCAGCGCGGCGCTGGCAGGCTCGACGCGAGTGGCCAGCCCTGGCGTCTGGCCAGCCAACCGCAGGGCCAGCAACTCCTGGCTGTTCCCGAGGTTCAGGATCGAGGCCCGGAAGAAACGGGTCTCGTCCACACGGATGGACCCGTCCGCGCTGGGATCATCCCATGCCACTTGCAGGTCATGGACGGGGACGGCGACCGGCAGGCGTTCCACCGAGGTCGACAACCCCGCCTTGGCCACTACGATCACTTCGTCATCCCCTGTCTGCGTGAGGAGTGGCGTCCAAGCGAGCTCGTGAACCCTTGATTCGTCCGGCTGCAAGGGGGTCGCAGGGGCATCCGTGCTGGATTGGGCAGAGCCGCGGAGGTAATGGTTTTGATCCGCGACATGCCAATAGTAGCTCAAGGTGTAGGTGGTTGCTTGGCTTCCTTGGTTGGTCACGGAGACGCGGATCGTCGTGCCGTGGGAGATGCCGTCCGCCCAGTACGGAGGGGGCCCCCCCAGAGACAGCCTTGCGGCAACGTCCACGCCGCTTTGGGCGCCCACCGGAAGCATTGCCAGCAGCAGGAGAAGCGAGAGCAGGATCGCCTGGCGGTGCGGCTTCTGCATCAGGCACTCTCCGACGACTGGATAGGCGGCGCCAGCGGCGGCGCCTCCGGGGGTTCGGGGGCGTCGGCGCCCCACCGGAAGACAGAAGACAGCAGCACGAGCGACGCGCCAAGGAGACCGGCCGGCAAAGCCGCAAAGGCCACGCCGTAGGCGCTGCGCCACTCCTCAGCCTCGGCCAGCCAGCGCCAGAGAAGGGGAGCCACGGCCCAACCGCCAAGCATGGCTGCGGCCAGACCCAGCGTGAGCAGTAGGGAGCCTGCGTTACGCCGCAGCCAGGCCCCTGTCGCCGCCTTCGCCTGCGGCGCAGCGCCTGGCAGCATAGCTAGCACGCCCGCGGCGGCCAGAACCCCGGCCGCCAAGCTAAGGGCCCCAGGCCTCGAGGCCGCCTTCCCCGGCAAGGCAGCCAGTCCAGCCAGGAGCAGCACCACGATGCGGCCCGTCCCGATCGCGGGGCCCCGACGCGCATGCACGGCCAGGCACGCCACCACTCCCAGCAAGGCGGCCACGGCCAAGGCAAGGATTCCCAAGCCGTCCTGCGCATGGATTAGGACCAAGCCGAGGCCCGCGGCGCCTGCCAGCCGGCCGCGAAGCCCTAAGGCTCGAGGACCTGGTCCTGTGGTCATCGTGCAGCCTCGCGGAGCAAGGCTTCCAGGGGCGCGTCGGCCCGGACGTCATGGACGACCGCACCTGCGGCTCGCAAGGCTGCCAAGTTGGCTTGGCGCTGGGCCTGGATGGCCTTCGCCTCGCCATCGGGAAGGTCATCTCCTGAAGTTTCCACGGGGAACGCGAAGACCGTGAGGCTTGCGCCCCGTCCGAGAAGCAGCCGGGCACCCTCCGGGAACCCGGCAGCACCCTCCAGGCCAGAGAACAACGCGACCGGCGTCCCGGGCCGGACGCCGGTGACCAAACGCTGGGCCACGGGCAGGAAACCCAACCCGCCCTCGGCGGGCAGGGAGGCAAGCAGGTCCCCCATCTCATGCACGAAGCGCTGGGTGGGCGCGGGCGGCAGCTCCGTCAAGGCTGCCCCGAAGACGAAGAAGCGGATGCGGTCGCGCCCCTGCGCGGAAGCACCCGCGATCGTGAGGGCGGCCCGTGCGCTGCGCGAGAGAGGAGTGCCCCGCGCCGGCCCGCAGTCCGAGACCGCGCGGGCATCGACGACCAGGGTCAGGATCGTCTGGCTTTCGAGGACGCGTTGATTGACCATGAGGGACTTGCTGCGAGCGCTGGCGCGCCAATTCACAGTGCGCATCGCGTCTCCGGCTTGGTATTCGCGCAGGGCCTGGAACTCACTTCCCTCGCCAGCCCGGTTGACCGGATGGACCCCCATCAAGATGTCTGGGCGGCGGACCGCTAGGCGCACCTGCTTCAGCAGTTCGCGGCGCGGCAGCACCTTGACCACCGCCGGCTCGCCCACGGGAACATCCCAGGCAAAGAGGCCGAACGCATCCTGGGCGCGAGCCCGTAGCGGTCCGATGGAATGGGGGCCGCGAACCTGGGGGCGGATCTGGTACGCAAGCATCGAGGACCGCCCGCGACCGAGCGTAACCCAGGTCCATGGCGGATCACCGAGGATCTCGTCCTCGGCCGGCACTCCATCCCGCACCTCCCAAGACCCTGCGCGCCGCGCGGTGAGCGTGACGCTTACCGCGACAGCCTGCGCCTCGGGCACACGCTGTGCGCTCAACTCCCGGACGGCCTCGAGGCGGGGACGCCGCACGGCACCGGCGGCGCACAAGGGGGCCCAAAGAATCACAGCGGCTGCCACGGCGACAGCGCTGCGCGTGAGAAGGCCGCCAACAAGCAGCAGGGCGAGGACGGCGCCGGCCGCCGAGCCGGCGGGCGTCCAGCGGGCGCGGGCAGGCCCGGCGGCATCCGGGTCCGTGGCACCCGGAGCCGAGCCCGCGGCGCGGCGCGACCGGAAACGGTCGGGATCATGCACGTGGGGCCCCCAAGCGGCTTGCCGCGGGGCAAGGAACAGCAGGGCGACCGAGGCAGTCCCCGCGCAGCCCAGCAGGATCCAGCGTTCTGGGGTCTTGGTGGAGGACTCGATGACCCAGGCTTCGGTGGCCAGGATGGCCGATTGGGGATGATGGCTCTCGTCGAGGATGATCCGTCCGCCCGCCGGCACCAGCCGGGATAGAAGATCCAGGCGCCATGCTTGGGTTTCCGGATCGGTCGCGACCCTGTCCGAGAGGAGGTCCAGGCTGCCTAACAGGACGAGGCGGCCAGCACCGACGTCCACGGCTGCGGCGACGGTGAAAGGCCCGGCGGGATCGGAGCTGCGGAATGCTCCGTCCCCGTCGCGGTCCACGAACGACGCCGCCAACGTGCTGGCTAAAGGCGTGGCCTGCAGGCCGGGTGCCGCAAGGACCGGGGACGGCAGCCGCGCATGGAGTGTGCGGTTCCCGCCGTCCGTGGTCGCCCGCACCTCGGCGTCCCCATCAGGACCGACAATCGGCGATGGCTCCACTGACAGCCCTAGCGGGGCCGCTAGCGCGGAAGCGTGCCCATCCTCCTCGGCCACAAGGGCATGGCCGCCCCCTCGCACGAAGGCGGTGAAAGCCGCCACTTCCTGCGCGGAGTACGGGCGGGTGGCCCCCGCGACCACCAACAGGGTCGCTGCGGGGTCCAGACGCGAGTCGCCTTGCAAAAGCAGCGGCGACGTCGAGAGCGTGGTGACGTCGCCCAGGGTGCGGGCCGTCTGCAGGAGGGCAGCCGTCGCGCGGGGTCCCGTCGCGTGCGCGGATCCCGGATCCGCGGCGGGCGTCGCCAGTGCGATGGCCGCCACGCCGGTGGCCAAGGCGAGAGCAAGGAGCAGGGCCGCGGTCCGCCCGAGGCCCCTCATGCTGCCTCCGGCACCGCGGCGGCGCCGGTCCGCTGCAGCGCCAGTCGCAGGTTCCGCATGGCGGTGCGCGCCTGGTCGCGTGCCGAGGACCCAAGCGGGAGCCCGCCGTAGCGTGCCTGCTCGAAGAGCGAAAGCAACGCCTCGAGCGGGGCTGCCCCCGCTCCGGCCGGCAGGTGTCGAGCCACGGCCTCGCCCAGCAGGCGTGGGGTGGGCGCCGGCCCCTCCAAGACTCCTTGCGCCTGGAGTTCATCCTGGAGCACCCCATAGCAGAGCATGATGTCCGCCTCGTAGGGTCCGCGGGCGGCTAGCGCGCGCTCGGTGGCGCGCAGGGCACGCAGGACAGGGTGGGCTTGTCGGCGCAGCGCGACTACGAGGCCGGCCGCGGCCAGCAAGGCCGTGGCCGCCCCGGCAGTCAGTAGCGGCACCAAATACGACGCCACGCGCGAGGCCTGGACGCTCTGGGGGTCCATCTGCGTGGCAAGGACGGCCGCCGACGCCTCGGGGGAGCCAGCGAAGCGGACCAGGAGCGGCCGGGCCCGAAGGGGGTATGCAAGTTCCAAGGACGCCCTGCCGTGCTCGTCCGTGGTGACCGTGAATCCCGCAGGGTCGTCCTCGGTCCGCACCGCCAATGCGGCATGCGGCAATGGCCGACCGGCCGTAGTGGCGACGAGGGTGACAGTCACCTGCTGCCCAGGCTTTCCAGGACCCATCCGCGCCTCTAGGACCGTTCGCCCTGCGACCAGCAACGGCACCTCGATGGCGGGAGCGGCGTGACGGGCGCTTGTGAAGTGCAGTCGGAGGACGTGCGTGCCGGGCGCAGCGTCCGCAGGGACGCGGATGCGGAGGAGGGCGGAGCCGTTCTCCAGGTGGACGGTCCCGGCCACGATGCCGTCCAGAACCGCATCCACGTCGCCAGTGACGGCTGACGCGGCGACCGTGGTCGCGGCGACTGCCAAGGATCCAACCTCGCCCTGCACCACACCGGCGGGGGTGTCGCCGGACAGAATAGCCGGCAAGCGAAGGGCGAGGGTCCCACTGGCAGAGGCTCCCGCGTGCCGATTGTCTCCCAGGTAATGGCCTGTCCACCCCAGATCCCGCGCATCAGGGGTGCCCGAGGCGAGCAAAGGGAAGGAGCCGTCGGGGGCAGTCCGCTCGGTTCGGAGGGGCCCGCCCGAGGAAACCAGGACTTCCGCGCCTCCCAGCGGTTGCCCCCCGTGGTCGCGCAGGTAGCCGACAAGCGGAGGCCCTTCCAGCAGGAATTCCCCACGAGGAACATCTAGGCGGGTCGGGGCGCGCACCTGGACAACGGCGTCGGCGGCCGATGCCTGGTAAGCTGAGGTCGCCGCGAAGCGGGCCGCCAAGGGCACGCTGCCAAGCCGGGAGTCGGCCGGCACCTCCACATGGAACGAAGCCATGCCCTTCGCGTCGGTGACCTGCAAGGAGGTCGCGCCGTCCCCAAGCCGGACGCGGACCGCCTGCCCGGCAAGGGCGGTGCCCGCGGCGTCCATGAGTTCGGCCACGACGGACAGGCGCGTGCCCACCAAGGCGGGGGAGGCGCGCACCGCAAGGCTGGTTGCGGATTGGACCAGGCGTTCGCGTTGCAGGAGGGCGGGTGCGTACAACCCATTGCCCCCGAAGTGAATCTCTTCCTGGTGCGGGCCGGAGGAAAGCACCGCTGTCAGCGTGAAGGTGGCGGCGCCGAGGGCGTCGGTGGTAGCGGTCCTGCGCTCGTCGCCCAACGCCAGGGCAAGAGCCTGTCCTGCAACGGGGCGACCGCCGCCGTCCAGCAGCCTCGCCTCAATGGTCCGCGCTCCCGTGGCGGCGAGGTGCGCGGGGGCCGTCTCCACTAGTCGGGTCAAGGCCCGCACGCGGAAGGTGGAGCCCGCCCCACCCTCCGTGTTCGACGCGCCGGCCGGGATCGAGGCCGATACCACGGCCATTCCTGGAGGGAGCAGGCCTGGTAGGTCGATGGCAGCGTGGAAGACACCTTGGGCATCAGTGGCGACGTCCACGCCTAGGACGGTCTCCGCGAGGGTCACACGGACGGACACGGGCACGCCCACGACGGGGCCGGACTGGGTCGAGGCCCGGCCCGACACCGCCAGGGGGGTGCCAGCGTCGGCACGAGCCGGAAGCGGGTCGATTGCCACGCGGCCGGGAAGCCGGATTCCGACGTCGCCTCCGGCCTCGGCCGAGATTACGTTGGCATTGCCGGGAATGCTGTGCAGGGCAAGGTGGGCGGCGCCCGCATTCCCCGGCGCGGTCAGTTGCAGCGTGGCGCGGCCCTGTGCGTTGACCTGCAGGGTACCCAGGGGGGAGCCGGCCCATGTGCCCTGCAAAGGATCTGTCAACGGGGCCCCTGCCGGGTCATGCTCATGCACCTGTACCGTCAGCAGCTCGCCTGGCCGCGACGAATCGGGCAATGGGATGTCCAGCATGGCATGCACCTTGACGGTCACGGACGCCTGCTGGCGGGCGCCGCCTTGGACCTCGGCGCCGCGATCGAGTGCGTAGCTTGCCACCTCGAGCGTGTGCGCGCCGGGCGTCCAGGCAAGCGGATCGTCCGTCCATCGCGCGGTCGACGCGCCGGTCTGGCCGCGGAGGATTCTCCCCTGCGGCACCGGCACCGCGTGGGCAGCCGTGAGCACCACCGGGACCTCGAAAGCACCCTGGGCATCCGTGAAGGCGGCCCCGATGTCCTGGCCGTCGAGGCGTACGACGATAGTGGTCCCCGCGATGCCGGCGTTGTCTTGGCCGTCGCGCAGGGAACCGGAAATGCTCGCCCCCTCGCCCCGCCACAAAATGCCCGGCATGCCGCCGGACACGGTGAGCAGTGTGGGGCGCACAGGGAGTGCCGGCCCCGACCAGTCCTCGCGAACCACGCGGTACTGCTTCGTCACCCGCGGGTGCATGACGGCCTGTGCGCGCTCGCGCACCTCCACCGCCGAGAGGCCAGGGGCGAAGGGGCTCCCGATCGGGAAGTCGTTGGCATGGCTGACGACCGGGACCGGGTCCTCGCCGGCGGCGTCGGCAAGGCCGTCGCCGTCACGGTCTGGCGTGGCCGCCAACTCTTCGCAGTCTTGGCCCGCGTCGAAAGGATCGCCGCCCCCCCACCATGGTCCGTGCAGGGCCAGGCTCCACCAGTCGGGCAGCCCGTACCTGTAGCAGGCCTCCCAGTCGGGGGCGGGGGAGTTGCCGTGCGCGAGAACCCATCCATCGGGGACCCCCGGGATACGCGTGTCCGCAACAAGCGGGTCGGACACTTGCCCTCCGCCGCGCGCCGTCTCGCCCAGGAAGATGGATCCGCCGCCTACCTGCCGGAACGCGATGCCCAAGGCCAGAAGCGGAGCGTGCCGAGGGTCGTCACCGGGGATCGGGTTGCTGGGGGTGCCGAGGTCCGTGCCGTCCAGCAAGCCGTCGCCGTCCGTGTCGGGCGAATGCGGGTCGGTCGGAGGGGAGCGTGTGATCTCCTGGAAATCGGTGGGGCCGTCGCCATCGCTGTCTTGGCCGTCGTGCAGGGCGGCGACATCGTCCGCCGTGTCCGTCGGATCGAGCACGCCCGCCTCGATCCCATCGGCGAGGCCGCCAAGGTCGGAGTCCGCGCACAGGGGATCGGTCCCCACCGCCCGTTCCTGGAGGTTCGTGAGCCCGTCCCCGTCGGGATCCTCTTCGCCGTCTGGCTGGAGAAGGCCAGCCTGGGACGGCTGGTCCACGCAGCGGGCGACGCTGTCGGGGCGCGGGTGGGACGACGGCGACGATTGGTAGGCTTCCCAGGGATCCGGAAGGCCGTCGCGATCGGTGTCCGCCTCATACGGGTTGGCGCCGTGCGCTTGGATGGAGAGGAAGGTCCAGGCCACGTCGGCATGCATGCGCTGCACCGCGTACGACGGGCCAGAGGACGGCGTGACCTGGACCAAGGGCCCCAGGGCGGACTCGTCGGTTCGACGCAGGTCCGGCCGCGTCGTGAACCGGTCCGCCGGGAAACGGGAGACGACTGTGCCGGCCTGTGCCGAGCCGGGCGTCGGCACCGGCAAGCCGTTGCGGGGGCCGGTGTACTGCTGCCCCCAGAACGCCTTCCAGCCGTCGAGGAGCCCGTCCTTGTCGGAGGATGCCACGTGAGGGTCGGTGCCGGCAGCCTGCTCGGCCAGGTTGTCGTGCGGGTGCGGCACGAGTGTGAGGCCGCTGGCCCCTGGCTGCGGCACCAGGATGCCGTCAAGGTCGGGGTCCTCGTGACCGTCCGCGGTGCCGTCCGCGTCCGAGTCCCCGCGCGCGGGCTCGAGGTCCATCGCCTGGATGCTGAGGTCCGGGACCCCGTGGCCCACCTCCCACCCATCCTCCAGGCCGTCGCCGTCGGTGTCGGGGTCCTCGGGGTCCGTGGAGCTCCTCCCGGCGGCGAAAGGCCCGGCCCCGTGGACCGTCCTCACGTAGAGAAGGGGTTGGGCCTCGACGCCGTTGCCGAGGTCGTCGTCGTCGATATCGGCATCGAGGAGGTTGCGCTGGCCATCGTCGTCGAGGTCGCCCGCGGGCCCGAACAGGTCCGCGACCTGGGCGGGGGAGACGCCGGGTGGCAGCCGCCGGCCTCCCGCTTGGCCGCGCGCCACTTCCTCGAAGCCGCGCGGCCCTTCGGGACCGGCCAGGGGGCTGGTGCCCCCCAGGAGGATCGCTGCGGCGCGCCCCTGGAGGAGGGCGAGGCGGTCCCCATCGCGCAGGAGGTCGCCGGCCGAGTCTGCTTGCGTGGGGTCGAGATGCCTGGCTCCCGGCACCGGGTCAGGGTCGAATTGGAGGTCGAGCGCGATCTCGGCGCCGTCCGGGATGCCGTCGAAGTCCGTGTCGCTGCGCCGGGGATGGGTGCCTGCGTCGCGTTCGGCGCCATCGGGCAGGCTGTCGCCGTCGGCGTCGGCCTGCGTCGGGTCGCCAGCCACGTGCTCGGGTGACGACGACGTCCCCGGGACGAGGGCGGCGACCACGGTCCATCCCTGCAGTTCGGTGGCATCGTCCAACCCGTCGCCGTCCGTGTCGTGCCTGGTGGGGTCGCTTCCTGCGAGCCAGGGGCCGTCGCGCGGTTCCGACCAGGAGGGGGGACGGCCGAAGGCGTACTCGTCGCGCGCCCGCAGGGCGATCGCGGGCAGGCCGGGCAGCCCCGCGGCGGCCGGGATGCCGGGGGCCTCGTCCGTGACCTTCTCGGCATCATGAAACGGGTCGAGGCCGTACAGAAGGAACCAACCGTCTGGGATGCCGCTGGGGCCGGAGACCTGCTTCGAAGGGTCGAGCCCCAAAGGGGAGGCGCACGGATCTCCCAGCGTCCGGCTCCAGTTGTACTCGCGCTGCGTCGTGGCGCCATCGAGGTCCGCGTCCCCCAGGGCGTCCTGCGAGGTGTCCGCCCCGAGGCCGTGCCCCACGAGGTATCCGTCGCACACCCCGGTGCCCGCGGTGCTGGCCGCGCGGGGGTTGGTTGGCCTGAAAGTGCGCGTCTGGCCGCCCCAGGAGACGGTGCCCGTCAGCTCCGCGAGGTCCGGAAGGCCGTCGCCGTCGCTGTCCAGCTTGTGGGGGTCCGTGTTGTTCTGGAAGGCCTGGAAGACGGTGAGACCTCCCTCCCCCGCCAGCCGTTGCGTCGCGATCGCGGCGCGGGGGTCAAGCCCATGCGCGACGCCCCAGCCGTCCGGGATGCCGTCCCGGTTGTTGTCCCACGAGGTCGGGTCGAGGCCGTTGTGGAATGGACCCTGCTCCGCCTCGTTCCAGTTCGCCGGCCTCGCGTAGGAGTACACCTCCCCCACCGTGAGGGCGAACATTGGCGGCCAGTCGCCCCTGTAGGCCTCAGGCAACGTGGAGGCGACCGGGGCTGCCGCGGGATGGGAGGCGGAGCGCGGGTCGCCGGGGTCCAGCCCCCACTCCACAAGCCATCCGTCAGGGATGCCCGAGGCCGTGGAGTCCCACCGTGCCGGATCTGTGCCGTACCCGTAGTTCTCCAGGGAGTCCGACAACCCGTCGCGGTCCGTGTCGGCCACCAGCGTCTGGTTGCCGGCCAAGGCCATGGCGACTTTCGCGAAGGAGGTTGGCGGCAGCCGGCCATCCGGTGGGGTGGCGAGCACCACGGCGCCGATGGCCGAGGTTCCTACCAGGAGCGCCGCGACCACCCACGGAACGGGACCCGCCCCCAGGATGCGGCGCAGGCCGCGCCTCTGGAATGAAAGAGAGCCACCGCCGGAAGACATGCCCACGCCGCCTTGGGCTTCGGCCCTTGGGTAAAAAAGATGCTTGGCGTTTTGTGTCCCACCCCGCCGAAGGCGCAAGGCAGGTCGGGGCGCTGGAGGCAGCCGCAAAGGCCCACACGCTTTTATGGGCCCACAGGTGCCCCAAGTCCAGCAGACCGGAGGTCCTCCTCCTGGTCCGGTTGATTCAGCTGGTGCACTATGGGACGCAAGGAAGACAACATCGCAAAGGCCGTCGGGGTCATGGCCAACCTCGACCAGATCCGCAACATCGCGATCGCGGCCCACATCGACCACGGGAAGACCACCTTCTCGGACAACCTCCTCGCCGGCGCCGGCATGATCTCCCAGGAGCTGGCCGGCCAGCAGCGCGCCCTCGACTTCGACCCCGAGGAGCAGGCCCGCGGCATCACCATCAACGCGGCCTGCGCCTCGATGGTCCACCACTTCAACGACAAGGACTACCTCGTCAACCTCATCGACACGCCGGGCCACGTGGACTTCGGCGGCGACGTCACCCGCGCCATGCGCGCCGTTGACGGCTGCATCATCCTCGTGTGCGCCGTCGAGGGCCCCATGCCCCAGACGGAGACCGTGGTGCGCCAGGCGCTGCGCGAGAAGGTCCGCCCGACCCTCTTCATCAACAAGGTCGACCGCCTCGTCAACGAGCTGAAGGTCACCCCCGAGGAGATGCAGGCGCGCTTCATCAAGATCATCAACAAGGTCAACGAGCTCATCAACCGCAACCTCCCCGAGGAGTTCCGCGGCAAGTGG
>DATLBS010000005.1:0-86860 GCA_035526765.1 Thermoplasmatota archaeon | reverse complement strand
CCCCCCCCCCCCCCCCCCCCCCCCCCCCGGACACATGGGTGTTAATTCGAACTCGTCCAGAACCGAACCCGGGGCGCTCCACAGCCCGGCCAGAACCCCAACCCGCCCCACCGAAACCCGTTTTCTCCTTAGGTTTTGGTGAAACCCTGATAAGCCAGGAGCGTCCTAGGAAAGCCGTGGAATCCCCGACCTTTTTTTCCCCGATCCCTGCCGCGGGGCCTGCGGAGACCCCGCCCACTCCTCCGGCTCTGGCCCCAGCGGCCGCTTCCCCTTCCCCTCCCGCCAAGGCCCCCTCCGCCGCGGCGGCCAAGCGGGGCCTCTTCACGGGCCGCCTTGACGGCCTGCTCGAGAAGGGCCGGGCGTGGCTGAAGCTGGACGACGAGACGCAGGTCGGCCTGCGCATCAAGGGGCACCGGGTCACGCGCGCCAAGCATGCGCAGCTGCGCGTGCTCTTCGTGGACGTCGGCAACGCGTCCCGTAGCCAGATGGCGGAGGCGCACGCCCAGATCCTCGGCTTCCACGCCGAATCCGCCGGGACGTTCCCTTCCATGCGGCTGCAGCCGGAGGCCGTGCACGCGATGGGCGAGCAGGGCATCGACATCTCCGCGTGGCGCCCCAAGCCCCTCGACGCCAACCGCCTCGAGGCCTTCGACCGCGTCATCGTCTTCAGCGACGCCCTGCCGCGGCCGTGGAGCCGGCAGGCCAACGTCGAGCACTGGAACGTCATGGACCCGCAGGGGCTGGGCCTCGACGCCTACCGCGCCGTGCGCCGCGACATCGAGCGCCGCCTCAAGCAGATGGCGCGCCGCCACGGCGTCCGCGTGCCGGCCGCGCAGGCACCCGCCGCGGGCGCCGCGGCCCCGGCCTAGCCCAGCCACCGTTTGGCACGCGGCCGGCGGTTGCTCGCTACGCCGCGAGGAGCCGCCGCAGCTCCGATGCATCCGTGGTCGGCTGGCGGCAGGCGTGTCCCTCGCACAGGAAGGCCGCGGCCTTGCCCCCCACGGCGGCATGCTCTGCCGTCCATGGGGCGACCGCCGCGGTCGCAGGCCCGGCGCGCAGCAGCACGAGGCGGGGCTGGTAGGTCGCGCGGGCGGCAGCCACCAGGGCGGGGGTGCCGGCATCGCCCGCGACGACCAGCTCCCGGGTGGGCCCCAGGGCAAGGTCGAGAGCGGTCAGCATCATCGTGAAGGCAGCAGGGGACGCCTCGACGTCGGCGGCGTACGCTGCGAGGGTCGTCTCGGCGGCCTGCCTCCACCGGGTGTCCCCGGTCAGGAGCGCGAGACGGTGCAGGCACCACGCGGCCGTGGCGTTGCCGGAAGGCAGGGCACCGTCGTAGGCCTCGCGGCGGCGCGCGCCAAGGTCCTCGCCGTCGCGCGGGGCACCATTGAACCCACCGCCCGCCGCGGCAAAGCCTTCCAGCAGCTGCTGCGCGACCTCGACGGCCCATGCAAGCCAGCCCGCTTCCTGGGTCGCGTCATGCAGCTCGATGAGGCCCCAAAGGAGGTAGGCGTGGTCGTCGAGGAAGGCGACGTCGTCGCGGCGACCTGCATGCCAGCGGTGCCGCAGGCGGCCGTCGGGCCGCCGCATGCGCTCCTGCATGAAGCTGGCGCATCGCCTGGCTGCCTCGAGGTACCCGGCTTCATGCAGCACGGTGCCCGCCTTGGCGAACGCCGCCATCGCGAGGCCGTTCCAGTCGGTGAGGACCTTGTCGTCGAGGAGGGGGCGCACGCGCCGGGAGCGGGCGGCCAGGAGCTTCCCGCGCAGCGGCGCAAGGCGGCGCTCCTGGTCTTCCGGCAGGGCCGCCTTGAGGTGCAGGATGTTCGCGCCGGTCCTCTGGCGCGTGGACTCCTCGTGGAAGTTGCCCTCGTCCGTCAGGCCGTAGGCCTGGCAAAGGAGGGCGCCGTCCACGGGGCCCAGCAGGCGCAGGACCTCCTCCTTCGTCCACACGTAGAACTTGCCCTCGACGCCCTCGGAGTCGGCGTCCTCCGCGCACCGGAACCCCCCGCCCGGGTCCTGTAGGTCACGCAGGCAATAGTCCAGGATGGACCGCGCGGTGGCCGCGTGGGCGGCGGCTCCGGTCACCTGGAAGGCCTCCGTGTAGGCCATCGCCAGCATGGCTTGGTCGTACAGCATCTTCTCGAAGTGGGGCACGAGCCATTCGCGGTCGGTGCTGTACCGGTGGAACCCGCCGCCCAGATGGTCGTGCAGGCCTCCCAGGGCGATGGCGTGGAGCGTTCCCTCGACCATCCGCAGCGTCGCCGCGTCGCGGGTGCGGTGGTGCTGGCGCAGCAGGAACAGCAGGTGGTGCGGGCTGGGGAACTTCGGCGCCGCCCCGAACCCCCCGTGGGTCCGGTCATGGCGCTGCGCGAGGGCTGCCACCCCCGCCTGCAAGGTGGCCAGGCCGAGGCTTTGCCGATTCGTCGGGGCGCCAGGGTCGAAGGGTTCCTCCCCGTCGCCGTGGGGATGGGCCTCGCCGCGCACGTGCTGCAGGATGTGCTCAGCCTGGTGCTCCATCCGGGCCCGCTGGGTCCTCCAGGCCTCCTGCACGCGCGGCACGAGGTCCAGCATGCCGATGCGCCCATGCCGCGACTCCCGCGGGAAATAGGTGCCCGCGAAGAAGGCCTTCTTGGCGGGCGTGAGGAGCACGGTGAGGGGCCAGCCACCCGATCCGGTCATCTGCTGGCAGACCGCCATGTACAGGTCGTCGATGTCGGGCCGCTCCTCCCGGTCCACCTTGACGCACACGAACGCCTCGTTCAGAAGGTGCGCCACGCCAGCGTCCTCGAACGACTCGTGCGCCATCACGTGGCACCAGTGGCAGGTCGCGTACCCGATGGAGAGGAACACCGGCACGTCGCGCCGCGCCGCCTCCGCGAAGGCCTCCGGGCCCCACGGCCACCAGTCGACCGGGTTCCCGGCGTGCTGGCGGAGGTAAGGGCTGGGCTCCTCCGCCAGGCGGTTGCGGTGCTGCGCCTGCCCGCTGGACATGCCCGCCCCATCCCAGGGACGGATTTGGTGCTTGGGGACGGTGCGGGGCAAGCATGCTTATCGCCCGGCGCCCGATTGCTCCTGCGTGGCGCATCCGCAGAACCTGCACCAGCTGCAGGAAGGCATCGGGCAGACCGGACGCTTCGGCGAGATCTTCATCGGCCTCGGCGTCCTCATCGCCATCCTGGGGGCGGCCCTCGCGATCATGGGCCACACCCATTTCCTCAAGGACGGCACGACCTTCGACCACGGCAACGTCGATGCGGTCACCGTGGGTTGGCTGTTCCTGTTCGAGGGCGTCGGGTTCACCCTGTTCGGCGTCATGATCATGGCGGCCGGCTGGGGCCGGGCGCACGGCGAGCTCACGTAGGCCGCTTCGTCCCTCTGCGGCGGCGCGCGCGTCGCTGCGCGAACGCGATCCCAAGCCGATCGTTGGGCGGTTTCCCCACCATAGGCCAATCCCCTTGACCCTTGCCCAGCTAGGGGGCCCTATGCGGACCACGGCGATGTTGCTTCTGGCGGCCCTCCTCGTCGCCGGATGCGCGCAGCTCTACGACTCCACCACCATCTCGCCGACGCCAACGCCCAGTCCGACGCAAGGCGGCCAGGGCATCGCGGTCGGCGAGCCCCATCCCGGCGGCGGCGCGGCCGTGCAGCCCCCGCGCGGCGAGGCCACCGAGAACGGCACCCACCTCGTAGGCCAGGCCGACCGGGCGGGCTTCTCCCGGGGCGGGTCGGCCACCTTCGTCTTCAATGCCACCAACCTGGGCGCCGACGCCCGGACGCCGGGCTTCTGCGACGTCCCGTACGCGTTCACGCTGCGGGATGCCAACGGCAAGGAGCTGCCGCTCAAGACCCCGCAGGTGCGCTGCCTGGCCTACTCGGAGGACGCGTTCCCGCACGGCAGGTGGGTCTCCTTCAGCACCACCTGGAACGGCACGTACGCCCAGGGTGACCACTACGTCCAGGCATCCGAGGGCGCCTACACGTTCACCGCGACGTTCCGCGTCCTGCGCCCCGACGGCGGCCACGAGGTCCACGTCTCGCTTGCGTTGCCGATCAACATCCTGGCGATGGGGCAGCGGTAGGCCACCAGCCGACCCAGCCCGCCAATACGTGAACCGGGGGGCGGGTTTCTGCGGGCGCGGCTCCGCCTCGCCCCCTTCCATCGCTTGCCATTCCAGCTCGCTGGCTTCCGCGAAGGCGTCGCCGTCGTGCCGGGAGACCAGGAGGTCCCGATGGGCCGACCCTGGGCGACGCCTTGGAGAGGATCCGTTCGTTTACGGCGAGTCGCAAGGAGGACGGGCATCTCCTGCATCTGTGCCCTCTGTGCTTCAGTGGGGCTCGAAGTGCCGCCCTCGCGAACCGGGGACTACGCCTGGACCGTCTTCGCCGGTGGCGCAGGCGGGTTGGCCAGGATGGCCAGCCCCTCCGCGATCTTCTCCTTCACGGCCTGGACGGTGATGTCTAGCTTGGCCTTCTCGGCGCCCGTCAGGTCGTACTGCACGACGCGCACGAGGCCCTGCTTGCCCAGCACGGCGGGGACGCCGGTGGCGACGTCGCGGTGGCCGTACTCGCCGTCCAGGATGACGCCCGTGGGAATCTCCTCGTGGGTGTCCTCCAGGATGGCCTTCACCATGCGGCCCGTGCAGGCGCCGGGGGCGTAGGCGGTCGCGCCGACCCGCTCGATGATCTCCATGGCCCGGCCGCGGGTCTTCTTCTCGAGCCCTTCCCAGGAATCGGACTTGATCTCGGGGCTGCTGAGGCTGGGGACGACAAACATGGTCTCGCCGTGCTCGCCCAGGATGGTGGCGCGCAGCTCGCGGTTGCCGGTGGCGTCCCGCACGATGTCGGTGAGGCGGGCGGAGTCGTGCAGGGAGGTCATGCCCAGCACGCGGCCGCGCGGGAACCCGAGCTCCTTCCAGCACACATAGAGGAGGATGTCGACGGGGTTGGTGACGAGGAGGAACACGCAGTCGGGGGCGTGCTTCCTGACCTCGGCGCAGATGCCCTTGAGGATCTTGATGTTGATGCCCAGCAGGTCGGCGCGGGTCATGCCAGGCTTGCGGGGGACGCCGGCCGAGACGACGACGACCTTGCTGCCCTTGAGGGTCGAGTAGTCGGTGCTGCCGGAGACCTTGGTGCGGCGGCCGAAGGCGACGCTCGCGGTGTTGAGGTCCATGGCGCGCCCGACGGCGGCGGGCTCCGCGATGTCGACGACGGCGACCTCGTCGATGCGGTCGGTGAGGGCAAGCGTCGCGAAGATGGAGTTGGCGCCGATGGTGCCGGCGCCGACGAACCCGACCTTGGTGGCCATGGGGCTGCGGACAGGGGTGCGCTTGAAAAGGCCGACGAAGGGCACTCGGACCTTGACCGAGGCTCCATTCGTGCGGGATCATTTGGATGGCTGCTACGCGTTCGATTCTTGATTGTCGTGCGCTCCGCGTTCGGTTCTGGATCGATTCCAGTCCTACACTCCCTGTGTGGTGGGGGCGTCGTGCACAAGAAAAATGCCTTGTGGTGCGCGGAGCGCACGGTCTCGTGATCCCGGCCCGGTTTCGGCGAGCGCGGCTTCGCCGCGCCCAATTCCATCGCTTGCTGGAACAACCCGCCGCCGCCCACACTCATGCGCGCAAGACTTGAACCTCGGGTCTTCACGGCGATCGATGGGTTGCTGGTTTTCGCCAAAGTGTCCCATCAACCGCCGTCCGCTACGCCTAAGAGGGCCTTCCCCGGTGGCCCCCTGTGCCCTCGTGGTACATCCTCGACACCTCGCTCCTGCTGGGCGGCAAGGACCCACCCCGCGACGGCCGCTGGGCCACGACGCCTGAAGCCGCCGCCGAGGTCTCGCCGGGCGGCCGCGACGCGCGCCGCTACGAGGACTGGATCTCCGTGGGCCTGCAGGTCCGCTCCGCCGGCTCGGACGCCGTGACCCGCGTCGAGGACGTCGCGCTCGCGGCCGGCAACCTGGCCCGCCTCAGCCCCGCCGACGTGACCCTCGCGGCCCTTGCCCTGGAGCTGCAGGGCCTCCTCCTCACGGACGACTACACGCTCCTGGACGTCGCGAAGCGCCTCTCCATCACGACGCGCACCGTGAACACGCCCGGGATCCAGGGCGCCCTCGACTTCAAGCCGCGCTGCACGGGGTGCGGCCGCTGGTTCGAGGCGATGCCGAAGGCGGAGGAGTGCACGGTGTGCGGCTCCCCCGTCAAGCCCAAGCCCTGGAAGAAGGCGTGAGCGCACCCCCATGACGGGCCCGCTCAACACGAGCCGCAACCGCAACACGCCCCCCATCCACGCCCCCTGGGAGCACCCTGCCCTGGACGAGGGCCTCCTCCTGTTCAACCAGGGAGAGCACTGGCACGCGCATGAGGCGCTGGAGCCGCTGTGGATGGGGCTGGAAGGGGACGACAAGCTGTTCGTGCAGGGGATCATCATGGCGGCCGCGATGCTGGTCCAGTACGGCCGCAAGGTCCCACGCGGCGTGGCCAACCACTGGGCCAACGTGACCCTGCGCCTGCGTCCCCACGAACCTTCCAGGTGGGGCATCGACGTGTCCGGCCTGCTGCACCAGCTCCGGCCCTACGCCGAGGCGGCCGCCCAAGGTGCCTGGGACCTCCAGGCGGGGGCCGTCCGCATCGACCGCAAGCCCTGACCGCGCTCCCGACCTGGCCGGGTCGTCCCTGGTGGCGCGTTGTTGCGCGTCCCTTTTGCGAGCGCTTAACTAGGTGAATAGTTCGCCTGGTTAACGAACCCATGGCCGCGACCCTCTCCCGCGCCACGCCCGACCCCGCAGCCGCCGCCGTCGACGCCGGCCTCGCCTTCTTCTGCTACTTCCGGGCCGAGCTGCGCACCCGCAAGCCCGGCGGCCTCTCCATGCCGCAGTTCCGCGCCCTCAGCATCCTCGCCAAGGAGCCCGACCGCAGCCTCGGCGACATCGCGGAGGACCTCGGCGTCTCCCCGCCGGCCCTCTCCAAGATGGCCGACGCCCTCGTCGAGCGCGGCCTGCTGGACCGCGCCGCCGACGCCGTGGACCGCCGCCGCGTCACGCTGGCCCTCACGCCCGCCGGGGCGCGCCTCGTCGCGGGCTTCCGCCGCGACCTCGAGGAAGGGCTCGCCGCCCGCATGGCCGCCCTGCCCGCCCGCTCGCGCACCGCCATCGCGATGGCCCTGCAGGACCTGCAGGCCGTGCTCGCCCCGCAGGTGGCGGCATGAGCGACCTTCCTGCCGCGCCCACGCAGGGGGGTCCCCAGCGGGTCCACCTCGGGCACCGCCAGATCCTGCTGGTGTTCTCCGGCCTGATGCTGGGGATGTTCCTCGCCGCCCTCGACCAGACCATCGTGTCCGCGGCGCTGCCCACCATCGCGGCCGACCTGGGCGGCTTCGACAAGATCGTCTGGGTCGTCACCTCGTACCTCCTCACCTCCACGGTCACGATCCTGATGTGGGGCAAGCTGTCCGACATCTACGGCCGCAAGGTCATGTTCCAGCTGTCCATCGCGACCTTCCTGGTCTCCTCCGCCCTCATCGGCCTGAGCCCCAACATGCTGTTCCTGGTCATCGGGCGCGGCCTGCAGGGCATCGGGGCAGGCGGCATCATGAGCCTCACCTTCGCCATCGTGGGCGACATCCTTTCCCCCCGCGAGCGCGGCAAGTACATGGGACTCCTGGGCAGCGTCTTCCTCGTCTCCAGCGTCGTGGGCCCCCTGCTGGGGGGCCTCATCGTCGACCACCTGCACATCCTCGGCGTCGCCCCCTGGCGGTGGATCTTCTACGTCAACCTGCCCATCGGCATCCCCGCCCTCATCCTCACCCAGGTCGTCCTCAAGCTCCCCTTCGCCCGCCAGAAGCAGAGGATCGACTACCTGGGCGCCGCCCTCGTCAGCATCGCCTCGTCGCTGCTGATCCTGGGCCTCATCTGGGGCGGCGACGCCTCCCCATGGGACGGCTCCTACAACCTGCGCTGGCTCCCTGGCATGGGCGAGGCCTCCAACGTGCCGGGCCTGGTCCTCGACGGCGGTCAGCAGTTCCTTGGCGACTGGCTCGTGACGGCCATGCTGGCCTCCGGCCTGCTGATCGGGGCCCTGTTCGTCTTCGTGGAGACCCGCGTGGAGAACCCCCTCCTGCCGATGTCGCTCTTCCGCGACTCCGTCTTCAGCATCTCGTCGCTGGTCAGCTTCGTCATCGGCGCCGCCATGTTCGGCGGCTTCGTGTTCCTCCCCACGTACCTGCAGATCAGCACCGGCGTCAGCGCCACCTACTCGGGCCTCCTGCTGCTGCCCCTCATCGGCGGGCTCATGCCGATGTCGACGGCCTCCGGCATCATCATCAGCAAGACGGGACGCTACAAGTGGTGGCCGATGGTGGGGCTGCCCGTCGCCGCCGCCGGCATGGCGATGCTCAGCCTCCTCACCCCCGACACGGCAAAGTGGTTCGTCAGCCTCGGCATGTTCCTGCTGGGCGCCGGCATCGGCATGACGATGCAGGTCATGGTGCTGGCCGTGCAGAACAGCCTCCCCATGCGCCAGATGGGCGTCGGCACCGCCGCGAACAACTTCATGCGCAGCATGGGCTCCGTCATCGGCGTCAGCCTCTTCGGCGTCGTCTTCAACAACGAGATCCGCGCCGCCCTGCGGGAACTGGCGGCCGCCGGCACCGACCCCGCCGTCGTGGGCGGCATCCTCCAGAGCAGCCCCGGCAAGATCCAGCAGCTGCCCCCCGCGATCCGGGACGTCGTGACCGCCCATGTGGCCACTGGCGTCGCGCACGTCTTCCTGTACGCCATCCCCATGGTGGCCCTCGCCTTCGTGCTCGTGCTGTTCCTCAAGGAGGTCCCGCTGCGTTCCACGCGCAACATCGGCGCCAGGGAAGGCGACGCCGTGGTCGCGGCGGCCGCGGGCGAGACCATGCCCGTGGCCCCCACTCCGCCGCTGCTGCCTGCCGCGACGCAGCCCGGCCGCGCCGTCTCGGCGGCCCCCGCGGACCTGCGGCGCGCCCCCCTGCGGGCCCCGGCCAGCCACGCCGAGATCCAGCGCGCCGTGGACGCCCTCGCCGTCCCCCGCGGCGCAGCCGGGCCGCGCCGCCAACGCTAGGCCCTCGGCCTCGGGCGCCGGCCTTGCGCTGGCTCAATAGCGGTCGCGCACCTTGCGGGCGGGCACGCCGGCCCAGAATTCCCCGGGCGGCACGTCGCGGTTGACGAGGCTCATGGCGCCCACGACGGCGCCCGCGCCGACCGTGACGCCGGGGAGGATCGTGCAGTTGGCCCCCACCGTCGCCCCTGCCCCGATGCGCACGTCGCCCAGCTGGTAACCGTCATGCGTGTAGGCATGCGCCAGCAGCGTGGTCGCGTACCCGACGATGCAGTCGTCGCCGATCGTGATGCGGCCGGGATGCAGGATGTCCACCTGCGCGCGGTACCCCAGGCTCACGTGCCTGCCGATGCGCGCGCCGCTGCGGCGGACCATCCAGTTCTTGACGGCGTACCAGGGCGCCCAATCGGCGCCGCGCAGCCACATGATGTTCCAGGCCACGCGCCAGCGGCTGGTCTCCCGGAAGGCGTACTGCAGCGCGTTGTGCGGCCCCCGGCTTGGGTGGACCTCCGCGTTGGGGTGCGGCACGCTGCGCCATCCGTGGCGGGCTATTTGGCGCCAACGCCCAGCACCTGGCAGTCCGCCGCGCGCGCGAAGGCATTCCCGTTTTTTGGCCACGGAACCCACGTGCCATCCGTGAGTCCAGGTTCCGTGCAGTTCCGTGCGTTTCGTGGCCTGAAGCCCATCTTCTTCATCTGGGCAATCCGTGGTTTGGCAGGGCCGAAGCCGGACGGACCAGACCCGGGCAGCGACTACCGGAAGGGCATCTGCTTCGCGAACGACCGCGCCGCCTTCCCCGCCTGGTCCTGCCAATCGGGCCCCTTCCCGGCCTGCAGGATGGCGCG
Source organism: Thermoplasmatota archaeon (assembly GCA_035526765.1). Lineage (GTDB taxonomy): Archaea > Thermoplasmatota > E2 > JACPAO01 > JAHFTW01 > JAHFTW01. Next base: position 76,938 of record DATLBS010000005.1, on the reverse strand, counting down.
CCCCACGTTCACGACCGCGAACCGACCCATGGCGTCGCCGCCCTTGAGGAGGCTCGTGGCCGCGTCCCCGCCCTGGGCCCCGACGCCCGGGATCAGGAGGGGCACGCCGTCGCCGCACGCCTTTCGCAGCAGGGCCAGCTCGTCCGGGTACGTGGCACCGGCGACCAGGCCGAGGTTCCCGAACTCGCGGTTCCACTCCATGGCCTTGCGCGCCACCGTCTCGTACAGCTTCGCGCCACCGACGTCGAGGTCCTGGAAGTCTCCCGCGGAGGGGTTCGAGGTGCGGGCGAGGAGGAAGACGCCCTTGTCGGCGTAGGCCGCGAACGGCTCCACGGTGTCCCGCCCGAGGTAGGGAGTCACGGTGACCGCGTCGGCGCCCAGTCCGTCGAAGGCGGCCTCGGCGTACTTGCGCGCCGTGTTGCCGATGTCGTTGCGCTTGCCGTCCAGGATGACGGGCAGGCCGGGCGGCATGGCTTCCACCAGCCGGTGCAGGGCATCGTGGCCGACGTCCCCGAGGGCCTCGAAGAAGGCGGCGTTGGGCTTGACGCAGCAGGCCACGTCCGCGACGGCCTCCACGATGCCAAGGCAGAACTCGAGCGTGTCCTCGGCGCCCATGCCATCCGGGTAGTGCTCCGGGTCGGGGTCGATCCCCGCGCAGAGCCAGCTGCCGGCGCGGCGCGCCGAGGCATGGAGGCGGTCGTTGAAGGAGTCAGCGCCGGGCACGCGCGCGCACCGGGGGCGCGCTACTTGGAGGCTTGCGTCATCGTGGCGGCGGCGACGGCGTCGACCTTGCAGGGGGCCGTGTGGTGGTTGGCGTTGAAGCTCTTCACGACGCATCCGGAGGGCAGCTGCACGTCGATGGAGTGGTACCCGATGCCTTCCGCCATGGTGAGGCCCGGCCCCGCGGCGGTGTGCGTGAGGGTCCAGGGGCCGGTGGGGTCGCCGGTGCCGAAGAAGGCCAGCTTCAGGCCGTTGGTCGTCATCTCGTTGGGGAGCATCGTGAGCTCGAAGGCGGTGCCGTTGGGGGAGACGACCTTCTCGTCGTAGTAGCCGCCCGCGGCCGCGGCCCCCACGGCGTTGCCGACGATGATGACGAAGGCCAGGTGGTCGAAGCCGGGCTCCACCTGCACGGTCTCCGTGACGGAGGATTCCGGCTTGGGTTGCGCGAGGGGGGCGTTGATGTTGAGCACACCGGCGATGCGGCCATGCTGGAACACCAGTTCATGGGCGTGCGGGACGCGGACGACGCCCGTGTAGCCGAAGCCGTGCTTGGTGACCTCGTACTTCGCGTAGCCAGGGTAGTCCATCTTCGTGATCTCGCCCGCCTCCGCGTCGTACGTCGCCGTGAAGCCCCAGCCCGCGCCTGCTCCCGTCAGGGTCGCGGTGCCGTCCGGGTGGGGCTCCGCGGTCACGTTGCCGGGGCGCCCCTCGAAGGCGGTCGCCCAGGTCGTGGTCTCCGTGAGGGGGAAGCGGGTGGGGGCGAAGTTGACGTTGTGGGTGTCGAAGGAGAGGTCGGCCTGCGCGACGTCGCCGAAGCCCGGGATGTGCAGGACGAGGATGTCGTTCCAGAACGCCTCCGCGGGGAATCCCACGAGGTAGTTGGGTCCATCCGTGCCCGCCACGATGCGGGTGAACTCGTACGTGGTTCCGGTGAAGCCGTCGACGAGGTGGTATTGCCAGTACTCGCCGAGGCGCCACTGCGGCGCCTTGCCAAGGGTGCGCTCGCCAGCGGGGGGGGCCGCGCGGGGAAGCACCGGCAGGTCCAGCCTGTCGACGCCCTCGTCCAGCTGCTTCTGGGCGGTGGTGGTGGAAGGCGTGTCGACCTTCGTGGCGCAGCCGGCCAGGAGGAGCACGGCGCAGAGGAAGGGGGCAAGCAGGAGGGACCGCATGGCGCGAACACCCCGTCCGCCTTGCCTTAACCTTTGTGCCGGTCGGGCGCCGACGGGCCGCCTGAGGCCGGCCACCGGGGCTAGAGGCGCTTGACGAGCTCCGCCCGCACGGCCGCGAACATGGCCTCGAGCCCGTCCAGCCGCGACGCCTCGGGCACCGCCCCGTCCTTGGCGGCGTGCTCGAGGGCCTTGCTGGCCTCCGACAGCTCCATGGCGCCGAAGGTCGCCGAGGTGGACTTGAGCGTGTGCGCGGCGCGCTGCAGCGTGCCCGCGTCGCGGGCGGCGGTGGCCTGCCGGGCCTCCGCCAGCAGGCGCGGCGCCTCCCCGAGGTAGCTCTGGATCAGTTCCTTCACGACCTCCACGTCGCCGCCCATGTCGTCCAGGAGGCCGCGCAGGACCCCCTCGTCGACGGCTGGGCTCATGCGGGCACCCGGGGGACCTTCTCGAGGACCGCCTGCAGGGACTCGAGGCGGACGGGCTTGCTGATGTAGTCGTCCATGCCGGCAGCGATGCAGCGCTCGCGGTCGCCGGGCATGGCGTCGGCGGTCATGGCGATGATGAATGGGCGGTGGGTGGGCGCAAGCTCGCGGATGCGCCGTGTCGCCGCCAGGCCGTCCATCTTGGGCATCTGGACATCCATGAGGATCACGTCGTAGGACTTGTCCTGCAGCGCCGCGACCGCCTCCTCGCCGTTGCCGGCCACGTCCGCGGCGAGGCCGAGGCGCTCGAGCATCTTGAGGGCGACCTTCTGGTTCACGGGGTTGTCCTCGGCGAGGAGGACCTTGAGGCCGTTGCCCGTGGGCCGGGGCCCCTCCGGCGCGGCGGGGCGGGGCGCGGGGGGCTCCGGTGTCGCGGAGGTGCCGGCCAGGGCGTTGCGGATGGCGTCCAGCATCTGGGATTGGCGCACCGGCTTGGTGAGGAAGGCCGCGATGCCGAGGCCCGCCTTGTCGTAGCCGTCGGGCTTCGTCCCGATGCTGCTGATGATGAGCACCGGCAGCGCCGCAGGAGAGAACAGGGTGCGGAGGCGCTGGCACAGCTCGATGCCGTCCATCTCCGGCATCTGGTGGTCCAGCAGGGCCAAGGCGAACGGGGGGCCGCCCAGGTGCTGCATCGCCTCCGATCCATCGGCGGCCTCCTCCACCTCCATGCCCCACTTGCGCAGCTGCAGCCGCAGGATCCTCCGGTTGGTGGCGTTGTCGTCCACGACCAGCACGCGCTGGCCTTCCAGGGAATGAGGCTGGAAGGCGGGCAGGCGGGGGGCCGGGGCCTCGGGCAGCGCCGTCGCGTCGGCGGCCACCGTGAAATGGAACGTGGAGCCGGCCCCGGGGCGGGACTCCGCCCAGATGCGCCCCCCCATGAGCTCGACGAGGCGCTTGCTGATGGCCAGCCCCAGGCCGGTGCCGCCGTAGTTGCGGGTGGTGGAGGAGTCGACCTGGCTGAAGGACTGGAACAGGCGGTCGAAGCGCTCGGGCGGGATGCCGATGCCGGTGTCGGAGACCGCGATGTGGAGCTCGTGGCGCTGGCCCCCGAGGGGCTTGGTGCCGACGTGCACGACGACCTCGCCCTTGGCCGTGAACTTCACGGCGTTGGAGAGGAGGTTCAGGAGGACCTGGCGGATGCGCGCAAGGTCGCCCAGGATGGCCTCCGGGACGTCGTCGGCGAAGATGGTGCCGGTCTCCAGCCGCTTGTCGGCGGCGCGGGGGGCAATGATGTCCAGGCACTCCTCGACGGCGCGGCGCAGGTCCACGGGCGCCTGCTCGAGCTCGATCTTGCCGGCCTCGATCTTGGAGTAGTCCAGGATGTCGTTGATGATCGTCATGAGGTGCTCGCCCGAGGCCCGGATGGTCTTGGCGTAGTCCATCTGCTCCGGCGTGAGCGGCGTGTCGCCCAGCAGCTGCGTCATGCCGATGACGGCGTTCATGGGGGTGCGGATCTCGTGGCTCATGTTCGCCAGGAAGTCGGCCTTCGCCTGGGCCGCGGACTCGGCGGCCTGCCGCGCCGCCCGCAGCGCCTGCTCGACCATGTGGCGGCGCGTGACGTCGCGCAGCACGATGGTGAAGAACGTCCCTTCGCGGCCGGTCCACGTGGCCACCGACACCTCGGCGGGGAACTCGCGGCCGTCGCGGCGCAGCGCCTGCACCTGGTAGGGCCCCCGCGCCCGTCCCGCCGCGGCGTCCGCCAGCAGCCCGGGCAGCGTCTCGCGCTGCGTGGGCGACCACAGGTTCGCGGCCTCGTAGCCCACCAGCTCTCCGAGGTTGCGCTCGAACATCTGCTCGGCCGCGTGGTTGGCCAGCACGATGCGGCCGTCGTCGGCGAGGCTCAGGATGGCCTCGCCCGCCGAGTCGAAGACGGAGCGGAAGCGGTGCTCGGAGGCCATGCTGGCGGCCTCCGCGCGGCTGGTGGCGTGCGAGGCCGTCCAGATGCCGAGGACAAGGACGACGATGAACGCCAGCGTGTAGAGGGCGACGCCGAAGCGGATGTCGTACAGGCCCTGCAGTTCACCTGCCAGGCGCAGGAAGCCCAGCACCACGGGCAGGACCAGGGCCAGGGGGAGCATCCGGCGCGCAAGCAGGCCTCCCGTGTCCTCTCGCACCAGCAGGGAGGCGAACCCGGGTTCCGGGTCCGCGAACGCGACGGCGAGGGCGAGGGCCAGGAAGCTGTAGGCGGTGGGGAGGGCCATGGGGATGAACCCCACGATGCCTGACGGGGACTGGGACCCGTACAGGTACCCCAGGAGGCTGAACAGCCCGACGAGGCCGGGGACCAGCACGACGCCGTCGGCGACGCGTTTCCAGCGGGGCCGACCGCAGGCCCACAGGGCCGCGCCCGTCAGCAGGAGGGCGGCACCCGTGTTCGGGGCGACGCGGTTTCCGGCCAGGGAGGCCCTGAAGAGCACCTGGTCGAGTCCAAGGTTGCCGCCCGCCAGGTATCCTGCGACGGTGGCGAGGCCGACGAGGCCGGTGAAGGCGGCAAGGCACCGCTTGGCGATGCCGGCCCCGCGGTGGTCCGCTTCGGCGCGGCTGAATTCGAGGGCCGCGGCGGCGGCGAGGAAGGCCACCGCGGTGAGGGGGTTCATGGGCACGCCGACGCGGCCCACGGCCGCCGCGTAGGGGGCGTCGAGGCCCCAGGCCGCAAGGACCATGGCCGCGGTGAGCGCGACGGTGGCGGACAGGGCGCGCGACACGGCCGACAACCAGACCGCGCGCTGGCGCTCCCGGGCGTTCAGCACGCGGCGCGAACCCGTGCCGTCCACTTGGCGCTTTCTGAACCCTTCATATGCTGGATGGCCTTGGAGGACGCGTGTCCAGGTACCTGCTGGTGGACGACAGCCCCACGGTGCGGCTCACCTTGGCGGCGGCCATCCGCAACGCGCGCAAGGGCGTGGCCGACATCAAGGAGGCCGGCGATGCCAAGGGCGCCCTCGTGGAGTTCGCGGCGCATCGCCCCGACGTCGTCTTCCTGGACATGATGCTGCCTGGCGAGTCGGGCCTCAAGGTGCTGGAGCGCATGCTGCAGACCAACCCGTCGGCCAAGGTGGTCCTCGTGACGGGGCTGGCCTCGGACCATCCCGACGTGGTGCAGGCCATCGCGGGCGGCGCCTTCGGGTACCTGCAGAAGCCCACGCGCACGGATGCCGTGCGGCGGGTCCTCAACGACATCGAGACGGAAGCGGGCCGCTTCAGCCGGATCCGCTGATCGTGCAGGTTGCACGCTCCGCCCCCCGAACCACAGATGACACGGACGGATGAGATGGTCCCTGGCGTCCTCCGTCCAGTGGCTTGAGCGGGCCCGATCCCCCCAAAGCCCAGCATCTGGAACCGTGCTCCCGCGACCCATCGGTCCCGTAACACGCAGCCAGTCAACCACGGCTGCGGCGCCGACGCCGTCGTCCAGCATCACCTGTCGGAATGGTGGCGATGGAATGGGGCGCGCGAAGCGCGCTCGCCGAAGCCAATCACGGGACGCACGGGAACTGCACGGGACCTGACTCACGGATGGTTCCGGGGGCTTCCGTGGGTTCCGTGGCCAAAAAAGGGGCCTGAAAAGCGGTCAGGCGGCCCGCTCCATGAGCATCTCCGCCAGGCGCTCCAGGGAGGTCCGGGCCTGCGTCTCCGGCAACCCCTGCAGCTCCAGCAGGGCCGCCTGCGTGTACCCGGAGGCCTCGAGCTGGCTGGCCGCCACCGCACCCGACTCGAACAGCCGCGCGCGCACCGACGGGAAGTCCTCGCGGCGCCGCTGGGCAGGGAGGTGGCCGCCGCGCTCGGTGAAGTTGAGGTACGGGCTGGACATCGTGCCAGCGGCGAAATCGGTGCCCGCCGGCTTGCCGGTCCATTGGGGGTCGCCGGCCACGTCGAGGAGGTCGTCGAGGACCTGGAAGGCGTGGCCGATGGCGTTGCCGTAGCGGTAGAGCGCCTGGACCCGTCCTTCCGGGGCGCCCGCCATCGTGGCCCCGATGGCGCAGCCGGCGGCCAGGAGGGCCGCGGTCTTGTCGCGGATGACGGCGACGTACGCCTCACGGTCCGGGGCCCCCGAGGCCAGCAGGGCCTGCTCGCGCAGCTGGCCCTCGCACAGGCGCCGGCACGCGTCGGCGGTGAGGGCCATGGCCTGCTTGGGCAGGCTGGCCGCGAGGGCGAAGGCCTGCGTGAAGAGGTAGTCGCCCACGAGGATGGCGCCGTCGCGGCCCGCGGCGGCGTAGATGCTGGGCCGGCCGCGGCGCTCGGCGGCCTCGTCCATGATGTCGTCGTGCACGAGGCTGGCGGTGTGCACGAGCTCGAGGGCCACCGCGGAATCGATGGCCTGCCCCTGGGCCCCTTCACCGAGGGCCGCCCCGCCGCAGGCCTCGAACGCGGTCAGCAGCAGCAGGGGGCGCACCCGCTTGCCGCCGGCCAGCAGCGATTCCCTGGACCATGCGGCCAGCCGTGGCTCGCGGCTTGCGGCCTGCTGCGCCAGGCGGTCCTCCACGAGGCGCAGGCGGGCGACGGTGGAGGGCGGGAACGCGGCGGTGATGGGGTGGCTCTTGGTCATGGCGTCACGAGGGGGACGAGGAGGATGGCGGCGGACGCGATGTGCAGGGCCAGCGTCCCCAGCCGGGCGGGGCCCAGGCGGTGCGGGTCGTCGAGGTGGCGGTGCACGGAGACCAGCAGGTAGGCGGCAAGGGCGGCCAGGGGGAGGAGCCAGGGCTGCGCCGCCGGCGCGCTGGCACGCAGGAAAAGGAACAGCGACCCAAGTCCCAGGGAGACGAGGACGGCGTACCCGGTGAAGTGGATGCCGCGGGGCAGGCGCACCAGCAGCGTTCGCTGCCCGCCGGCCTCGTCCAGGGGGCGGTCCGCGAGGTCATCGAGGTACAGGATGGCAGCGGCGAGGGCGCCAAGGGGGATGGTGGCCAGGGCGAGGGCGGGGTGCGCGAGGTGGCCGGCCGCGGCGGGGGCGGCGGCGTGCAGGGCCCCCTCGGCCATCAGCGGACCGTACGTGAGGCCGGCCAGAGGGGGGCCGAAGCCGTTGGAGCGGAACCTGCCGAACAGCGCGCTCACCACCAGGCCGGCCAGCGCGAAGGCCAGCACCACGGGGGCGGCCACGGCGAGGAGAAGGCCCAGGAGGCCCGCCAGGGCGTACCCGCCCACCATGATGCGTCCCAGCAGCGGCCGTGACGGCTGCAGCGGCGAGAGGATCCCGGCGGGGTGCGGCGTGCGGCGGTCGTGCAGGGCGCTGGCGGCCGCCTGCGCGGCAAGGGCGCCGACGAGCGTCGCGGCCACGCGCCAGGGCTCCAGGGCGCCCACCTCGCGGTACGCAAGAACGATGCCCAGCAGCGTCGCCAGCAGGGCGGCCACCAGCAGGGGCACCCTGAGCACGGTCATCTGCTGGCTTGCGCGGGCCAGCCGGTCGGAGCCCACCACCTTGAAGCGCACCTCGAACAGGCCTTCCCCCACCGCCTCGCAGCGCGCGCGGGCGCGGCTGAGGCCCACGAAGGCCTCGACAAGCCCCGCCAGGTACGCCTCCGGCAGGTCGTTCGCCAGCAGGATGCGCGCCCGCCCCGGTGCCGCCGACTCGATGCGGGCGGCAAGCCGGTCGCCGCGCAGGAACGGGTACACCTCCTCGGCGAAGAGCGCCAGGGCCCGTTCCGGGCGGCCGCGCAGGTGGACGACGAGGGTGCGGAACGTGCGCGCCCACAGGGCCGCGTAGTCCGCGGCCACGGCGCGCACGGCCTGCTCGCCCTGGGAGCGGGCCAGATCCTCGAGGGTGGCGCGCAGGGGCTGGGCCGGGACCAGGGAGTTCGGGTCGGGCACCGCCGCCGCCCCTGCCACCCCTTGCAGCCCCTCGTGCCCGGGCGCGGCTTCGCCGGCGGGGAGCCCAGTGGCCGGCACCAACGCCAGGCCCGGGTCCTGCGGCCCCGCGCGGCGGCGGGCGTGGGCGGCCAGGACCGCGCGCACCTGCCCCGCGGCATCCTTGCGCACGCGCGTTGGACATTGGCTGCTTCATTAAGGGTTATCGAGCCCAACAACCTTCGCCGGGTTGCATGCAGGAGCGGATGGAGGCGCTGGGGCTCAACGGCTACGAGGCGCGCGCCCTGGCGCACCTGCTGCGGCACGGCGAGCGGACCGGCCCGGACCTCAGCCGTGAGACCGGCATCCCGTTCGGGCGCGTGTACGAGACCTTGAACGCGCTGGTCGAGCGCGGCCTTGCCACCTCCCGGGGCGGGCGGCCGCGCCTCTTCGCGGCCTGTTCCGCCTCCGCGGTGCCGGGCCGGCTGCTGGCCACGACCAAGCGGCGCCTGCAGGACGAGGAGCGGGCCCTCAGCCAGCACGCCGCCGCCCTCGAGTCCGAGCTGGCCCGCCTCGAGCCGCGCCAGGCCCCGGGCAGCACGCTGTACGGTGTGCGCCTGGGGGAGGACGCGGCCCGCGAGTTCCTGGTCGAGGCGACGCACGAGGCGCGCAGCAGCGTCGATGCCTACCTTGCCTTCGAGCACATCCAGGACGACGACCTGGCCCTCTTCGACGCCTTCCGCCAGGCCGTGGGCCGCGGCGTGCGCACACGGGTGCTTCTGCGCTCCGCCGACGTCGACTACCTCCTCACGACGCCGTACGTGGACCGCGTCCTGGAGGCCACGATGCCGTACCTGGGCGAGAACCTGCAGGTGCGGCTCTCGAAGACCGACATCCTGCCGTTCTCGATCCTCGACTCCGGGCGCGTCGTGCTGGGCGTCAAGAACCCCCTCGACCCGCGCACGTACTTCGCCGTCGTCCACCTCGACGACCGCGCCTTCGCCAAGGACCTCCTGGGCAAGTTCGAGACCCTCTGGCGCGCCGGCGAGTTCAACGAGGAGCTCGTGGCGTCGCTGCTGCGCCGCAAGGGGGGCAAGGCCCTCATGAAGCTGGGCGCGCGCATGAAGGGCGGCCGCAGGAAGGCCCCATGAAGGGTGTCCCCCCTCCCCCCGGTCCTGGCCGCGACGGCCCGACGCCCCCCTCGGGCGCGGGTGCGGATGGGCCCGCCGCCCCCATGGCGGTCCCCGAGGCGGACCTGCTGGCCGACGAGCTGCCGGCGCCGCGGCTGCCCACCCTCGTCCGGCTGTTCCCCGTCCTGGGGGCTGGCCTGGCCCTCCTCATGGCGCTGGGGCTGTGGTGGATCTACCGCACGGACCGCCCGCAGCTGCTGCCCGTGCTGAGCACCATCGGCACCCTGTACGTGGCCGGAAAGGAAGGCGGCATCCCCCTCGGCATCGCGGCCGGAGGCACGCCCACGAACGTCGCGATGGCCATCTTCGGCACCGACCTTGCCATGACCCTGCTGCTGTATCCCCTTGTCCACGCGGCCTTCGACGGCGTGCAGCGGCGCCGGGGCGTCCTGGGGGGGATGCTGCGGGCCGCCCAGAAGAACGCGAACCGCCGCCGCAAGGTGGTGGACCAGTACGGCGCCATCGGCATCTACGTCTTCATGCTGGTGCCCTTCGCCTTCAACAGCCCCCTCGTCGGCATCGCCCTCGGCCGCATCGCCCAGCTTCCCCCGCTGCGCATCATGGCCGTCGTGGGCTGCGCCATCGCCACCACGACCGTGGGCTGGACCCTCCTCATCGTGTACGGACTGGGCGAGGTCCTGCATGTGAGCCCTTGGGTCCCCGTGGCCATCTCGCTGAGCGTCACCGCCGCCGTCTTCGCGTGGGGATTCGTCGAGGCGCGCAAGGAGAAGGCCCTCGCGCAGCGCGCAGCGGGGCCACCGCAGCAGCCCTAGCCGCAGCCATAGCCTCAGGTTCATCAACGCTTGCGGGATTGCAGTGGCACCGCCATGACAGGACAGGCGAGCCAGATCCTTTGGGCCGAGGACAACCCGCAGGACCGCATGCTCATCCAGGAGTCCGTGGGCGACCTCGCCCCCGACCTCACCCTGATCCCCGACGGCGTGCTCCTGCTGGAGGCCCTCCACCGCGGCCTCCCCGACCTCGTGGTCCTGGACCTCAAGATGCCCCGGCTGGGCGGCCTGGAGGCCCTGCGACGCATCCGCAGCCACCCCGCGTGGAAGGACCTGCCCGTCACCATCTTCAGCTCGGGCAACCAGCCCGACGAGGTGGCGGCCTGCCAGACCCTGGGCGTCGAGGAGGTCGTGCAGAAGCCCGTGGACTTCGACCTGTTCAGCTCCGCCGTCCAGCGCATCGTGCGCTCCGCCCGCTCCCGGCCCGGCCCGCCCTCCCCTGCAGCCCTGCAGGGCAGGCGACCGGCCCCTCCGTAGATGTTCGGGTCGGGGACCCTTCATGTCCCCGGGGGAAGTGGGACAAGGGATGAACCCGGGGATCCAGGGACTCCAGCAGCTCAGGGCGGAGGCACCCACGGGGTCCCATGTCGTCCAGTTCTACCGCAGCGACGATTTCCTGCTGGACCAGGTCGCCCGCTTCCTCCGCCCCGGCCTGGCCGCCGGTGGCCCTGCCATCGTCATCTGCACTCCCGCCCACCGCGACGCGCTGCTGCCCCGACTCGGATCCCTGGCCCGTGCGGACCTCCTGCTGCTTGACGCCGAGGAGACCCTGGCACGCTTCATGGTGGGCGACTCCCCCGACCCTGGCCTGTTCGATGCCGTCGTCGGACGGGCCGTGCGGGCCGCGGCCTCCCGCGGCCAGCCGGTCTGGGCCTTCGGCGAGATGGTGGCCATCCTGGTGGCCCGCGGCATCCCGCAGGCGGCCATCCGCCTGGAGCAGCTGTGGAACGAGCTCGGCGCCAAGACCCCCTTGTCGCTGCTGTGCGCGTACCCCATCGCCGCCTTCGCCAGCCACGGAGGCTCGGACGCCCTGCAGGCCGCCTGCGCGACGCACACGGAGCTCACCCCGCCGCAGGACCAGCCGGAGGACGACCCGCAGGCCCTGCGCCAGTACATCGCGGTCCTGCAGCAGCGCTCCGCCGCCCTCAACCTGGAGGTGGCCCGCCGCCGCGAGGCCGAGAAGAGCCTGGCCCACGAGCGCGCGGAGCTGGCCGACTTCCTGGAGAACGCCATCGAGGGGCTCCACCGCGTCGCCGCCGACGGCACCATCCTGTGGGCCAACCGCGCCGAGCTGGAGATGCTGGGCTACACCGCGCAGGAGTACATCGGGCGCAACATCGCCGACTTCCACGTCGACGCCCCCGTCATCCAGGACATCCTCGACCGGTCCCTGCGCGGCGAGCCCATCATGTTCCAGGAGGCGCGCCTCCGCCACAGGGACGGCTCCATCCGCCACGTCCTCATCCACTCCAACTCGCGGCACGAGGGGGGCAGGCTCCTCTACACGCGCTGCTTCACCCGGGACGTCACCGACCGCGTGGAGCTTGCGGCCGAGCGCCACCGCGCCTCGGAGGCGCGCCGCCTCACGCAGGAGGTCCTCGAGCAGCGCACCCTCCAGCAGGCCACGATCGCGAGGCTGGGGCAGGAAGCCCTGGCCAGCCGCGACCTCGCGCGCACCCTCGACCTGCTCGTGCGCGAGGCGGGCGCCGCCCTGGGCCTCGACCTGTGCACCGTCCTCGAGCTCGGCGCTGACCGCACCGCCTTCACGGTGCGCGCGGGCTTCGGCTGGCCCGCCGGCGTGGTCGGCAAGGCCACCATCTCGGCGCGCAGCGACTCCCAGGCAGGCTACACGCTGCTGGCCTCCGCCCCGGTCGTGTCGCCCGACCTGCGCAGCGAGGCGCGCTTCACCGTGCAGCCCCTCCTGCTGGAGCACGGCGCCGTCTCCGGCATGAGCGTGATCCTGCACGGCCAGCAGGAGCCCTGGGGCGTGCTGGGCGCGCATTCGCGCAAAGCGCGCGCCTTCAGCGAGGACGACGTCAACTTCCTGCAGGCCGTGGCGAACCTGATGGCCTCCGCCATCGAGCGCGACCGCGTGGAGTCGACGCTGCGTCGCCGCAGCCTGCAGCAGGCCGCCGTCGCCCAGCTGGGCCAGCGCGCGCTCACCAGCCCCCGCCTCGACCCCCTCTTCGCCGAGGCCGTCCGCGACGTCGCCCAGACCCTCGAGGTGGAGTTCTGCAAGGTCCTCCAGCTCGAGCCCGACCGCCAGGTGCTGCGCCTGCGCGCCGGCGTCGGCTGGGACGCGGACCTCGTGGGCACCGCCCAGGTCCCCGCCGGCATGGACTCCCAGGCCGGCTTCACCCTGAACTCGCAGGGGCCCGTCATCGTGAGCGACCTCCGCACGGAGACCCGTTTCCGCGGTCCCGCCCTCCTGCACGACCACGGCATCGTGAGCGGCATGAGCGTCGTCATCCCCGGCGGCGACCACCCGTTCGGGGTCCTCGGGGCCCACTCGCGCGCCGCCCGCGTCTTCACGAAGGACGACATCAACTTCCTGCAGGCCGTCGCGAACCTCCTGGCCGCCGCCGTGGAGCGCCACCGCGCCGAGCGCGAGCTGCGGCGCCACCGCGACGACCTCGAGGGCCTGGTCGAGGAGCGCACGGCGCTCCTGGCCGCCACCAACCGCGAGCTCGAGGCCTTCAGCTACACGATCTCGCATGACCTGCGCGCCCCCCTGCGCGGAATCGACGGTCTCAGCAAGCTCCTCACGCGCAAGCACGGCGACGCGCTGCCTCCCGAGGCCAAGGAGATGCTGCGCCTCGTCGGCGACGGCGCCGTCCGCATGGGCAGCCTCATCGAGTCCGTGCTGTCGCTCTCCCGCCTCGGCCGCGTGAGCCTCACCCACGTCCCCGTCGACGTGTCCGGGATGGCGACCTCCATCCTCGGGTCCCTCCAGGCCGGCGACCCCCACCGCAAGGTGGCCTGGACCGTCGAGCCTGGCCTGCGGGCCGTGGGCGACGAGGGGCTGCTGCGCCTCATGCTCGAGAACCTCCTGGGCAACGCCTGGAAGTTCACCGGCCGGACCGAGGCGCCCCGCATCACGGTGGCGCGCGAGGCCGGCGGGTTCCGGGTGGAGGACAACGGGGCCGGCTTCGACATGGCGCACGCGCGCGAGCTGTTCCAGCCCTTCCATCGCCTCCACGCCCCCGACGAGTTCGAGGGCAGCGGCATCGGCCTTGCCACCGTGAACCGCATCGTGCGCCGCCACGGCGGCCGCGTGTGGGCGCAGGGGACCCCCGGCAAGGGAGCCACGTTCTGCGTGATGCTGCCGCAGGAGCCCCCTGCGGCGGTCGCTTCGTCGAATTAGGCACCAGTGCGTCCGGGTCGGCTCGGCACCGACGGAACCACGGTTGCCACAGGATTGGGGCACATGCCTCGACCGCCTGGCCACCCCTCCTGGTGGGCTTGACCGCCACTCCAGATCCACGCGTCTGCTGATCCGACCCATCGGTCGCCCCAAAACGAGGATCCCGGTCCAACGGGTGTGCGTGGGCGGCGGGAGGTTGTTCCAGCAAGCGATGGGATGGGACGCGTCCGCCGAGACCGCGGACCTCGTGGAAACCCGCGGAACCCCATCTTATGGCCAAAGATGTTCCGCGGGTTCCGCGGTCTCCGCGGTGGCCGGGGGCCGTACGCTCCATGCACCAGGGGCCGGCGGCCAGCGCGATCGCGGGTCCCGTCGGCTGTCCGCGTTCTCCGCGTGACGAGGGTCGCCCTAGGCGCGGACCCGAAGGGGGCTTGCGCGCTCGGGGAGCTCCTGGAACACGGGCGCCACCACCTTGTGGGTGCGCTCGGCCAGGGGGACCGTCGGAAGCAGGCGGACCTCGAGGTGCTCGGACAGGTCGTGCGTCTCGGTGCGGGCCCACGGCAGGCCCACCAGTTGCAGGAACGTCTTGCTGCCCACCAGCTGGCGGATGGCCTGCACGGTGGGCGCGGCGAGGGGCTTCCCCTTGTCGTCGCACTGCGCCATGCGGCCGTCCTTGCCCATCACGAAGTGGACCTGGGGCGGGTCGGCGCCCTGGCGGGTGAAGGTGACGATGAGGTCGGGGTAGAAGGTCCCGAGCGCCGTGAGGCGCGCCGTGACGTCCGTCTTCGGGTGCGTGGCCTGCACGGTGATGCAGGCGGACTGCGCGTACAGGCGCGCCTTGAGCTTGTGCAGCAGGACACCGTAGAACTGCGGGATGCTGTTGTCCAACGTGAGGGCCATGCGCCCCCCAAGGCGGGCGGTGCATCTGAGCCCGGCTGGTGCCCGCAGATGTTTGGAATCCCGGACAGGTCCGCCCACCGCAAGGGGCCGGAAGGCCGCGCCCCTCCTGGAGCCACCGGCATGTTCTTTACGTAGTTCGCATAGCGGAAACTCAGAGCCCGGTCCCCCGCCGGGCCATTTGCAAGGTGAACCAACCATGTCGAATGGACAAACCGCAACCGGACAACCCATCTACATCCTGAAGGACGGAACGGAGCGCACCCGCGGCCGCACCGCCCAGAGCAACAACATCTACGCCGCCCGCCTCATCGCGGAGACGGTCAAGTCCACCCTCGGCCCCCGCGGCATGGACAAGATGCTGGTCGACTCGATGGGCGATGTCGTCATCACGAACGACGGCGCCACGATCCTGAAGGAGATCGACGTCGCGCACCCCGCGGCCAAGATGGTCATCGAGGTCGCCAAGACCCAGGACGCCGAGTGCGGCGACGGCACCACGACCAGCGTCATCCTCACCGGTGAGCTGCTGAAGGTCGCCGGCGACCTCCTCGAGAAGGGCATCCACCCCACCACCATCACGGGCGGCTACAACATCGCCGCCAAGGAAGCCCTGCGCATCCTCAACGGCATGGCCATGCCCATCAAGAAGGGCGACACCAAGACCCTCGGCATGATCGCCAACACGAGCCTCGCCTCGAAGAACGCGAGCGCCAACGCCGAGACGATGACGAAGATCGTCGTCGACGCCTGCACCGCCGTGGCCGAGACCCTCGGCTCCGGCAAGACCGCCGAGGTCGAGGTCGACCTCGACAACATCCTGGTCCAGAAGGCCAAGGGCGGCTCCCTCGAGGACACCTCCCTCATCCAGGGCATCATCCTGGACAAGGAGCGCGTCCACTCCGGCATGCCCCAGCAGGTCACCAAGGCCAAGATCGCCCTCGTCAACGTGGCCCTCGAGATCAAGAAGACCGAGGTCGACGCCAAGATCGAGATCACCGCCCCCAACCAGCTCGAGGCCTTCCTCGCGCAGGAAGAGAAGACGATCAAGGACATGGTCGAGAAGGTCAAGAAGTCCGGCGCCACCGTCCTCGTCTGCCAGAAGGGCATCGACGACCTCGCCCAGCACTTCCTCTCGAAGGCCGGCATCTACGCGGTCCGCCGCGCCAAGAAGTCGGACATGGAGAAGCTGGCCAAGGCCACCGGCGCCGAGATCGTCAACACCCTCGATGACCTGAACTCCAAGACCCTCGGCTCGGCCGGGCTGGTCGAGGAGCGCAAGATCGGCGAGGACAAGTTCACCTTCGTCACCGAGTGCCCCAGCGCCAAGGCCGTCAGCATCCTCCTGCGCGGCGGCACCGAGCACGTCGTCGACGAGGCCGAGCGCGCCCTGCACGACGCCCTCAGCGTGGTCGCTGTCGCCCTCGAGGACGGCAAGATGACTCCCGGCGGCGGCGCTGCCGCCACCGAGATCGCCATGGGCCTGCGCGAGTTCGCGACCACCATCGGCGGCCGCGAGCAGCTGGCCATCGAGGCCTACGCGGACGCCTTCGAGGTCGTTCCCCGCACGCTGGCCGAGAACGCCGGCCTCGACGAGCTCGACATCCTGCTGAACCTGCGCCGCGCCCACAAGAAGGGCCAGAAGAACGCCGGCGTCAACGTGTTCACCGGCAAGATCGAGGACATGGTCGAGAACCACGTCATCGAGCCCCTGCGCGTCGGCACCCAGGAGATCAAGGCCGCCACGGAAGCCGCGGTCATGATCCTGCGCATCGACGACGTCATCGCGGCCAAGTCCTTCAGCCCCCCCGGTGGCGGCGCTGGCGGCATGCCTGGTGGCATGGGCGGCGGCGACATGGATTTCTGAGCGCAGCGAAGCAGCCATGGCCGCCGCCCAGCAAGGCCGCAAGGCCAAGCGGACCGGCCGGTGTCGCTTGCGACACCGGGCGGGGGGCGGCGGCGACATGGATTTCTGAGCGCAGCGAAGCAGCCATGGCCGCCACCCAGCAAGGCCGCAAGGCCAAGCGGACCGGCCGGTGTCGCGTGCGACACCGGGCGGGGGGCGGCGGCATGGACGTCTAGGTCACCTCGTCCCTCATTCCCCTCCTTCCCTCTCTCTTCTCCTTTTTTTGACCCTCGAACCCTGTCGAGGCTCCCGGCAGGACCTGGTCCTCGGACACGCGTCCACTCCCAGCCGACAGCTTCGTTTCCGCGTCCCGGGTGGCTTCCGCCAGCACTCGCGCATGCAGGCCGGCGCCAGCCGTGGTTGCCGCTCCACCGCGCTTTTTCTGGCGTCCTAAGCGGGCCGGTACGTCGCCTTCAGGCCGATCTCCTTGACGACCGCGTCGAGGCAGGCATCGTCGAGCGCGGCAAGGCCGCGGCTGGCCGACCGTGCCGTGAGGCTGAGGACGAGGCTGCCGGGGCCCTTGCCGAGGTCGGCCGGCCTCGGCATCAACGTCAAGGTGCCGGTGTGCGTGTCCTCGCCGGTGAGCGGGATGGGGGTCTCCGTGAGGCCGGTCGTCACGCTGGCGCGCAGCTCGACCGGCGGGCACTCCTGGGGCGCGGGCGAGGTCTGGGCCGTCACGGTGAGGGTGGCCTCCTCGGAGGGGCAGGCGCCTGCGATGGTGAGGTCCCAGCGGACCGTTCGGTTGCCGTCCGTGTCGGTGTCCGCGACGGCGGCCTGGGAGGCGATGCGGGGCGACTGCGCCGTGAAGGTGCCGTCCTTGGCGTCGCCGCACTCGCTGGTGGCTGCGGAGGAGGCCTTGGGGCCGAACCATCCGGACATGCCGGCGAGGACCAGGCCAAGGACCAGGACGGCCACGAGGAGCAGGACGGCGAGGAGGCTCTTGCGCATCATTCTTGGGCGACATCCCGCCACTCGCCTTCAATCCTTGCTGGCGCAGGACGGACGACATGGCACCGGGGGGGCACGATGAAGCGGGAGAGGACTGTGGAGGAACGGTTGGGAGAAGAGGAATCGAGGGGAAAAGGGGGGAGAAGGCCGCCTAGGGCAGCAGGCCCAGGACGTCCGTCACCAGGTCAGCCACCACGTCCCCGGGGTCGCTGCCGGGTTCCGGCGGCGCCGGCGGGGCGGGCGGGGCCGGCACCGGGAGCGGCGCAGGCAGGTCGGCGCAGGCGTCCTCGCCAAGCACGTTGGCGACGAACCAGCAGGCCCCCTCAGGGGACCCATCGAGGTGCGCGCAGCCTTCCGGCGTCGTGAACGGCGGGCACGGCGCATCCGGCACCGCGATGGCCGGGCAGAGCTCCTGTCCCGTGCTTGCGACCAGCCAGCAGCCTCCCGCAAGAGAGCCGTCCAGGTGGGCGCAGCCTTCCGGGGTGATGAAAGGCACCGCGGCGCACAGCGTCGCCAGCACCTCGGCCACGAGGATGCACACGGGCTGCAGCAGCGCGTTGACGGCGCACCGCTGCGCGAGGCTCTGGTCCAGGCCGCCGAGGGCCGCGGCGACCTGGTCGTCGATGGCCTGGCGGTCCGGCAGGGTCACATTGTCGTGCAGGGCCACGATGGCGTAGTCGCCACCCTGGTAGTACAGCGCCGAGGCGGCGTCCAGCGGGCCCCGCACGGCGATGAAGTACTTCCCCGCTCCCGGCATGGGCTGCGCCGTCACCGGGTCGGGCACCGCCGGGTTGGGCGTCGCCGGCACGGTGGCCGAGGGGGTGGCAGGCAGCGCGCCCGGGTCCTGGCCGGTGGCATCGAAGATGGTCAGGCGGATGGTGGCCCACAGGGGCTCGATGACGTCCGTCCGGTTCTCCGCGATGGCCTGGCGCAGGTCCGCGACCGCCTGGTCCAGCAGGGTGCGGTTGCCGTTGGCCGCCAGCAGGAGGTCTGCCAGCAGGCTCGTGGCGTTGGCGCGCACGTCGGTGATGGGGCCGTCATGGATCTCCTTGACCTGGTCGCTGAACAGGCAGCGCTCGGTGGCCCCGGGGGTCGCCGAGCGGCAATCGTAGGCGCTGCTCTTGGGCAGGCCGGTCCTGTAGCGGACCAGGAGGTCCATCTCGGTGGTCTTCACCGATGCGCCCAGCGGGTCGCAGGTGGTGTCGCCGGTCTGGCGGTTGATGATGCCGCAGGTGCCGGAGACGGAGCCGCTGCTGTCGGAGGGGACGCAGCTGCCGGGGTTCACGGTGTTGGCCTGCGCGCAGGCCTCGAGGCGTGCGGCCTCGATCTGGCCGCAGGTCGCGGCGTCACCGGTCTCCTCGATGCAGCGCTGCGCCAGGGTCTTCTCCGCCTGGTCGCAGCTCACGCCGTAGCCCGCCGCCACCGCGCACCCGACCAGCTTGGGGAAGGGCAGCAGGGCGCAGGCGAGGGCCGCGTTGGAGTTCAGCGGGGCCAGCGTGCCGCACGCGAGGCTCGACATGTCGCCCGCGGTCTGGACGTCGAGGAAGGTGGCGTCCCGGGGGACGACGACCTTCCAGTACTGGACGCTGCCCGTGTCGACGTGGCCGACCTGCGGGACCCCGGCCACGAGGGTGGGGATCTGCTGGGCGGTGCCCTTGACGGCGAAGGCGATGTCGGCGGCGCCCGCGCTGGCGGTGCGGGACACGCTCACGTACCAGTGGTGCGCGAGGCCGTCCTCAAGGAGGCGGTCGCACTGCGCCAGGGTGTTGATGTTGATGCCGAAGCTGGGGAAGTAGATCCACGAGCTGCTGCCGGTGCATTCCGCGGGGCCTGCGCCGATGGGGACGTCGCGGGACAGCGCGAGGGTGTACCCCGTGTTGGCGGTCCTGGCCTCCTGGACGACGCTCAGCAGGTCGTCACGGGCCAGCGACGGGAGGCTGAAGTAGCACTTCGTCGAGCCCGCGACGGCGCGGGTGGCGCCCTGGACCTCCTGGCCATTGGGGAGGCTGTGGTAGCCTGGCCCGAGGGCGCAGCTGTGCGAGGTGGTGGCGGTCACGGCGAAGTCGCCGCCGCCAGCCACGCGCCGCACCATGGCGTAGTAGGTCGATCCGTCCGGGACGATGCGCTCGCACGCGTCCGCGGAGCCGGCGGCCAGCACCGAGGCGCAGTCATAGGTCGTCGTCGAGGGGACGGCGCCCTTGCGGAGGTACAGGTCGAAGTTGTTCGCGGCGTCGGTGGACAGCGCGACCTTCACGATGTCGTTGGCGGGGGCGTACGGGTCGGCCAGGGGGTTGCCGGGCGTGAAGGCGAAGTAGCACTTCGCCCCCGGGATGCCCAGCAGGCTGCCCGCTTTGGCGACGCCCGCGGCAAGGTCCGTGGGGAGGGGGCCAAGGCTGCAGGTGTTGATGCCGGTGGCCGTGAGGGCCCAGGCCCCGGAGCCGCCGACGCGCTGGACGATCGCGTAGTAGGACCCGGCGCCGAGGGCCAGCATGCAGCTCTCGGGGGTGCCGTTGCCCAGGGAGTTCGAGCGGCAGTCGTAGCTGCCCGTGGTCGGGGCCGATCCCAGCTTGACGTAGAGGTCGAAGTCCGCGTCGGGGCCGGGGGTGAGGGCGAGGCTGGCGCCGTCCTGGGTCGCAGGCACGTCGAAGCGGAACTGGCACGAGCCGCCGACGTCGGCGGTCAGGGTGCCGGTCACCGGGACCCCCTCGGACAGCAGGTGGCGGCCGCCACCTGGGCTGAGGTCGTCGAAGGCGCAGGGGGAGAAGGCGCGCGAGTAGACGCTCACGGGCCCGGAGCCGCTGGTGCGGCGCAGCAGGCCGTAGATGTCGCCGCCCGTGTTGGGGAAGTCGCAGGTGCCGGCGGCCGTGGCGGTCACGGTGGCCGTGCAGTCGGCGCCGCCCAAGGCGGTGGTGGGCGGGCTCCCGCGCTTCACGAAGAGGCCGTACGTGGCGCCCGTGGGAGCGACCCCGGTGGCAAGGCGGGCCGTTGCCTCGAGCGGGTTGGGGGCGAAGTGGAAGCGGCACGAGGCGTCGAAGTCGTTCGTGAGCGCCGCCGCGACGGGGGTGTTGTCCAGCAGGTCCGTCGGCGCGGAGCCGAGCGAGCAGCCTTCCACGGCCTCCGCCTTGAGGGTGAACCCGGTGGCGGCGGTGCCCGCGGCGGGACGGTACACGGTGGCCAGGATCTGGGGGTTGGTCTCGTGGCCGGCGGCGCACACGTCGTTGGTGGTCAGGACGGTGGAGGCGGCGCTGCACACGAACCCGGTGCGGGGGATCGGCTGCTGGTCGGGGGTCGCGAGCTTGTACACGTAGACGTCCGCATTGGCGGCGCCCGGCGTCAGGGTGAAGCGGTCGAGGCTCTCGACCTGGCTGGGGGTCAGCAGGAAGTCGCACTTGGAGCCGGCGTCGAGGCCCAGGGTGGCCGTCGAGACGATGTCGCCGGCGGCGATGGGGTGGTAGCCGCGGCCGAGGCTGCAGCTCGAGATGGAGGAGGCCGTGATGGTGAACGGCGTCGCGGTGGTGGTGATGGTGGTGCCGCGGATGAGCAGGCCGTACCAGGCGGGGCCGACGGTGGGGATGTCGGTGGCGCAGGTGCGGGTCGTCCCGGTCAGGGGGGCGCAGGCGTAGTCGGCGCTGGCCGGGGTGCCGGGCACGGTCGTGGGGACGGGCACGTCGTTCTCGCGCCAGAGGACGTAGCTGCCCAGGCTGCTGGGCATCCCCGTGGCAACGACCTTGGCGAGGTCGGCGGCGCTGCTGGGCTGGAACTTGAAGTAGCAGCGGGAGCCGGAGGCCTGGCCGAGGGTGACGCTCTGCGCGACGGCGTCGGTGAGGTCCGTGATGGCGTAGCCGTTGGGGCAGCCGGATGCGGGGGCGTCCACCACGGTGACCGTGATCGAGAAGTCGCTGGCGCCGGCGACGGAGCGTCCGACGCGGAGGGAGTAGTTCGGCTGGGTGAGGGGCCAGAAGACCTTGCAGGAGGCGGCGGTGCTGGCCGCGGCGGAGCACACGTAGGGGGACGCCACGGCGGGGGCGGTGCCGCGCTTGATGGCCATCGAGTGGGACTCGGCGGCGGAGACCGTCACCAGGAGTTCCTTGCCGGCGTTGGCGGCGGGGCCGCCGGGGACGGCGAACGTGAAGTGGCAGTCGCCGGTGGCCAGGTCCGCGGCCAGGGTCCCGGCCGACGCGTCGTTGCCGGCGAGGGGGACCCCGGCCTCGAGGGCGGCGGGGGCGGAGGTGGCGGGGCAGGCGGCCGGGGTCGCTTGGGCGATGGCGGGGGCGGGCACCAGGACCGCAAGCACGGAGGTGATGATCAGGATCGAGAGCGTGAGGGCGCGCGTCGTCATTGGAAGACCAGGCACGCCATGCCACCACGGATGCTTAAACCCCGCAGCGAAGGTTCCATCTCGACGAAATGAAATCAACGCAAGATGGTTTAGATGAAAGGAACGCTCCGGAATGCTTTGCCGTGGCGTTCGGGCGTGGCCCGAACATGTCAGGTTCCTTGCTCTGGACGACCTTTGGCGTGGCCAAGTGGCCATCATGCACGGATGGTTCAGGAACGGAACCATTCAGGATTCTACTGAACCTGGCAGCAACTTGGGAAAGTGGCCGGTGGTTGCTTTGCCTAGGGCAGGGGTCCTGAGCGCGGAAGGGTGGCAGTTGCTGACTTCGACCCTGGCAGCTGGCGGTCCACGCGTGGCCCGACCTTGAAGAAGACCGGGATGGTGAGCAGCGTCACGAGGAAGATGACGATGAAGGCCAGCATGGTGGCGAACATGGTGCGGCTGACCGCCACGTTCTGGACGGCGATGAAGAACGCGAAGGCGCCCGTGGTCGTGATGGCGGAGAAGAGGACCGCCTTGCCGGTGGAGGCGAACACCTCGCGGGCGTTGCCGGTCTGCTGGATGTTCCACATGAAGTGGATTCCATAGTCGGTCCCGATCGCGATGATGAACGCGAACGGCAGGGTCAGCGTGATGGCCAGGCCGATGCCGAAGCTGGGCAGCAGTGCCAGCCACCAAAGGCTTGTCATCGTCGAGAGCAGCAGCGTCACGAACGTGGTGCGGAAGCTGCGCGTCATGATGCCCACCAGGAGCACCAGCATGATGTTGTCGACGAAGTTCATGTACGTCAGCCAGGGCAGCTCCTCGGCGATGAAGAGGTAGTTCGTCGCCGTGTTCCCCACGAACGCGACGGTCATGTCGCCTGGCGGGTGGCCGCCGAACGTCGCATTGGCCTTCCCGACGGCCGACCACACCTGCGCCCACACCTCGGCGGCCTCGTCGTACGAGGCGGCGCGGACGCTGAAGGTCATGGCGGCCATGTCGTTGGTGGGATGGTTGATGATGATGGAGGCCAGCTCCCGCATGGGGGAGTCGAACATGGCGTTCACCTCCGCCTTGAGGCCCTCCTCCGTGGTGGGGAACGTGTCGGCCTGCTGGCGCACCGGGTCCGGCAGGGGCACCGGGAGGGGGACGGGGAGGCCCAGGAGCTCCTGGCGGACGATGCTGCCGGCGGCACCCGTGGGACCACCCTTGACGGTGAGCCAGGTCTCGATGAAGAACGGCAGCGTGCGCAGGGTGTCGGGGATGACGCGCGGCTGCTCCCTTAGGTTGCGCTCGACCTCGCGGTAGTACTGCATGGCCTCCGGGGTCAGGATGGATTTCCCGCTGAAGGCGAGGATGTTGGCCTTCTCGTCCGAGTTCGGCGCCTCGTAGAACCAGGACAGGCCCTTCTCGTGCTCACGCCGGATGGGGTCCGAGGGGAGGTAGTTGCGTCCGGGGTCGCCGAAGGCCTCCTTGCCGATGCCCTCCGCGATGGGGTAGGCGACCAGCGAGACCGCCACCAGCAGGGCGACGACGAGCCAGCGGGCCTTGGTGACGCCGCGGGCGAGGGCGGGCATGAGCCCCGAGCGGCGGAAGCTTGCGCCCATGCGGGAGGAGCCGATGAGGGTCAGGGCGGCCGGGATGAAGGTGATGGCCAGCAGGTAGATGACCGTCAGGGCGACGGTGGCCACGATGCCCAGCTCGGCGATCAGGAGGCTGGGGCTGAAGATGAGGACGGCCAGCCCGCCCACGGTGGTCGCGGTCGCGATCAGCATGGCCACCCCGCTGCGCGTGCCGGCGAGGCGGAACGCCTCGATGTTGTCGTGCCCCTCCGCCTTGTGCTCCACGAACTCGTTGATCATGTGGATGGAGTAGTCGATGCCGATGCCCATGACGAGGGGCACGATCGTCATGTTGAGGGTGTTCAGCGCGATGCCCATGAACCCCATCGTGCCATAGCTCCAGACGAGGCCGATGACCAACGTGGAGAGGCTCACGACGATGGCGCGCGGGTTGCGGAAGGCGATGAAGAGGCAGACCACGATGAAGAGGCCGATGAGGGGCAGGAGCCTGAGGGAGTCCTCCTTCACCAGGGCGCTCGAGTGGGCATTGGCCACCGGGAGGTCGACGGTGAAGAGCGGCGGGTTGTCGGGGCCGAACACGGTGTACGTCGTCCGTCCCGCGCCCACGGCGGCCACGTACTCGTCCCGCACCCGCAGCATCTGCTCCCCCAGCTCCTTGCTGCCCACCTGGTTGTCGGAGGCTGGCATGAACAGCGCCGCGGCGTGCGTCCAGTGGGGGCTTGAGATGGCGTCGACGGTGTCCAGGATGGCGGCCTTCACGGCCTGGTCGACCACCTGGTACTGCAGCGCCTGTTCCCGCGTCGAATAGCCGGGCAGGGAGAAGGAGGACATCGGGGCCGGCGCGCCCCCGGAGCTGCCGTCGCCCCCCGCGATGGTCCAGTTCACGAGGCTGTAGATGTTGCTGATGCTGATGGAGCGGCTGAAGTCGGTGCGGGCCTGCACGAAGCGCACGAGCTCGTCCATGGCGCGCACGTACACCTCGTCGGTGATGTTGTGGGGGTCGGGGTTGGGGCGGCCGGGGCCGGAGCTGGCCCCCGCGGGCTGCGGCGCAAGGCCGGCGCCCTGGTTCCGGTTGACCAGGATGGAATTGTCGTGCTCCCAATGCGTTCGGGACTCGTCGATGTGCAGCTGCAGCGTGACCTGCTGCGTGAAGGTGGAGCGGAACTTCGCGGTGAGGGCGTGCGCGGCGTCCGTGTTGGGGTTGCCGCGCGGCAGCACGTCCGCCACGTCGACGTCGGTCGTGATGCGCGTCACGCCGTAGCCGAAGGCGCCCGTGACCAGCAGGGTCAGCACGAGGACCAGCGCCGCGTGGCGGCTGCAGAAGATCGAGATGGCGGCCAACCCGTTGGCGACCGCGGAGTCGATGCGCGCCATTGCCGTGTACGGGGCCGACGCGCCAGCAGGGATATAGGGGTTGCCGGCCGGTTCAGCGGAGGCGCGGTCCCCATGGTGCGGGCAGCATGCGCTTGGCCGCGCAAGGCGCCGTCACCGCGCCGCCTCCGCCTCGTCGAGGATGGCCTGCCGGCTCGCGTCGTACTCCGGCTGCGTCACCGTGCCGCGCGCCCGCATCCTCTCGAGCCGCTCCAGCCGCGTCCTGAAGGGCTCGTCGAGGAACTCCGCCACCGAGGTCGCGTTCGCGGCGTTCCCCACGGGCGTCACGTTGCGGAACGCCTTGCGGGGACTGGCCCGCTTGACGGCCTCCGCGAAGGCGCGGGCCTGGTCGCGCTCGGCCTGCGTGAAGGACTCGCGGGCGGACTGTCCGAGGATGAGGTCGATGGTCGCGCCATCCCGCGCGACCTGCACCTCCACCTTCGCCACCTCGGGGTAGAGCCAGGCGACCGTGGTGCGGCGCAGGACCCCCGCCGAGGCCCAGACGATGCGGGAGTCGGTGGCGGCGAGGAGGCCCTTGCGGCGGCCCCGCACGGCGTCCACGGCGCCCAGGACCTTCTCGTCGGGGCGCAGGCGGCGGCGCAGGAGGGCGACCTCGCGGCGGCTGACGAAGCTGCCCAGGGAGTCGAGTCCTGCTGCCATGCTTCTTCCAGCGCGACCCAGGATAAATCGGTGTTGAACCAGGTCGCCAACCGCCTGAACCACAGATACCACAGATGGAGTCGAGTGCCTGGCTTGGGTGTTTGTCGACCCATCGGTCGGTCGAAGCGTGAAACTCCAGATCCACCTCCCCTCCGACGGCGGGGGCGGGTTGTTCTTGCAGCGATGGAATGGGGGCGCGCGAAACGCGCCCGCCGAAACCGGTCTGAAGGCCACGGGTCGTGCGCTCCGCGCACCACAAGGCATCTTCTCGTGCTCGACGCCGCCGCCGGCACAGGGGTGTTGGACGGTCAATGATCGAGAGCCGAGCGCGGAGCGCCCGACAATCCAGACCCGAACGCGGGACGCTCGTAGACCGCCGTGTGCAAGCCCAGGTTCATCCTTCTTGGCGCCAACGCCCCGCTTGCCTGCGCCTACGATCGCGCCGGCTCGAGATAGGTCGAACTGTCGATGAGGCTGACGTACTGGTCGACGAGGGTGCGCGCGGTGGCGGCATCGATGGTGCCCTTGTCCTTCATGCGCTTGATGCGGTCCTTGAGGGAGTCCTTCATGTCGGCGGGGTTGTAGCGCACCCAGCGCAGCATGTCCGAGACCTTCGAGCCCGGCGTGAGGCGTGTCAGGGTCCACTTGCCTGAGGACGCGTCGACGTCGATCCACGCCTCGTTGGTCTCGCCGAAGAGGTTGTGGTAGTCGCCCAGGGTGTCCTGGTAGGCGCCGACCAGGGCCATCGCAAGGTAGTAGGGCTCGCCCTTGCGGAGCTTGTGCGTCGTCATCGAGCTCTTGGTGCCTTCGGGGTCGATGAAGCGGCGGATCTCGCCGTCGGAGTCGCACGTGATGTCCGCGAGGGTGGTGATCTCGTTCGGGCGCTCCCTCAGGCGGTGGATGGGAAGGATGGGGAATTGCTGCTTGACGCCCCACACGTCGGGCAGGCTCTGGAACAGGGAGAAGTTGCAGACCAGCTTCTGGCTGCCCAGGGAGTTGGCCTGCTCGTACTCCTCGGATTCCGTCTCGTCCTCGTCCTTGAGGATGTCGCGCACCTTGGCCAGGATGGAGCGGAACACCGTCTCCGAGCGGCCGAGGGACTCCAGGTTGAGGTGCCCGAGCTCGAAGAGGTTCTGGATGTCTTCGCGGTACTGCACGGCGTCATGGAACGACTCGAAGACGTTCTTCGGGCTCAGGTTCTCGTACGTGCTGAAGAGGTTCCACAGCGAGGTCGGGTCGTCATCGTGGGCGCCCTCGGGGTCGGGCTCGAGGTTGAGGTACGGGACGCGGCGGATGACGTCCACGACCAGCAGCGCGTGGTGCGAGACCACGGCGCGGCCGGACTCGTTGATGATGTGGGGCACCGGGACGCCCGCCTCGTCGCAGACGTCCTTCAGGGTGGCCACGATGGAGCTGGCGTACTCCTCCATGGTGTAGTTGGCGGAGTTGCTGCCCGTGGAGCCCGAGCCGTCGTAGTCGACCGCCATCCCGCCGCCCACGTCGAGGTACTTGAGGGGGACGCCCATCTTCCGCAGCTCGGCGTAGATGCGGGCGGCCTCGCGCACACCTTGCGTGATGCGGCGGATGTCGGAGATCTGCGACCCGATGTGGAAGTGGATCTGCTGCAGGCGGTCCAGGAGGCCGAACTCCTTGACGCGCTCGACGGCGTAGAGGACCTCGGGGATGGTGAGTCCGAACTTGGCACGCTCGCCGCCCGAGAGCGCCCACTTGCCGGGGGCCTTGCTGCGCAGCTTGAGGCGGATGCCCAGGATGGGCTTGTGCTCCTGCTCCTGCATGAGGGGCAGCAGAACGTCCAGCTCGCCGACCTCGTCCAGCACGATGATGACCTCCTCCTTGAAGTGCGTCGCGCGGCAGGCAGCCTCCAGGAACGGGCGGTCCTTGAAGCCGTTGACGACCAGGAGGGACTTGCGGTTGGGGTCCATGGTCAGCGCGGCGATCAGCTCGGCCTTGCTGCCGACCTCCAGGCCGTACTTCCACTTGCGGCCTGAGTTCGCAAGCGTGCGCACGACCTCCTGGCGCTGGTTGACCTTGATGGGGAACACGCCGCGGTAGTCGACCTGCTTGAGCTTGTTGTCCTTGAGGGCCTTCTCGAAGGCGCGGTTGAGGCGGTCGACGCGGTGCTGCAGGATCTGCGGGAACCGCATCGTGATGGGGGTGTGGATGCCCTGCTCCTGCAGGGTCTGCACGATGTCGTGCACGTCCGCCTCGGGTCCGTCGACGCCCATGGGCATGACCGCAAGCGTGCCGGCGCCGGTGACGCGGTAGTACCCGTCCGCCCAGCCTGGGACCTGGTACAGCTCCTCGGCCTCGCGGACCGTGAAATGGGCCACGGCGTCGCGACGGAGATTCTGTTCTTCAGGATATGCCCTTGCGGGGTCAATCAGCCCGTGGGACCCGTGCCCGGCGCGACCTCTTGCCGCAGCACGACCCGGTAGTCCGTGAACCCGAGCTTGCGGTAGACTTCCTGCGCGAGCTTGTTGTTCTCGAACAGTTGGACGTCGATGGCGGTGATGCCCTCGGACTTGCACCATTTCGACAGCTCGTTCATGAAGTGGCGCAGGATGCCCTTGCCCCGGTAGCCGTCGCTCACGAACGCATCGCTGAGGTAGGCGACCTTGGTGTGCCGGTAGATGGGGGGGCGGCGCTGCTTGTTCGCGATGAGGTAGCCCACCAGCTTGTGGTTGTCGTCCGCCACCAGGGTGAGGGTGTCCTTGCGCTGCACGAGGCCGGTGGCGTAGCCGAAGAAGTAGTCGGCGGCGTCCTCGTTGAGGATCTTCGACTGCACGAGCCCCTCGCGCAGGGAGGCGAACTCCTTCCACAGGGCGCAGATGCCATCGATGTCGTCCTCGCCCAGCTTCCGGATCCGCACCATCGCGCACCGCCAAGGACCCGTCCTTCTTAAGCAACTCCAGCCACGCACCACGCAAGCCGACCAGGGACGGACCTGGCACCGCAGCTCGTCACGATAGCGTGAAATAGGGGGGGCCTTCAACCGCAGGTGACGGCCATGGAAGAGCAACTCGCGCGTGTCGAGATCGTCCGGAACAAGAACGGCACCTACTCCGCGGTCATCGTGACCG
Source organism: Thermoplasmatota archaeon (assembly GCA_035526765.1). Classification (GTDB taxonomy): domain Archaea; phylum Thermoplasmatota; class E2; order JACPAO01; family JAHFTW01; genus JAHFTW01. The sequence goes on along the minus strand of DATLBS010000005.1, from coordinate 48,657 downwards.
AGACCGAGGGGGACAAGGAGCTCACCAGCCGCAGCCTCGAGGCGCTGTTCCGCGAGCTCACGATGGACCTGGAGTTCGCGGTCGGCGAGCACCAACGCGAGGGCCGTGGCCTTGAGTTCTCCGCCGAGGAAGAGTTTGAGAACCTGCAGTATGCCCAAGACAACGAAGGCTACTAGGGCATACCAAGGGCTGGGCGGCTGAAGGCCGCCCTCGGGGTTGCGAAGGGGCAGAGCCCCTTCGTTCGGGAACCTCCAGTACGCGCAGGACAACGAGGGTTACTTAGGAGAGCTTCGCTTCCCCACTGGACGGATTCGCGGATGCAATCGGAGGCCAACGCGTTTCGGCCCCGACGGAACCACAGATGGCACAGATAAGGCAAGATGCCTCGGACTCGGTCCCGACTTGCGGAAACTGCCGCCTCAAAATCCACCCACGTGGAATCGGACCCATCGGTCTGTCGTAAAACCGCAGCCAGCCAATCATGCCTGTGGCGCCGACGCGGTCGTCCAGCACGACCTGTTGGAATTGTGAGCGAGGGGATGGGGGCGCGGCAGCCGCGCCCGCCGAAACCGGGTTGGGCTACGGGGCCGTGCGCTCCGCGCCGACGAAAAGGTCCGTCGACATGCACGGCCCACAGGGGTGTTGGACCGTCAATGATCCAGAAATGAACGCGGAGCGCTCGACAGCCCAGAACCAAACACCGAGCGCCCGTGCATCGAGACGAACGCATCCGTGACCTCCGCGTGAAGCTGGTCCGCCGCAGGCGTCACTTCAGCCCTTTGCGCGGCGCGAACGGCTCGATGCGCTTGCCAAGGCTGCACTGGCCGATCAGGGTGGACAACCGCCGCGCCTGCGTCTCGGGCCGTTTCGCGGACACGACCCACCAGATGCACATCTTGCGGTAGGAGGGCGGCGCCGTGTTCGAGAACCATTCCCAGGCGGCCTTGTCCGCCTTGAACTGCTTCGCCTGCTTCGGGGTCAACGTGATGTTCCCCTGCTCGAACGACGCCCTGCCTGTCTTTTCCGGCGAGCGCGCGGCGAAGGCCGCCCGCCCTGCGGCCTGCATCCGGCCTTCCCGCTCCAGCCGCTCCACGTGGCGCACGTTCACGAGGCTCCAATGGCTTCCCGGTTTTCGCGGCGTGAACCGGATCGTGTACCCCTCGGGGCCAAGGCTGCGGCGGACGCCATCGATCCACCCCCAGACTAGCGCCTCCTCGACGGATTGCGTCCAAGTGAGGCTCGGCCTGCCCGTGGCGACCTTGTGGAACCCGACCACGACCTCTTTCCTGTTGGCGTGATGGACGGCGAGCCATTTGCCGAACGCTGCGGGGGACGAGAAGAAGCGGGGCTTGACCGGCTTGGCCTCTGCCACGACTCCCGTGAAGGAGGGGAGACGAAGGGCCTGCCGGTCGGCAAGGTTCAAGACCACCAAGGATGGAGGAGGGCCGATGGCAAGCACGCCCCTCCCCGGTCTGCGGCTTGCCAGCAACGAGGACCTCGCCACCTGTCGTGCCTGCGGCGGGCAATGCTGCAAGACCCTCCCGGGGGCCTACCTGCCCGACCAACTCACCCCACAGCGATTGAAGGAGGGCCTGGAACAAGGCAATCTGGTGCTGGCCTGGTGGGACGGCGACCCGCGACCAGGGAAGGCCTGCTTCGACGTGGACTGCGACGGCTCATGCCCCCGTTGCACGGACCCCGAGCGCCTCCGCCGCGCCTACTATGTCCGGCCGCGCAACGTCGCGTCCAGGCCGGGCGTCTTCGACGCAAGCACGAACGGCGCCTGCACGCTCCTGGGCGCCGAGGGTTGCACGCTCACGTTCGGGCAGCGGCCCGCGGGGTGCCAGAACCTCCTGGCCAACAAGGAGGAACCGGGCAACTGCACCGAGTACGCGGTGCCGACGAAGTCGTTCAAGCATTACGCGGCACTCGCGTGGGTCCCCCACCAAGGAATGCTGCTCCGGCTCGCCAACAAGACGTCGCCCGTCTGCTGATCAGCGACGGTTCTGCTTGAACTTCCAGTCCTCGGCGAGCCGGGGAAGGAGGCGACGACCGCGGAACATGCTCCTGTGCATGGCGCCCACGAGCCGTGTCGCCTCGGCCTCGGGGACCTCGACGACACTGATGTGCGGCAGGATGTCGATGCGGCCGACGGAGGCGGCGGGCAGGGCCCCTTCGTGGACCAGCATGCCCATGATGTCGCCGGGGCGGACCTCGTCGACGGACCCGACCTTGAACGAGAGACCGATCGTGGCGCCTGGCACCGCGACGGGCTCAGCGGCGGCCAAGGCCTGCGCGGGCACCACGATGCGTTGCAGGGCGCGCAGGGCGACCTGGCGCAGGTCCATGCCGGCGGCCTCCGCGGCCGCAAGGGCGGCGTGCGCCTGCGGGCCCGGCTCGCCCTCGGAGAGCTCGGCCAGCAGGCGGTCGCCCTCGGCGCGGGCCATGGCCTTGTCGTCGGGGATGTCGTAGCGGTCCAGCTTGCCGGCCACGCGCTGGATGGATTGCAGGCGGCGCATGCCGCTGGGCGGCAGGAACAGGATGGAGCGACCGGCCCGGCCGGCCCGGCCGGTGCGGCCGATGCGGTGGATGTAGGTGTCCACGTCGGCGGCGGCCTCGTCGTGGATGACAAGCTCGATGTCCTCGACGTCGAGGCCCCGTGCTGCGACGTCGGTCGCGATGAGGAGCTTCGTGCGGCCGCTGCGCAGGCGCTGCATCGCCTGGTCGCGCACTGGCTGCGTCATGCCGCCGTGCAGGACCTCAGGGCGCAGGTCGCTGAGGTCCTGGCCGAGCCGCTCCACGCGGTCGCGGGTGCGGCAGAACAGGAGGGCGGCCTTGGGGCCTTCGATGGCAAGGATGCGGCGGACGGCCTCGGCGCGGTCGCCGGCCTGGACGGTGGCGAAGGCCTGCTTGACGGAGCTGGCGGCGGCCCCCCGGTCGCCGGCGCGGATGGTGACCGGGTCCTTGAGGGCCGTGCGGGCCAGGCGCTCGATGTTGCCGGCAAGCGTGGCCGTGAACAGCATGGTCTGGCGGGGCGTGGGAAGGGCGGCGACGATGGCCTCGAGCTCGTCCTGGAAGCCCATGCTGAGCATCTCGTCGGCCTCGTCGAGGACGAGGATGGCGATGTCGCCGAGGTCTAGGGTGCCGCGACCCAGGTGGTCGACGATGCGGCCGGGCGTGGCGACGAGGATGGCCTTCGGGTGGTGCTTGAGGGCGCGGACCTGGTCGCCGAAATGCGCTCCGCCGATGAGGCAGACCACGTCGACGGGGCTGCCCTTGCCGATGGCCTGCACCTCGCGCTGCACCTGCTGCGCCAGTTCCCGGGTGGGGCAGAGGATGAGGCCGCGGCGGCCCGCCCGGGAGGCCTCGATGAGGGGGATCCCGAACGCGGCGGTCTTGCCCGTCCCGGTCTGCGCCTGCGCCACGAGGTCGCGGCCCTGCAGCAGCAACGGGATGGTCTCGGCCTGCACCGGGGTGGCCTCCTCGAAGCCCATGGCCTCCAGGGCGGACAGGGTGGCAGGGTTGAGGGGGAGGGCATCGAAACGCATGGCGCGAATCGTTCCCACACCCATCCCCTATAAGGCCGCGTCGTGCCGGGCCGGAAGGGGCAGACGACTGGCCGTCTCCTGGACGGGGCCCTCTTGGTTCAGCGACCCCCCTAACTTGGTTCCCATCTGCCGAACCCTCTCCAGGCGACCAGCAACCAGGTCATCAGCGTGAAGGCCATCAGCAAGGGACTCAGGAGGTGCAGCGTGGCGTCGGACGCCGAGTGCAAGGGGGGCAAGTGTCCAAGGTCGTGCAGGAACGGCGCAGGGTGCAGGTGCGGGCCCCAGTAGTCCAGGTACAGGTTCAGGACGTTCCAGCCTAGGATGCCCCCGACGCCGACCCAAGTCCATTTGTCCATCCGCATGTCGCGCACGAGCAGGAGGGCCTCGAGGGGCATTCCCATATGGCTGACGAAGAGGAGGTTGTTGGTGGAGCCGAGGCGGAACGTGCCCAACTGCTCGGGGTACGAGAGGAACAGCATCGTCGTCCAAAGGCCCACGTAGACCATGGCGGTGAACGCGATGGCGTCCAACACCTTGCTGCGCTTGCCCCGGAACGCGAAGGCCAGCAGGCTGACCGACATCAGCAGGACCGCCGTCGGGGAGTCGGCGATGAACGGCCACCACCCGTAGGACCGGAAGTACGCGGAGCCGGGATCGAACTGCCCGACGTCGTGGTAATAGTAGTAGCCGAAGCCGATGCCGACGAGGTTCGGCACCATGAGGACGAGGGCCCAGGCGCGGTTGGCCTTGAACTGGTGGAAGAACTCCCACACCTTGCCCCAGTCCACGAATGCGCGAAGTGTGTGGTCGGGAAAACCGTTGGCAGTCGGATTGCAGGTCGCATCTTGTGAAAACCTGCTGTTGGACCCGCGGGCGCGGGGGAATCCTTCAGGTTCCTTAAGGCGCCTTGAGGAGCCTTGAGGTGGGCGAGTGTGGGGGCCCGGATTCGAACCGGGGAACCGCTAGGGACCCGATCTTAAGTCGGACGCCGTTGGCCGGGCTTGGCTACCCCCACAGGAAACGTGGAGCGGGTCAGCCTAAGCGCGGCGGGGCCACATCGACGCACCCGTGCGGGCCGCAAAAGGGTTGCCGCATCAAACGAGCTCCCCAAAAGACCCTTATTCGCGAAGCTGAGCGGGGGGTGATGCGCACTCTGCTCCTGCTTGCCGTCATCGCCTTGGCCTCCTCGGGTTGCTTTTCGCCCCCTTCGTCCACACCGACCACGTCCCACTCCGCGAGCCGGACGGAAACGGCGACCAAGGCACCCGCCCCGGTCCTTCCAACGACCACGGACACGCTGCACTTGTTGGCGGCCCCCGGCTTTTCCATGGTGGGACCGACGGGCTCCAGCGACATCGTCGCAGCCGTGCCTTCCCCCTTCGACTCATCCGGTGCCTCCAATTCTGCCGCGGGGAAGTCGCCCTATCTCATCTGGACGTTCACCTTGCCCGGCGACCTCTCGGTCCTGATGGCCAACATGACCTTGTGGGTGGACGTGGAGGGGACGGTCGTCGGGGATCCTTTCCCCACCGCGAACGGCTGCTTCTGGAACGCGATGATCCAGGTCCACCAGGACCCCCAATCCCTTCCCGGGCAGTTGGCTCCGCCGTCAGCCCTCACCAGCACGTGCGGGGTCGAACCCCTGCAGGTCCCCACGGGAATCCGGGCGCTTCAGCTCAAGTTCCCGGTCGCCCAAGGCACCCTCGCGAAGGGCACGCAGTTGGACCTGGCCCTCAATTCCAACGCGTTCGCTTCCCCCGCCGCCCATGTGGACATGCTGACGGGGTCGACCGTGCATGACAGCCAGATCAGCCTGCAAGGGCTGCAGATGCCGCTCGACCCGGAGGGCCTGCTTGGCGCCATGGGTCCTCCCGCGTAGAGGGCCGGGTGGTCGCCCGCGCAAACCCGCCTGGCCTCGCTCCACTCGACCCTTCAGCGCCGCCTGTCGGATTCGAACCAACGACCCTCAGATTAACAGTCTGATGCTCCACCAGCTAAGCTAAGGCGGCCTATGGAGGGCAACCGGGGCTGCCCCGGGTCGCGCGACTTGGGGGTGCCGGATAAACCCTATGATGTCTCGACCCGCCCCGGACTTCTTTCACGTGACCCTGCGCTGGGCAGAAGTCCGCGTGCCGCCAACCAGGTCGCATGTGGGACCGCTTGTTCGAGCCTGCCTTCACCCGCGTGAACGTGCCGCGCCGGCAGTTGTGGTCGTTCGCGCAGGAGGCCATCCACCAGGCGGTGCGGGCGCGGCAGGGGCAGGTGCTGGTGTGCGATGGGGAGCACGGCTTCAATCCCTACGACTACGCGGAGCTGAACCTGGTGCGGGGGTTCCCTGCCGACCTTGCAGCCAGCCGTGTGCTGACCAAGCGCGCGATGACGGCGTTCCAATGGGACACGATCCTCGACCGGCACGTGGCGCGCAAGATGGTGGAGGCCGAGACCGCCCTCGTGGTCGCGGCGCCCTACGACCGCCTGTTCCTGCACGAGGAGCTGCGCGACTGGGAGGCCGAGGACCACCTGCGTTTCTCGGTGGGCGACATGAAGGAAAAGGCGGAGAGGCACAACACCCCCATCCTTGCCTTGGTCGACCTGCCTCGATTGTGGCGCGACAATCCCGCGATGGCCGCCATCCTCGAGGAGGGTGTTCCCCGGAAATGGAGCGTGCGGGCGGAGGGAGGGGCCTGGTTGATGGCGGACGAGGCGGAGGGCCCCCTTGCGAAGCCATGGCGCACGAGGCCGGGCACCTTGGACGCGTTCTTGCCGGACGCGGCGCCCGTCGAGGAGCTCGAACCCTTGCCGCCCATGGGCATCCGGCATGGCGGCCAGCGGCATCCATGGAACCAGGGGTGACCCCGTGACCTGTGCTTTCACTCACCGCGCCATCAAGGCCAGGATGCGCCACGCCTTCCAGGAGTTCCCGAGGTGACCCATGGGCCAATCCGTCCCCACCGTGACCCACATGCTGGATCGTTTCCAGTCCCGCTACGGCGGCTTCCGCGCAGGCTTGCCACGCTCCGAGCAGGCCCTCTTCGACCGTCTCGTCGCCGAAGGGCATCGCCACACGAACGCGCTCAACAGCCACCCCGAGATGGACTTCGAGCGTCCCCTCTTCCTCGCGATGCTGCTGGCCACCATCGACCGGCTCGAGCGTGAGCAGGCCACCTTGCAGCGCGGGATCCATGGCCTCGAGCGCCGCCTCGGGGAGGTGAGCGATGGAGTTCCTGCTGGACGTCTACCCCCACCCGACGCGCAGCAGCCTGGTGGTGTGGGCCAAGCGCGGCTCGGGGACGTGGAGGACGGAGGTCCCGTACCGGCCTGACTTCTGCCTCCAGTCCGAAGGCAAGCCGCTCTCGTGGGCGGAAGCGGAGCTGCGCAGGGACCGCCGGGTGGAGTCGATGTGGCGCGCCACCACGCGGCCCGCCCCCGGCGCGGAACCGGTGGAGGTGCTGCGGGTCCGTCCGTGGAGCCTGCACGACGTCTGGGCGGTCGCCTCCGACCTGCGGAAGCGGGCCCACACGAAGGGGTACCTCTTCTTCGACGTGGACAACCAGCCCGAGTCGCGCTGGATGCATGCCAACGGCCTGTTCCCTCTCTGCCGGCTTGCCGACGACGGTTCCCTTCGGCGGCACAGCGTTGACGAACGCTTCGACTACGATTTCCCCACGCCGCCCCTCACCATCGTGGACTTGGAAGCCTACAGCCACGCCCAAGGCGTCGAACGGGCTTTCGACGACCCCCTGGACCGCATTGTTCTCGACGGCAAGGAGTTCGCCTGCGCCGGCCCCGACGACGAGCCCCGCGTCCTGCGCCAAATGGGCCGTCTCCTGCGCTCCCTCGACCCCGATGTCCTCGTCACGCGGGGGGGCGACGAGTGGGATGTCCCTTACCTGCTCTCCCGCATCCGTGCGCACTCCTTGCAGAACGAGGTCTGGCTGGGGCGCGCGCCAGACCCCGACCCGAAGGCGCCAGACCAGGAAGCGAAGTCCGTGTCCACGTACGGACGGATCCTCTACCGCACCACCGCGTACTACCTGCGCGGCCGGTTCCACGTCGACATGGGCAAGAAATCCCTCGTCGACCTGCCCGACCGCGCCGACCTGTGGGGCCTCGTCTACATGACGCGCATCTCCAACCGCCGCCTGCAGGACGTGAACCGTAACGGGCCTGGCTACTGCCTGCAGCAGATCCAGATCGACGTGGCGCTTGATGAGGGCTGCTCGCTGCCGTGGAAACGAAACCTCAGCGAGGACTGGAAGGATGCCGCGACCCTCACCGCCGTCGACCGGGGAGGCCAGATCATGAAGCCCCGGCCGGGCATCTACGGCGATGTCTGGGCGCTGGACTTCTCCGCATACTATCCCAGCATCGTGGTGGGACGGAACCTCAGCAGCGACACCATCAATTGCGCCTGCTGCCCCGATTCGGACGAGGTCATCCCGGACCTGGGTTACCATGTCTGCCAGAAACGCGGGGACGGGCACCAGGTCAAGGTGCTGCGGCCCACCGTCGAGCATCGCCGCAAGATCAAGATGCTCCTCAAGCGGGCCAAGAACCAGGGAACGGCCGTGGCCGAAGGCTCCTGATGTTCATGAATGTGATGACTGTCGTGGCTCGGCGCCCCTTTTCGTCCACTTTCACCTCCGTCCCCGTCAAGCCTGAGACCCTCCAGCGGCTCAAGTCCTACAAGGTAGGCGGCAAGACGTACGACGATGTGCTGAACCAGTCCATGGATGACACCCCGACCGCGGCATTCTGGAAGGAAATGGACCGCCGGATGAAGGAGGACGGTGACATCCCCTGGAATGAAGAGGAAATTCAAGTCGTGAGAATGTTCCTCGTCAGCTTCAAGGACAGCGCAAGCAAGGAATCCACCGTCCACCGGTGACCCATGCATACCCTCACATTCGACGAGGTCGCAAAAGCCAAGGCCATCAAGGGCGAACTCAAAGGGCTCGGGGTCGTCTGCTTCGGGTACTTCCGCTACCGCAACGCCCGCTACGGCTGCGCCGAGATCCACCAAGGCATCCAGGCGTACGGCCGCAAAGGGATGACCGACGCCCAGGCCGTTGCGGAGTCCGAGGGCTTCGAGGTGCTGCACCAGATCACCGATTGCGTCCTTCTGTCGAAGTCCGGCGCCCAGCGCCCCGAGGTCCTCCGCCTCGCCCGCCGCATCCTGAAGAGGACAGAGGCTCCCGTCGACATCGAAGGCCACTACAAGTGGCTCGTCCTGCTGCCCTCCAAGTCGCATTCCACGGAAGAAGAGGAGGTCGGCGTCCCCAACCGCTACTACGGCTTGTTCGAGGACGGCGATCTGAAGATCCGCGGCATCGAGCTGCGTCGCCACAGCACGCCCCCGTTCATCCAGCAGGTCCAGCGCGGCATGCTGGACGTCTTCGCGAAGGCACAGAACCCCGGGGAATTCCAGGCCCGCATCCCGGAGGCTCTGGCCGTCGCCCAGGAGGCCGCACAGCGCTTGAAGGCCCGCCAGGTCCCCCATGAGGACCTTGTCCTGCTGTCGCGCACCCGGCAATCGGTCGAGGAGTACCAGAACGAGACCCCCACCAAGGTGGCCCTGCGCAAGCTGCGCGACGCCGGCATCGAGCTCAAGCCCGGCCAATCGGTCCCCTACGTCATCACGCGCAGCCAGGGCATCCCTGACCAGCGCTCCGTGCCCGTGGCCCTGTGGGGACGAGGAACGTTCGAGGGAGGCACGCAGTACGACGTGGGGGCCTACCTCCGCTTGCTGGCAAGAAGCGTGGAGACCCTCCTGTCCCCCTTCGGGTACGACGAAGAGAGCCTCGTCGCATGGCTGGGATAGTTTCGGCAGATGGGAAACGTCCGCGAAAAGCTTGTGAGGCAAGCCCCCGCGAAACGCCTCGACAACAGGAGAAAAGGCCCAAGGCCAACCTGCGTCCAGTCGCCTTAATATGCACCCCACAATGGGCCGTCTACGCGGGTGAAGCGCGCATGAACCGGACCCTATTCTCGCTGACGTGCCTTGGACTGATGACGGCGGGCCTGGCCGCGGTGCCGACTGCCAGTGCCAAACCTTGCGAGGTTCCGCAGTCATGTATCACTGACATCGTGAGCTGCATGCAACAACTTCCAAATGCCTATGCCTTTGTCAACTGCATTGGTCTTGACAAAATCGCATGTGCAAGCTTCAAAGTAACTCCCGATGAACTCCCAGCTTTTGCAAAGCTAGTCACGGACGGCCGCATCGAAACTTTCGCCGTCGGAACTGAATTTTACTTCGAATTGTCCACACCGGGTCCAACGTCGGAGGATGCAAATGGCCAGGCAGATGCTACCTCCGAGGATGATAATGGATCGGAGAACCCTTCGTCGGACACGGGAAATACTGACCCAAATTTGCCGGGTGGCTTGGGTTCAGGCAGAACCGGACTAGGCCTACTGGTCGTCGACACTAACCCAGCTGAGAAGGCGCATTGCTGATGAAAAAACTGCTTGCAGTTGCTTTGCTATTATCTGGCTGTGTGGCTCAGGCCCCGGCAAGCAACCCACCAACGACTCCTGCGCTTCTAAATCCTCCAACTTTCAATGCCTGCACGGCGGGTTTTTCGTCGTTCACTTGGGGAGGAGATTTTGGACCAGGTACCGTCCCGCCTGAATGGAACCGCTCCGCAGGAGTAGGTTCCGCCGTTAAAGTCGAAGTACTGCAATGTTCCAAAATATCTTGGGATCAATATGAGCGACCGGTTAGCCTTGTACTGGAGTTGCACTCGAAAGGCGAATGGCCTCAAAAATGCATGGACGCCGATGTAGACTTCCTTTACTTTGTCGAAAGAATCCTTGTTTCTGACTCTGACTTAGCGAACTACCTTGCGCAAGAATACAACTTGCCTGCAGAAAAAGCAAATATTTCGCTGGTAACAAGAAATGTTGGAGAGGCAGTAATCTATGATTGGAAATGGCGAACTGAAGGAAACGATGAGTCATTGCTCAGATTTGAGAATACGCCATTCGACAATTCTTCGTCCACGTCTACGGAACGATTGATTTGGATGGATGGCCATGGCCTCGATGCCCTGGATCTCAAGAGAACATACACAGGTGGGCTGGAGCCTCTCTTCGCGACCGGCACCATGGCCGCGCCCATGCTTTACTCCCAAGCGATGCCAACAACAACCTACGTAGGGGTTGCCAACGTGGGAACGACGTACCACGCGACATCTACGCTGACAAGATATGGAGATGAACAATGCGAATCCAGCCTGCCTTCCTGATCATCCTGCTTGTCTTGGGGTGTACGCCTGAAAATGTAGGTGCGGCAAACCCGTTGGTAGATTTCGCCCAACCTGCCTCGGCCGTCGGAGCACTTACGACTCGTTTCGATGGAACACTCACCATCCTTCCATCCAGGGAAAAGGAATTTTCCCTGAGCCTCACGAATTCCCTTGAAGGTGGATGGTCCAATCGGACTGTTGCATACGCCGTGGCCGACACAAGCCTCTCCGGCACTCCAATTTGGCTGCACGAGTTCACTTCGAGTGGAACAGCATCGGTGCCAAATGAATCCACCATCATTCTGCCACCGGAATCCACTGGTTTCCTAACTCTGGAAGCTGAGAATATTCTCCTAACGTTTGCTTCAAATCAGGCAAATCTGGTGTTGGCGAACGAAAATGGCGACGCGCACGCTTTCCTCCCTTACTCGCCAGGCATCGATTTGCGAGACGTCCATGCTTCTCCGTTCGATGTCATCCTTTTCAGCGACCAAGTTTCTGAAATGAAGTTGGAGGCTGGTAATCTAAAGAAGATCACGTGGAGTGACGTCAGTATCCAGTGTCCAACCTCACCATGCATGGAGGGCTCGCATCCTACCTCCGTCGTGCAAGCAGCAAAGGGTGTCCGGCTCGGGTACGGGACGAAAAGCGTCATGCAGATTCGCGTCGATAACGAGGTGGGGGTTCGGGGGACGGGCTTCGGTTCATTTCTGCTTGCCTCGAGTCCAAAACACGACTTGCTCCTAGATGGCCGATTGCGGCTCCCTCTTGCCAACGCGCAGTGTAGTGCCTGCTCTTGGACCGCGGACCATACCCTTACCGCAGAAGGGCACCTTGAACTAAATGACCTTCGCCGCTCAAACGATCGAATGCAAGCGAGTGTTGGAGGAGACATCTCACATTTGCAAAGCGACGAAGAAATTGTGTCGTCAGCCGTCCTCTTCACCACCGCCATTGCCGGAACGACGGCCACGGCCGGCATTCTCTTGCTCACTAAATTCCTTGGTTCATTCTTCTTCACCAAACTCAAGGGCGACCCCCTCGAGCATCCCCGCCGTCGTCGCATCTTCGATTACATCAAGGACCACCCAGGCGCAACGTTCCGCGAGGTCGCCCGCGGCGTCGAGATCGCGACGGGCACCACGCGCCATCACCTCACGGTCCTGAAGCGCAACGGCGTCATCATGGAGCGGCCGCATGGGAGCACGACGCGGTTCTTCGAGAACCATGGCAAGTTCGAGGCGACCTGGAACTCCGTGGTCCTGCTGCGGGAGCCGGCCCTGAAGCAGTTGCATGACTGGCTTCTGGCGAACCCTGAGGTGCCGCAGAAGGACGTCCTTGAGGCGATGGCGGGTCATGGGTGGAGCCGCAGCACGACGCAGCATCGCCTGCAGCGCCTCGTGGAGGGCGGGATGGCCGAGCTCCGGCTGCAGGGCCGCCTCAAGATCTACAAGGTCAGCGCCCAGAAGCCGCGCGCGGGGCCGGGGTTGTTCGTCCCATCGCCTATGCTTGGCGCGACCACGTCGCTCCCGCGAACGCCGCAACCAGTTGCGCCGCTGTCCTAGCGGTGTTGCCGGTCGGGTCGAGTTCGGGGGCGACCTCGACGAGGTCCATGCCACGGCACAAGGGATGCGACGCGACGGCGTGCACGAGGGCGCTGGCCTCGTCGAAGGTGAGGCCGCCGGCGCCGGGGGCACTGCATCCGCTTGCGATGCTTTGGTCGAGGCCGTCGATGTCGATGCTGAGGAACAGGTGGTCGACTCCCTTGGCAGCCGTCCGGACCGCCTCGGCGGCCACGTTGGCCATGCCTTGCCTGCGGACCTCGGCGACCGTGACGACGTGCACGCCCATCCCGTGCGCGTAGTCAGCCAGCGCCTTCGTGTTGGCGTAGGGGCGGATGCCGACCTCGACCAGGTTGTCCGCGTCGAGGGTGCCGTCCTCGATGAGGCGTCGGTACGGGGTGCCGCTGGTGGGGACGCCGTCGGCCGGCAGGGGGCGCAGGTCGTAGTGGGCGTCCAGGACCACGAGGCCGATCCTGCCGCCGCGTGCGTCCTTGAGCGCCTGGACGTGGGGGGCGCTGAGGGAGTTGTCGCCTCCCAGCAGGACGACGGGCCTCTGGGTGGCAAACAGGTGCCGGACCGAGTCCCGCACGGCCTGGTGGGTGTCCACGACTCCCTCCAGGGTCACGATGTCGCCTGCGTCGTGGATCCGCATCGGGGCCAGGTCGATGCCGCGCACCGGGTCATGCGTGGCCAGGAACCGCATGGCCTCGCGGATGGCCGTGGGGCCCGACCGGGCGCCCTTGCGGCCGATGACGGCGCCGTCGAAGGGGACGCCCACGAGGACGAGGTCAGCCTCCGCCATCGGGTGGCCGAAGAGCTCCAGGAACCGCGGGTCGGCGGGGGCGATGCGCCGCTCCGGCAGCTTGGCGCCACTCGGCTTGAAGGCCATCGCCGGACTTATGCGGCACGCTGGCTTCAACCATTCGTGCCCGAGGCGCCCGTCGACCTGTTGATCCGCACCGCAACGGTGGCCACCCTCGAGGGCCCCAACAAGCCGCGTGACGGGTTCGAGGCATCCGAGACGGGCCTGGAGGCCGGCTGGACGATCGCGGTGCGCGCCGGCCGCATCGTGTGGGTGGGTCCCGACCCGGACTGGAAAGGGAAGGCCGCCAAGACCGTGGACGCCAAGCGCAAGCTTGTGACGCCCGGCTACGTCGACCCCCACACCCACCTCGTGTACGGCGGCGAGCGGTCGGGCGAGCTCAAGCAGAAACTGCAAGGCAAGACATACAGCCAGATCTTGGCCGCGGGAGGAGGCATCCTGCAGACCGTCCGCGCCACGCGCGAGGCCACCGACAACGAGCTGGAGGAGGCTGCGGCGATCCGCCTCAAGCGCATGCTGCACTGCGGGACCACCACCGTGGAGGCGAAGTCGGGCTATGGGCTTGACACGAGGACGGAGCTGCGCCAGCTGGCCCTGCACCCCAAGCTGTCAAAGCGGACGGGTGTGCCCGTCGTCTCGACCTACCTCGCCCACGCCATCCCCGAGGAGCACAAGGCGGACCCGGACGTGTACGTCGACCTCGTGCTGGAGGAGACGCTCCCCGCCGTCGCGAAGCAGGAGGTCGCGAGGTTCTGCGACGTCTTCGTGGACGAGGGGGCCTTCACGGTGGAGCAGGGGGAAAGGATCCTCAAGACCGCCAAGGACCTCGGGTTCCAGCTGCGCATGCACGCCGACGAGCTCGCCGACACCGGGGCGGCCGGACTGGGCGCGCGGTTGGGGTGCCACGCCATCGACCACCTTCTGAAAGTCTCCGATCCCGGCATCGCGGCCATGGCGGAGCACGGCTCCATCGCGGCCCTCGCCCCCACCGTCCCCCTGACCCTTCTGACTCGCCAGTGGGCTCCCGCGTCCCGCCTCATGGAGGCCCTGGTGCCCATCGCCATCGCGACGGACCACAACCCCAACAACCCGGTGGTCGACCAGCAGTTCGCAGCGCAGATGGCCTGCTACGGCATGGGCCTCACGCCCGCCCAGGCCCTCACCGGCGTCACCTGGAACGCGGCGTGCGCCCTGGGCGTCGAGGACAAGGTCGGCTCCATCGAGGAGGGGAAGATCGCCAACCTCGTGCTGCACGATGTGGCCAACGTGAACCAGTGGATCGCCGAGTTCGGCCGCAACACGGCGGCGATGGTGGTCCTGAACGGAAGGATCGTCCCCGCCTAGCCTTGACCAGGCCCGCTAGCCCTCGATGTCCTGCACCGTGTGCACTTCCAGGATGCGCGCGCCCTCGGGGTGACCTGCCGACTCCAGCAGCGACACCAGGGCGGCGGCCACGCCCACCAGGGCAGCGGCGGCCAGCGACGTGCGCGCGTACGCCTGCACAGTGACCGTGACCTGCACGCCCGCGCCTTCACCAGCCGTTTCGACGTCGCAGAAGGCGTCCGTGGACTGGAAGGACACCAGGCTGGGCACCAGGCGAGCCGCGTCCTTCACGGCAAGCACGGCCGCCACGCGTGCCGTCGCGATGGCCTCCGGCGTGGCCGCCCCCCCGCCCGCCAGCGTGCCGCGGGCGACACTCATGCGCCGGGAGGGGACCCGGTCCGTCACGTCGGGCAGGCGCACGTCAGGCACCCAGCAGGCCCGCGGCGGCCAAGGGCAACCGCAGGTCATCGGCCATGGCCTGCGCCGCCTTGCGGGCCTGCGCGACCGCCTCGATGATGCTGCTGGGCCCCATCGCGATGTCGCCGGCCGCGTACACCTTGGGGTGGCTGGTGCGGCAACGCGCGTCGACCAGGATGTCGCCCCACTTGCTGAGGGCGACCTTGCCGGTGAGGGCGGCTGCCACGGGGCTGGGGTTCTGGCCGACGGCCAGCACGACCTGGTCGGCGCCCAGCAGGAACTCGGAGCCCTCGATGGTCTCGGGGACGCGGCGGCCCGCCTTGTCTGGCATGCCCAGTTCCGTCTGCACGCATTCGACGGCCTTCACGGGGCCGTTCTCGCGGGCGAGGATCTGCGTGGGGTTGGCCAGCATGAGGAACTTGATGTTCTCGTCGCGCGCCTGCACGACCTCCTCGGGGGAGGCGGTCATCTCGCGGCGCCCGCGGCGGTACACGATGTGGACGGACTTGGCGCCCAGGCGGATGGCGTTGCGGGCCACGTCCATGGCGGTGGAGCCGCCGCCGATGATGACGATGCGCTGCCCCGCCAGGTCGTAGTGCTCGCCCAGCTCGAGGCGGCGCAGCCAGTCGACGGCGTGGGTGACGCCGGGGCTGCGCTCGCCCGGGACGCGGATCTCCTTCGGGCTGTGGCAGCCGACGCCGAGGAAGACGAGGTCGTGGGCGGCGGTCAGCTCGTCGAGGGCGTGGCCGTCGCCGAGGCGCCAGTCGGTGACGAACTGGACGCCCCATTCGCGCAGCTTCTCCAGCTCGCGCTCGAGGACGTCGCGGGGGAGGCGGTACTCGGGGATGCCCACGGTCAGCATGCCGCCCAGCTTGGGGAGGGCCTCGTACACGGTGACGGCGTGGCCCTGGCGCGCGAGGTCGTAGGCCACCTGCAGGCCGGCGGGGCCGGACCCCACGACGCCGACGGTCTTGCCGGTGGATGGGGGGCGCTCGATGGCGGGCCATTGGCCGTAGTCGAAGGCCGCCCGCTTGAGGCTGCAGATGGCGATGGGTTCGCCCTTGAACCCGACGACGCAGGAGTCCTCGCACGGGTGGAAGCATGTGCGACCCAGGGTGCCGGGGAGCGGGTAGGTCTCGAGGGCGATGGCGAGGGACTTGTCGAAGTCGCCGGCCGCGATGGCCTGGATGTACTCGGGGGCCTTGGTGAGGGCGGGGCACGCGTACGTGCAGGGCTTGGTCTTGCAGTCGATGCACCGCATGGCCTCCTCGATGGCCAGCTTGCGGGTGTAGCCGAGGACCGCCTCGTCGTAGGACTTGATGCGCACCGCCGGCTGCAGCTCCGGGATCTTGACCCGTTCGAGGGAGACGGCCATGGCTTCTGCCACTGGTGGACTACTGGCGCGATATGAGGGTGTCGTCCTGGGGCCGGAGGAGAAGTTCCCATTCCTGCTCGTGCGCCCACGGCGCCCAGGGACAAGGCTCCTTGGATTCCTCGACTAGCCGGAACCCTTCCTTCTCGTACATCCTGCGCGCCTCCACGAGGTCGCTGACGGTGTGCAGGTGGACGCCTTCGTAGCCTGCTTTCCGGGCGAAACCCACGGCATCCGCGAACAACCTTTTCCCTAGCCCTGTGCCGCGGGCCCGCTTCTCGACGAGGAACCAGCGCAGTTTCGCCCATCCTGGCCGTTGGGCGTCGTGGTGGATGGCGATGAACCCGGTGATGCCCGCCGGGTCCTCGGCGACCCAGGTCCGGTCCTTGCTCGGGTCGAGCGCCTTGAGGAACGGGGGGATGGTCTCGGCGACGTACTTCCCGAAGATGGGGCCGTACCCGAACTCCTCGGCGTAGACGTCTACCTTCCGCTTGCGCACCCACTCCATGTCGTCCGGGGTCCCGGCACGGATCCGCACCTCGCCCCGCACATGCCCCCCACCACCCGGACGCCCTAAGCCGTTGCGCCCGCCTCCTGCACCGTTTCGGTCCTGGTCCAGGGCTCCAGGTCGATGCGCTCGAACCTCAGCCCCGGCGCCCCGAAGTTCAGGAGCAACCCTCGCCGGAACCCTGACGCGCGGAGGTACTGCAGCAACTGGGAACGCTCGTTGCGCCCGATCCAGGAACGCGCCTTCAGCTCGACGAGGAGGTCCCCGCAGACCAGGTCGACCCGCATGGGCACACCCAGCTGCAATCCCTTGTAGTGGATGGGGAGGAGGACCTCTGCCTTCCACGGGATCCCCCGCGCCCCAAGCTCCAGGACCAGCGCGCGGGAGTAAGCCGCCTCCAGGAAACCGGGGCCCAGCTCGCGGTGACCTCGAGGGCGCACTCGATGACCGCCCGCATGCCGGGCTCGACCGCCTCCCAGGCCACGGGGCCGCCATGAGGCAACCACATCCAAGTGGATTGGCTCGGGGTGGGTGAACACGCCAAGGGACCACTGCCGCGCCAATCATTTCATGCGTCCCTCCGGCCAAGATCCTGGATGTCCTCCCCCGCAAGACTTGTCGGCCTCCAGGGGCCAGGCGGCTCATGCTGCAAGGCCGGGCAAGGGGCCGGAAGCCTGGTGCGGGTGGGCTTAGGTAGGCGACCTTTCCGTTTTGGCAGGGTGGGGCGAAAGGATGCGGGTCCGCGAGCCGCGTGTTGCCGGGCCATATGCTCTGCCTTGCGCCTCTGGTACGCGGGGTCTGCGCGCACCTTGTCCCACGCCGACTTGAAGACGAGGGCACTCTCCTGCTTGGTCGGGTCGGGCGCGAGCGGCAGCGGGGTCCCGTCCGCGGCCTGCTTGCGGCCGCTGCGGTGGCGGGCGTACCGCCTGCTGCGCGTGTAGCCCATCTGCAGGAACTTCCGGCACATGTCCATGCCAGGGAAATCGCCCGCGCGGCGGTAGGACCGGTAGCGGGCCAGCAGGGCCCGCGCGCTCGCCCGCGCCAGGGCCGGCGTGCGGAACCGCCACAGGGGCAGCAGCGCGGCCGTGTAGGGGTGCGTACTGAGGACGCCCTCCTCGCCGCGGCCGATCCGGTAGGCTCGGGCGGCTGCGCGAACGCGGGCGCTGGGCATCAGACCAGCGGCGTCCGGACCTTCTCCCTCTTCGCGACCGCCTTCGCCTTCGCGTATCCCGCGTCGACGTGGCGGACGATGCCCATGCCTGGATCGGTGCGGAAGACCCGCTTGGCCTTCTCGGCCGCGAGCTTCGTGCCGTCAAGGACGACGACGACGCCGGCGTGGGTGCTGTAGCCGATGCCGACGCCGCCGCCGTTGTGGAGGTGGACGGAGTCGGCGCCGGCCGCGATGTTGAGCATGGCGTTGAGGATGGGCCAGTCCGCGATGGCGTCGCTGCCATCCTGCATCCCCTCGGTCTCGCGATACGGTGACGCGACACTTCCGCAATCCAGATGGTCGCGGGTGACGGCGATGGGGCCGATCGCCCCTTTGCGGACGAGGTCGTTCATGGCGAGGGCGAAGCGGTCGCGTTCCCCCATGCCCAGCCAGCACACGCGCGCCGCCAGCCCTTCCCATGGCAGGTGCTCCTCCGCGAGGTCGAGCCAGTTGGTGAGGGTCCTGTTCCGGGGGAACATCTTGCGGACCAGCGCCTCGGTGCGCCGGATGTCCTCCGGGCGGTTCTGCAGGCTGAGCCAGCGGAAGGGGCCGCGCCCCTCGCAGAACATCGGTCGGATGTAGGCGGGGACGAAGCCGGGGAACGAGAAGGCGGCCTCGCGCGGGAGGCCTCCCAGCCGGGCCTGCTCGCGGAGGTTGTTGCCGTAGTCGAAGACGTGGCTGCCGGCGTTGGCGAACCCCACCATGGCCTCGACGTGGCGCGCCATGGAGCCTTGCGCCTTGCGGGTGAGGGTTGCGGGGTCCTTGGTGCGCAGCGCCTCCGCCTCGTCGACGCCGAAGCCGATGGGGACGTAGCGCAGGGGATCGTGGGCGCTGGTCTGGTCGGTCACCAGGTCAGGCGCGAAGCCTGACTCCAGGAGGGCGGGGAACGCCTCGGCGGCGTTGGCGATGAGGCCGACGGAGAGGGCCTGCTTGCCCGCTGCGGCCTTCTCGACGAGGTCGCGGGCGAGGGCAAGGTCCTCCACGATGATGTCGAGGAAGCCCGCATCGAGGCGGCGCTGGGCGCGGGAGCGGTCCACTTCCACGCAGAGGGCGACCCCGCCGTTCATGGTGATGGCCAGCGGCTGCGCGCCGCCCATGCCCCCGAGGCCGCCGGTGAGGACGATGCGCCCCTTCAGGTCCGACTTGAAGTGCGCCTGCGCCGCGGCGGCGAAGGTCTCGTAGGTGCCCTGGATGATGCCCTGCGTGCCGATGTAGCACCACGATCCTGCCGTCATCTGGCCATACATCGTGAGTCCTTCGGCCTCGAGCTTGTTGAACTCCGTCCAGTTGGACCAATGGGGGACCAGGTGGCTGTTGGCGATGAGGACGCGCGGCGCCTGCTCCCAGGTCTGGAAGACCGCCACCGGTTTCCCCGATTGGATGAGGAGCGTCTCGTCGTCGCCGAGGGCGGCGAGGGCCTTCCTGATGGCGGCGAGGGCCTTCGGGTTGCGGGCCGCCTTGCCGGTGCCTCCGTACACGATCAGCTTGTCGGGCTCCTCGGCGTTGTGGAGGTTGTTCTCCAGCATGCGCAGGATCGCCTCCGTGCGCCAGGACTTGCAGCGCAGGGGAGTCTTCGGGCCAGCCACGGGGGGCCTGCGTTTTTGGCTGGACGCCTTTTGTCTCGGGCTCGCCTTGGCCTTGGCGGTGGGCACGGGCCTGGATTCGGGCCGTCCGGTTAGCGGTTTCGCGAGAGGGAGACCTACGCGTTTTGACCATTGGGTGCAGCCAGGATTGGTACGTGGTGGCATCCACGTTCGGTCCTTGGCTGTCGGGCGCTCCGCGCTCGTTCTGGATGAGTTCCAGTCAAACACCATGTGACGGCGGGGGTGTCGAGCACCAGAACGATGCCATTGAGTATGCGGAGCGCACCGTCCCGAAACCTGGCGGGGATGGTTTTCGGCGGACGCGCTTCGCGCGCCCCCATTCCATCGCTTGCGGTCCCAACCCGTTGAGCTGGACCTCGGCGTCGGCGCCACAACAGGGTTTGACTGGCTGCGGTGTTACGACGGACCGATGGGTCGCCCACCACTTGAAGACAGTTCTGTGAAATCTGTGGTTCGGTGGGTGCCGAAACCCTGGGGCAACAACCATCGTCGCATCGACGACCGCGCCATGACGCCTTTATAGTCCCCAAGAAGGTCTGTCGCCCGTTGAAGACCCTCATCCTGTGCGTGGACCGCGACGACGACCTGGGCGAGAAAGGCCACGTCACGACCCCCGTCATCGGCCGCCGCCGCAACGTCGAGGCCGCCATGGCCCTGGGGCTTGCGGACCCTGAGGACTCCGACACCAACGCCCTCTTCGCGGCCGTCCACCTCTACGACACGGAGCTCCCCAACCTCAAGGGCCGCGACCAGGTCGAGGTCGCCACCATCGCAGGCCACAAGAAACTCGGGCTGCAGGCGGACCGCAAGATCACCGCGGAACTCCAGCAGGTGCTGGACGCCGTCCGCCCCGACGAGGTCATCCTGGTCTCCGATGGCGCCGAGGACGAGCAGATCCTCCCCCTCCTCGCCTCCCGCGCGAAGATCGCCCACGTCCACCGCAGCATCGTCAAGCAGGCCCCCCGCCTCGAGGGCTTCTACTACGTCATCACGCGACTCCTGGACGACGAGAAGCAGGCCAAGCGCTTCGTCCTTCCCTTCGCCATCGTCCTGCTGCTGTGGGGCATCTCGTACCTGCTGGGCATCCAGTACTACGCGTGGGGCGCGACGCTGGCCATCATGGGGCTGTGGCTCCTGGTGCACGCCATGAAATGGGAGTCCCGCGTGGGCGAGTTCTTCCACGACATCGGCGAGGGCGTCCGGCGCGGCAAGCTCAGCCTGCTGGCCAACCTCGTCATGCTCCTCCTCATCACGGTCGGCGTCCTGGTCGGGCTGCAGGTCGAGAAGGACCACCACGCCCCCAGCAACGTCCTCATCCAGCAGCCCATGGCGTACCGCACCCTCCTGTTCCTGCAGGCGTTCCTGCCCTGGATGGTGAGCGCGTTCCTTGTGCGCGTTGCCGGCAGCCTGTTCGACTCCTGGGTGCGCGCGGGCAACACGGGGGCCGGAGCGTGGGCCGCCGCCTGCGTGCTCATCTTCCTCGGCCTCTCCGGCAGCGTCGTCCTCGACGTCGCCGTGGACATCCTGGAGGCCAAGGACCTGCTGCACATCGCGACCTCCGCCCGCATGCTCCAATTGACGCTCGGCATCGTCGTCCTCATGGGCGGCCTGTTGGTCGGCCGGTACCTGCGCGCCCCGCACCCCGTCGCCCACCGCTAGGGGGACGCGACCCCATGCGCTGGGAGGACTGGGCGCCGCACTACCGCTCCATCTGCGCCGAGTTCGGCTACGACGCGCAGGCCGACCGCGCGGCCGCCCACGACCTCCACGCGCACGTCCTGGCCACCAGCCGGTTCCGCGACCTGGGCGTGGAGTTGCGCAACCGCCGCAACCTGGCCGTCGTGGGCGCCGGCCCGAGCCTGCACCGCACCGACCCGCGCGCCCTGGCGGGCCGCGTGGTGGTCGCGTGCGACGGCGCCACGACGTGGCTGCGCGAGGTCGGCGTGACGCCGCACGTGGTCGTCACGGACCTCGACGGCGACCCGGGGGACCTTGCGTGGGCCGCCGCGCAGGGGTCCGCCATGGTCGTGCATGCCCACGGCGACAACCGCCCCGCGCTGGCCGGCCTGGCGCCGCGGCTGGGCCCGCGCCTCTTCGGCACCTACCAGTGCGCGCCGGAGCCGGCCCTCGAGCCCATGCAGAACGTGGGAGGCTTCACGGACGGCGACCGCGCGGTCCTCCTGTGCGAGGCCCTCGGCGCCAAGGAGTGCCTCCTCTTCGGCTTCGACTTCGACGCGCCGCCCAGCGCCTACTCGCACCGCTGGGACCCGCGAACGAAGCCGGCCAAGCTGGCGTGGGCGCGGCGGCTGGTCGAGGCGGCCTCCGCGCGGGGCCTCCTGCGCATCGTGCGGCACATGCCTTGAGGCGCGCGGCGCGATTCAGGACCAGGGGCCCTGGCCCGCGGCCCACCGCGCGTACTCGCGGTTGACCTCGACGGGCACCGACTCGATGAGCGGCAGCTCGTAGGGATGCCCCTTGGCCATGCAGCGGCGGACCTCGACCTCACGGTCCGCGGTCGTGCGCGCCTCGACGAGGATCTCCCCGCCGTGGTGCAGCCGGCCCTTCCACATGTAGCTGGAGCGGATGGGCGATGCGTGGACGCAGGCGGCGAGGCCCGACTCCACCAGCACCTGGGCAAGGCCCTGCGCGTGCTCCTCGGTGGCCACGGTGGTGCGCAGCAGCACCATTGGTTCCGACGGCATCGCCCCGCATGGGGGATGGCCGTGGAAAAACCTGCTCACGACGCAAGACTGGACCGCAGGGCGGCAAGCCGTTCAAGGATGGCCTCGGTCTGGCCCGGGACCTGCCCGAAGGCGGCGTTGCCCTGGACGCATGCGGCCGCGCCGGGGCCCTCGGCGCCCTCCAGGCCCTCGAGGCACTGGACGGCGGCATCGAGGCCGTCCGCAAGCGTCGCGTAGAGCCCGAGGATCTCGGCGTGCACGGCCTGCAATTGCGGGTTCTGTGGCGCGTTGGGGTCCAGGACCTGCTGCACGAAGGCGGCCTGCTCGGTGCGCACCTGCTCCAGGATCCGCCGCGCCCCGGTGAGGTCTCCCGCGCGCGCCGCCGTGGCCGCAAGCTGCAGCGACGCGGCGTCCGTCCGGAGGTTCTGCTCGGCCGGCTCCAGCACCCGTTCCTGATAGCTGGGATGGAAGGCGGACCACGCGGCCAGGGCCCCGGCACCGGCGCCGACGACACTGCCCATGACCAGGACCATGAGGGAGACGTTGCGCAGCGCGGGTCCCACCCATTCCCCCGTATCGGGGGTCTGCGCAGCGGGGCGGGCCTGCATCGCCCGAACCGTCGCGGCGGCAGCTCATCTCCTTTCGCAGGAGAGTTTATCGGCGCCCCGTGACCGCCCAGGGACAAGATCCCTGCATGAGCCGGAGCCGGCCAGCTCCGGGTGGAGCGGGGAAGGGACCCGGCGAAGATTCCATTCGCTGCCCCCCGCATTGCGTCGGGTCCCCGGAAGAGAAGCCTTATGGGAAAACGCCGGGTCGAAACGCGGGATGCAGGGGACCCTCATCGCGATCGGGCTCCTGGCTGCCTACATCGTCTTCGTGTTCTGGCTGGTCTCCAGCGGCCGCCTCCAGAAATGGAACCTCAGCCTGATGCTGGGCATCGTCCTCATGGTGCGCACCCAGCGCGGCAAGGGCATCCTGGACGCCCTCGCGCGGCCACGGCGTGCCTGGAACCTGTTCGCCGACCTCGGGACCGTCCTCACCTTGGCGGGCATGGTCCTCATGACCATCGTGTTCGCCTGGAGCGTCTGGTTCAGCCTGCAGCCCGACTCCGGCGTGGAGCCGCTGGGGGCAAGCGAGATCCTCGTCATCCCCGGCGTGAACCCGTTCGTCCCGCTGTGGTATGGCCTCGTGGCCCTCATCATCACCCTCGTCGTCCACGAAGGTGGCCACGGCGTGCTCGCGCGCGCCAACGACATGCGCGTCAAGTCCATGGGGCTCCTCATCGCCGTGGTGCCCATCGGGGCGTTCGTGGAGCCCGACGACGAGGACCTGCGCCTGGCCCCGCGCCGCAAGCGCCTGCGCGTCTTTGCCGCCGGGCCCACTGTCAACCTTGCCTTCGCGGTCCTCTCCCTGCTGGCCTTCTCGGCCCTGGTGGGCGCGGTCACTCCCGTGGCCGGCGTCCACGTCGCCAGCGTCGTCAAGGACGCCCCTGCGCAGCGCGCCGGCCTGGAGGCAGGATCGACCATCACGGCGGTGGACGCGACGCCGATGCCGGACTGGCCGGCCCTGCGCGCGTTCCTCGACGGCACCCACCCGGGGCAGGAGGTCACCCTCACTTTGCGGGATGGCTCGACGCACCCGACGACGCTCCAGAGCCGGTGGGACGCCCTCACGCCGCAGCAGCGCGACCAGGCCACCTCCGCCAACGCGACGCGGGCGGAGGCGCTGCAGAAGGCCAGCTTCCTTGGCATCCGGCCCCTGCTCCCCGAGGACACCACGTTCCTGGCCCACCCGTTCACCAGCGGCGCCATCGGGTTCCTGTCGCTGGTCTCCCTGCCCATCGGCGAGGTGCGCGGCGCCCCCGTGCTCTCCACCTACCTCCCCGCCTTCAACGACGCCCCCTTCGCCCCCGCCCTGTTCTGGCCGCTGGCGCTCGTGCTGTTCTGGGTGTTCTGGATCAACCTCATGGTGGGCCTCACCAACATCCTGCCGATGCTCCCCCTCGACGGCGGCCACATCTTCCGCGATGCCGTGGGCGGCCTCGTGCAGAGGCTCCGGCCCTCCATGGAGGCAGCACGCCGCGAGCGCCTGGTCGGCTGGACGGCCGGCGCGATGAGCCTTCTCATCCTGGGCGCCTTCATCCTGCAGATCCTCGGGCCGCGCCTCGTCGGTTAGACAAAGCGGTCCCCCCTCGCGCAACGCCCGCTCCGCCTTGAGGGCCTGGGACACCCTTAAACCGCACCTCCAGGGTCGACCCGCATGCAACCCGTCACCCTGGACGGAAGCCGGCTCACGCTCGCGGACGTGGCCGCCATCGCGCAGGGCGCGCCCGTCCGGGTCGACCCGGCCGCGTGGCCTGCCGTGGAGGCCTCGCGCCGCGTCGTCGACGACCTCGTGCGCTCCGGCACCGTCGCCTACGGCATCACGACCGGCTTCGGCGAGTTCGCGCACGTCACCATCCAGCCCGCCCAGGTGCGCACGCTGCAGCGCAACCTCCTGATGAGCCATGCCGTGGGCGTCGGCGACCCGCTGCCGCGCGAGACCGTGCGCGCCATGCTGGCCATCCGCGCCAACACGCTGCTCAAAGGCTGCAGCGGCGTGCGCCGCGTCCTCATCGAGCGCGTCCTCGACCTCCTGGAGCGGGGCCTCGTGCCCGTCGTGCCCAGCCGTGGCTCGGTCGGCGCCTCGGGGGACCTCTGTCCCCTGGCGCACATGGCCCTCCCCCTCATCGGCCTCGGCCACGTCGAGGACGCCCAGGGGGTCCGCCTGCCGGCCCAGCAGGCCCTCGCCCGCGCCGGCCTGGAGCCGCTGGTGCTGGAGGCCAAGGAAGGCCTCGCCCTCATCAATGGCACGCAGATGATGTCCGCCATCGGCTGCCTCGCCGTGGTGGAGGCGCGCGGCATCCTGCAGGACGCCCAGGTCGTGGCGGGCATGAGCCTCGAGGCCCTCATGGGCTCGGTGGCGCCCATGGACGCGCGCGTGCACGCCGTCCGTCCGCATCCCGGCCAGGGCGCCGTCGCGTCCAACCTGCGCGCGCTGACGCGGCGGTCCGCCATCGTGGAGAGCCACGAGGGCTGCGCCCGCGTGCAGGACGCCTACTCGCTGCGCTGCATCCCGCAGGTGCTGGGGGCCTGCCGCGACGTGATCGAGCAGGCGGCCCAGGTCCTGGGCGTGGAGCTGAACTCGGCCACCGACAATCCCCTCGTGTTCCCGGACGGCCACATCGTGAGCCAGGGGAACTTCCACGGCGAGGTGCTGGCCTTCCAGCTGGACTTCCTCGCCATCGCGCTCGCCGAGGTGGCCAGCATCTCCGAGCGGCGAACGGAGCGTCTCGTGAACCCGGACCTGTCCGAGGGCCTCAAGCCGTTCCTCGTCGACTCGGGGGGCCTCAACTCGGGGTTCATGATCGCGCAGTACGTCGCGGCGGCCCTCGTGTCGGAGAACAAGGTGCAGTGCCACCCCGCCTCCGTGGACTCGATCCCCACCTCCGCCAACCAGGAGGACCACGTCAGCATGGGCTCGGTCTCGGCGCTGAAGCTGGCGCAGGTGCTGCGCAACACGCGCGACGTGGTGGCCATCGAGGCCCTGTGCGCGGCGCAGGCGCTGGACCTCAAGGCGCCCCTCGAACCGGGCGCAGGTTCGGCGGCCGCGTGGCGGCGCATCCGCGAGACGGTGCCGCGGCTGGAGAGCGACCGCATCCTCAGCGACGACGTGCAGGCCTTGTCGAAGCTGCTGCAGCAGGGGGCCTTGCGGGCCGCGGTGGCGAAGGCCGGCATCGTGCTGGCCTAGCGTTGTTTCGTGGGCGAACCAGCCCTTGGTCCCGTCCCGACCGAACCACGGATGGCACAGATGGCGCCATCGGAACCTGGCCGCGGAATCCGTGGACATGCCGTCACGTCCGCGCGTTCCGCGCGGTTCGTTTGGGCGCCGCACTCGCTCCCCTGCGGGTCTCGGTGGTCGAACCGTCGCGATGCCCGTGGGACTAGGACTGTTTCCCCGCGCCCTCGTCCAACGCCCGCATGACGTTGACGGCCTGCCGCTTGAAGTCGGCCTTCACGGCATCGTAGGTGGCGTTGTCCATCTGCGACGCCTGCTTGGCGAGCTCGACCTCCTTCAGGGCGGCAAGGAGGGCGCGCTTCTTCCCCTCCAGCACCGCGGGCGGGTCGCTGGCCGCGATCTCGGCGTGCGCCGCGACCTGGGCCACCTGCTTGCGGCCGCGCTTCTGCACGATGCCGCGCTGCACCAGGAAGGCCCAAAGCAGGATGCCCAGAAGGAGCCCGCCCAGCAGCGGCAGCCAAGGGAAGCCGGCGGCCGGCTGCGAGGAGGTCGAGGTGCCGGGGTGGATGGTGGCCCAGAACGGGTCCGGCATCGGGGCGCCGGCGTCGAAGGCGAAGGCCTGGATCGTGGAGGCGCCGTCCGTGCTGGAGCCCGGCGAGGAGGCCTTGGCGGGAGCCTCGAAGGTGCTGCCGCGCGGGACGTACAGGATGACGGCTGCGTCCTTGGGCGCCTCCGTGGGGGCGCGCAGGGAGAATCCGAGGGAGGTGGAGAACGGCTGGGACGAGAGGACGCGCACCGTGGCGGGACCCTGCGGGTTGTCGGCGGCAAGGGTGACCGTGATGGCGCCGTCCTGCGCCTGGCTGGTCATCCGGGGGCACGTGCAGGTGACGGCCTCGGAGGTGGCCCCGGCGGGAAGGTTGAGGTGCAGGGTCTGCGCGGTGCCGTTGGCGTGCGTGACGACGAGGAGTTGCTCGACGTTCCACGTCCCCGCCTTCTCCACGGTGCCCTGGGTGCTGGGGATGTCGCCGGCGGCAGCGCGGACCTGGTACGGCTGGCTGAACTCCATCTGGGCATGCGCGGGGGGCGAAAGCAGGGCAACGGCGAGGAGGAGCAGCAGGACGGGACGCATCGGGCGCTGCATGGGGGCGGGCTAGAAAACGGTCGCCGTTGGCGCCGCCCGCGTCATGGGGAGGCCGTCTCGTTGCCGTACCTGGCCTGCAGCTCCGGCGGCAGGAACTTGCTGGAGCACCCGGCCGTGTACTGCTCCACCTTGTAGACGAGGGCGCCGGCGGGCAGGGGTGTGCCATCGGGGAGGATGCTCAGGAGGCGGCCCGTGAACTGGCTGGGCTTGGGCTGCAGGGGGGAATCGGTGCCGCGGTCGTACCACGCCCAGACGCGCTGGTGCTCGGGGTCCGTGAACGCCGCGACGGGGAACACCTGGCCCGCGGCGCCAAGGTGCCACTCCGCCGTGACCACGGGGAAGGCGGGCGCTTGGTCGGTCGGCGACCTCCGGGTCTCGTTGCGGAACCACCACAGGGTCCCGAAGGCGTCCCCGCGCACCCCCAACGTGTGGGTGCTGTAGTACACCTGCCCGGCGCGCTGCCACACCGAGGTGGTCCGCGTGAGGTTGCGGAACTCGGGGTTGGGCACCAATTGGGTCCCGTTCGGGCCCGTCACCGGCACCTGGGCGGGTTCCGGGATGCCCATGAGGGTGTACGTGCCGCGGGTGTGCGAGGCAGGATCGGCGGTGACCTGCTCGACGAAGCGGACGTCCGCCTCCGCGCTGGAGGCGGCAAGCCAGAGCGTGCCCGCCCCGAGGGCCAGGATGGCGCCTGCTGCAAGGAGCTGCGTGCGCAGCCGCATCAGCGGGCCTTCCGTTCCGTTTCCAGCGTGGCCAGCCGCTGCTCGAGGCGGTTGGCGCGCAGCTCGAGGCGGACCAGCGAGGCGGCCAGCAGGGCGAAGATGGCGGTGAAGGCGAGGAAGAAGCTCGTTGCGTCGTTCATGGGGACTCCAGCTGGTCGAGGCGGGCGGCGAGCGCGAGGTGGCGCGTGCGCTGCAGGAAAAGGTGCACGAACAGGACCAGGAACGCGAGGAAGGACCCCAGCAGGATGAGGCCGACGTCGCCGGAGACCGCCGCGTCGGGGTTCTTGCCGGGGCCGGCGATGTCGGGGTGGAGGCTCGTGGTGAGCAGCCGGCTGGTCAGGAAGGACAACGGGACCGTGATGAAACCCAGGATGGAGAAGACGGCTCCCAGGCGGGCGCGGCGCTCCGGGGCGTCGACCCGGCGGCGCAGCAGGAGATAGGCGGCGAACACGAACCACATGACGACCACGACCAGGACCTTGGGTTCGGAGTAGACGGTGGCGAGGGAGTCCTGTCCCGACTTCGCCCACTCCTGGATGCCCCATAGCGTCCCGGTTGCCAGGGCGATGGTGTTCATGAGGAAGCCGACCTCCGCGGCGGCCTGGGCGGGGCGGTCGTACTTGAGGTCGCGCTCGTTGAGGTATGCGATGCCGAGGACGAAGGTGACCAGGTAGGCCGCGAAGCTGGTCCACGCGCTTGCCGGATGGAAGAACAGGACCTTGCGGGTGAGGGGGGCGGTGACGTCGGGCTGGAACGACCAGTCCGGCGCCACGAACCACACCAGGTAGAACAGGGTGGGGAAGGCGCCGAGGGTCGCCCACAGGGTGCCCTTGCGGATGGCGGTCACCGTGGACGCCTTCACGCAGCCTCTCCAGGCAAGGAAGGCCATAGGGGTTGCGGCGGCGCCACGTCAGTCCCCCTCGAGCGCGATGGGCAGCAGCAGCACGGCGGCACCCATCGCCAGGAGGTCGTAGCCCACCATGAGGAGGAGGGGGAGACGGAGGTCCGGCATGGTCGCGCCGTCAAGCCCGGCGATGGTGGCGCGCAGGCCGGCCTGCAGCAACGGCGCCAGCACGGGGATGAGGAGGATGGGCAGCAGGACCTCGCGGCTGCGGGCTTGCGCGGCAAGGGCCGACGTCAGCGTGCCCGCCACGGCGATCCCCATGGCCGCAAGCAGGAGCACCGCGCCCACTGCGAGGGGCACGGCGATCCCGAACAGGAGCCAAAGACCCGCCCACGCCAGCAACGCCAGCAGGACCGCCAGCAGCGCGTGCACGAGGGTGCGCGACAGCCCGTGCCAGAGCAGGGGGACCGGCGCGCTGCGCAGGAGGTCGAGGGTGCCCCGGTCGGCTTCGGCCGCGAAGCCTCGCCCGGTCAGCGCGGCGCCGCCGTAGAGGAGGGGCGTCCACAGCGCGGCCGCGGCAGCGCGTGGGGAGCCTTGCAGGGTCGGGAACGCGAAGAGGTCCAGGACGAGGAAGAGCCCCAGGAGGACGAGGCCGGCCTGCAGGGCCTCCTTGCCCCGCGCCTCGCGGCGCAGGTCCTTCCACAGGAGGGCGGTGAAGCTCAGGCGAGGCGGCCTCCCGCGAGGTGGCAGCTTCGGTCGGCAAGCCGGTGGGCCTGGCCGGGGTCGTGGAGGGCCAGGAGGGTCGCCCCCGTTCGGGCGGCCAATCCGGCATCGAGCCACGCGGTGCCTTCCGCGTCGAGGGCGGCGTACGGCTCGTCCAGCACCAGCAGCGGGGCGTCGGGCAGGATGGCCATCGCGAGGGCGAGCCGTTGCTGCTGCCCGCGGCTCAGCGTGGCGGCCGGCTGGTGCGCGTGGTGGCCCAAGCCGCAGGCAAGCGTGGCCTGCTCGATGGCGGCGGGAGGCAGGCGCAAGCCCCAGACCTTCGACCACCACCGCAGGTGCTCGTGCGGGGTGAGCTCGGCGTACACGGGGGCCTGCTGCAGCAGCAGGCTTGCCTTGCGGCGCGCCTTGTCCGGGTCCTTGCGGACGTCGATGCCGCCGAGGAGCACCTGGCCCCGGTCGGGACGGCTGGTGGCCGCCGCGACACGCAGGAGGGTCGACTTGCCGGAGCCGTTGGGGCCGAGGATGGCGACGGTCTCGCCCGCCGCGACGGCGAGGCTGCAGCCCTCCAGCACGACGCGGCCCCCCAGGCGCTTGTGGATGTCCTCCAATTGCAGGGCAGGGACGTCGGCCGTTGGTTCACATCCCTTCGAACTGGCGGCGGATGAGGCCGTTCTCGGCGGTCTGCAGGCGCTTGTGCACGGCCGCCTTGCTGACGCCGAAGGCGACGCTCAGGTCCTCCAGGGTGCAGGCGCGGGGGTCGTTGTAGTAGCCCATGGCGATGGCCATCTTGAGGACCTCGACCTGGCGGGGGGTGAGGGTCTTCCCCTTGCCCTTGAGGCGCAGCTCCGGCTGGTACTCGCCCACGTGCAGGAGCTTGAAGTCGTCGGCGGGCACCATGAGGCGCATGTGCTTGGTGAACTCGTTGAAGGCGGCAAGGCCCGCGGGGTTCGGGCTCATGACACTGATGACGATGTAGCCGCCCTCCACGATGACGGGGTGGAAGATGGTCTCGGGGCCCAGCATGCGCAGGGTGAGCTGGATGGGGTCGTGCCGCTGGTAGTACGTCAGGACCGACGTGGAGATCTCGACGGAGGCGTAAGACTCGTTCTCGCTGAGGACCTCGAAGCTGCCGTAGCGCTTGGCGAACTGGCCCGTGAGGAAGCGGGTGCGGGTCTGCTTGTCCGCGAGGATGGTGACGATCGCCTTCTCGACGGGGGCCGCGGCGGAGGGGCGCAGGAGGTTCAGGACGAGGCGGACGTCGGGCTGTTCCTGCGTGAACTGGCAAAGCAGGTTGTCGTCGGAGCGGATCTTGAAGACGTACTCCGTCAGGCCCTGCACGGCCGGCCACCTGCCTGCCCCTAAAAAAGTGGACCTGCCCGGGGTTTGCGTTTCCATGTCAATGCCAGGAGGGCCTCGGGGCGGCGTGGTGCGCGCATCCGGGGCGCATCCTGCCGGGCTCGTGCGCCTGCGGCATGGGCGGGGCGCGCAAGGCCCAAGGACCCGCCGGGGCTGCGCGCCGCGTGGGGATCAAGGAGCCCTTCAACAGCATCAGCCACATGGTGGGGGGCGGCCTCGCCCTGGCGCTCCTGCCGTTGCTGGTGGCCCGCGCCCACGGTCCGTTGGCGGTCACGGCGGTCTGCGTCTACGGCGGCAGCCTGGTCGTGATGTACGCGCTCAGTTCCCTGTACCACTCCATCCCGCACCGGGGCGCCGAGCCGTGGCTGTTCCGTCTCGACCAGGTCGGCATCTACCTCCTCATCGCAGGCACGTACACGCCCGTGGCCCTCGTCCGCATCGGGGGTGCCTCGGGCTGGACGCTCTTCGCCATCGAGTGGGGCCTCGCCCTCGTGGGCATCACGCTCTGCCTCGCCGTGCACCGGACGCCGCAGCTGGTGCACCAGGTCGCCTACGTGGCACTGGGCTGGGCCGCCGTCACCGCGCTCCCGGGCCTGCTCAAGATCCCCATCCTGGGCCTTGCCCTGCTGCTTGGCGGCGGCCTGCTCTACACGGGCGGCTCGGTGCTCTACAACCGCAACCGGCCGCAGACCATCGGCCCCCTGGGCGACCACGAGGTCTGGCACCTTTTGGTCTTGGGCGGCAGCATCGCGCACGCCGCGTTCGTGGTTGTGTATGTCCTATTATAATGGATCAGGCGGGTTAGAGGGGCAAAGCTGTCTGACCCAGCTGCCTCCAAGCTTCGTGGGGTAAGCCCGCGGCAATCCACTCCGTTGTATTGTCATGCGCGCGCATCGGGTTTGCCCACGCGATGGCCGCAACTTCCCCGATTTGACAACAATATTGGATGAACCACTCACGGCATTTTCTTTCGAGGGAAATTACGCGGAAATCCGTACTGATTGCGGTCTCGAGTAAGTGCACGTCTTTTTTCATCGCCGTCTTAATTGTCTCATCCAATACTAAGTGCTCTATCCTTGCGCGAATTGCGGGGTGGATTGTCTCTTCCAGATGAAATAAACGCTCACGGCTTGTCATTTCCACAAGCCATGACTTGGAAAATCGGGATGCGTGAATGCGCCACTCCTGGCGCAGTTGCGGGCATGTGACGAGAATCACGTCGGGCCTCTGCCGCAATGACTCCAAGGCCTGACGTGCCGTTGCAGAAGCCCCGCCTTCACTCGATCCGGCGCCTCGAATCAGATCCGCATCAACTACTAGTCTAACCATTGGCTAGAGTCCCAGCAACTCAAGATATTGAGATTCAAGCTCCAAGGAAACATCGCCAAAATCAACCGGCCAATTTCCAAACCGTCCTTTTTCGTCTAGCAGCCCCGGCGAAACGGTTGTGGCTCCTGTTCGGCGATCACGTGAAAACCAATTCAGTGCGATTTTGTCAGCTGGAATTTCACCTTTTGCCGTTAGAGCTTGCAATGCTAGCAAGAAAAGCGCACTGTGGGTTTCAACCACAATCCGTACACCGCGGTCAAGGGCGCGTTTGAAAACAGCAGCCAAGGCGACTTGTGCGCGTGGGTGCAAATGAATTTCCGGTTGTTCAATGTAAACTAGGCGATTGGGCTCCGCCGCTTGAAGTGCCACCAAGATTGGAAGGACCTGTGAGACTCCCAAGCCCACGTCAGCGATACTTACGAGGTCTTTTGCCCCACCATGAGCCGCGGCGGGAAGACGTCCTACCGCTAGTTGTAAACGCGTGTCATTAGCAGGTTTGACTTCAATTTTCCAAGTGAGTTCCAATTCACGAAGATCATTGCCCACCGCCTTGATTTTCTCTGGAGCGGTTTCAAGCCAAGATGCCAAAATGCTCGCAGTATAGCGTTGGAAAGTGCCTGGGAATTCCGGTCCGGATCCTGCTTTTTGGTAGGTTCTCTCAGGGTTTCCACGCAATCCAGGAATGTGGATTGTTCTAGATAAAATTCGTTGATGTTGCAAGGTACGCAACATCTGAATTCCATACTCAGGCGTGGTGCCCTCAACATTAAAAAGACATTTTTCCTTTGTGACTTTGAATCGAACCGATGTTCCCTTTGCAGGATCGGCAAAACGACGAGCGTGGTTTACTGCACGTTCGCCAAGCATGGATGCCAATTCCTCCGAAGATTGGCCCACTCGCACCGTCATGGTACCTGCAGCTTCAACGAGTTGCATTTCTTCAACACCAAAAGAGCGTCGGGGGGCAGGTCCTCTAGAAAACGTAAGTGCCATGGCATCGCTGTTGTCAAATGCCAACGAGATGCTAACCGACCGCGCGGCTTCCCCCGGACCGAGAATGGAAAGAAATTCATCAGAGGAACTAAATTGCACGTTAGAACCGTCAATCAGCAAATCGCCAGGATCATAACCGGCATCCAACGTCTGCTTGAGCAATAACAGTGGCTGGAAGAAGCTGGTCTTGCCACCGCTGTTGGTACCACAACAAACTGTGAGTTGACGAAGCTCGACGGAGGTGGGGACAGTGATAGATTTGAAGCCGCTGACCGAAATCGATTTCACAAATCGCGGCGGGGGTCCGGAGACGTTGCCTCCAATAACAAAGCCCACAACGGGGCATGAACGCTCAGATAAAAGGAGGCACCTAATGCACGCCGCCGACCGGATGATGCACGCCCGTGCCCGCCGACACCTTGCCGACGACCTTGACCTCGTAGTCCACCAGGCCCCGCAGGTGCGCGACCGCCCTCTTCGCCGCCGCGGCAGGCACCGCCACCACGAAGCCCATGCCCATGTTGAAGGTCTTGTACATCTCCGCGTCCGCGACGCGGCCCAGCTGCTGCACGCGCGCGAAGACCGGGTGCACGGGGAGAGGGTCCGTGATGTCGTACCGCACCGACTGGTTGATGCGGCGCAGCTTGCGCAGGCCCGAGCCCGTGATGTGCGACAGGCCGTGCACGGGGATCCCGGAGCGCAGCAGCGACAGGACCTCGCGCACGTAGATGCGGGTCGGCTCCAGCAGCACGTCGCCGATGCGCTGGCCACGGTACGCCTTGTCCTCGGGCCATGGCCACGGGTCGGTGTAGGCGCGGCCCTCCGACTCGAAGGCGCGGCGGGCCAGCGAGTACCCGTTGGAGTGGATGCCGGTGGACGCCAGGCCGATGAGGACGTCGCCTGGAACGATGCGGGAGCCGTCCACGATGGCTGATTTCTTCACGTGCGCCAGGCAGGTGCCGGCGAGGTCGAAGCCCTTGATGATGCCGGGCAGGCTCGCGGTCTCGCCGCCGATGAGGCTGCAGTTGGATTGGCGCGCCCCCTCGTTGAGCCCCACCCCGATCTGCTTGGTGAGCTCCGGGTCGGGGTCCTGCACGGCCAGGTAGTCCACGAAGGCCAGGGGCTCGGCGCCGACGCAGAGGGCGTCGTTGACGTTCATCGCCATGCAGTCGATGCCCACCGTGTCCCACTTCCGCAGGGCGTTGGCGATCTCGACCTTGCTGCCGACTCCATCCGTGCACAGCACCAGGGCATCCTCGGACCCGAAGTCGACGAGGCCCGCGAAGTGCCCGATCCTGCCCAGCGGCGCGCCGAAGCCGGTGCGGTGGAAGCTGACCATCCCCGCCAGCGCCTCGATGGCCTTGTCCTCGCGCTGGATGTCGACGCCCGAGGCAGCGTAGGTCATGCCCCCCGGCCTGCTCTGGACGGCTGAGGTGGCCGAAGCCACGGGCGCCTCGGAGTCGGGCGGCGGCATCGGCGGCACGGGCCGTCCGGTCACCTTATCGAGGGCGGTCTTGCGGCTGGCGCCGAGGTCCATGGTGACCTCGAACTCGCTGCCCTTCACCTCGAGCGGCCTCGGCTCGTGCACGGCAGGGCGGGCGACCCGGACCCCCTTGGGAGCCGGGGAAGGCTTGGATTTCCCCCCCGTGGCCTTGCCGCCTGCAGGCCCGCGGGCCTTGCCGGTCTTGGGACGGGGCGTCTTCTTCGCGCCGGGCTGCGCGGGGGACGCCTTGGCGGTCTTGCGTGCCTTGGCGGTCTTGCGCGCGGGGGCCACGCCGCCGCCAACGTGGGGCCTCTTAGAAGGATTGGTCCTCGGCGGTGCGCCGCGTGGGCTGGGGCTAGGACGGCTGGGCCTGCGCGGCCAGCAGCGGGAGCTGCGCCAAGGGACCGCGCAGGGCGGGGCCGCCGCGCAGCGTCGCGACAAGGCCTTCCGCGGTGTCCCAGTGCGTGGCGGTCTCGCTGACGCATTTCTTGGTGCACACGTCCACGAAGGCGCCCCACGGGCGGCCCTCGCCGTCGATGACGAGGTCGATGAAGTCGTTCATGCCGTGGCAGCGCGTCCCCCCGCACAGGCCGCGGGCCAGCGGGTCCGAGGGGTCGTTGGCGGTGACGGTCTGGATGACGGGCGACTCGCTGGTGGCGTCCGTGATGACGCCGACGTAGGCGTTCCAGGTCGCGTTGGCCCACTCGGGCGGGTCGGGCTCGCCCACGATGTCGCCGGTGAGGCCGCCAGCGCCCTTGGGCTTGCCCGCGTACCCGCCGGGGACGGTGGTGCCGATGTAGGCGAAGGCCACCTTGCCTGGCCCTCCGGCGGCGACGGCGTTGAAGGCGGTCGCGGTGACGCCGGGCGCGGTGAGGTTGAGGGCTGGGCTCCAGGTCGCCCCCGCGTCCCTGCTGAACGAGTAGTAGACGAACCCGTCCGCCGCGGGCCAGGTGGCGTAGACGGTGTTGGCCTCGTCGACGGCGATGGAGACCTCGTGGTCGGTCATGCGGTGACGGGTGTCGATCGTGTGCTGGGTCCACGTGAGGCCGTCGTTGTCGGAGACGGCCACACTGGCGAAGCCGCATTGTCCCTTGGGAAGGTACGCGCGCCCGTCGGGACCCGTCTTCACGTGCCCGGACAGTCCGCCGCACAGCCCCTGCCCCTGGTTGTCGGAGCCGGCCTGCACGCCAGGGTACGCGGGGACCTGGGGGTTGAAGGTGAGCCCGCCGTCGAAGCTGGTGGCGCACGCCGTGTCGTACACGTTGTTGCTGCAGAAGTACAGCACGTTGGGGTACACGGGCATGGCGGGGACCAGGCGGGGCCGGCCGGTGGTGATGGTCTGGTGGTCGTTGACGTTGGTGTGGCCGCACGCGTAGGGGTTCGTGAGCCAGGTCTCACCCTGGTCGTCGCTCCACGACAGCACGGAGCAGGAGATGGGCAGCAGGTCGTCCATGTAGATGCGGCCCGTCTGGGCGTCCACGAAGACGTAGGGGTCGAAGCTGGCGGGGTGGACGTTGGTGCCCTGCGGCAGCCTGGGGCCGACGGCCTTCCAGGTCTGGCCCTTGTCCGTCGAGCGCACGATGGTGGGCCCGCCCCCGTTCATGATGCCGCCCGGCAGGGAGGCGGTCATGTAGACCGCCCCCTTCGGGTCGACGCCCAGCGTCGGCTCCGTCGCGCCCAGGCCGATGTGGTAGGCGCCGCCAAGGGCCGCCACCGCGCCAGCTGGGGCCTCGGCGAGGAGGCCACCCGCGGTGTGGAACAGGCCCGAGGTCTGCGGCGTCGCAAGGGGGGAGGGCACCTGGCCTGGGCCGGGGGCGTCCGAAGGGCGCTGGGCGCAGCCGGCCAGCAGGAGGCCCGCCAGGACGGCGGCGGCCAAGAGGGGGCGCAGGGTCATGCCCTGGCCGACCCATGCCGCCCGATGAAGGTTGTGCTGCCCGGCTAGGCCAGCCTGGCCCGCGCCGTCCAGAGGTGCCCCGCCGTCGCGTGCGCGCCCTCCGGGTGGCCGCCCGCAGGGGCCGCCGGACCGGCTCCCGCGTCCTGCAGGCTGGCGGCGAAGGCGACCTGCACCCAGCCGTCGTGCCAGGCCACGGCGGGGTAGTCCAGCAGCTCGCGGTCCTGGGGACAGGCGGCGCCCTGGGGGCAGAAGCGGCCGACCTTCACGGGGAAGGGGCTGACGCGGACGGGGGCCTGCGCCACGCCCTGGTCGACGACGACCACCCAGGCGTCCCAGCGCTCGTCGGCGGGCGCGCGCATGGGGTCCACGGCGTTGGGGGACCCATAGTAGGCGATGGCAGCGCGGCCGGGGCCGCCCGCCGCGATCCACGGCAGCAGGGCCGTGCCGTTGGCGATGCGCAGCGGCTGCGTCCAGGTCTTGCCCTGGTCGCCGGAGGAGCTGAAGAGCAGGGAACTGCCGCCGCCGGGCTGGCGCTCCATCCAGGTCGCCAGCAGGTCGCCCGCGGCGTCGACGTCGATCTGGAAGGGCCACAGGCCGCCGACGCCGCCCGGGATGTCCGCCACCTTGCGTGAAGGCGCGAAGGTGATGCCATGGTCGTGGCTGACCGCGACCATGGCGCGCGCGGTGCCGTTCCAGGGGTCCGTGGTCGGGCCCTCGACCCAGGGATAGAACAGCGTGTCGTCGGGTCCGACGCGGGGCTTGGCGATGAAGGCGAACGTGGAGGGGGATTCGTCGAACACCTTCCGAAGGGGGACGAAGGTGGTGCCGCCGTCGGTGCTTCGCATGAGGTGGAGGCCTGCATCGCCGACGG
The DNA here is from genome assembly GCA_035526765.1 of Thermoplasmatota archaeon. GTDB lineage: Archaea > Thermoplasmatota > E2 > JACPAO01 > JAHFTW01 > JAHFTW01. The sequence continues at coordinate 11,226 of DATLBS010000005.1, read as the reverse complement.
GCGCCTGGGTGGAGGGGAGCTGGACCGGCAGCGGGGCGGGCAGCGCGAAGGCGCGCGCGTAGGCGAGGTAGACCTCGGCGGGCTGGTGGCTTGCGACCAGGTACTGGCGGTCGTTGTCGCTGGGGCGCGTCACGGGCAGGAAACTGGCCTTGCTCCAGGTGCGTCCCTGGTCGCGGCTGGACTGCACGACGAAGCCGTTGGCGTTGTCGGTCACCCAGAAGTCCGTGAGGTACACCGTCCCGTCCGAGCCCACCTCCACGTCGGCGTCGCAGGAGCAGAACGTGCCCTCGCCGTCGCGGGGGGCGGGCGTCCGCAGCGGAAGCCACACGGAGCCGTCATGGCTGGACCAAAGGCTGACCTGCGAGTCCACGAGGTTCGGCTGGCCCACCAGGGAACCGGGCGCGACGAGGTAGAGGCCGTCGCGGCCGCTGGCGAAGTTCGGCTCGGCCGCCACCTGGTCGCCGGGCACGCGGGCCAGGTCCTGGAACACGAGGCCGGAGGGGGCAAAGGACGACGTGGAGGTGGGGGACGGCTCCGTTGGGCCCCCGCATCCTGCAAGGACCAGCAGGAGGATGGCAGCCAGCGGCGGGGGGCGCACGCAGGCGCGCAGACCGGAGGGGCTCTTGGCGGTTGCGTCTCCAAGGATGGCGTTCTTGGCGGCCGCAAGTGCCTGGGGCGTGGTCGACAAACGTTCCACGTTCCGTGCACAGGCCGTCGGGCGCTCCGCGTTCAGTGCCCAGGCCGTCGAGAGCTCCGGGTTCGGTTCCGGATCATCGACAGACCAACCCTCCTGCGTGATGGGGGGCGTGGAGCACCAGGGAGGCCTTGTGGTGCGCGGAGCGCAAGGCACCGACTAGCCCACGGAGCCCACGGAGCCCACGGAGACCACGGAGACTTGCCGTGGAACCTTTCCGTGCTTTCCGTGGCTGGTTTCGGCGGGCGCGGCTTCGCCGCGCCCCATTCCATCGCGCGCCATGCCAACGTCGTTCTGGACGGCGGCGTCGGCGGCACGGCAGTGTTGGACGGGTCGCGGTTTACGACGGAGCGATGGGTCGAATCCGGTGACGTGGACATTTTGGAGTGCCTGCCAGCAGCCGGTGTCCCAGCCCTCCGCAAAGGAATGGGGAGAGCATCCGCCCTATCTGTGATATCTCTGGTTCAGTCGGGCCCGAAACCAGCGAAGCCGGGCAAGTGCTCGGTGTCCTCGGTGGCTGGGAGACGTGCGGGGGAATCGTCACTCGCTCGGATACAGCCGGTCGATGAACGCCTGGAACCTCTCCGTGATGATGCGGCGCTTGAGCTTCAGGCTGGGCGTGAGCTCGCCGCCCTCCACGGTCCACTCCGCGGGCAGGATCCAGAACTTCTTGATCTGCTCGTAGCGCGCCAGGGTCGCGTTGACGGCCTCGACCTCCCGTTCGATGAGGCTCACGACGCGCTGGTCGGCCACGACACGGTCACGGTCGTTGGCGGCGATGCCGTTGGCGAGCGAGAATTTGTCGAGCGCCTGCCAGTCGGGCACGATGAGGGTGGAGATGTAGTTCCGGTTCTCGCCAAGGATCATGGCCTGCGCGATGTGGGGCTGCAGCTGCAGGGCGTTCTCGATGGGCTGCGGCGGCACCTTCTTGCCGTTCGACATCACGATGATCTCCTTCTTGCGGTCGGTGATGAAGAGGTATCCCTGGTCGTCGACGTAGCCGATGTCGCCGGTGTGGAAGAAGCCCTCCGCGTCGAAGACCTCGCGGGTGGCCTTCTCGTTGCGCCAGTAGCCCTGCATGACGTTGGGGCCGCGGAAACAGATCTCCCCCTGCGTGAACGGCTTGCCGCCGAGGTCGGTGGGCTGCGGCCACTCCGACGCGTCGATCTTGCACTCGACGCCGGGGATGCAGCGGCCGACGGAGCCGAACCGCAGCGCCTGCGGGAGGTTCACGTTGCACACGGGGCTGGTCTCGGTGAGGCCGTACCCTTGCAGGATCTGGATCCCGGCGGCCCAGAAGAACAGCTCGATGTCGCGGCTGAGGGCGGCCCCCCCGGAGACGAAGTAGCGCAGCTTGCCGCCGACGCGGGCATGGAGCTTGTGCAGCACCAGCTTGGTGGCCCGGGCATGCCGCTTGGCGAGGCTGGGGGGAAGGGGTTCGTTGCGCTCCCTGTACGGCAGGGTCTGCTTGCCGACGTGGAGGGCCCAGGCGAAGAGGCGGCGCTTGACCCAGGACTGCGAGTGGATGCTCTCCCAGACCCTGGTGTGCATCTTCTCGTAGAGGCGCGGCACCGACATCATGATGGTCGGGTGGGCGGCCTGCATGTCGTCCATGAGGGTGTCCACGCTGCGCGCGAACACCACCTTGGCCCCCAGGCCGTAGGCGCCGAAGTGGCCGCCGGTGCGCTCGAAGACGTGCGACAGCGGCAGGAAGGAGAGGAAGACGTCCTCGGGGCCGACGTCGACGAGGTGCATGCAGGCCGCGTTCGTGGCGAAGTTGCCCTGCGTCAGCATGACGCCCTTGGGCTCGCCCGTGGTGCCGGAGGTGTAGACGAGGCTTGCGAGGTCATTGGGCCGAAGGGCCGCCAGCATCGCGTCGAGGGTGTCGGGGTTGCGCTTGCCCCACTCGCGGCCCTTCTGCACGAACTCCTGGTACGACACGGTCCCCGCCGGGGGCGCCCCCGAGAGCAGGACGACGTGCTTGAGGCCGCGCAGCCCGGAGCGCAGGGGGGCAAGGCGGGCGAGGATGGAGGCGTCCTGGACGAAGAGGACCCGGACCTGCGCGTCCTCGAGGATGTAGGCTCCCTTCTCGCCGGTGAGGGTGTCGTAGATGGGCACCGTCGCGAACCCGGCGGTCTGGCAGGCGAAGTCGACCTCGCCCCACTGCGGCGAGTTCTTGCTCCAGATCGCCACCCGGTCGCCCTTCTTCACGCCCACGGCCAGCAGGGCGTGCGCGACGTCGCGGACGGCGGCCCCGAACTGCTGGTACGTGCGGCCGACCCACATGGCTCCGTTGTGCCATTCCTGCGCGGGCCGTCCGCCGTAGGCCTGGACGGAGCCCCAGAAGAGGGCGCCCAGGGTGGCGGGCGAGCCCTTCATGGCCTCGATGCGCGAGGCGGACACGGCTTGCTGCTCCATTCGCCCTGCAACCGGTCCCGCTCTATGAAAAGGTGGTGCTGGCCACAGGGGTGCGGCCGCTGGCGTGGGCCTGCGACGCATTCGGCATCCTCACGAAGCCGGCCCGCATGGTGGCCCCGTGGAATGGGACCCGGCCGAACGCCCCGCGAGCGCCACCTACCGGTTCCTCACGAGCGCCGTCGCGCCGCGCCCCATCGCCTGGGTCACCACGGTGGACGCCTCGGGGCTGGTGAATGCGGCGCCGTTCTCGTGGTTCAACGCCGTGTGCGCCGACCCGCCCATGGTGATGGTGTCGATCCGCGCCCACCCGGACGGCTCGATGAAGGACACGGCCCGCAACATCCGCGCGACGGGGGAGTTCGTCGTCAACGTGGCCCCCGCCACCCTGGCCTCCGCGATGATGCAAAGCAGCGCCGACTACCCAGCAGACGTGTCCGAGGTGCAGGAGCTTGGTCTCCGGGTCGTGCCCAGCCGCCGCGTCGCCCCGCCCCGGCTGGCCGACAGCCCGGTGCACCTGGAGTGCCGGCTGCACTCCATCACGCTGCTGGGCCGCCGGGACGAGCAGAGCCTCGTCCTGGGCGAGGTCGTCCACATGGCGGCAGAGGATGGCGCACTGGACAAGGACGGCAACCTCGATCCCGCGAAGGTCACCCTGGTGGGACGCATGGGGGGATCGAGGTACGTGGACACCTCGAGGCCGTTCAGCATCCCCTGGCCGGACAAGCCGAAGTGACACGGTCAACCATGAGGGCATCCTCGGATGACCCAGATTTTCTCGGATCCAAGACCCTCCCACAATCTGAGACAAGCCGAGGCAATCTGAGAAACCTGAGGCTGTGGCCGTCTGCAAGGCCCTCTGTGACCTCGGTGCCTCTGTGGCGGGTCCGAGCGGACGGCGTCACGGACGTGGCGTCGAATTCGCCAGCCGCTCGATCAGCTTGGCGTCGTGGTCGATGCGCACCTCGAGCACGCGCCCGCCTGCCGAGCGCATGCGCACGATGTTCAGGATGGAGCCCTGCCCCTCGGGTCCGGACCATCCCACGAGGGCCTGCTGCCCGTCGACGTCCATGACGCGCCCCAGCACGTCGGTGCCGTACTCTGCCTGGAGGGCGCGCAGCGCGTCGGCGCCCTCCCCCACCAGCTTGCCGTCGCGGATGCAGCGGGACTGCGGCGAGTAGTGGCCGGCCAGGGAGTCGGCCACGTGGCCGTTCACGGCGCCGGCATGGACACGGAGAAGGGCATCAGGGTCTGCGGGCATCCAAGCCAGGGGATGCCTCCGGCGGACCATAAGGCGACCGCAAGCAGGCGAACCCGTTCACCCTCTCTTCCGGGATCCGGCCCGTCGCGGCCTTTGCCATGGGGCAGGGGCCGGGGCCGGAAGGGAGGCACCCGATGACTCTTGTATAAATAGGGGAGCCACCTGAGAGTTTCTGAGGAGTGGGCACAAGCCCCTCCCCATAGGAGACAACGTAATGTACGAGAGTCGCGCCCCGCGCGAAGAGTTTGATGTCGTCTGCGCCGAATGCGGCAAGCAGACCACCGTCCCGTTCAAGCCGACCGGGAACCGCCCGGTCAAGTGCCGTGACTGCTTCCAGAAGGACCGCCCCGCCGGCGGCGCTGGCCCCCGTGGCCCGCGCAGCTTCGGCTCGGGCGGCGGCGCTGGCGGCGACCGCGGCGGCGACAGGCCGCTGTTCGACGCCACCTGCACCCGCTGTGGCACCCAGACGCAGGTCCCGTTCAAGCCCACCCCGGGCCGAGACGTGTTCTGCCGCGACTGCTTCCGCAGCGCGAACCCCCGCTAACCCGAGGGTCCTGGCAAGCCCCGCCTCGCGGGGCCGCATCAGTCATTTTCCCACCTTTTCCTCCCTCTTCTGAATCCCAAGGCCCATGAGCGGAGCCTCCCTGCGTGGCGCGATGCCCGCCTCCGCCCGAGCCGACCGTCCTTCCGCGCGCCCTCCGCCCGCCGTCGTGCAGGTGCGCGCCGCAAGGCCCGCGGACCTCGATGCCCTCGTCGTGTCGACCCTGGGCAACGCGTTGGAATCCGAGGGCATCCGGTTGGATCCGCCCACTGCGCGACGGGGGGTCGCATCCCTGCTGGAGGATCCGCACAAGGGCCGCGTCTTCGTGGCGGAGGCAGGCGGCAAGGTGGTCGCCTCCACCTACATCACCTTCGAGTGGTCGGACTGGCACGCGGCGTGGTACTGGTGGATCCAATCGGTCTACGTCCAGCCGGAATGGCGCGGCAAGCACGTCTACACGGCACTCTATCGTGCCATCCAGGAAGCAGCCAGGCAGGAGAAGGATGTGCGCGCGGTCCGCCTCTACGTCGAGGCGCACAACAAGCCGGCCCTGCGCGCGTACCACGGGCATGGCATGAAGAAGGCCCCGTACGAGGTCTTCGAGTGGGTCGTGGAGCCGGCCTGACAGGAATCGAAGCTTTCGTGGAATTTTCCTGCTCCTTGTTGGTTCTCAGGCTGTCAAGCGCTCCGCGCTCGGTGCTGGATCATTTCTAGCCTGACACTCCTTGGATGGTGGGGGCGTGGAGCGGGACACCTTTGCTCTTGGTTCGCGGCGCGCAAGGCCCCGACCAAACCGCGGAGACCGCGGAACGCGCGGAACCTTGGCCACAAGGATGGGTTCCGCTGTTTCCGCGAGTTCCGCGGTTGCGACGGGCGCGCTTCGCGCGGCCCATTCCATCGCTTGCAATCCCAACACGTGGTGCTGGACGACGGCGTCGGCGTCACAGGAAGTAGGACGGGTCGCGGGTTTACGACGGACCGATGGGCCGATTCCACATGCTGGTGGATTTGGAGCGGCGCGGTCAGGAAGCCGAAGGACGTGCAAACGCCAAGCCGAACCATCCGCCCTGTCTGTGCCATCTATGGTTGAGTTGGGCACGAAGCGCGAGCTGTGAACAGGCTCTCTGGCTCGTTGTCCTCGGTGGGTGGAAGGGTCCGGGCCCACGACGGCACCATCATAACCGACCCTCCTGGTCTGCCGCGCGATGCTGGAGGCCACCGGGCTCCACAAGTCCTACGGCGCCGCCGTCGCCGTCCACCGCTTCGACGCCCAGGTCCCCCCCGGTCGCATCGTAGGGCTCGTTGGCAACAACGGCGCCGGCAAGACGACCGTGATGAAGATGCTGTGCGGCGTGCTCGAGCCCACCACCGGGCAGGCAACCCTGGATGGCAAACCCACGACGGAACCGGCGACGCGCCAGGGCATCGGGTTCCTTCCCGAGGACTCGCCGCTCTACGACGACCAGACGCCCCTGCAGTACCTTGCGTTCTTCGCGCGCCTTTACGGCCTCCCCCCCAAGCCCGCCAAGGAACGCGCCACCACCTTGTTGCGATCCCTGCGCCTCGACGAGGAGCACTGGGGCAAGCCCATCGGCAACCTCAGCAAGGGCTCCGCCCGCAAGGTCGCCATCGCCCGCGCGCTCCTGCACGAGCCGAAGGTCCTCCTGCTGGACGAGCCCGCCTCCGGCCTCGACCCCGCCACGCGCCGCGAGCTCGATGGCTTCCTCAGCGGCCTGCGGGCACAAGGCACGGCCATCCTCCTCTCGGCCCACAACCTCGGCCAGGTCGAGGCATTGTGCGACGACATCGTCCTCCTGCACGCCGGCCGCATCGTGGCGCAGGGCACCCTGCAGGAACTGCGCGCGCAATGGGGCACGCACCGCTACCGGCTGCACGCCACCGTGCCGTTCCCCGGCAGCGCACCCGCCGGCACCCTGCACACCGCCCTCCTGGACGGGCTGGGGGCCGCGGAGGCCACCATGGCGCAGGTCCGCGCCGGCGGCGGCGAGGTGCTGAACCTCGAGTCGGTGCCGCCCGCCCTCGACGAGATCCTCCGCCGCGCCGCCGAGGCCTAGCTTGGGCCCCCTCGGCGCCCTGGCCAGCCACGAGGTGCGGCGCCTCGGCGGTGCCTTGTCGGCCCGCGGCGCCAAGGTGGCCCTCGCCGCCGTGGTGCTCCTGCTGGTGGCGGCATGGCCCGCCGTGCAGCAGCGCGGCCTCCACCCGGACCGCGGCCTGTACCCGGTCGCCATCGCGCCCGACGCGGTGCTGGGCCCCGCCGCGCGCTCGGACCTGCGGTTCCGCGAGGACCCGTCCGGCGCCGTCCTCTCCCTTGAGGGCGCGCAGGCCCGCACGGTGCCGGGGGCCGCGTCGAAGGCGGCGCTTGCCGAGCTGCGGGACGGGCTGCAGCGCTGGCAGGAGGACCAGCTGGCCAGCGAAGAAGACCAGGCCGCCGCCTTCCCCGTCCAGGTGACGCTCGTGTTCCAGCCGCGCGACCTGACGGCCGCCACGACGGGCATTGCCGGGAGCACGAGCGCGACGGGCCCTCCCCCGACCTCCACGGACCCTGGCGCCGCGCGACCCTCCATCGCGCAGCAGACCGCGGACTCCTCGCGCCAGCTGCCCGACCTGCGCCCTGCCGACGTGAACCCGCCCTTCCCCGTGCGCAGCCTCCTGCTGACGTTCGCGTACCTCATCCCCCTCAACTTCATCGCCCAGCTCTACGCTGGCTCCCTGCTGGGCGAGCGCATCCGGCACCGCGGCCTCCTCGTCCTCACCGCACCGCTGTCGCCGTCCTCCATCCTGCGGGGCAGGTCCCTCCCCTACGTGGCTGCGGCCGCCGCGGTCCTCGTGGTGGCCAGCCTCGCCATCGGTGCCGGTCCCCTGGGGTGGCTTGCCGCCCTCCCCATCGTGGCGTTCGTGCTGGCCGCCGCCTTGGTGCTGGGCCTTGTCGCGCGCAGCGAGCGCGAGCTCACCTTCCTCCTCACCGGCACGACCACGATGTTCAGCACGTTCCTGTTCCTGCCCGCCGTCTTCGCCGCACTCCCCCCCGTCGCGTTCCTGAGCCCGGTCAGCGTCCTCTCCGCCTCCATCGAGGGGCACGCCGTGGCCGCCGGGCCGTTCCTCTACGCCACGCTCCCCCTCGCCCTCGCGACCCTGGCCCTCGCCCTCGCCGGCACGGCCCTGTTCCACGAGGAGACGCTGTTCTCGCAGCAGGGCCTCGCCCGAAAGGTGGCGCAGTCCGTCGCCCGCTGGACCCGCACCCGGCGCGGCCTCCTCATCGCCGGGATCCTCCTTGTCCCCTTCGCGCTGGCCCTGGAGATGTTCGTCCTCGCCATGGTCATCCCGCTGGGCCTTGTGGCGGCGTTCCCCGCCTTCGTCCTTGGCGCCGCGGTCCTCGAGGAATCGCTCAAGATGCTGGCCACGCGCGCCCGCCCCGACGCCCGCCCCGGCTGGAAGTCGGGGGCGTGGGTCGGTGCCGGGTTCTTCGTGGGCGAGAAGGTGGCCCTCGTCGTGGCCCTCGCCGGCTTCGGCAGCCTGCAGCTGGGCATCCCCACCCTGCAGCTCCTTGGCGTCCAGGGGCCCATCTGGCTGCTGGTCGGCCCGCTCTTCCTGCACGTGGCCGCCGCCGCCGTCGCAGGGCTGGGGAAGGGACGCCGCGCGTGGGGCCCCGCCACGTGGCTGGCCGCCGTGCTGCTGCATGCGGGCTACAACGTCGCCGTCCTGGCGGGGGGCTCGTCATGAGCCTCCTCGCGGTGGCCGGAAAGGAACTGCGCGACATCCTGCGGGAGAAGAGCATCGTCGTTGCATTGCTCGTGCAGTTCTTCATCGCCGCCTTCAGCGCCTTCCTCACCGTCGGGCTCCTGGGGCTCTACGACCCCGGGTCCGTGGCCAGCCACCCGCCGGCCACCGTCGCCTACGAGGGCCCCGGCGGATTCGGCAAGGTCCTGGGGAGCGCCCGCAACCTCCGCCTCACCGTCGACGCCACCGACGCGCTCCAGGGCTTCGAAGAGGGCCGCTTCGACGCCGTCGTCCAGGAATCCATCGACCCGGACGGCGTGCGCGCCATCACGCTCCTGGTCCCGGAAGGCGAGCTCAAGTCCACGCTCCTCGTGACCCAGTTCCGCGACCTCCTGCAGACGTACGAGCGCGACCTGCGCGAGGCCCGGCAGGGCAACCTCACGCACCGCATGCTGGAACTCCCCGCCACCGTGCGCCAGGGCGTCGTCCCCTACCCCTTCGTGTATGCGACCCTGGTGCCGCTCCTGCTGCTGACGCCGGTGTTCCTGTCCGGCGCCGTGGCGGGCGACGCCTTCTCCTCCGAGATCCAGAACCGGACGCTCCTGCTGCTGCGCTCGTCTCCGCTGTCGCTGCAGCGCATCCTCCTCGGCAAGATGCTGGTCCCCCTCCTGCTGGCCCCCCTCCAGTTCCTGCTGTGGGCTGGCCTGCTGGCGCTCAACGGATTGCCCGTCCTTGGCCTGGGATGGCTGGTCCTGCTCAGCCTGGCCCTCACGCTCCTGCTGTGCAGCATCGGCTTCACCCTCGCCGCCCGCCTGCGCCGCGACGGCCCCACGCAGGCCGCCTACGCCCTTGTCGCCATCCTGCTCTCGGTGGGCAGCCTGTTCCTCCCCCGCGACATCCTCAACCTCATCGCGCGCCTCTCCACGGGCAACGTGGACCTGACCGCGTTGGCGACGTTGGGCCTCTTGTGGCTGGCCGCCATCGTGGCCTGCCTCCTTGGCCTGCGCGATGCGGCGCAGCGGATCCGGCGTGACCTGGTGTAGCCAAGGCCACGGCATCCACCATTCACGCGCACCTCGGGCTTCGGCAGCCACGGAGTCCAAGTCCCTCCGTGCGTTCCCTGTCCTCCGTGGCCGCGCAAACGGCACGACAGCAAAAGGTGTTCACGCCTTGAGCGAACACGCGACGCAGACGGCACCGCTGGTCGCCTCGCCGCACCCAGGGCACGAGGCCACGGGAATGGACGGAAGGGCAGCCTGCAGGATGGGCTTGAGCCGCTCCTGGCCCCTCACGAGCGCGTGGCGGGTGCCCGGCGTCTGCGCCTCAAGGGCCATCACCATGTCGCGCAGGGCGAAGCGGTGGCTGCGCGCCGCGTACGGGCATTCCGCCTCGTCATGGATGGGCAGCCCCTCCAGCAGCGCATAGAGGAGGACCTCCTTCTCGGGGATGCCGCGGAACGGCAGGATGCGCGGCACCAGCCCCTCGTGGCGCACCGCGTCCTGCGCGGTGTGCGGCGCGAGGCGGGCGAGCCGGTCCAGGTCGCCCTTGAGGTGGTTCATGAGGATGCTCTGCGCCTGGTCGTCGAGGTTGTGGCCGGTCACGATGGCGACGGCGCCGAGGTCGCGGGCCAGCCTGTTCATGCCGGCGCGGCGGAACACGCCGCAGGGGCCGCAGGCCGGCCGTGCCTGGTTGCCGGGCGTCTCCGCCCGGGGTCCCGCGGCCCCCGCCGCGTAGGCGTCGATCGTGTACCCGGCGAGGTCCTGGGTCCGCAGCACGCGCCAGGGGATGCCGCGCTTCCCTGTCACGGCGCGGCAGATGTCCAGGGCCGAGTCGCGGTAGCCCGAGATGCCTTCATCGATCGTGATGGCGGCGAGCCCGACCTTGGGATGGTCCTTGGTCAGCTTGTCCATGAAATGGAGGGCCGCGACCGAGTCCTTCCCCCCGCTCAGCGCAAGGGCGATCGTCCCCGTGGGGACCCGACCCTGCCTGGTGACCTCCGCCTTGGCGCGGCGCTCGAACGACCGGATGAAGTGGTCGCGGCACAGGTGGGTGCCGGCGTACCGCAGGAACGTGACCGCCGGCTCGTCGCAGGAGGAGCAGGAGGGCACAGGGCTTCGAGTGGCCCTGGCCCCTAAAGCTTCGCCGCCGACGAACCACGGCTCCACAGGACGCCGGGGCCGTCAAAAGGTCCCGTGTCGGTCCAGGCTGTCATGCGCTCCGTGTCCGGTCCGGGATCATTGACAGTCCAGCACGCCATGGACCACGACGGCGCCGAGCCCCAGAAGACCGCACGACGCAGGGTGTCGACGGAGCCAAGCGCCCAGACGAACCGCGGAGACCGCGGAACGCGCTGCAACCAGGACATGAATCGGGTTCCGCGGTTTCCATGGGTTCCGCGGTTGAGTGGGGCGCTGGCGACGTCCGCTTCGCTCGCGCGCCCCGCCGCCCCATGTCCATCGCCCGCGATACCAACACGTCATGCTGGACGGCGCCGTCGGCGCCACAGGAGTGTTTGGCGGGTCGAAGGTCCACGACAGACCGACGGGTCGAATCCGGGGGGGGGGGGGGGGGGGGGAT
>DATLBS010000004.1:0-65259 GCA_035526765.1 Thermoplasmatota archaeon | reverse complement strand
CCAACGTCTTCTGCGCGCAGGCGAACACCATCACGGTCACGCTGGCCCCCCTGGGCGACTCCGGCATCGCCGGCCTCACCGGCACCCTGCCCGCCTCCGTCTCCGTCCCCCTGCCCCCCAACGTGGTCCCCGGCGGCTCCTTCAACCAGAACGTCAAGGGCAACGCGACCGCCGTGCTCGAGATCGCGGTCGTCTCCACCACCATGGCCGACCACGACCACTCCTTCGTCGTCAAGGCCAGCACCGCGGCCGGCTTCCCCGGCGACTGCAAGGGGATCAACCCGACCGGCCCCGCGGCGGCCAGCGCCGAGAAGCCCGTGGCCGTCCGCACCGGACCCGCCCTCGCAAGCACCACGAGCGGGACCGCCTCCGGTGGCGCAAGCGGCTGCTCGGGTGCCTCCTGCACGGCGACGCAGAAGTCCTTCTTCCTGCCCATGCAGGTCCAGGTCCTCGTGCTCCTGGCCGTCGGCCTCCTCGGCCGCCGCCGCGCCTAGGCATCCTTCGGCAACGCGTCCTGAACCGTCTTAAGCGGCCGCCAGCGTCGAGGACGCGTGGCACGCTCTGCCGCCCTCTTCGCCCTGCTCCTGCTGACTGGCCTTGCCGCCCCGGCGCTCGCGCAGGCCCCGACCCCGCTCGACCCGGTGGTCACCCTGTCGCTGAAGGGTCCGGTGCAGGGGGTCAACGCCCCCCTGGGCAGTGGGCAGGACATCTCTCTCCAGGCCGCCCTCGACGCGACCAACACGGTGTGCCCCTCCCCGTCCAAGGTGACCGTGACGCTCCGGGTGGAGGTCGTGCAGGGGACAGGGGTCACGGCGACCCTTCCCGCGTCCATCGAGGTGGAGCTGCCTGCCACCGCGGGCACCAGCGGCCCCGGGCCAGACGGCTTGGCCCACACCCAGGGAGCCACCAGCGTCCCGCTGCACGTGGCCGTCGCTCGCAGCGCCAACTCCAGCTCCTCGGTCCTGCGCGTGACCGCCTCCGTGCCCGGCGGAATCCCCTCCGGTTGCCAGGCCCCGAACGCCGACAAGGTGGCCGCCCAGGACAGGACCATCGAGGTCGGCCTCCTCACCGACATCGACCAGGGCCTCAACGGCACCGGCGGGACCCAGGCCAGCTGCACCTTCGGTGGCTCTGCGACGCACGACGGCATCTCCTGCCCGCAGGCCCCCCGCCCCGCGTTCTTCCTTCCCCTGGAGGCCCAGCTCCTCGTCCTGCTGGGCGCCGGCCTGTTCCGCCGCCGCGCAAGCGTCTAGGCGGGCCCCGCCTCTGGCCCCTTCCCGGGCGGCGAGCCCCGGCTCTCCACGGTGCCGGCGTACTCCTGGCCCTCGCACAACAACCGCGCGCGGTCGACCTGCAGCGGCGTCCCCAGCAGGATGAGGCGGTCCCCGGCGGCCAGCGTCTGCCGCAGCTCGGCGGGGACGGGGTGCTCCGCGCCCGCTGGCCACAGTCCGACCACGACGCTGCCGGTGTGGCCGCGCAGGTCCGCCGGGCCGAGCTTCAGGCCGATGAGGCTGGAGCCGGCGCGCACCTCCACCTCCGCGACGGTCGCGAGGCGGCTCTGCGCCGTCATCCGCAGCGCCTCCCCGTGGGCCACGATGAGGGCCTCGGCGCGTGCCAGCTGGTGCGGGTCCCCGAGTAGGACCAGGGTGTCGCCTGGGCGCACGATCTCCTCCGCCGAGGGGTTCACGACCTCGCGGCGGCTGCGCTGCAGGACGGCCACGGTGGCCCCCGTGAGCTCCTGGATGCGGCCATGGCCCAGGGTGTTGTTGGCCAGCGGCGAGGTCTCGGGGACGGCGACGGCGGCGGAGCGGACCCCCCAGGGGTACTGCTCCATCATGCGGTCGATGATGGAGCCGGATTCGGGGTCGTGGCCCAGGACGCGCGTGATGGAGGCCTCCACGGCGCGGTGGACCTTGTGGAGCTGCCGCCAGGCGATGCCGGCCAGCACGAAGGCGAGCAGTCCGCCTCCCAGGAGGATGGGCACGGCGCGGGGGACCAGCAGCGCGAAGGGGGCGAGGACGATCATGACGGCGGCCACCACCCATGCGTCCACGAGGCGGGCCCGGGCGCCTGCGACGCCCTCCATGCCGGCCAGCATGCGGACGATGTCGCGGTAGCGCCGGTACGTGCCCACCAGCAGGGGCAGGGCCACGGCCACGACGATGCCGACCACGAGGACGGGGACCAGCAGGCCGGAGCGGGCGGCGTAGTGGCCGACGACCTGGGGGGCCGCCCAGGCCGCCAGCAGGAGCCAGGCCAGCAGCAGGAGCACGTTGGCGGCCAGCAGCCGGATGGCGGTGCGGCGGCGCGAAGGGTCCACGCTGGCGGCGACCGGGGGGATGCGCAGGCTGTGCATCATGCGCCAGAGGCCGCGGCGCAGCCCGAACGGGAGCTGGTCGACGGCGCGCACCAGGAAGGGCACCGCGCGCAGGAGCAAGGGTGCTGCCACCAGCAGGACCAGCATCGCGCCCACGATGCCGGTGCGCAGCAGCGGCGAGGCGATGCCGTGGTCCTGCGCCGCAGCCACCAGGATGAGGCTCATCTCCCCAAGCGTCCCCAGGGCGAAGGCGCCGCGCAGCGAGGAGGGGAGGTCGAGGCCGGCGGCAAGTCCGGCGGGGATGTGCACGAAGAGCTTGGCGCCCATGAAGGCCAGGGCGATGGCCAGCACCATGCCGGGGTGCTGCGCGACGGAGAGGGGGTCGACGGCGAGGCCGGAGGCGAGGAAGAAGAGCGCGAGGGCGACGTCGCGCAGGCTGGAGAAGGCGTTCCTGAGGACGAAGCGGCTGCCGGCCTCCGCGGCGGCGACCCCGACCACGAGGGCGCCCAGCTCGGCGGAGCCGGCCAGCTCCCCCAGCCACCCGAAGCCAAGCACGAGGGCCACGCCGGCCAGCACGAGGAGGTCGTTGGAGTGGCGCCGCGTCACCCCGTCCAGGAGACGGGGCACCAGCAGGAGGCCGGCGGCGGTCAGCAGGAGGAACGACAGCAGGAGCCGCCCGATCCCGGTGAAGGGCATCCACCACTGCCCGGGAGCCACGGGGCCCCCGGTGCCTGCGCTGCCGAGGATCGCGATGACCCCGAAGAGCCCCGCCGCGGCCACGTCCTCGGCGAGGCCCATGCCCAGGACGCGTTGCCGCAGCTGCGACGGGAACCCGGCGGTGAGGCGCTCCCCGAACAGCGTCGAGGACGTCGTCACAGCGAAGCCGAGGGCCAGCGACTCCAGCAGGCTCCAGCCCCACACCCGCGCCATCCCGATGGCCAGCAGGGCCGGCACCAGGATGTCGAACGGCAGCACGAGGGCCAGGTTGCCGAGGACCTGGCGCAGGCGGCGGAGGTCCAGCTCGAGGCCGATGAGGAACAGCACGAAGAGGACGGCGATGTGCGCGGCGGGGGCCAGAAGCTCCGGCGAGATGCTGGGGGTCGCCTTGACCGCGGGCGAGAGGGCGACGCCGACGGCGAGGTACCCGAGGGCGGGAGGCATGCGGAGGCGGTGGGCGATGTAGCCGGTGGCGGCCAGGGCGACCCCGATGACCGTCACCACCAGCAGCGCGTCCGCCATGCCCCGCACATGCCGGGAAGCGGCATAGGGCTTTGCAGTCGGGCTCGGCGCCCGCGGTGCGGGCCGTCGCCCTTACAGGTGGGCAGGCAGGCAAACCCTCAAGCCGGTCCCCCGTGCCGGCCGCGTGGAGGTGCCGAAGCCCCGCTCGGGGGCGACGCCAAGCATCCCGGGGGTCCCCGTGCCGCGCGACGAGCGGCCCGAGCGCCCCATCCAGTTGCCGCTGTGGAGCTGGAGCTACGTCACGTTCCGCTTCGGCGACGGGCTCACCAGCGGCCTGATCCCCCTGGCCGTCCTGCTGCACTACGGCCTGCCCGTGTGGGCGATGGTGCTGACGACGGCCGCCCAGAACCTGGCCGGCGTGCCGGCCACCTTCCTGTGGGGGAAGCTCATGGACATGGGGGTGCGCCGCCGCCCCATCGTGGTCACCGGCTTCGCGATGGCGGCCTTCGCGCTCGGGCTCCTTGCGACCCTGCCGCCGTTCCCCGTCTTCGTGGTGGCCAGCATCCTGTACACCGCCTTCGGCGTCGCCACGGCCCCCGCCGCCTCCACGATGGTCCTGCAGCGCGTCCCCCGGCACCGGTGGAGCCGGACGACCGCGGCCCTCAGCCGGCGCACGGGCACCGCCTACCTCAGCGGCATGCTGTTCTCCATCCTCATCGCCGTCCCCAGCGACTGGTGGCTGCCGCTGGGCTCCTGGGGCCCCCGGCTGGCAGCGTCCATCTACCTCGGCGGCCCCCATTTCCCTGGCGCCTTCGCGGCCGCCGCCGTCATGGCGGGCATGGCGGCGGTCCTGGCCGTGAACACCGTCCCGCCCTACCAGCCGCCCCTGCCCCACGAGGCCGGCGCCGACCCCCTGCTGATCCAGGCCGGTCAGCGGCGGTTCGAGCGCGCCGTGTTCTTCCCGGGGCGGCTGCGGAACCGGCCGCGCTGGCGCGACCTCAAGGCGATGGTGCAGAGCCCACACCGGCTTTGGCCGCTGGGGTACGCCTTCACCTTCATGGGCTCCGTGTGCTTCTTCAGCAGCTACCCCGGCATCCTGCACGAGCTTGGGCTGGCGGCGGGCCTCGTGCTGCTGGCGCAGGCGCCCAGCAACATGGTGACCCCGGTCGCGTATCCTTGGGCGGGGCGGCGCGGCCACCGCATCGGCGAGTCCAGGGGCGTCGTGGAGGGGTCCATCCTGCGCAGCCTGGCCCTGCCCCTGTTCTGCCTCACCGTCGTGGTGCTGGGTGCAAAGGGGTTCCTCGTGTTCCTGGTGCTGCACGCCGTCATGGGGCTCAGCTTCGCCCTGATCCAGGTCAACGGCCCCGTCATCCTGGCGGGCCTCCATCCGGGCGGCCGGGGGCAGGGCGTGGGGACGTACCATGCTGCCGTGGGTGCCGGCACGCTCCTGGGCTCCCTTTCGGCGTTCCTCCTGTTGCGCGTGGCGGACTACCGCTGGAGCTACCTCGCCGCCGTCGCCTTCGCGGTGCTGGGAGGCCTCCTGCTGCAGGCCGCCCACCGCCGCACCACCACACCACAAGCCCCAAGTGGGGGCCCTTCCGTGGACGACCGATGAAGGCCCTGCTGGCGGTGTTCCTCCTGGGGGGATTCCTGGCAGGGTGCGTCGGCGACCCGGCCCCCGCCGGCACGGCGAGGCCTCCCGCGCCCGACCTGGACACCTGCGTCGCGCCGGCCCTGGCCATCCCGTTCAACCGCACGCACGACCACACGGACCCCGCGCAGCACCGCTTCGCCTGCAACGCGCAGCGCCTGGCATGGGACACGCTGCGGGAGCACGGCTTGGCCAACGGGACCGTCGTCGGCGCGCACGCCGTGGCCGTGCACGGCGACCTCCTGGCGGTGGCCGTGAACGGGGGAGGGAACGCGTCCTACGACCTTTCCTCCGGCGACCTCGACGGGACCGAGGCGCATGGGCAGCAGGGCGTGCACTTCTTCGACGTGAGCGATCCGGCGCAGCTGGCCCATCTCTCCTTCTACCCCAAGGACGACATCGCCCTGGGCGGCGACCGCTCCATCTCCTTCGCGCAGGACGGCAAGACGCTCTTCCTGGGCTACGACTCGGGACCCAATGGGCCCAAGAACGGCGTGGAGGCGATCGATGTCTCGGACCCGCGGGCGCCCCACACGGCGGGGTTCTGGGAAAATCCTGCCCGGCTGGGCATCGTGAGCGTCGAGGCGGGGACGGTCGCCACCAAGGTCCCGCAGGACGGCTACCAATACGTCTTCGCGCTCGGTGTGGGCGTCAACATCCTGCGCTACGATCCAGGCGCGACGGAGATCGGCGGCAAGAAGGTGTTCACCCTTGTCGCGAAGTACGTCACCAACGAACAGTTGACCGCCCTCGATTCGCTGCGGCCCCAGAACCCTGATGCGGGCTTTGCCCTCGCCTCCCTGCAGGGCCACGACATGGCGTTCTACCGCCAGCCCCAGGAGGAGGGCCGCTCCTTCCTCTTCGTGGCCTACGCCTACGACGGGCTCAAGGTCCTCGACGTCACCCGGCCAGCCGCGCCACTCCTGGTGGGACGCTGGATCCCGCCCGCCGACACGAACGTCCGGCACTACGTCAACTCCGTCGCGGTGGAGCTCTCCCTCGAGCAGAAGGTCCTCGTGGTCGTCGGGGCCGCCTCCTTCGAGCCGGAGAACCAGGGCATCGCAAGCCCCCTGTGGATCCTGGATGCCACAGGCACGATCAAGGGGAATGCCTTGTTCCAGCTGGGCCCTGACCCCCGCCTCATGGGCACCTGGCGCAACCCAAGCCACGCCCCGGCAGGCGACCTCGGCCTCTCGATCCAGTTCTTCCGCATCGAGCACGGCCTCCTGTACATCGGGCACGGCCACGGGGGGGTCTGGGCCGTCGACCTGCGCACCGACGAGGCCCGCACGTACCCGACCGCGTACGCCTATGCGATGCCGATGCCACCCGACCCCGTCGCCGCCCCCGCCGCGTGCTGCAAGGGGCATGACCTCAAGGGGGTCCCGATGGTGCTCGACGTCGCGGTCCGGGAAGGCGTCGTCTACACGGCCGACGTCACGCAAGGCGTCGTCGCCGTCCGCATGGGTCCGGCCCCTGGCCCCGCGTGAGCCACGCGCCCCGACGAACCACAGAATGCACAGATGACACAGAGTGACGTTGGTTCTGTGAAATCGGTGAAATCTGTGGTTAGGCGGGGCGCAGCGTCACATCACGTAGTACTGCTGCGACTTGCGCTCCACGACGCACAGCACCGTGCCGGAGCGTACCTGGATGCGGGCGCCATCGGTCGTGATCTTGTTGCTGAGACCTTTGGCAGACTTCTGCTCGAGGCGGATGTCGACCCCGTCGTAGGCGGTGCCCTTGAGGCTGACCACGGCGTCGCCGTCGATCGCGAGGAGGTTCAGGGTGGCGCCCGTGCGGCCCGCCAGCAGGAGCTCTCCGCCCGCGGAGATGTAGCGCAGGGACTCGCCGCGCCCGACCATGGAGCCATCGAGGCCGAGGTCGTGCACGCGCCGGAGGAGCTTCAGGTTCGCGAGGAACATGGCGCTGCGGCCGCCGTGGCCACCGAGGATGAGGACCGATTTGGCGCCCAGCTTGATGACGCGGTCCAGGGCCAGTTCGCCGTCGATCTCGTCCTTCTCGGAGTTGTGCCGCTCGATCGGGATGTCCAGCGCCTCCGCCCACTTGTAGACGTCCGGCTTGAGGGAGTCCAGGTCGCCGATGATGACCGTCGGGGGATGGTTGCTCTTGAGGAGGGACTGGGCGGCCCCGTCGGCGCAGACGATGGCGTCGCAGGCGTCGAGGAGCTTGAGGTCGTCGTTGCCGGGCTCGTCGCCGTTGAGCACCAGAGCGACCTTCACGGAGCATGGACGAGGGCTCCTAGTTGAAAACCGTGCTTAGCGGGCAACAGGAGGAGCAATGTTTCGGCGCCATGGAGCCAACCCATGCCTTGTGCCCCACTGGAACGCAGATTACGCAGAAACTGAGAAAGCTAGACCCGGGCGGCCTTCGTGTTGAACCGGTTCGCCCAGCAGGCCATTCCGCAGATTGTGTTGGCTCGTTTACACCGGGATTAAAGTGGAGCGCCGTCGCAGGAAACAGCAGGACTCCGAATCTGCGCGATGGCGAAACGGCTGCGCGCCTGAATGGCGTCCCTGACAGTCAAACCCACAAGGTTCTGCGGAATCTGCGGACTCCCACACTTTGGCCAAGGGGAAGCCTGGTGCCACCCCCCGCCACGCTTTTCTGGTGCCCTCCTGTGCGCCGCCCATCCAGGAAGGCGTCTTGTGAAGCTGCTCCTCATCCACTCCGACTTCATCGAGTACCAGGCCACCAAGAAGGCCCTGAAGTCCGCCCCGGAGCTCACGGACGCCGAGAAGGCCGGCCGCATGGAGGAGTGCATCTGCGCCTTCGTTGCCGTCGAGAAGCCGGACGAGCCGGACCTCGCCAGTGCCTGCGCGAAGGCGGCCGCCGAGATCGTCAAGGTCGCGGACCAGGTCAAGACCACGAAGGTCATGCTCTACCCGTACGCGCACATCTCGAACGACCTCGCCGCTCCCCCCATCGCCATCCAGGCCCTGCCTATGCTGCAGGATGCATTGCCCAAGACGTACACGGTGCAGCGCAGCCCGTTCGGCTGGTACAAGGCGTTCAAGATCTCCTGCAAGGGCCACCCCCTCTCCGAGCTGAGCCGCCACGTCCTTCCCGATGGCGCCGTCGCCACGCACTCCACCTCCACCGTCGCCGCCGCGCAGGCCCAGGCCAAGACCTCGATGAAGGGGCCAGCCGGCGCTCCCAGTGAGGCGGGCTCCGTGGCCAGTGACGAACAGAATGCCGCGCTGAAGGCCGAGAAGACCCTCAAGTCGCAGTGGTTCGTCCTCTCCCCCGACGGCTCCCTCGTGGCGCCAGAGCAGTTCGACTTCAAACCGTGGCCCGGGTTGGAGAAGTTCTTCGCGTACGAGCGCGGCGGCTCCCGCAAGGCCGACCAGGAGCCCCAGCACATCCCGCTCATGCAGCAGATGGAGCTGGTGGACTACGAGCCAGGCTCCGACAACGGCAACATGCGGTGGTTCCCCAAGGGCCAGATGATCAAGCGCCTGCTGGAGGAGAAGATCAACCGAGTGTGCCGCGACGCCGGCGGCCTGCAGATCGAGACGCCGATCATGTACGACGTCAACCACCCGGCCCTCAACAAGTACCTCAACAAGTTCCCCGCGCGGCAGTACCGCATCCAGTCGGACGAGAAGGAGCTCTTCCTGCGCTTCGCCGCCTGCTTCGGCATGTACCTCACGATGGGGCGCGCGAACCTCAGCTACCGCCATCTCCCTGCCCGCATCTACGAGCTCACGCACTACTCGTTCCGCCGCGAGCAGTCGGGGGAGACGGCCGGCATCAAGCGCCTGCGCTGCTTCACCATGCCCGACATGCACACCCTTGTCGCGGACCTGGAGCAGGCGCGCGCCGAGTTCAAGCGCCAGTTCGACCGCAGCAAGGCCTGGATGGACGCCCTCGAGGTGCCGTACGAGACGGCGGTCCGGTTCGTGAAGTCGTTCTACGAGGAGAACAAGGAGTTCGCCGTGTCCCTCGCGAAAACCGTGCAGAAGCCGGTCCTGGTCGAGATGTGGGAGCAGCAGTCGTTCTACTTCGTCATGAAGTTCGAGTTCAACTTCAATGACACCGTCAACAAAGCCTTCGCCCTCAGCACGGTGCAGATCGACACGCAGAACCCGCAGAACTTCGGCATCGAGTACACGGCCGCTGACGGGTCCCGCAAGAACCCGTTCCTGCTGCACGCCAGCATCTCGGGCGCCATCGACCGCAACCTGTGCGCCATCCTGGAGCAGCAGAGCATGGAGGCCAAGGCTGGCAAGAAGCCCAGCCTGCCCTTCTGGCTGAGCCCGACGCAGGTCCGTTTCCTCCCGCTCAACGACTCGTTCCTCGAGGAATGCAAGCGCCTCGCCGAGACCCTCAACGCCGCCGGCTTCCGCGCCGACGTCGACGACTCCTCGAACGGTGTCGGGAAGAAGATCGCCCTCGCCGAAACGGAGTGGGTGCCGGCCATCGTCGTCGTCGGCGAGAAAGAGAAGCAGGCCCAGAAGTTCGTGCCTCGCGTCCGCAAGCCCTCATGGCTGGCGGCGGCAGGCTTCGCGGCGGACCAGGCGGTCACGCTGAAAGAGCTGGAGCAGTTCTGCCAGATGAACGTCGGCGGCGAGCCGCGTGCCCCGCTGCCGCTTCCCGTCATGTTGAGCCAGAGGCCGATCTTCCGGGGATGAATTAGAGGTCGTTGGCATCCAAGCCAGCGGTTTTCGCGAGGGCAGGTGAATGGATTTGAAGCACCCTCGGCTTGCCTCCCCCATGCCCAAGGCCAAGTCCCCTGCGCGCAAGTCCAGCAAGAAGAGCTCTCCCGCAAAGAAGGGCAAGGGCAAGGCCGCCCCAGCACGCCGCGCCAACGTCGCACCCCCCACGGCGGGAAAAACGGGCCGCGTCACTTCGCCCCCCGGCCTCGAGGGCCACCTCACCCACACCGAGTTCGCGTGCACGGACCCCCTTGCTCTCAAGGGCTGGACGGAAGAGGTCCTAGGCTGGTCGTTCGGCGAGCCGATGAGGATGCCCGGCATGGACTACCACCTGTTCGCGTACGGGAAGACGGGCGGCGGCGGAATCATGCACACCCGCGACGGCGAGGCGCCCCGCGTCACGCCCTACGCCCACGTGGCAAGCTGCAGCAAGACCCTTGAGAAAGCCCTCAAGGCGGGCGCGAGGCACATCATGGGTCCCGACACGATCATGCCCGGCGTCACCTTGGCCGTCGTCGAGGCGCCGGGCGGCATCATGATCGGCTTCTCCGGCGGAAAGTAGGCGTGGCCACCTTCATCGCCCTCCTGCGCGCCGTCAACGTGGGCGGCCGCAAGGTCCCCATGGCGGACCTGCGCGCCCTTTGCGAGCGCCTGGACTTCGAGGAAGTTCAGACTTACATCCAGAGCGGCAACCTCGTGTTCACGACCACGGGGACGCCCGCGGCAGTCACGGCGAAACTGGAGAAGGCCATCGCGAAGAAGTTCGGCATCGAGGTGCCCGTCATCCTTCGCACCGCGGAACAGTGGAAGGCCTACCTGACCGTGCCCAAGGCGCTCGCCAAGGCGGCAGCCGAGAAGCCGAACTGGATCATGCTGGGACTTTCCAAGGAACCGCCCAAGAAAGAAGCCTTGGCAGCACTGAGGGAACGGGCCAAGAACGGCGAGAAGATCGAAGCCCTCGGCGACGGCATCTGGATCTACTACCAGGCGGGCGTGGCCGACTCCAAGCTGGCGCCCTCCTTCATCGACAAGGTCGTGGGCTCGCCTCTGACGGCGCGCAACTGGAACACGGTGCGCAAGTTGGGCGAGATGGCTGGGGCTACGTCGCCCACGCCTGCCTAACCACAGATTTCACAGATTTCACAGACAACTACCTTGAATCTGTTGCCATCTGTGAAATCTGTGGTTCGGTCGGCGCCGAAACAGGACTACTCTTCCGGAGCTTCCGTCTCGGCCTCTTCCTTCGGCGCGCAACTGGAACACGGTCCGCAAGCTTGCCGAGATGTCTGGGGTTTCGCCGCCCACGCCTGCCTAACCACAGATTTCACCGATGACACAGATTGACGTTGTTCTGTGAAATCTGTGGTTCGGTGGGCACCGGAACAGGACTACTCTTCCGGAGCTTCCGTCTCGGCCTCTTCCTTCGGCGCGCCCTGGCCCTCTTCGTCGGCCTTCGCGGCCTCGGCGGCCTTCTTCTCGGCATCCGAGGCGCTGGTGCCGTGCTCCTTCTGCAGCTTGGCCATCCCATCGGCGTCGTCCCACTTCGAGAGGACCTCGGGCTCGACGGCGTCGGTGACGTAGACGGACTTGCCGGCGCGGAAGATGAAGTTGCCCGCGTCGGAGGCCTTCTTGACGTCGACCTCCAGGATGATGGGGTCCGGGATGTGCACGCGGCCGGCCGAGTAGGCCTTCTCCGCGGTGGCGCTCAGGTGGATCATGTTGCGGTCGCTGGGGCGGAGGCCCGTCTCGAGCACCACATCCAGCTCCTCCTCGGCGACGGGGAAGTAGAGCTTCTCGAGGTTGCACTCCGGCAGGTCGTCGAGGTTGACGTTGACGGAGTGGGCGTACGTGGCTCGCACCATGCCGCCGTCGATCTGGTAGCGGCCCTTCTCGTCGGTCTCCACGAGGGCCACGATGTGCTCGCGGCGCAGCCAGCGGCGGTAGTTGTCGCGGGAGTCCTTGATGGCGTTCGTGAACTCCTCGAGGTCCACCCAGCCGCGCCCATCCATCGTGAGGTTGAAGCGCTCGGGGAAGTGGCGCAGGATGCCGGCCATCATGCGGCCGACACGGTCGATCTCGAAGTCCTTCATCAGGAAGCGGCCGGTCTCATCGCAGAGCGGGCAGATCTCCCCGCGGTAGTATCCATGGGTACGGCATTGGGCCAACATGGCAAGGGGAGAGAGGGATTCGAACCCCCGTAAAACGGGATCTGCAGTCCCGCCCATAGCCGCTTTGGTATCTCCCCGGAATCCCGGTGCAGGGCGGGCGTTGCCCACTCCCCTACGGGGCAGGCGACACGGGGGATGTTTTTGAAGGCGTCGGCGGGGTTTCGTGCCCGGGCCGAACCACAGATTCCACAGATTTCACAGAGGTGGCCGCTCTGGCTGGGAAACCAACCCACGACCGTGCCCCGATGCGTCGAGGTCGGCTTGTACGTCCTCCATGACCGCTCGGACTTGATGCACATAGGCCCGGAATGCGGCGTCGCCTGTGGGCGTGATGCGGACCGTCTTCCGACGCTCGACCTTGCTTTCGTCGAGGTCCAGTTGGACGTAACCTGCCTTGGCCAATGTCTCGACGTGGGAGGCTAGGTTTCCGGCGGTCAGTTCGGTGCTCTTCTGCAACGCCGCGAACCGCATCTGCTGGTGGATGACCATGCGGCTCATGATGGTGATGCGTGGACCTGAATGAAGGACGGGGTCGAACATCCCTGGTCGGAGGGCAGTCATCCGACCACCCACCTGCGGGGCGCCAGGAGCCGGAAACCTCCGAGCAGCGAGAACCCCACCATCGTGGCGAAAGGGACCCAGACATCGCGCAAAGGGACCGGGCCGAGCAAGGACCACGCCAGGACGGTGAGGGCAGTCAGGAAAGGGAACCATCCAACATGCATCATACGGCGATCGTCGGCAGCGCGTCCCATGGCAATGGGCCATGCGATGAGGACAACAGCGAAGGCCAAAGTACCGGCAAGCTGGAGATGCAGCGCCACTCGCAGGTACAACAAGAATGCTGAGACGGCAATCCCTGCAAGCCCCCATTTCCCGGGAAAATTTTGGTCCGCATAGTCGGAGAAGACCTGCCGCCACTCCATCCTTCGCTTGAGGTAGAGCCTCGGGATCCCTGAGATGACAAACATGGCAAGCGTCCCGTAGTAAAGCCAAGGAGAATCATGGTGTGTGCTGATGTCGAGGCTCCATAGGGTCATGGCAGCCAGGAAGCTGCCCATCATCAGGCAGTATAGGCCGCGTTTGCGTTCAATCTGCCAGATTTCGTATGCTTTGGCCTCCGCTATGGGTTTGGCAAGGTCACTAAGGGGCCCATGAGCACGTTCCATGGAATTCAGGAATCGCCCTCGTCCCTAGAATCCTGCGTGGCTTTGCGTTCCAAACAGTGGACCTACCCAGACCAGCCGCCGCCCCCGCCACTCGCATCCGTGGTCGTCTCAGTGACAACAGGTGCCGGAGGTGCCGGTGGCGTCCAGTCCAGGTGGTCCATCACGATTTCCGCCAGGTCGCGGGCTTGCATCTTCCCTTCCTGCCCCGTGAGGCTCAACCCATCCGTCATCATGGTGAGGCAGAACGGGCACGCGGTGGCCACGGTGTCGGCGCCGGTGTCGGCGGCTTGTTTGGCGCGGATGACGTTGATGCGGGTCTTCTCGTCCTTGACCTCGTACCACATGTTGGAGCCGCCGGCCCCGCAGCACAGGCCCTGTTCGCGGTTCTGCGCCATCTCCAGCACGGGGAGTCCGTTGTTGGCCTTCTTGAGGACGTTGCGGGGCGCGTCGGCGACCCCGTTGTGCCGCATGAGGTAGCAGGAGTCGTGGTACGTGATCTGCAGCGGCTTGCCTTCCTTGAGGGGGACCTTGCCTTCCGCGATGAGCCTCTCGAGGAGCTGCGTGTGGTGCACGACCTCGAGCTTCGCGCCGAACTCGGGGTACTCGTTCCGCAGCGTGTTGAAGCAGTGCGGGCACTGCGCGATGACCTTGGTGACCTTGTACTGGTTCAGCGTGACCAGGTTCTCCATCACGGACTGCTGGAACCGCCCCTCTTCCCCGAGGCGGCGGGCCGGGTCGCCGTTGCAGCGCTCCTCCGTGCCCAGGACGGCGAAGTCCACCTTGGCGGCGTTCAGGATGGTCGCGATGGCGCGCGTGACCTCCTGGTTGCGCGGGTCGTAGGAGCCGGAGCAGCCGATCCACCACAGGTACTCGAACGGCTCGCCCTTCGCGGTCTTCTCAGCGGCGGTGGGCACGAAGACGCCGTCGGGGAGCTTCGCCATCCAGTTCGCGCGGTCGGAGGCGGGGAAGCCGTACGGGTTGCCGGCGTTCGTGATGTTGACGAGGAGGCGCTGCTGGTGCTCGTCCAGCCGCGATTCCATCACGAGGGCGCGGCGCATCTCCATGATCATGTCGACGTGCTCGATGTCGACGGGGCACGCCGTGACGCAGGCGCGGCAACTCGTGCACGACCACAGCGTCGCCTCCTGCAGGGCCGAGCCGACGCCATCGACGGTGGCGAGCTTGCGCGAGACATGCACGGG
Organism: Thermoplasmatota archaeon; assembly: GCA_035526765.1. GTDB lineage: Archaea > Thermoplasmatota > E2 > JACPAO01 > JAHFTW01 > JAHFTW01. Next base: position 50,894 of record DATLBS010000004.1, on the reverse strand, counting down.
CCCCGTGTTGGCCTCAGCGCCCGCGTCCGCCATCGGCAGCGCGTGCGGGACGCCCGTGGCGGTCGCGGCCTTGGGGTTGCGGCGGGCGCTGCGCTCGTCGCGGGCGTCGCGCCACATCTCGGCCTTCAGGTCCTGGATCAGTTTCCTGGGGGAGAGCGGGCGTCCGGCGGCGGTGGCCGGGCACTGGGCCTCGCAGCGGCCGCAGTTGGTGCAGGCATCGAGGCTGAGGCGGTCCTTCCAGCTGAGGTCGCGGATGGTGGCGAAGCCGACGCTGGGGATGTCTGTGCTGCCGGACTCCATGACCTTCTGCAGGTTGAAGGGCGTCGGAAGCTGGGGGAGGCTCTGGCGCTTCGGGTCGTGGAAGTAGAGGTTCAGGCTGCTGGTGACGATGTGCTTGAGCTTCGTCCAGGGCAGCACAGCCAAGGTCGCGGACCACAGGAAGAAGTGCGTGAACCAGATGAACGGATAGACCGAGAGGAGGCGCTGGGGGGTCCAGCTGGCGAAGGCGAGGCCGATGGCGTTGCCCACGAACGACCAGGGGGCGTACCGGATGCCGTTGACCTGGAGCTGGTACTGCAGGCGCATGGCCTCGAGGACGAAGCCGGTGACGCCGATGAGGAACAGGAACACGAGGGCCGAGAGGTCGGGGTCCGCCTTCAGCCAGCGCGGCGCTTCCGGGTTGGCGGTCTTGTGCAGGTGGCCGGGGCGGTCTAAGTAGCGCCGCGTGATGGCGTACCCGAGGCCAAGCAGGAACACGACCCCGAACGCGTCGAGGGCAAGCTCGTAGACGAGGTAGGGGTTGCCCTTCAGCAGCTTTGAGTGGAGAATGTTCTCGAAGAGGTCGTAGTCGATGGCGACGATGAGGGTCCCGATGAACAGGGCGACGAAGCCGAAGAAGATCCACGAGTGCATCGTGCCGCCGCGCTTCTCCTGCATGAACTTGCGGTGGGTGGCCATGCCGACGACGAGGCGGGTGAGCCCCGTCTTCCAGTCGCCGGGCTTCCAGGCCTTGCCAAGACGCCAGACGCGCACCATGTCGTAGAAGCCGTACAGGAAGACCGCGACCGCGAGGGCGCTGAGGATGTACATCCACAGGGCCGTGCCGGGAGGCATGAGGTCCAGGTTGGCCCGGCAGGGTGCGTCGGCGCTGGGGATGCAGGCCACGGGAAGGGGAGCGGGACGTTGCCCTTAGGCGTGGCGGATTGGTGGCAGATGCTTGGTGTCGTGGGTTACGCGCCGACCGAACCACAGATTCCCCAGATGGCACAGATTGGGGTGGTTCTGTGGAATCGGTGAAATCTGTGGTTAGGTGGGGGCCGAAACCTACTGCAACGCGCGGAGGTCCGCCCTGTCATCCTCGTCGAAATCCGTGGGCGGCGCGTTGGCACCGAACAAGGGCAGGCCATTGGAGGCCTCGACGGCCCAGTACATCACGGAGCGGTCGTTGCTGGAGTGGCGGCGGTGCTCGGGGGCGGTGTCCTCATGGGCCTGCTGCATGGGGGCGCCGTTGTTGACCAGGCCGAGGGCGTGGCCATACTCATGCACCACGACGGAGCGGAAGATGTCGGAAGGGTTGCAGGTGCGGAACACCGGCACGACGCCGGGGTCGCAGGCGTGGGTCACGGAATCGCTGTAGATGACGATGAGGGAGTGTCCGAAGCTGACACCGAGGACCTTCCCCTCGCCGGTGTCGTGGTCGGAATGGCCCGTCAGGAACACGAGATGGGTCACGACCCGGTCCCCCGACGTCGACTGCCCCTTGTGGTCGTTGGCGAAGGACTGCGCCTCCGCGTCGCCCCAAGCGTGGCCGGCGTCGGTGCCGATTGCCTCGTCGATGCGGAACTCGATGGAATCCTTCTGGACCACGGAGTGGAGGCGCCCCTTCACGAACTCGAGGAGTGCGTCGTCTGGCCTGGCGCCGGCGCTGTGGTCGACCTCGATGAGCCAGGACCGGTAGTCGGAGGCGGAGACGAGGTCGCGGGGCTCCACGCCACCCACGCCCGAGAACGGGTTGGAGCAGCCAGCCAAGGCCAGGGTGAGGAGCAGAAGGACGGCGAGGCTGCGCACGGCCACGGATGGTCGGCGGCCAGACTTAGCGTTTCTCGTTCGGCCGAACGGGTGCCTTCCGCTGCGCTCCAGGTACCCCTTCGTCCGCCTGCGGCGGGATGACCCTCCGCCTACTTCTTCAGCAGTTGCGTCAGCTTGGGGACGACCTGGTAGAGGTCCCCCACGATGCCATAGTCCGCCACGCCGAAGATGGGGGCGTCCTTGTTCGAGTTGATGGCGACGATGAGCTTGGAGCCGCGGATGCCCGCGATGTGCTGGATCTGACCCGACACTCCGCACGCGATGTACGCCTTCGGCTTGATGGCGTGGCCCGACAGCCCGATCCAGTGCTCCTCGCCGAGCCACTTCAGGTCCGCCGCGATGGGGCGGCTGCAGCCGACGGCGCCACCGGGGAACGCCTTGGCGAGCTCCTCGGCCAGCTTGAGGTCCGCCTGCGTCTTGAAGCCGCGGCCGACGCCCACCACGACGGGGGCGCTGCCGAGGTCGAAGTCGCTGTGCTTCTCCTCCTTCCTTCCGACGACCTTGACCTTGCTGGGGGCGATCCCGGAGGCGGCCACCTGGCCTGCCGCTGTGCCGTTGCCCTCGAACGTCTTGCCCATGACGGTGCAGACGGCGTTGGCGCCCATCGTGTAGGTGGCCTTCGAGTTGCCGGACAGCACCATGCGCTCCACGGTCCAGCCGTTGGCGGCGGCGATGCTCTGCACCTCGGAGGCATACGTCCAGTCGAGGTGGGCGGCCGTGCGGGGGCCCACGTCCTTGCCCTTCTTGGTGGCCCCCACCAGCACCAGGGCGGCGCCCGACTTCTTGGCTGCGTCCGCAAGGCCGAGCGCGATGGTGGCGGAATCCTGGTCGGGGAGACCGGCGGGATCGAATCCCTGCGCGGTGCCGAGGGTCGCGGCCTTGGCCAGCAGTTCGCCCTGCACCTTGGCGTCGTCGGACCAGCACAGGACCGTCGTCATGCCGCCACCCCTTCCTTCCTGAGGGCGGCAGCCAACTGCTCCACCGCGTCCGTGCCCGAGAACTGGATGCCCTTGCGCTCCTGCCTGGGGGCCTTGTTGCCCGTCATCGCCATCTTGCGCGCGAGGTCGGCGTCGGCAACACCCACCTCGGACGACTTGACCTGGCGGATGGGCTTCTTGCCGGCCTGGAGGATCTGCATGAGGGCGGGGAGACGGGGGCGGTTCGCCTCGTCGTTGAACGTGGCGGCGCAGGGCAGGGGGACCAGCACCGTTTCACCGGGCTCGCCGTCACGCGTCGCCTTGAGGGCGCCTCCCTCGATGCCGTGGACTTCCTGCGTGTTGACCAGGCTGGGCATCCCCAGCAGGGCGGCGACGCGGGGTCCGACCTCCCCGGCGACGCGGTCGATGCTGACCTCTCCGGCGAACACGAGGTCTGCTCCGTCCTTCTTGATGGCGGCGGCCAGCACCTTGGCGATGCCGATGCCGTCCGTGTCGGGGCCCGTGAGGACGACGGCCTCGTCGCAGCCCATCGCGAGGGGCTCCTTGATGAGGTTGAGGGCGTTGGGTCCGCCGTTGAAGGTGTACGCCGTGATCTTGGTGGCTTGCCCCTTCTCCTTGAGCTTGACCGCCGCCTCGATGGCGTTCTTGTCGAAGTCGGAGACCTTCCACGGCAGGCCCTCCATCTTGGGAGACTGGGTGGCGGGGTCGATCTTGAGCTGGGTCACGTCAGGGGCCATCTTGACGAGCACCGCGATCTTGGTCATGCTGCCTCCGGCACAGGAGTCCAGTTGAAAACGGTTCAGGGTGGCATGGATGTTCGGAATCCAGAAGGGCTCCCCAGATGACTCAGATCCTCTCAGAGGGGGCGGCTGTCCAAGTAAATCTGAGGATCTGAGGATGCCCAGGGCAGGACGAAGGGTTGATGCAAGCCACTCAAGGTGCCGCCCCCATGAGCAGTTCCCCAAGTGAGGTCGAGAAGCGCCTCTCCGCCGCCGGCCACACCCTCCCCCCGGCCCCCAAGCCCGCAGCGGCCTACATCCCGTGGACCCGCTCCGGCAAGCTCCTCCTCATCGCGGGACAGATCCCCGTGCGCGACGGCAAGCCCGTCATGACCGGCAAGTGCGGCAAGGAACTGACCCTGGAGCAGGCCAAGCAGATGGCCCAGGTCTGCGCCCTCAACGCCATCGCCGCCCTCAAGGAAGCCTCCGGCGGCCAGCTCGACAAGGTCCGCCTGCTGCGCACCGTCAACCTCGCCAACTGCGCCCCCGGTTTCACCGACATCCACCTCGCCGCCAACGGCGCCAGCGACCTGTTCCTCCTGGCCTTCGGCGACAAGGGGAAGCATGCGCGCACTTCCGTCGGCATGGCTGAACTTCCCCTGGATGTGCCCTTCGAGGTGGAAGTCACGGCTGAATTGGAGTAGCGCGCATCAAGGGTTTGGGTCATCGAGCGGTGCGCAGATGGCCCGCCATCCACCAAGCGCAGCTGGTGAGGGGAAGCATGCGCGCACTTCCGTCGGCATGGCTGAACTTCCCCTGGATGTGCCCTTCGAGGTGGAAGTCCCGGCGGAACTCGAGTAAGCGGCCGCTTTATCGCAGCCGTGCCTGCCCGGCAGCATGCCCCTGGTGTACGACCTCAAGGGGAAGGCCTGGCTCCACCCTGGACAGGCGGCCTGGGTCTTCGTGACTCTGCCAAAGGGTCCGTCGACCGAGCTCCGAGACCTGTTCGGTGCCGGCCGCGGCTGGGGGTCCATCCCCGTGCAGGTGACCATCGGCGGGACGACGTGGAGGACCTCGGTCTTTCCGGACAAGGCCTCCGGTGGTTACGTGCTGCCCCTCAAGGCGGCGGTCCGCAAGGCGGAAGGCATCCTCGTCGGCAAGAGCGTCGCTTGCAGGCTGGAGTTCCTGGCCTAAGGCCATCTGTCCATGTCCATGCGACGGCCGTCAGCTGGTTTCCTTCCTCATCGCGTCCCGGATGCCATCGAGGATGGGCGCGAGCGAAGCCAGCGGGACGTCGCCCTTGCGGTTGTAGTTCACGCAGCCCACCATGACGTTGTAGCCCGCCGCCTTCAGGCCCGGCTCGCTCTTCTTCAGGCAACCCGGGTCGTATGGATTCCAGAGATGGATGGCCATCCCCTGCTTCCGCTCGGCGACCCCGATCAGGATCCAGTTGGGGTCGATGGTGCCCTTCCACGACCGGATGTCGGTCGGCCGCCTGATGCGCCAACCGTGCATGTTCCACGCGAAGGTCGGCTCGACGTTGGGGAACCGGCTTGCCAGCATGTCGCCAAGCTCCTTCCGGGTGGCTTCCAGCCGCGGGCCGAACGTGCTGGTCGTGCGCGGCGTGTCCCTCGGGTCCGCAGCGCCCTTCGCGGAGCGCACTGGCACCTTCCCGAGCCGCGTGGCGGCCGTCTTGCCCATGCCACGCCTGGGTGCAGCTGCCTGGTCCGGCTTCTGTGTCATCGACTTTCGTGCCTGGTCGGCCATGCGCCTATCTCCTCGATTCGACGCTGCGCACCGACAGCAGCGTGTCGTAGAACACGAACAGCAGGGCCCCGAAGAACGACAGAAGCGCCAGCGCGAACGTGTAGGGCGCCATGTTGGCCAGCTTGGCCAGGCCGAACAGCTCGCTGGCCATCACCAGGATGGCGGACGCGATGGTGAGGCCGACCGTGAGGACCCCGAAGGCGATGGCGTTCCGGAGGATGTGCGCCCGCCGGCGCAGGCGCGTGCGCCCCCCGGCCTCCTCCTGCATGGCCGGGTCCTTGGAGCGGGTGCGGTCCATGACGCGGAACAGGCGGTTCTGCGCGAAGTTGAGGAACACGCTCGTGCCGGAGATCATGAACGCCGGGGCCAGGGTGGCCTGGATGACCTCGACGGCGGGCGGCAGCACCATCAGGCGGCCTCCGTCAAGGAGAGCGGGGCGGCCGGAGGGAGCGCCATCAGGACCTCGGCGTGAACGTCAGCGCGAAACCGGACACCGAGAAGCCGCGGGCGGCAGGGGTGGCCTGCTCCAGGAGGGGAGGGCTCCCCTCGACCTGCAGGAGGGCGGCGGCGGAAAGTGCCTGCCCCCCTTCCGAAGTGCCCACCGTCGTGGTGACGACCTGCCTGTCCTTGACGCCGAAGACGACGAAGGACCCGGAGGGAAGCGCTGTGGGGGAGCCTGCCGCGTGGGCCGTCAGCGTGAAGCCGTCGCCCTTGGCGCTGCCGCCGCCGCTGAGGGTGCCCTCCGACAGGTCGGTCCACGAGGTGGAGCGGCCGGGCGGGGCCGCCCACGCGCGGGCCTCCATGGCATCGGCAAGCGCCTCCGGGTTGACCGCCACCATGACGGGGATCGTGTAGTCGGAGATGCCAGCCACCTTGTGGGCGTCGTCGGGGACGACCGCGAGCTCCTCGTACACGAAGGTGGCGTCGCCGACGGAGACGCCGCCGAAGGAGGCCTCCTGGCAGTTCACGACCATCACGTAAAGCGTGGCGCCCGCGGGGGGCCCGGCCGCCGGGACGGTCCTGAAGCCTTCCGGGATGAGCGCCTGGGCCGCGGCGTCGGGGACAGGGAAGACCGCACCGAAGTTCTTGCACTCCTTCAGGACGATGCGCGGGCCGGCGGCGGGGTCCGCGGAAGGCGCCGTGCCTGGGTCCTGCCCCGTTGGGCCGCTTTGGGTCCCGGTGGACGTGCCCGTGTCCGCCGTGTCCGTGGGGTCGGATTTGCCCGAGCATCCGGCCGCCGCCAGCAGCAGGAGGAGGGCAAGGGCCAGGGTGCGCATGGGTGGGGCAGCGGAGACGCGACGGATGGGGTTTGCGCTCGCCGCGCCACCTGGTCGGCTACGCGTAGGCCTTGAGGAACAGGAGGGTGGTGACGAAGGTGCCGATGAGGATGACCACGCGCCGCAGGATGGCCGGGTCGACACGGCGGGAGAGGTGGGCCCCGGAGTAGCCGCCGACGACGGACCCCGCCACCATCAGAAGAGCCACGGGCCAGTCGATGGTGCCCAGCAGGCCGAAGACCAGGATCGCCACCCCGTTGATGAGGCTGCCCAGCACGGCCTTGAGGCCGTTCATCGCGTTCAGGTTCGTCATGCCCAGCGCGGCGAAGGCGGCCAGCATGAGGATGCCGATGCCGCCGCCGAAGTAGCCGCCATAGAACCCGACGAGGAACTGCACGAGGGCAAAGGCGGCGAGCTTGCCGTTGGGGATGGGCCCGTCGTGGGCGTGCGCGAGACGTAGGCGGCGCGAGAGGGCGGGGCCGAAGGCGAAGATGCAGACGGCGAGCGCGAAGAGGAACGGGATCAGCCGGTCGAAGGTGACCGTGGGGGTGCGGAGGAACACGAAGGCGCCCAGGATGCCCCCCAGGATGCTGACCGCCACGAAGGAAAGGAGGAGCCGGCGGTCGCGGGGCAGGTCCGCCTTGTAGCCGAAGATGCTCGCCACGCTGCCGGGCCACAGGGCGACGGTGCTGGTGATGTTGGCCGACTTGGAGTCGAAGCCGGAGGCGATGAGGCTCGGGAACGTGAGGAAGGTCCCACCGCCCGCGACCGCGTTCTGCGCCCCGCCCAGGAGGGATGCCAGGAACAGGAGGAGCAGGAAACCTGGTTCGGGCATCGCCGGGTGCGGGAACTGCTAGGTGTTCTTGGGCTTGGTTACGCGCCCGACGAACCACAGATTGCACAGATTCCACAGAAGTGGACCGGTGGTATCTGTGCCATCGGTGAAATCTGTGGTTCGTTGGGGGGCGCTACTTCTTGTCCTTGCCGTCGAAGGAGAGGCTAGCGGAGTTGATGCAGTATCTTTCCCCCGAGGGGTTGGGCCCGTCGTCGAAGAGGTGGCCCAGGTGGGCGTCGCACTTGGCGCAGCGGACCTCGGTGCGGACCATGCCCATCTCACGGTCCTCGACTTCCTTCACCTTGCTGCGGTCGACGGCGGCCCAGAAGCTCGGCCAGCCCGTGCCGGAGTCGAACTTGGTGTCCGACTTGAACAGGGGCGTCTTGCACACCACGCACTGGTACATGCCGACGCCCTTGTGGTCCCAGTACTTGCCCGTGAACGGCCGCTCCGTGGCGCTGCACTGGGTGACCTCGTACTCCATCGGGGTGAGGCGCTCCTTCAGCGCGGGGTCCTCGGGCTTCCTGCTCTTCTGCATGCGTCGGGATGCGGGAGTCGGGGTGTATCGCTTTCGGCTCGGGCTTGCAATGCATGAGGCGGGCCCGTTTTCGCAAGCCACGGAGTTCACGGAACGCACGGAGGGCGCGAGGAGCCCAAAACCTACTCCGCGTTTTCCGTGCTCTCCGTGGCTGCCGTGAATGCGCCTGGCAGAAGGAGCTGAACCCAGGATCGCCCAAGCTGGCAGCTCCAAACCCGCACCTGCACCACCCAGGCAAAGGCCTATCCCCCAGGGACCACGTTGCCCACCCAGGTCCCCAGATGCCCTTCACGCTCTCCGAGGACGAGCAGCTCATCCAGAAGACCGTGCGCGAGTTCGCCCAGGCCATCACCCTGGAGAAGGCCGCCGACTTCGACCGCCACGACCGCTTCCCCGCCGCCGTGCTGGGCGACGCCGCGGGACTGGGGCTCTTGCAGGTCTCCGCCCCCGGCTCCCCCCTCGGCGCCACCTCCCTGGCCCTCGCCGCGGACGAGCTGGCCCAGGTCTGCCCCAACTCCGCGGCCGCCCTCATCGCCCACAACGCAGCCCAGGCCGCCATCCTGGACGGCGAGACCGTTCCCTGGACCGATGGCTTGGTCGCCCTGCTCGTGGCGGAGGAGGCCACCGGGTCCGACCACTCCTCCCCCGGCACCACCGCGACGCCCACGGACGACGGCTTCAAGGTCACGGGCCAGAAGGTGTGGGGCATCAACGCCGCCGTCGCGAAGCATTTCCTCGTCCTGGCCAGCGTCCCTGGCGCCGGCCCCACCCTTCTCCACATCCCCAGCGACGCGCCCGGCGTGAGCCTCGGCGAGAACGAGTCCCTCATGGGCCTGCGCGCCGCCGGCATCCGCACCGTCTACCTCTCCGGCGTCGCCGTCCCGAAGTCCGCCGCCCTGGGCGGCCCCGGCGGCGCGCCCCCCCGGCTGCAGCGCGCCCTCACGTGGCTGCAGCTTGGCGCCGCGGCGGCCCTGTGCGGCTGCGTTGCGGGCGGCCTGGAGGCGGCGGCCCGCTTCGCGGAGACCCGCATCCAGTTCGGTCAGCCCGTCGGCACCTACCAGGCCGTGTCGGACGGCCTCACCACCGTCGACATCCAGCTGGCCGCTGCCCGCGCCCTCGTGCTGCAGGCCGCCGCTCGCGCGACCGAGGCGGATGCGCACGTGTGGGCCGCCCGCGCCAAGGCCTTCGCGGCGGAGATGGCCATCCCCATGACGCGGCAGGCCATCCGCGTGCAGGGCGGCACCGGCTTCATGCGCGAGGGGGGCACGGAGCGCTTCGCGCGCGATGCGCGGGCCCTCCAGTTCGTGGGGCAGACGTCGCAGATGCAGCGCGACACCCTCAAGCGGCACGTCATGCCGAACATCGTGTTCCCGGCGACGCCGTAGAGGGAACACCAGGGGACCCGCCATGTGCGGGGCCGCAGGCCCCACGCCGCAACGTGATCGACCTTCGTTTGAAGGTCGGCCGGCATCGTGTTCCCGGCGACGCCGTAGAGGGAACACCAGGGGACCGCATGTGCGGGGCCGCAGGCCCCACGCCGCAACGCAGTGAAGATGGTCCGTGCGTGGTCAGGTCCGTCGGCGCAGCACTGCGGCGATGCCCACGAAGGCCAGGAGCGCCACGGGCGTCCAGCCGGGCGTGGATTTCGTGCTTGAGGTCCCCGAGGTCGTGCCGCTGATGGTTGCGCGGGCAGGGCTGGTCGCGCTCCCGGTGGACTTGGTGGAGGTACCGTGGGTGGAGGTGCCGGCCCCTGTCGCGGTGCTGGTCTGGGACCCTCCGGCCGGATCGGGGTTCGTGATCGGGACCACGACCTTGAGGACGGTGCCGTTGGCACCCTTGCCGCGGGCCTCGGCGACCAGGCTGAGCTCGATGGAGTCCGTGGCCCAGCCGGCCGTGGTCGCCGTGGGCTTGAGGGGGATCGACACCGTACGGTTCAGCATGAGCTCCAGCAGGGGCGATGTCACGGGAACGATGGCGGGGAGGTCGGCCAACGTCGCATGCAGGCCGGGTTTCGAGACCGTGACCTTGAGGTCGGTGTCGTAGTTCGTCGCGACGGCCACCTTCAACGAGGAGCTGCCCCCAAGCTGGACGGGCGGTGGCGCGGTGGCGGTGAGGTTCCCGTAGTAGCCGATGCGCAGCGTGAAGTCGCCGTCCTCGCAGTCGTCGCAGACCACCATGAAGGGCAGGTCCGCGAAAGCGCCGAGGCCCTGGTGGGGGACCACGGTGATGGTGCCGGAGGCGGATGACGATCCGGAAGGCGCGCACCCGCTCAGGGGCATGGTGAGGGTCTGGCCGGTCCAGGCCAGGGCCTTGGGGGTGTCGGGGGCCAAAGCAAGGGCGCGGGAGACGCTGCTGGGTGGTGGCACCGTGATGAACATGTCCGCGCACTCCGCGGCGGCCGTGACCTGGATCGCGCTGGGCTTGAACGGGGGGATAGGGGTCGTGGGTGGCGTCACCGTAAGGCCGATGTGCGCCTCGGCGGCCGGAAGGGCCAGACCCGCAAGGGCCAGCAGCATGACCGCGATGCGCGGGGCCATGCACAGCCCAGGAACATGGGCCAGATAGGTTTTGTCATACTTTGAACGCGGGTGAGGGTCGGCAGGTTTAGCTAGGCCTGCCTTCCTGATTTTTCATGTGTCCGACGAGGTCTCCGAGCAGATGCAGGAGTACCTCGAGACCATCTATCGGCTGGAAGAGGAGGGGCACGTCGCCCGCACGGGGGAGATCGCCAGGCACCTCCACGTGGCTCCCCCCAGCGTCACCGACATGCTGCAGAAGCTGGAGAAGGCGCAGCTGGTCGAGTACGAGCCCTACAAGGGCGTCAACCTCACGGAGAAGGGCCGCGCGGTCGGCAAGCGGCAGCTGGAGAAGCACCGCATCATGCAGGCGTTCCTGCAGGAGGTCTGCGGGATGGACCACAAGAGCGCCCACGAGGCGGCCTGCGACATGGAGCACACCCTGCCCAAGGAGCTCGAGGCCTGGTGCGCGGCCTTCCTGCAGGAGAAGCTGGGGCACGCCTTCGACACGACCCGGAAGGTCAGGGACCAGATCGGCAAGGGCGCCTAAAGCTGGGTCCCCGGGACATCCACGCAAGCCAGGACACTTCAGATGACTCGGATGCAGGGTCCGAGGAAATCCGGGCAATCTGAGGCTGCCTTCGCCGCGGTTCCGCTTACGTCCCTTCTGGGGGCGGCGGGGGCGCACCTTCCCACGCCTCCAATTCCGCGCGCAGCCGCGCGATGTGCTCGCGGAACGCCGCGGACCCTTCCGGCGTGATGGTGTAGCGCACCTCGAATCCTTCCCGTGACAACGCACGGCGGCTGCGCAGCCACCCGGCCTCGTCGAGGCGGGCGGCATGCGAGGCGAGGTTGCCGTCGGTGAGCCCGAGGGCCTTGCGGGCGTCGCGGGCGGCGACGTCGCGGTGGCGGTACAGCAGCCCCATGAGGCGCAGCCGGGCCGGCGCGTCCAGCAGGTGCACGCTAACCCCGCACGAAGGCGGTGAGGCCGGCGCCGCAGTAGCCGGTGGCCACGATGGCCGCGCTGGAGAGGGCAAGCCCTGCCTGCGACAGGTCGGCGTGGCCGAGAAGGAATCCTGCGACGACGATGGCGGCGCCCACGACCAGCAGGGGGACGGCGGTGAGGCGGCCGCGCTCGCGGCTCACGAGCCCGACGATGAGGAACAGCGCCAGCCCGTTGAGGACCAGCATGTAGTGGAACATCCCCTCGTGGTGGAGGTGGTGCAGGGAGGTGATGGACAGCAGGTGCAGCACCAGGAAGGCGAGGACGAAGAACCCGGTCATGGCAAGCGCCCAGAGCAGCGACTTGCGGGGGGACGGCGACTGCCGCAGCGAGATCGCATGCAGCCGCCACAGCGCCGTCGTGAGGACCACTCCCAGCACGACCCAGGGGACCCAGAGCACGGCCAGGAACCAGCCGGAAGTGGCGGTGGCCAGGACGAGGCCGTAGGTGACGAAGATGGCGGCCGACACGATGCCCCACACCATGCAGGTGAGTCCCCCCACGCGGGAGCTGAGCCCCTCCTCGAAGGATTCCAGGTCGCGCAGGGCACGGGCGGCGTCGGTGGCGGAGAGGGGGGCGTCGGAGGCCATGGCTGCCCATCCTGCCAGGGTGCAAAGCCCACTCGAACCTTTGCCAGGCAAAGGGCGCAAAAGGCGCAAAGGGAAGAGGGTGGGACGGGGTGGGGGTGTGGCGGGTGGGGTGGGGTGGGTGGGTGGGGTGGTTTCATTTCGGCGACGCGTGCAGGGCGACACAAACGTCAAACCCTGGCTGCGGTCGGTCGGGGCGTGCGGCAACTGCTGAAAGCGGACCTCCGGGTGTGGCACGAGGGTTGCCTCATGACCAGCTTCGGGGGCCCGTCGTACGCGATGCAGGTCTCCGCGGACGAGGAGGCGGACATCCTCATGTTCCACGGGCCGCCCGAGGAGGTGGAGCGCGTGGTGGGGCACATCCGCGGCGATGGCCTGGAGCCCTTCGACATCATGGGGCGCACGCCGGAATCGGTCGTGCTGCGCACCCGCAACCCTCCCGCAGGGGTCATCCCCTCCATCCTCGCTGCCGGCTGCACCATCCTGTGGCCCGTCGTGTACCGCGACCGCTGCGAGCACTACACGCTGCTGGCTCCCAGCCCCGCGCGGCTGAAGACTCTCGTGCGCAGGCTTGCGTCGTTCGGGAAGGTCGAGCTCACGCGGTCCAGCCCGGTAGGCCCCGAGACCCTAGGCGCCAGTGTCGCCGTAGCGGACCTCACCGTGGGCCTCACGCCCAAGCAGCTGGATGCCGTGCAGTGGGCAGTGAAGGAAGGCTACTACGACATGCCACGCCGCGCCGGGAGCCGCGAGATCGCGCCGCGCATGGGCATCGGCCGGTCCACGTTCGAGGAGCACCTCCGGAAGGGCGAGCAGCACCTCATGCGCCGCTTCGCCGGCATCCTCGCGACGCACGGCGCCCTCGCCGCGGCGGCGCGGAAGGGCCGTGGCCGCCCGCGGGCCACGATGGCCACGAAGCCTTAGGGCAGGCCCGGGGTGGCCTCTGCGGCTCGCTAGCGGGGCTTCGCGACGGGCCTGCCCTGCGCATCGACCGTGAGCTTCACGGCGCCGGGCGCCGGGACCGGGGCCGCGCGTTGCGGGCGGCCCACGAGGTTGATGGGGTTGCCATCGAGGTCGCCGTACACGAAGAAGAAGCCGACGTCGCCGTGCTCCGGGTCGCGCAGGCAGCGCCAGCCCGCCTTCTCCAGGGCCTTGCGGGTCGCGGGGACGTCGCCGGTGAGGGTGAAGCCGATGGCGGTGTCGAGGACGTGGACGGGGCGCTCGTCCCAGCGGTGAAGGATGAGGGCAAGGCCTTCGGGGTGCTGCATGGCCACCATGTCGCCCATCTCGCGGGTGAGCGTGAAGCCGAGGGCCTGGTAGAGGCGGGCGTTCGCCTTGACATCCTTCACGTAGCGGGCCACGTTGCGCAGGGCGAGGCCGGGGACCAGGGATTGCTCCATGACCTCGCGAGGCAGCCCCCGGTATTAGGCTTGGCTAAATCCGGGCTGTGTGCCGACTGTGCGGGGGGCGACGTGCTGGACTATTGCTCGGGGGCGGCCATCCAGAAGACCAGGTAGGCCAGCACACCGACGCCGAAGGACGCGATGGTGAGGACAACCCAAAGGATGCGGACCAGCGTCGGGTCCATGTTGAGGTAGGCGGCAAGCCCGCCGCACACCCCGGCCAGCTTCCGGTCGGACTTGCTGCGGAAGAAACGCTTGGCCTGGGTGGAGGTCTGCGAGGGGTTGTCCATGCTGGGAAGGAGTTCGTCCCCTGCACTTCAGGCCATCGGGTCGCCGCATCCTTTACACGGCCGCACCCCTCCGGGGGACCGTGACGGGGACAGCGACCCAGGACGACCTGCTCCACAAGCTCCTGGAGGGCAACCGGCAGTACATCGTCTCCGAGTGGGACCCAGCCGACAAGGGCCTCGCCACGCCACCAGCCCTCCGGCTGGCCGTGCTGGCCTGCATGGACACCCGCCACAACGTGGAGAAGGTCCTGGGCCTCAAGCACGGGGACGCGAAGGTCATCCGCAACGCCGGCAACGTCCTCGACGACAGCACCATGCGCTCCCTCGTCGTCGCCGTCCACCTCCTGGGCGTGCGCAACGTCGCCATCCTCGGCCACTCGAAGTGCGGCATGACCTTGGTCGGGCGCGGCGAGTTCCGCATCGCCAAGAGCATCGCCGCCAACACGCAGGTCCCCCTGCACGAGGTCATGCGCCCCGACTTCCAGCGCTGGCTCGGCGGCTTCGCCGATGCCGAGGACAACGTGCGCACGAGCGCCCAGCTCATCCGCAACCATCCCCTCATGCCGAAGGACCTGCAGGTGCTGGGCCTCATCTACGACAACGAGACCGGCCAGGTGCGCCCCGTCGACATGGGCCAGGACCTCCTCAAGGCCAGCGCCACCTAGCATGGCCGACGCCGCCCTCCGCTGGGCTGCTGCCCTGTTGGCCTTCAACGGCCTCGGGTTCGGGATCCCAGGCATCTATGGCATCTGGAGCCTCGCCACCGGGCGCGGGGTCGCGATGTTCCTGGGATTCCCAACCTACGGTGGTGGGGTGTTCGAGCGGTTCGGCATCAAGTCCACGGTCCCGCTGCTGGCAATGTTCCTGCTGGTCTGCGTCCTGGAGGTGGTCGCAGCGGTCCTCCTGTGGAACGGGCACCGGTCCGGCGCCATCCTTGCGCTTGCCCTGCTTCCCCCTGGCATCCTGTTCTGGATCGGGTTCTCCCTGCCGTTCCCCCCGGTGTTCGCGACGGCGTGGACGGCCCTGCTGCTCTGGCGCTGGGACCGGCTCTCGTAACGCGCGCTTGCCACCATCCTCATTTGGAGGACGACGACGTTCTGGATTTCATTGCGGGTTCGACAAGTTGCGGGTCATGAGTCGGCGTGCCCAAGGCTCCAGCATCAGACACACATAGAAAACGGACCAAAAAACCATGAGTGGTGGTCTGAACCAACCGAAGTGGCTTCCAAGCGTGACAGCAATTGCAAACAAAAGCATGGCTTGAATGGTGCTAGCTCCAAAGAGGATCAAGAATCCCCGACCCATTGTTGTCGGAGCCGGGCGACCCCACAGCCACCAGGTGCCGGGCCAGACAACTTGCACTGCCACGCGAACAGATTTTGGTGGCATCTTGCTCGTCCATAGCTCAACCACGTGGATGGCACAGACCGCGAGGAATGCCCAAGGACCAGTTTCCACGAGGTCGAAAGTGGGGAGGACGTACAACAACCCGGTGAACGAGCTGGTTGCCCATGCAAGAGCCCAGCCGAACAAGAGGACGTAGCCCCTTCCACACCAAGCACGCCACCGCCTGTCCTTGGCTACCAAGTGGCCGAGGCCAAGGAAGCCCACGAAAGCTCCGAGAAACCCGACAATCATTTTCACAGCGGGCTTTTCGGTACTCATGGCGGATGCCGGCATGCGCTGCCTCAATATTTGGGTCGAGGTTTCGAAACGCCCGCCGCCATCACCCCTAAATAGGCCGACACCTGGGCAGGCTTGCCCGGAAGCATCCGCATGGTGAACTGTCTGGCAACGGACGGAATACCCGGGCAAGAGTGAACCCCATGGCAACAAGCTTCAAGCTCGTCATCAACGACCCCGCGACCGGCAAGTCCTACAACTTCGAGGTCACCGGCCACCACGCCCAGAACTTCCTCAACAAGAAGATCGGCGACCAGGTCGACGGCATCAACGCGAACCTCCCCGGCTACAAGCTGCAGGTCACGGGCGGCTCCGACAAGGCCGGCTTCCCCATGCGCGGCGACTTCGAGGGCTCCACCCGCCGCCGCCTCCTCCTCACCGAGGGCACCGGCTACCACCCCATCAACGCCCCCGGCCGCCGCAAGCGCCAGTCCGTCCGCGGCAACCGCATCAGCACGGAGATCATCCAGGTCAACCTGACCGTCGCCAAGGCCGGCTCCAAGCCCGTCGGCGACCACTTCGCGACGCTCTCCGAGCAAAAGAAGGCCTGAGTCGCCAGCGCGCAGCACGAGGGCTTAGGCTCTAGGCGTGCCTCCGCCGGCGCAAGCCGTCAGGAACGGTCGGCAGCCACGGAATTCACGGAGGACACGTAGGTAGTCCGAGCTCCTGGACCCTCCGTGTGTTCCGCGTTCTGCCCGCGGACCTTGGGACTCTCTTTGGCAATCCTTCGACCATCGTCCGAGATTCCCCAAATATCCTGGGCGCCCTGGTCCCTTCGTGGACACCGACAACCCGGACCTGACCGCCCGCGACTACGTCTTCGTGGTCTCGATGATGGGCCTTGCCGTCGGGCTTGCGGTGTGGCTCTGGTCCATATCCTAGGCAAGTTTTTTCTGCGCACCATGTGTTGCCCAGTCGTGGAATCGCGGGGAGGCGCGGACGGGCCGGATGCAGGGTTCGACCTCCTGGAGGGGACGGAAGACCCCCTGCCCTGGCGCAAGGTGGTCGGGTTCCTCCTGATGGGAGGCGGCCTCGCGGCGCTGGCGTGGGGATTCCTGCTCATGCTGGGGCACAGCGACGTCAACGTCCCGTCCCAGTCGCCGGTCCCGCTGCAGCATCCCCTCGAGCTCCTCGGTGCCTTGGGCCTGAGCCTGGCGCTCCTGTGCGGCGGCGCCATCCTGCTGGGCCGGTCGCCGGACCCCGACCCCCGGGACGTGTGACGGCAGTCCGGGCGTCCACTGTGCCACCCGTTCCTTTTTGAACAGCACCCTCCTGGGCGCAACCGTGGCGACGAAGAAGGCTGCATCCAGCTCCTCGACCGAGATGGTGCAGGCCAAGAAGCCGGAGGCCAAGGCGGCCGGGCCGGCCTTCGAGCAGCCCGAGGTCAACATCGGCCTCATCGGGCACGTCGACCACGGCAAGACCACCCTCACGAAGGCGCTCTCCGGCAAGTGGACGGACGAGCACTCCGAGGAGATCAAGCGCGGCATCAGCATCAAGCTGGGCTACGCCGACACCACCTTCTACAAGGGCACGGACAAGGATGGCGGCGCCCTCTACACCACGAAGGCCGAAGACGCCCGCCTCTCCGGTTCCCCCACCAAACTGCGCCGCGTCTCGTTCGTCGATGCCCCCGGCCACGAGACCCTCATGGCCACCATGCTCAGCGGCGCCGCCCTGATGGACGGGGCCCTCCTGCTGGTGGCCGCCAACGAGAAGTGCCCGCAGCCGCAGACCAAGGAGCACCTCATGGCCCTGCAGATCGCGGGCGCCAAGAACATCGTCATCGTGCAGAACAAGATCGACCTCGTCGACGAGAAGCGCGCGCTCGCGAACTACCAGGAGATCAAGGCCTTCGTGAAGGGCACCGTGGCCGAGACCGCCCCCGTCATCCCCATCTCGGCGCACCACGACGTCAACATCAGCGCGCTCATCGAGGCCATCGAGGCCACCATCCCCACCCCCACCCACGACCCGAAGGCGGACCCCGTGCTGCTGGTTGCGCGCTCCTTCGACATCAACAAGCCCGGCACCCGCCCCGACAAGCTGCGCGGCGGCGTCATGGGCGGCTCGCTTTCCCGTGGGACCCTGCGCGTGGGTGACGAGGTCGAGGTCGTGCCCGGCCTGCGGATCGAGTCCCCGGACGGCAAGTCCACGTACAAGCCGCTGCGCACGAAGGTCATCTCCCTCTACTGCGGCACCCAGCAGGTCGAGAAGGCGGGCCCCGGTGGCCTCATCGCCGTCGGCACCGAGCTGGACCCCAGCGTCACGAAGGCGGACAACCTCGTCGGGCGTGCCCTCGGCATCCCGGGAAAGCTCCCCAAGTCCATCGACCGCATGACGATGCAGGTCACCCTCCTGGAGCGCGTCGTGGGCGCCGAGGACGAGGCCGCCGTCGAGCCCATCAAGGTGAAGGAGCCGCTCATGCTGAACGTCGGCACCGCGACCACGGTCGGCCTGGTCCTCAAGTCCGCCAACAACCTCGTCGAGGCCGCCCTCAAGCTGCCCGTGGCCGTCGAGGCCGGCGACCGTGTGGCCATCAGCCGCCGCGTGGGGGGCCGCTGGCGCCTCATCGGGTACGGGATCCTGAAATGAGCCGCAGCGGCGGTTCGTTTGTTCCGAAGGAGAAGTAGATGGCCACCGACGCGCGCCTGGGCACCGGCCGCCTGCCGGCCGTGGTCCTCGACACCAACGGCATCCTGCTCCCGTTCACGGAGGGCACCGACCTGGAGGGGGAGCTCACCGGCATGATGGGCGCCCACACCCTGCACGTGCCCACGAGCGTGATCGGGGAGCTGAAGCGGCTTGCCGAGGGGCATGGCGAGACGGGGCGGGCGGCCAAGATGGCCTTGACGTACGCGAAGCGCTGCAAGAGCGAGCCCACGGGGATGATGGGCGACGACGGCATCCTCGAGGTGGCGCGCCGGCTGGGCGCCGCCGTGCTGACGAACGACAGGAAGCTGCAGGCGGAATGCGTGAAGTCGGGGCTGCAGGTCATCGTCGGGCGGGAGAAGGGTCGGCTTGCGTGGCGCGGGTCTGCTTCCAGTTAGGGGTTACGGGGCTGACCAACCACCGAGGACACCGAGATCGGGAGTTCCGTTTCCTGTTGCGGTGCGCCCCCCACCGAACCACAGATGACACAGATTTCACCGATGAGGGTGGTTCCAGTGACCCCTGCGCCGGGGTCATGCTGGTCGGCCTGGGGTGGGTGAAACCGCAGGGTTCAGCGGACGCGCCTGCCGGGCGGATGCAGGTGAGGCCCCACCCCGAGGAGGCGGCGGGCGGCGGCGCGGCGCAGCTGGCTGTCGACCAGGAGGGGGACGACGGTGAGCACGCAGAACCATGTCACCGCGATGAAGGGCGCCCCCGTGAACGGGTGGGGGTCGACGATGCCGAAGCCCAGCGCCAGGATGACCTCCAGGACCGCGACGCGGGCCTCGTTGCGCGCCGATTCGAGGAGGATCTCCGCCTGGATGGCCGGGTCGAGCTCGGACTCGCCGTAGCGGAAGAGCCCGTTCATCGCCTTCACGGCCACGTGGCGTTGAAGGGGGTGGTGCGGGAAAAGGGCGTCGCTGCCGCTCCTGGGTCACGCGCCCCACCGGACCACAGATGACACAGATTTCACAGAGAAAGGGAGTCGCATCTGTGGCATCGGTCAAATCTGTGGTTCGTTGGGGCGAACTGTCATGAGGCAAACACCCCTGGCGTGAGCGTGGAGCCCACGCGGGTCTGGTTCATGCGGCACGGCGAGGTCGAGGGCCCCTACGTCGGCACCTTCGTGGGCCGCACCGACGTGAACCTGTCCCCCCTCGGCCGCCACCAGGCGGAGGCCACGGCCGCCTACCTCGAGGACGCCCCCCTCGACGCCATCCTGTGCAGCCCCCGCAAACGAAGCCTCGACACCGCCGCCCCCCTGGCCCGGGCACGCGGGATGAAGCTGGAGGTCCGGAAGGACTTCGCAGAGATGGACTACGGCGACTGGGAGACCCTGTTCTGGCACCAGATCGAGCAACGGTTCCCCGAGGAGACCAAGAAATGGCTCGCGGACCCCGCCGGATGCCCCATGCCCAACGGGGAATCCTGCGACGCCTTCTCCGCCCGCGTCAAGCGCACCCTCGACCAGGCCCTCGTCGAGTTCCGCGGCCGCACCCTCGCCGTCTTCAGCCACGCCGGCACCAACCGCGCCATCCTAGGAGCCGCGCTTGAGCGCCCGTTCCGTGACTGCTTCGCCTTCGCGCAGGACTACGGGAACCTGAACGCGGCCGCCTGGATGCCGGACGGGAGCGTGCAGGTGGCGCTCGTGAACTTCGTGCCGGGGCCGAAGAGCAAGGAGAGCGGGGATTAGCGAGACCTTAGATCCCATGCGCGAGATGGCTGCGCGTGAGTTGGAAGGACGACGTCGAGGCCCTGCTACCACGTCTGCCTCCGCAATTCCGAATTGATGACGTCTACCGGTTCGTTCCGTTCTTGCACGCGAAGCACCCTGAAAATTTCCACGTCGAGGAGAAAATTCGCCAGGTGCTGCAACAGTTGCGCGACGAAGGCAAACTCACCTTCGTTGGTGAGGGGAATTACCAACAACGCACTGTTGGGGACGGCATCGTAAGTGACCTGCCTATTGTTCCGAACGCCTTAACGACGCGGATAGAACTTGCGCGTATGCTCGGGCAAGCCGGGGATACAGCAGCTGCACTGCGACGCGGCATGTTCAAACCCGCGAAGGGGCCGTTTCGGAACCACATGTTTCTTTTCCACAACGAAACCGAAAACCCGTATGGCGACGCGCACGAAGGTTCTACAGTTCGGTATGTGGGACAGGGCATGAAAGGCAATCAGGAATTGAAAAGCTACAATGCGACCCTTGCTCGCCACTTGGACGAAGGAGTTCAAGTCCATTACTTCGTTCAGCCGCGTGAACATCCTGGTCAGGTCCGATACGTGGGGCCAGTTTTCGTGGAAAGTTTCGAAGAAGTTTACCGTCCGGCAGAAGAACGAACGGTCTGGGAATTTGTTTTGCAGCCCGTTGAAGGGGACCGCGACCCCGTGGGGACCTACGGCACCATGCTCAGGTCAATGCTTGAGTATGATCGCCCGGCGGGCCCCATTGAGCGGCCGTTGGTTGAACGAAAGTCAAGAATTCGCTTGCGTGACCGTGCCTTTCGCGAGTTGGTGGTTCCCGCCTACAAGACCAAATGTGCTGTCTGTCGAGACCCGTTGACGAAGGGGAAACGATTGTCCGAGTTGGAAGCAGCCCACATTCGTTCCGTGCAGTCCGATGGTCCGGATGAATTGAGGAACGGGATTTCACTTTGCGGTCGACACCATTGGAGTTTTGACAACGGTCTTTTCACAATCTCCGACGGCTTGCAAGTGCTCTGGCTGTCCCCCCACACGGACCCGCACAAGGAAATGCGAGATGGCATGGATCTTTTCGTCCCCGTAGATGATGACCACAAACCGCACAAGAGTTACCTCGCATGGCATCGCGAGCGTAGCGGTGCCCTTGCACGCGCTTTCGACTAAGGTTCTAGTTCGTCCTCCCACAGCATCTCTGAATATCCCTCGCCGAGGTCGATGGTCCCCAGTAGATGCCCCATTCGATTCACAATCCGCACTCCACGATGGACCCAGTTCTCTGTTCCCCAAGATGAAATAGTGTAGACCGTCAAGCTTGGATGGGCTTTCCAAAGCCTCTGCACGATCGCATGGTCCTCAGTGTAGCAAGCCCAGAACAGGTCGTTCTCGTCGGGGTTTAGCACAACAGGAGAAATCCGCCGAATAAGCTCCATCGCCTTGTCCTTCATGTTTGAGCATTGGTCCCCCAGGGATTCATTTTACCAGGGGGTGGATGAGATCGCCCATCGATTGGCCTCGACTGCCATGTGCTTCGAATGAGGAAGAGCGCCGACGGCACGATTTGAACGTGCGGACCCTCGCGGGCGGCGGTTTTCAAGACCGCTGCTCTACCGGACTAAGCGACGTCGGCTTGGGCGGGCCAGCGTCAGGTGCTTCTTGAGAGCTTAGGCCCCGCCCGGGTCAGTGCGTGGCTGGAGGAGTCGGGCGGGCCGCCGCCCCCCTTGCGACTTTCACCCACCCCCACCCAACCCACACAACACAATGGTAAGGGGCAGGAACCACGCAATCTGTGGAATCTGTGAAATCTGTGGTTCGTCGGGCACGTAACTCCGCAACAGGAAACCGGACCTCCCCCCTCTCCGTGTCCTCCGTGGCTGGTCAGGCGCGAAACCTCAAGGCAACAACAGGATTGCCGAATCCGTTGCAGAAGACCGCCACCGAGGACCTCATCGCGAAGGCCCACCGCGTCGACCACCCCCACCTCTTCGGCGACGTCTGGCCCGCCTTCGACCTTGGCGTCGACGGCATCGGCGACCTCCTGGAGCGGCGGGTGCGGGAGGCCCCCGACAAGCCGTTCCTCGTGTTCTACGACGACGATGCGCGGACCCGCAGCGACTGGACGCGGCAGGAGTTCGTGGTGGAGGTCCGCAAGGCCGCCAAGGTGCTCTCCGACCTGGGCCTTGATGCGGGCGACCGCATCGCCACCGCGGACGAGTTCAACCACGCGGACACCCTCGTCACGCTGTACGCCGCCTGGGCCTCGGGCATCACGGTGGCCCCCCTCAACCTGAAGGAGGACGACGAGCGGCTCGCCTACATCATGGGCCACGCCAAGGTCCGGGCGCTCTTCGTGCGCGACGCCTATGCCGCCCGCGTGGGCCCCCTCGCGCGCAAGGCCGGGGCCGAGATGGTCGTCGCATATGGCGAATCCTGCGAGCGCGGCTTCTATGACGCCGAGTGGGGGGAGATGCTCTACACCGCGACGGAGGAGTCGGATCTCCCTCCCCAGAAGCTGGGCACCGACGCCCTCATCGTGTACACCTCAGGCACCACCGGGCACCCCAAGGGAGTTCTGCTGACGCACGAGATGCTGTACGACGCCCACGCCATCGCGCACCACCACGGCTTCGCGGCCTCGGACGTGTTCATGACGGCCATGCCCCTCTTCCACGTCAACGCCATCGTCACGACTTGCCTCACGTCGCTGTGGTGCGGCGGCCTCGTCGTCCTCAACCGCAAGTGGAAGCCCGCCCTGTTCTGGCAACGCGTGTACGCCGAGCACGTGAGCGCCACCTCCGTCGTCCCAGCGATGCTCAAGTCACTGACCGACGTGGGCGAGGACCTGCGGCAGCACCCCGGCATCCTGGAGAGGTTCCGCACCGTCATCTGCGGCGCCGGCCAGCTCTACGTCGACGTCGCGGAGGGCTTCACCAAGAAGTTCGGCCTGCGCATCGCGCACGGATGGGGCATGTCGGAGACCACGTGCTACTCCTGCTTCCTGCCCCACGAGCTCTCGGACAGGGACTACCAGGCCGCCATCTCGTCGCATGGCTTCCCCTCCATCGGCGTCCCCATCGTGCACAACCAGATGGGCATCCTCGACCCCAAGACCGGCACGCCGCGCCCCGCCGGCCGCCTCGGCCAACCCGTCCCCCACGAGTGCTGGGGCGAGATCGTCGTCTCGGGCCGCAACCTGATGAAGGAGTACTACCAGGACCCCGAGGCGAACGCCAAGACGTTCCAGTACGGGGTGCTGCAGACCGGCGACGAGGGCTTCATGGCGCTGGACGCAAAAGGCCGCCCGTTCTTCTTCATCGTCGGCCGCATCAAGGAGCTCATCGAGCGCGGCGGCGAGATGTACAGCACCTTCGAGGTCGACACCCTGCTGCGCCAGATCCCCGGCGTGGAGAACGCCCTGGCGTACGGCTTCAAGTCGCAGAAGCTGGGGCAGGAGATCGGCGCCGTCATCGAGCGCCGCAAGGACGCGGGCGGCAAGGTCACCCCGGAAGGCGCCGCCCTCGACGAGGCAAGCGTGCAGGCCTGGTTCAAGCGCCGCAACGTGCCCTGGGAGAAGTCCCCCAAGGTCGTCCGGTTCGTCGAGGCCATCCCCAAGACGGCCACCGGCAAGGACCAGCGGCTGCGCTTCTCCCCTCTTTTCGAGGGCCTCTACGAGACCCAGTTCAGGCCAAGCGACGCGTGGAAGCAGGCTTGACCGCAGGGACGGCACGAATCCGTTCAGGTCGTTGCGGAACCGTTAAATGAAAGGGTGGCGGCTTGGGAACTGGTTGGCATGGTGGTGCGGCAGCAGGTGGCGGGCACGGGCTTGGTGGTCACCAGCCTGGGCGCCGCCTGGTCGGCCGTGCGCACGGATTCCATCGACCTCGCCATCCTGGCCGTCGCCCTCCTTCTCGTGGCCGCCGGCGTCTCCTCGTGGGCCCGCCTCCGGGTCCTCGCGGTCGTCGGCTTCGCCATCGCGGTCTATCCCACGGGCCACAGGTGGCTGCTGGGGTTCGAGACGCTGGCCTCCGACATCGGCCCGCGCAGCTTCTTCCTCCTCATGCCCCTCGTCGGCGTCCCCCTGAGCCTGCTGAGCTTCCGCAACCCCCACCCCCGCCACCTCTCCGTGGCCTGCGCCGCCGGGGCCGTGGCCGGGTTGTGGTGGTTCGTGCACGACCTGGGGGACGTTGCCCTGCGCCTGCCTGCCGATGCCGCGTACCTCGTCGGCTTCTCCATCGCCGGCTTCGCGTTGTCCCTGCGTTGGCGGGAACTCCTGGAGCCGCACGTCGAAACCGGCCCGGAGCAGGCATCCTGAAACGCCCCCGACCCGGTTCCTTCGCGTGAGCCTGCACCGCCTCCAGCCCGCGGCCGAGAAGCACTGGGCGCGCACGGACAAGGTCATGCACAGGCTCAGCAAGGCGCACCCTATCCCGCCGGAGCAGCAGATGAAGGCAGACGATGGGTTCGCGGCCCTCGTCATGTCCATCACCCATCAGCAGGTCAGCATGGCCGCGGGGCGCAGCATCCACGCCAAGCTCATCAAGGTCCTGGGCGGCAAGGTCACGCCCCGCAGGGTCCTCAACCGCACCGAACAGCGACTCCGGTCTGCCGGACTCTCCCGCGCCAAGGCCACCTACGTCCTCGACCTCGCCGACAAGACCCTGCGCGGCGACGTGGAGTTCGCAAGGTTCCCCGGCATGACGGACGAGGCCATCATCGAGGAGCTCACGTCCGTGAAGGGCATCGGCACCTGGACCGCCAAGATGTTCCTCCTCTTCCACCTGCAGCGCCCCGACGTCTTCGCCCCCGAGGACCTGGGTCTCCGCCTGGGGGTCGCCAACGCATACGGGGTCCCGCCGGAGAAAGCGGCCGCGAAGATGGAGCAGATGCGGGAAAAGTGGTCCCCCTACAACTCTGTGGGCGCGCGCGTGCTTTGGCAGAGCCGCCATTAGCACGCGCCCCTTTCGCAGGCTACGGAGGGCACGGAACCCACGGAGGGCAGAACCGCCTCGCAGCGTTTTCGCACGGAGGCCACAAGGCATCGAAATCCAGGCAACGGGGACCGCTCCTCCGACTCTGCGTTCTCTCGCGGTTGGGCCCCGGCTGGTCAGGGGGGCTGGCAACCGGAATCGAATCAGCACCCTTTTCCACTGGAGGACAAGTTTTGGTTCCATGAACGGCGACCTCCGCCCCGGGACGGCCCAGCCCATGATCGACCTCTCGTCCTTCAACTGGTGGGGACTCTTCCTGGCCCTCGTCGGTGTCCTGTGGCTCAGCGACAAGCAGGGCTGGATCAGGTTCGACTGGTCCCTCATCGCCCCCATCGCCCTCGTCTTCGCCGGCATCATGGCCTTCATGCCTCGCCGCCGCAGCCACTGAGCCCGCGCGCCTCCTGCGGCCGCACCTCCGGCTCCGCACGGGGCTTCGCCTGCCCCTCCCCTGCCCAAGGCTCCCTTCCGCCAGCAGGTGTCTGCCCGCTCCCCGTCGCTTTATAGAAGCCGTGCGATGGCGCGGCCGTGGCGTACATCCGGACCATCCATGAGGACGAAGCGGAGGGCAAGCTGTTCGAGCTGTACGACGAGATCCAGCGCAACCGCGGCCGCGTCAGCAACATCCTCAGGGCCCAGAGCCTCGACCCCAAGGCCATGCGCGCCCACCTCGACCTCTACATGGCCACCGTGTTCGGCAAGGGCGGCCTGAGCCGCAAGGAATCGGAGATCCTTGCCCTCGCCGTCTCCACCGCCAACGGCGACACGTACGGCGCCACGCACCACAACGACGCCCTGCTGCGCTACGCCAAGGACCAGTCCTGGGTGGACGCCATCGCCAAGGACCCCCACAAGGCGACCCTGAGCCCCCGCGAGAAGGCCCTGGTCGAGTACGCCGTGGCCCTCACCACGTCCCCGGGCAAGGGCTGCCAGAAGCACGTCGACGCCCTCAAGAAGGCGGGCCTGAAGGACGAGGAGATCCTGCAGGCGGCCCATGTCGTGGCCTACTTCAACTTCAGCAACCGCCTGGCGATCGGCCTTGGCGTGGAGCTCGAGGACGCCGCGGACCGGGACTACCACTATTAGCCCCTTCGCCGACTCCTCCCGGACACCGAGGCCACCGGGTCGGGGGGAGGTCTCCACAGATGGTCCAGATGGGCCTCTCTTGAGGTTGCTACGAGACGCTTGGGCCTCCAAATCCCCTCGATGCCATCGCCGCGGCAGGGCTGCAATGACCTGATGACCGGGAAACGCCTCATCATGGGCCCCGTGGTGCCGCGTGCGCCGATGCTGTCCTGGCCTGGTGCAATCGCCGCCGGGTTCGCCCTGGGCCTGAGCCTTGCCATCCCGCCGGGCCCCGTGAACGCCCTCATCGCCCGCGAAGCCGTCCGTGGCGGGGCGTGGGCAGGCGTCCGCGCCGGCTATCCCGCCCCCGTGGTCGACACGACCTACATGCTGCTGGTGCTGCTGGGCCTCCCCCGCCTCGTGGACCTCGAACGGTGGGCCCCCCTCCTGGCTGCCGTCGGGGTCCTCCTCATGCTCTATCTCGCCTGGGACACCACCCGGGTCCGCGCCGAGCCCAGGCCGCTGGCCCCTGGAGCCGTGTGGGCGGTGACGCTGTCGAACCCGTTCCAGTACGCGTGGTGGGTGTCCGCCGGCGCCGCCTTCCTCGCCGCGACCGCTCCGTGGGGCGTGCTCGGGTTCCTGGCCGCCATCTTC
This sequence comes from Thermoplasmatota archaeon, assembly GCA_035526765.1. Classification (GTDB taxonomy): domain Archaea; phylum Thermoplasmatota; class E2; order JACPAO01; family JAHFTW01; genus JAHFTW01. The sequence continues at coordinate 24,193 of DATLBS010000004.1, read as the reverse complement.
GGGTGGGTGCTGCTGTTCAGCTTCGCCATGGCGCATGGGGCGGCGCGGTGGTCGTGGTTCACCCCCTTCGTCGTGGTGCTGAGCGCCGACCTGCTCCTGGTCTTCGCCGTCCTGCTGGCGCAGCAGGCAGCCACAGGGCTATAGGACTCCCTGGATTGGCCGGGTCGTGGGACTCGTCGGCGACCTCCTCCTGTGGCTGACGCGGTTCGCGCAGGACACCCTGGCCGCCTCCGGGTACCTGGGCCTATTCCTGCTGATGGCTGCCGAGTCGATGGTGTTCCCGGTCCCCAGCGAGGCGGTCATGCCGTTCGCGGGCGCCCTCATCCAGCAGGGACGGTTCTCCTGGCTTGGCGCCATCCTCGCCTCCAGCGCCGGCAGCCTGTTCGGCTCCTGGCTCAGCTACCTGCTGGGCAGGTTCGGGTTCCTGCCCTTCCTCGAGAGGTACGGCAAATATGTCTTCGTGCAGCCGCACCACATCACCAAGGCGAACGCGTTCTTCGCCAGGCGCGGGGTCGTGGCCGTGTTCATCTGCCGCTTCATCCCCGGCGTCCGCCACGTCAGCAGCATCCCAGCCGGCTCCGCCAGGATGCCCCTCCTGCCTTTCCTCGCCGCCAGCGTCCTGGGCGCCACGATCTGGAACACGTTCCTGCTCTACATCGGCTACCGGTTCGCGGGGAACGAGGCAGCCATCGCGGCCGTCAAGGGAAACCTGGACATCGTGGGGATCGCCTTGCTGCTGGTGCTGGTCGGGTACGTCTTCTACGAGGTCCGCAAGGGCAAGGCCTCGCGCGCGCAACCTCCACCTCCCCCTCCGCCACCCAACTAACCACAGATTCCACAGATGGCACAGAAAGTGTTGGTTCTGTGAAATCGGTGAAATCTGCGGTTCGGCTGGTGCCGAGGCTCAGCGGCCCGGGACGTCGCCCCAGACCAGCTTGTGCAACTGCACGCCCACCGCCACGGGCAGGTCCCTCTCCCCCAGGACCCACTCGGTGAGGGCCTTCACGTCGGTGCCTCCCACGGGATTGAAGAAGACGGGGCAGGGGAACGGCCCATGCCCGCGGACCACCATGACGGCGAAGTCGAAGTCCGCATTGTCCGCGATGACGAACTTGAGCTGGTCGGGAGCGCGCAGGTCCCCGAGGAGCGTGAGGTCGTTCCTGTCGGCCATGCCGGAGCCGGGGCACTTCACGTCCATGCTGACGCAAAGCCGCGCCCGTTTGTCGGCCGCCAAGGCGTTGGCGTGGGCAAAGCTGATGTTGCCCGAGGTCTCGATGAGGACGGAGAACCCGTCGCCGAGAAGGCGCTCGACGAACTCCCAGGCGTCCTTCTGCAGCAGCGGCTCGCCGCCGGTGAAGCACACCTCCTTCGTGGGGCGCGCCGCGACATCCGCCACGAGGTCGTCGACAGTGCGCTTCGTCCCCCCGTGGAACGCGTAGGCGGCATCGCACCACACGCAGCGCAGATGACAACCGGTCGTGCGCACGAACGTGGTGGGCAGGCCCATGCGGCGGCCCTCGCCCTGGATGCTGCTGAACACCTCCGTGACCTGCACGAGGGCTCCTAGACGCTCGCGATTTAAGGAGGAAGGGTCGAGGAAACCTGGCGGGACTGGAGCGGTCCCCAGGGCCGGTTTTCCCAGGGATGACCGCGACCTGTCAAAGACGGTCCAATCTGGTTATCAAAGCAGGCACCCCCTCCCGATTCCGATGCCAACCGTCTCCAAGTGGGGGCTCGCGCTCCTGCTGCTTCTTCCCGCGCTTGCCAGCGCTGTCGCCCCCCCGGACCTCGCCGCCTCCGCGGGTGCCGCTGGTCTCAACGTGCGCCTCGACCCCGGCGCCTCCGACGTGTCGGGATACCTCGTCGTCTCCCACCAGGACCCCCTCGACGGCGCCGTCGTCGACCGGGTCATCCCCGTCGACACGCCCGCTGGGATTCCCCTCAACCTCACCATCGACCAATTGCGCTCCGACGTCAACGTCTCCGTCGCGCTCTTGGACCAGGTCAGCCTTGACGGCCTCCTCACGAACGCATCCTCCCTGCTCAACGGCAGCCTCCTGGCCAGCCTACCACTTATCGGCGAGGCCAACGTCGGCTCCCTGCTGCCCACGGTGGCCCCCTTCGACCTCCACGCGTACCCTTATGCGGACCTCAGCCGGGACATCCGCCATCCGCGCGTCCTTGCAAACAGCGCCGGTGTCCTGGCGGTGGCCTACCTCGCGACCTTCGGCGAAGGTTGGCTCGGTGAACCGATCGTGCGCCTCTCCCGTGACGGCGGGCACCGCTTCGAGGATCCAATCCAGCTCATGCCGGGCGAGACCGTCACCACCGGCGGCTCCGACGATGGCTTCTCGTCGGAGGTGTCTCCGGATGGAACGTTCCTCTTTGTAGCGAGCCATGACGATAGCGGGGGCCACCTGGAGCGAGTGACGGTCGCTCGTCTGGACCCCGTGACGGGGGCCATCACCAAAAAAATCACTCAGGTGCCCGCAGAGGGGAGGTTCAGCGCCAACAATTACCTGCCAGTCATCCTCGACGATGGGACTGTCCTCGTCATCGGCTCCGGGGCCGTTGGATGGTACGGCCTCGCCGGTCCCACCGTCCTTCGACTCGCTCCCGACGGGACAGTCCAGTCCACGGCGCTGGAGACGGTCTCCGGGCTCTTCAGACCCGGCGGCATCCGAGCCTTCAGTGGCCCGCATGGGGCGGCGGCCGTCGCCTGGCCGGTGGGCAACCAGAACGCTCCGGGGAGCCTGCGCTACGTCACGACGTACGACGGCGGACGCACATGGGCCGCTCCTCGCAATCTCACTGGGATGCCGGCGGGTGCGATGGGGTACAGAGGGACCTTTGACGACCTGGGGACGATGCATCTGGCCGTCACCACATGGTACACCGCCAACATGGAAAACAGCACGATGAGGTACTTCCAAGTCCCTCGCATTGGCGCACCCCGCATCGCTAGCCTGCCCTGGCTCGGCGACCCCATCAAGGACATCTCCGAACCCTCCATCGCTTCTTCTGGAGGGCGCGTCTGGATCCTGGCCACAGTGAGGACCACGAAGGACCCTGTCGCGGACGCGAACGGGTTCGTCTTGCAACCGCGGACCGTCGCCTGGGAATCGCTTCCAGACCCGCTTGGCTTGCGCGCCCCGTACCAGTTCAAGGTGACCGGGGCGTACTTCTACTTCGATGAAGGGACCCCGGCGCTCCTGCCGGATGGCAGGCTCGTCGTGACTGGGATCTCGGGGGGTCGTGCCGTCGTGCCTCTCTTCGACCCGTTCCCCGAGCCTGCCTGCGCCACGTACCACCCCGCCGCCACCCCCAACTACACGGGCCCCCCCTCGGCAGTGCAGACCTGCGGCGACAAGTTCTCCTTCCTGCGACTCCCCGGCGGCGTCACCCTCGCACCCTTTACCTCTCCGATCCTCGGGGCGACCCCGATCGACGCCGCGCATCCACGCCTGGAACCGTCCCGGCCGGTGGCGGCACCCTTGCCACCCCTTCCAGCCCTTGCCACCGGCGCGGCCGTGGTCGCAGGTGCGGCGGGCGTGGCCTCGCTTGCCATGACGGACGCGGTGCGCTACGGGACCGGGTTGCTGCTGTCACGCCTCTTCAGCCGGGTGCAGGGCAAGCAGGCGCTGCAGAACCCAATCCGGGGGGGCCTGCACGACCACATCACGGCGAACCCGGGCATCCGTTTCAACCGCCTACGGAAGGACCTAGGACTCAGCCACGGCGCGACCGCGTACCACCTGCAGGTGCTGGAGCGCAGCGGCCTCGTGCAGCGCCGCTCGGCATGGACGACGCGGCACTACTACACCGTCGACGGGGCTCCGCCCCTGCCCGCCCCCGCCGCCAACGACGCCATCCTTGATTTCGTCCGCAAGAACCCGGGTGCGGGGGCCGCCGAGGTCGGCCGTCACCTGGGTCTCAGCCGGCAGCTGGCCCACTACCATCTGCGCAGGCTCGCAGCGGCGGGACGCATGTCGGCCGCGCCAGGGCCGGCGCGCAGGCCCTGAAGGAGGGGCGGTCAGGGTTTCTTGGCGGGCTGCAGCGGCTGTGCCGCCTCGATCGCCTTCTCGTCGCGTGCGTGCGCGTGGCTGCTCTTGGGCACCTTGAACAGCAGCTTGACGGCGATCGGCACCGCGAACAGCCCCAGGGTGATGGGGATCTTCACGGGCTCGAGGAGGTGCGTCAGCGCGGTGGGGGATGGCAGGACCTGCGGGTGCTCGAGGACCAGCAGCAGGCCGACGAAGCCCACTGCCACGAAGGCCATGTGCTCCAGGAGCGGCAACCAGTCCATGAGGCGGCTGATGAAGGGGGCCAGGACGCGCAGGCTGATGAGGCCGGCCGTGGCCGCCGTGAGGATGAGCGCCTGCTGGTAGGTGACCTGGATGAAGCCCATCGAGACCACGAGGACGGGGGCCACGTCCTTGGTGAAGGCGACGGCGGCCACGACCTGGTCGAGGGCGAAGGCCACGTCGACGAGGCCGATCTGGAGGACGACGCTCTGCAGCGGTGTGAGCCCCAGGAACCCCTTGGTCGGCTTGGCGGGCTTGTCGGCGGAGCTGCTCTCGTGGCCCTTGCCGCGCGCGATGCCCCAGAAATGCTTCACGAACAGGAACAGGAGGTACGCGCCGCCCAGCGTGAGGAACAGCGTGTTCCTGACCAGCAGCACCGCGACCAGGATGGCCAGGATGCGCAGGACGTAGGCGATGCCGAGGCCGTAGTTGAGCGCCTTCTTCCGCTGGGCCCCCGGCGGCAGCTTGCGGCTCATGACCGCGAGGATGGCGGCGTTGTCGAAGGAGAGGACCGCCTCGAGGAGGATGAGGGTCGCGATGATGCTGCTGGCCTCGACCCAGTCGATGGCCATCAGGCCCCCCCGCTGCGCCTGGCCGCCTTCGGTCCCGTCGCGCGTCGCGGGCCCGAGGGCCCTGCCGCGAGGGCCGGGTCGGCGATGCCCGCCTCGGCGAAGCCCTTCACGCGCAGGACGCAGGACTCGCACGTGCCGCAGGGGCTGGCGCCGCCGCGGTAGCAGCTCCAGGTCAGGGCGATGGGGGCCTTCAGGCGGTGGGCAGTCGTCACGATGTCCCGCTTGGACAGGTGCACCAGGGGGGCCAAGACCTTGACGGTCCGTTCTTCGACCCCCGCCTTGGTGGCCAGGGCGGCCATCCTCTCGAAGGCGTCGAGGAACTCGGGGCGGCAGTCAGGGTATCCCGAGTAGTCGAGCGCGTTGGCGCCAATGACGAGCGCGGAGGCCCCTTCCACCTCGGCGACGGCCAGGGCGAGGCTCAGGAAGACCGTGTTGCGAGCCGGGACGTATGTGGAGGGGATGGACTGGCCGATCTTCCCTGGCTGGGGGGCGTCGGGGACGGCGACCTTCCGGTCTGTGAGGGCGGAACCCCCCAGGTCGCCCAGGGGGACCTTGAGGACGCGGTGGCTTGCGACCCCGAGGGCCTTGCCGACCCTCTTCGCGGCGGCGAGCTCCTTCCTGTGGCGCTGCCCGTAGTCGAAGCTGACGGCGTGCAGGACGTACCCTTGCTCCCTGGCGATGGCGCCAGCCGTGCAGGAGTCGAGGCCGCCGGAAAGCAGCAGCACGGCGGACTTGCCCTTGCCTTCCTTGCTTGCGCCGCGATCCGGTTTGCCGGTCGTGGAGGTGGGGGGTGGGGAGGCGAGGGGCGCCGCGGCTGGGGACACGGAGGCGGGGCTCCCCTTTGCCAGGGCGCGGCGGGCGGCGCCGCCGGAGGTCTGGCCGCGCACTACCAGTACTCCTCGAGGACCTCGTGGGACCAGCCGGGCTGGCGCACGCGTCCCTCGGGCAGGAACTCCTCCATCACCGGCTTGATGTCCAGCACGGGCGACCCGTCCAGGGCGTCGAGGCCCCTGACGGTGAGCACGCGGCCCTCCCGCTTCTCGATGGTGCAGATGGTGAGCCCGATGCGGTTGGGGCGCGCCTTGTTGCGCTGCGCGAAGACGCCGACCTTGGGGTACTTCGGGTCGCCGCGGGGGTGGCGGGTGCCCGTCTGGATGTCCTCCGGCGCCACCTTGTGGAAGAGGAAGACGACCTCGACGTGGCTGAACTTCTCGATGCCGTCCAGGGCGTCGGGGGAGAACGCGTCGGAGAGCTCGATGCGGGACACGACGTCGCCCCAGGCGCGGTCGGTCGAGGTGATGCCGGGCACGGAGTTGTGGACGGTGCCGACGGGTTCGACACCGATGCGGATGGGCACAGACCGCTGGGCGGCTGGGCGGTTGGTGGCGCGCGAACGGGCCGGACCCTTGGGAGCCGCTGCCTTGCGTTGCGGTGGGTCGGCCGCCTTCCGGGATGCGGCGGTCGCCTTGGCGGGGCCGTTGGATTTCGGGGTCATGACTGCCACTCCTCCGCGAACCAGGCACCCTTGCCATACCCCTCGTCCACTCCGACCTCGACGAACGCGGTCTCCGTGGTGAACCTGGTGCGCTTCATGAACTCCCGGTAGACGTACTTGGCGAGGTCCTCGGCGGTGGTGCTGGGGAGAGGAAGCAGGGCGCAGTCCTGGCGTGGGAAACTGAACTCCTTCGGCTCGCCCGTGTACGGGTCGATGACGCGGAACTTGACATCCTTCTTGGTGACCTTGAGGTTGGAGTAGTGGTTCGATTCCGTCGGCACCAGGACGAGGTGGTCGATCTCGTCGCCGATCTGCTTGAGGGTGTCCGTGATGATGCCGAAGTCCAGCACGATGCCGAAATCGTCCTGCTTGCCCCGCATGCGCAGGTGCAGGGCGTACGTGTGCCCATGCAGGCGTCCGCACTTCTTGTGCTCGGGGGTGATGTGCGCGCTGCTGAACCGGAGGCCCTTGCGCCACCCATCGATCTTCAGCTCCAGCACGGGCGCCGCGATGGGCTCCTCCATGAAAAGCGCGGGGTCCGTCCGGAAGGCCCTTCAGAAGTGCCCTCCCATCCCCTCGCGGTGCTTCCCAACGAGTGGCTGCTGCCCACGGGCGTCGTCCTGCTGACCCTCAACCTCCTGGGCTTCGGCGTGGCCGTCCTCGACAAGCGGCGGGCACGGCGGAGAGGCCCCCGTGTCCCGGAGGCGGCCTTCCATTGGCTTGCGTTCCTGGGTGCCTGGCCCGGGATGCTCCTGGCGTTCCTGCTCGTGCGGCACAAGACGCAGAAACGGTCGTTCCAGGTGCCGTTCGTGCTGGCGTCGGCGGCGGGGACGGCCATGCTTGCGTTGATTCTGAGCCTCTGAAACCACGAATTCCACGAATTCCACGAAAACGAATCCCCCGGTTCGGGCAATTTCCTGCAATTCGTGGTTCCGTCCGTTTCAAATCGAGCGCCCCGGTGGACCTCCTGTGCCCAAGAAGGCGGCCCGCACCCAGCGCGACTCCCCTGACGTGCAGGCCCAGGACGCCCCCCGACCCTACGCGCTCACCCGTGTCGGCGTGAAGGGCGTCAAGAAACCCGTCACCGTCCACCGCCCCGGCCAGGACCCGCACGGCGTCGTCGGCACCTTCGACCTGTACGTGGACCTCCCCAAGACGCAGAAGGGGACCCACATGAGCCGCAACCTCGAGGCGCTGGCGGACATCCTGGACGAGGAGGTCGCCGCCGAGGCCCCCAGCCTGGAGAACCTGTGCCGCCGCCTCGCCGTGCGCCTGCTGGAGAAGCACGACTACGCCAGCCACGCCCACGTGCGCGCCGAGACCGACTACTTCCTGAAGCGCCGCAACCCCGGAGGCCGCAGCAGCATCGAGCCCTACCGCCTCCTCGCCGAGGCCGAGGCGTTCCGGGAAGGAAACCCAAAGGGCAAGCGCGCCACCCTCCGCCGCGTCGGCGTCCAGGTCGTGGGGATGTCGGCCTGCCCCTGCGCCATGGAGACGGTGCGCCACAAGTTCACCGCCTCGGGGCACAGGCTGCCCGCGGAACTTCCCGTCATCACGCACAACCAGCGCAACAAGGTCACCCTCATGCTGGACCTCCCCGGCGACGCCGACGTTGAGGCCGGCCAGCTGGTGGACATCTGCGAGGCCAGCCTGTCGGCGCCCACGTTCGAGATCCTCAAACGCGGCGACGAGGGCGACCTCGTGATCCAGGCCCACGGCGAGCCCCGGTTCGTCGAGGACGTCGTGCGCGAGGCGCTGCACCGCGTCGACGCCAAATACGGCAAGCTCAGGGGGGCCGAGGTGTTCGTGTCCAGCGAGGCGGAGGAGTCCATCCACAAGCACAACGCCTACGCGGAGCGCCGCACCACGGTGGGCGGGGGCGCATGAGGGGCGGCATCGCATGACGTTCACCGTGTTCCTCGACCGCGACGGCGTGCTGGACCCGGCGCCCCGCATCGCGCGCCGCAGCTGGAAGCGATGGCAGTGGCTGCCCGGGGCCAAGGGCGCATTGGCCCGGCTGAACCGACCGGACATCCAGGTGTGCCTCTGCACGAACCAGCCCTGGGTGGGGACCGGGCTGTTGCCGCGCCGCAAGCTGGAGAGGCTCCACGCCGAGATGCTGGGCGAGATCCATGACGCAGGGGGCCGCATCGCGCGCATCGAGTACGCGACCCAGGCCTTCGGCCGCCGCCACAAGCCGAACCCGGGCATGCTGGAGGACGGGGGCCAGGCGCTGGGGGCAAGCCCCGCCCTGTCCGTCATGGTGGGGGACAACATCAAGGACGCGCAGGCCGCCGCCGGCTACGGCTGCAGGGCGATCCTCCTGGAGACGACGCACACGAAAGAGGAGCTGCAGAAGGGGTTGGCGAAGAAGGGCATCGTGGCCGACCTCGTGCCCGACCTGTCGGCTGCCGTCGACCTCATCCTTGACATCGTGGGTCCGGCACCACCTCCGGCCAAGTCCTCAAGGTCCTCGTAGACTCTTCTTCTGCCCCCGCCCCAACCACCCAGAACACCGAGTGAAGGGAGCTTCGACTCTTGCGACGCACGGTCCTCGGTGGTCTCGGTGGCCGGGAGTCGCTGAAACTGTCCATGGGGAAAGGAGAACCGATTGGCAACCCTCATCAGGTGGCGACGCGCCTGCCCAGGGCATGGACGTGATGGATGCCGGCGCGTACGTGTCGAAGTGGGAAGCGCACGTCCCGAAGCATGCGAAGATGACGCTGTGGGGTCCCTTGCAGGCCAAGGAGATGGGCCTGGACGGTTGGGAGGTGCAGGACGGCGGCGAGACCGGCTTCGTGACGCACAACGCAGGCACCCACTTGTCCATGGGGCGAGCCACATCCACCCTCATCTTTGTCCGCCGGCTCGAGAAGGCCTTCCTCACCATCTACTTCGGGGGCTACCCCACCGACGCGCCGCAGGGCCAACGCAAACTGGACATGCAGAAGTTCGTCACCGCTTGCGAACTCTTCCTCGCCCGCCTGGCCAAGCAACCCGTCCAGTTCGAGTTCAAGGGCGAGATGACGCTGGTGGACAACGGCAACGACGCCAACATCATCGACGCCCAACCCATGCCGCGCCTCATCGGCTCCGGCAAACGCGTGTCCGGCAGGATCATTGATGCGGATGAGGGCCGGCGGCCCCTCGGACGCCGGCTTGACTCCGCCTCGCAGGAGGCGGACGATGAGACAGCCCGCAAGGCTGGCTATGTTCCCACTCACGGGGCGAAAGGAAAAGTCATCGACGGCGAGACCAAGGCGACCAAGGTGGCGGGGAAAAAGGGCGACATCTGGGAAGTCTGAGGCCGCCCCGCCCGCTCGCAGGCCCCAAGAGACCTCGCCCCGTGGCGCCCTGCGTTCGGCCGTGCCAATGCAGATATGGGTTGGTCTGCTGCCCTTCCCGATGGAAGGCGGCGCCGAGCAGCCGGTCGGGGCCCGTCTGGCGCAGCGATTGACGAGGGATGAACGCCGCTTCCGCGACCTCATCGACCATGCCCCCATCGCGGTCATGGAGATCACCCTGAATGGCCAAGTGGTGTGGGGCAACCATGCCTTGGCAAAGCTGTTGGGATACATTTCGGTCAAGGAGGTCTGCGACCAGTCCCCCGCGACGCTGAGCCAGCACCTGGAGCCAAGGGACCTTCAGCAGGTCGCCCGTGCCCTTCGCGCTGGACCGCCGTACAAGTCGCTCGAATTGTGCATCCGCCGCCGTGACGGGAGCCAAGTCTGGGTGGACGTGCAGGCCCAACCCGGCATCGCCGTGGGAGAGCGACTGCTGGAGGTGTTCGCCCGCGACCTGTCCCAAGTGCGTGCAGCCCAATTGGCGAACCTGCGCCTGGAAGCCGTCATCAACTCCGTGGACGACGCCATCATCGGCATCGATGTGGGCGGCATGGTGAGGAACTGGAACCGGAGCGCCACGCGCCATTACGGCTACACGGAGATGGAGGCGGTCGGCCGCCCCATCGTCGAGACCTTGGTGCCCATGGAGCGCCGCGCCGAATGGGATGCCACCATGGCGACCCTGATGGCCGGGCAACGGTTGCGCAAGTTCGAGACCATCCGCCGCTGCAAGGACGGCACCACGAAGGCGGTTGCCTTGGTGGCCAGCCCCATCCTCGATGCGGACAGGAAGGTGCTGGGGGCGTCCTTCATCGAAAACGACGCTGCGGAACACGGCCTTGCCACCAGGGCCGTGCTGGCCAAGGAACGACAGCAGCAGGAAGTGTTCCACCTGGCCGAACTGACGCGCATGCGCACCGAGTTCATCGCGAAAGCCTCGCTCGAGCTGAACACGCCGCTGACGCCCGTGCTCCTTGAGGTCCAATCCCTCAAGGCGGACCCCGGCCTGGATGCCCGCCAAGCCTTGAGCCTGGCCTCCATCGAGCGGAATGTCATGCGTCTTGCCGTCCTGGTGAGGGACCTGCTGGTGGCCGCCGACCTCAACATGGACCGCCTGGACCTGAACCCCTCCGCCAACGACCTGTGCGAACTCGTCTCCGACGTCGTGGAGGTCCTGCAGCCGCAAGCCCAGAAACGCGGCATTGCCCTGCTAGTGGCGGCCGACCGGGCGGTCCCGGTCTTCGTGGACCGCCACCGCATCGTCCAAGTCCTGTTCAATGTGGTCGGAAACGCGGTCAAGTTCACACAAGCCGGAGGCTCCGTGACGGTGACGGCGACCGAGATGGAAGGTCAAGCCTGCGCCACGATCACCGACACCGGCATCGGCTTCTCGGAACAGGACGTCGGCAACCTGTTCCTGCCGTTCGGTCGCCTGCACGAAGACAAGCCAGGGACCCCGCCTGGCACGGGGCTGGGACTGTTCATCGCCAAGGGCATCATCGAGGAATCGGGAGGGAAGATCCGGGCCGAAAGCCCGGGGCCTGGCCGCGGCTGCACGTTCAGCATCACGCTGCCCCTCCATTGACCAACGCCTGGTCGTTGATGTCACGTCATCACGGAAACGCCCGCGCGCCGCCTCAGCAGGTATCGCTGGCGCTCAACGAGATCCTGTAAGACGCCACGATGGCTCCCTGGTCGAGGGCGCGCACCTGGAGGTCGATCGGGCCATGGGCCGTCGAGAACGTGCCATGTTGGGATTCCGGCGACCAGCTCGCGATGGGCGCTTGGCCCCCCAGGTCGTATGCCACGACGTCCAGGGGTTGGCCATGGCCATCGGCCCGCACGCACAGCCGCGCCTCGCCCTGGTCGTCGACGTGGAACCAGTCCATGTCGCCAGGAGGGTCGATGGTGGAGTCCCATGACCCCAGCGTGACGGGTTGGCCTTGGCTTCGCAGGTCGTTGCCGTCGTCGTGGTCGGCTGGCGCCGGGTTGCCCTGGCTCGTTCCAGTGGCAGTGGGGCTGGAGCTGGCTGATGACCATGCGGCCTGCTGGGCCGGAAGACCCCTGTGCATGCGCAACTCGTCCGGCAGGCAGAGCTCGGTCCCCCCTGCCCGCCCGCGCAGGGTCGCCTCCAGGTCCAGGGACGCGACTTTGGTTTCCTCGAGCGAGCCGATGTCGCCCAGGCCGGAGCCCAGGACCAGGACGGCGTCGTGGCCACGGACGAAGCCGTACTGCGGACGCAGCCCGCACATCGCGATGAAGGAGTCGAAGCCGCCGGGGTCTGCGCGTGGGTCGGGGTGGCCCGGCGACCCCCAGCCGAACGGGGTGTCGTACTTCCGCCAAGCCGTGGCATTCTGCTCCATCGTGAACCGCATGGCCACGACGACGATGGCCCGCCGTGTCCCCTCCTTCAGCAAGACGGCGGCCAGGGCTTGCGTCGGCGTCTGGGGCTCGCCGGCGACCTCGGCCACATAGCGCAGCGTCACTTCACTCGCGTTGCCCGGGTTGCCCGCGACCACATAGTGCTTGGACATGCTCGCGTTCGCCCATCGAAGGCCCCCGGGAAGTTCGCCGCTTTGGGGGAGGAGCCAGGCCAGTGACCCATCGTCCTTCCCCGCGGCGCTGCCAAACTGGAGGCATCCCGCCATGGGCGACACGAGGAGCAGCACGATGCACGATCGGGCCAGCACGCGCGTCGACCCGCCCGCCGGTTGATATACCTGCGCGCAGCTGGATTTCTGACGGCGTTGTGGCGCTGGTCTGGCTGGGCATCCGGGGTTACGTGGACGACCAGCCACCGAGACCACCGAGACCGAGACCACCGAGGGGCAGATGCGCCATGTCTGGGTTCCAGGAGGGCCGCTCCCTCTCGCTGGGTCCTCTGCGGCTGGTCCGTCGACGGAATCGCGAGGTCCTCTTCACGTGGAAAACCGCTAAATAAGGGGCCCCTGTCGCCAAAGCTACCGCGCCCCGCGTCCGCAAGGACCGGCAACGCACGGCAGGTGATCCCCATCGCCGAGAAAACCACTGTTGAAGCCGTCGCCAAGGCCATTTCGGATGGCAAGGCGCTCGAGCGCAAGTTCACGCAGACCGTCGACCTTGCCATCATGCTCAAGAACGTCGACCTGAGCATCCCCAAGAACCGCATCGACGAGGACATCATCCTCCCCAAGGGCCGCGGCAAGCCCGCCAAGATCGGTGTCTTCGCCCAGGGCGACGGCGCCTCCAAGGCCAAGAAGGTCGCGGACGTCGTCATCCAGCCCGACGAGTTCGAGGCGCTGCAGAAGAACAAGGGCCAGTTCAAGAAGACCGTCAACAACATGACGTACTTCCTGGCCGAGGCCCCCCTCATGGCCAACATCGGCAAGACGCTCGGCGTCGTGCTGGGCCCCCGCGGCAAGATGCCCCGCCCCATGCCCCCCGGCGCCGACCCGTCCGGCCCCATCTCCAACCTCCGCAACACCGTCAAGGTCCGCTCGAAGGACAAGAAGGTGTTCCACTGCGTCGTCGGCACCGAGTCGATGAGCCCCGAGGACATCGCGGACAACATCGAGGCCGTCATGAAGCGTGTCGAGACCCGCCTGGAGCACGGCCGCATGAACGTCCACTCCGTCTACGTGAAGACCTCCATGGGCCCCTCCGTGAAGGTGGTCTAGGATGTCGCACGGCACCACCGTCGGCCACGCCCACGTCGCCCCCTGGAAGAAGGAAGAGGTCGCGCGCCTGGCCAAGATCATCCTGGACAACCCCGTCGTCGCGGTCGCCGAGGTCTCGGGCATCCCGGGCCCCCAGATGCAGTCGATGCGCACCAGCCTGCGCGGCAACGTCCACGTCATCGGCTCGAAGAACCGCCTGCTCTCCATCGCCATCCAGGAGGCCGCCAAGAGCCGCCCCGGCCTGGAAGCCCTCGCCGACAAGCTGCACGGCCAGTCCGTCATCCTCGCGACGAAGCAGAACCCCTTCAAGCTGTTCAAGAGCCTGAAGGCGGGCGCCTCGATGGCCCCCCTCAAGGGCGGCCAGGTCTCGCCCCAGGACGTCTTCATCGCCAAGGGCCCGACGCCCTTCGGCCCCGGCCCCATCGTCGGTGAGCTGCAGAAGGTCGGCATCCCGGCGAAGATCGAGGCCGGCAAGGTCGTCATCGCGAAGGACGCGACCCCCGTCAAGGCCGGCCAGGTCGTCTCCCAGGAACTGGCCGGCATGCTGGCCAAGCTGGAGATCCGCCCCGTCGAGCTCAAGATCGACCTCAAGGCGGCCTTCGAGAACGACACCATGTTCCTGCCCGAGGCCCTGGGCATCGACGAGACCGTCATCCTTGGCCAGCTTGCCCTCGCGGTGCGCACGGCCAACGAGGTCTCGCTGCAGACCGGCTGGATCACCCCCCAGACGGCCGACGCGCTGCTGGGCCGCGCGTACAAGCAGGCCATCGCGCTCGTGCTCGAGAAGGGCCTCGAGGTCGACGAGGCGGTCAAGCAGACCGTCACCGAGGACTACGCGAAGGTCCTGGCGTCCATCGGCAAGAAGGAGAGCGACCTCTCCGACGAGCTGAAGCAGCGCCTGGGCGACGCGGTCAAGATCCTCAGCCAAGTGGCCGTCGCGGCGCCCGCCGCGGCCAGCTCCAAGGCGCAAGCCGAGGAGAAGCCCGAGGAGAAGGGCGTCAGCGAAGAGGAAGCAGCCGCCGGATTGGGCGACCTGTTCGGATAAACCAAAGGAGGAATGAACACACCATGGAATACGTCTACAGCGCCCTGCTCCTGCACAGCGCCAAGAAAGAGATCAACGAAGCCAACGTCTCGGCCATCCTGAAGGCCGCTGGCGTCACCGCCGACGCGGGCCGCGTGAAGGCCCTGTGCGCCGCCCTCGAGGGCGCCGACATCTCGGCCGCCATCAAGAACGCGTCCGCAGCACCGGTCGCGATGGCCGCCGGCCCCGCCGCGGGCGGCGCTGCCGCTGCCCCCAAGGCCGAGGAGAAGCCCGAGGAGAAGGGCGTCTCCGAGGAAGAGGCGGCGGCCGGCTTGGGCGCGTTGTTCGGCTAGGCCGGACCGCGAGCGTGACGGACGGCGCAGCCAGGCGCAGCCGAGCGGACTGCACGGCATTGCTTGCGATGCCGTGTGGGGCGGCGGCCCGTCTGGGCGCTCTCTTCGGCTAGGCCTTCGTTGGCAAAGCTTCCCTTCCCCCCTCCTCCCATCTTTTTTTTGTTGTTGCCCCAAGGGGTGACGCGGTTCGTCGACTCCCGCCCAGCACCCCTCCAGGCCTGGCAATGGCGCTAGGTGGAGCGGCGACGGCGCCGCCGGTCACGCAGCTCGAAGAGCGCGGAGACGCCGACCAGCAGGACCACGATCACGCCGCTCACCACGAAGGACATGGCCTGGTCGAAGTCGGGGAACAGGTTCTGCATGCCCTTGTAGAAGTAGCTCCACGCAAAGGCGGCGGCCACCGTGGCCCCCACGACCGGCGCGATGAGGGCACGGGGCCCCATCCCCGCAAGCCGGCCCATGACTGCACCCACGAGGGGCCCGTTGACGAGGAAGGGAACCACCATGAAGGCCGCCAGACCGAACCCCCCGAAGCGGTCCACGACCTTGCGGTGGCGGTTCGCGGCCTCGTCGATGCGCTGCACGCGGCGCATGAGGAAGTTGTCGCGCCCCCGGTACTTCTCGATGGCGTAGAGGAACAAGGGGTAGACGAGCGCCACCGCCACCAGGTCCTGTGTCGCGGAGACCTGCGCGACCAGCCAGGCGGGCGCGCCTCCGCCGAGGCCCAGCGGGATGGCGCCTTCACGGCCCGCGAAGACCTCGACGGAGACCATGCTGATCAGGCCGGTCCCCATGGGCCTGGACACGATCACGAGGACGACCAGTTCCGCGACCAGCGCTCCCAGGCCAAGCAGACCGAGGCGGAAGAGCCGGCCCCCCATCGTTGCAAAGAGCCGCCTGCGCGGTCCGTGGCGACCCGGCTGCTGGCCTCCCTTGGGCGCCGCGGAGCCGGACGCGGCGCGCGTGGACCTGGGCGGGGCTGGTCTCCCCTTGGCATCGCGCTCCTGCCTTGCCGGCTTGCCTGCCTTGGAGCGGGAGCGGGTCCCGGCCTTGGCTGGACGTGGCGACCCGTTGCCGCGGTGCCCGCCCCGGGCCAAGACAAGGTCGCCACGATGCGTCTGCATGCTAGAGGGGTGGAGCGGTGTCCAGGTCCGCGGGCTCGTCCGGGAAGCCAGGGTCGCTGACGTGCTCGTCCAGGAGGTTGACCTCGGGGTCCAGGTAGTCGGCCTCGTAGACCTTCAGGACCGCGATGGTGACGCCCACGAGGAGGGGGCCCAGGAACAGGCCGATGAAGCCGAAGGCCGCGGCGCCGCCCAGCACTCCCACCAGCACGAACATGGGGTGGATGTCCGCGCGCGAGCCGATCAGTTTCGGCTTGATGAACGTGTCCGTGACCACCATCACCACCAGCGAGCCCCAGGCCAGCATGAAGATGCCCTGCCACACCTGTCCCTTCACGATGAGGTACAGGCCGGCCGGAACCCACACGAGGAACGTGCCGACGACGGGGAGCAGGCCCAGGACGGCCATGACGGCGCCCCACAGCACCGCGTTGGGGAGGCCCGTGATCCAGAACCCGATGGCGCCCAGGACGCCCTGCAGGATGCTGACCAGGATCTGGCCCATGAAGACGGCATTGAGGCCGCTGCGGGCCTCGTGCATGAGGAAGTCGATCTGGCGGCCCGGCAGGGGGGCGGCGCGCCGGATGTACGCGGCGAAGGTCTCGCCGTCCGTCAGCACGTAGTACACGACGAACAGGATGACGGTGATGGCCACGAAGAACTCGAGGGCGCCCTCCAGGATGCCGGTGCCGAACTCCGTCAGGGTCCGTTCGATCCAGGCCTGCCCCTCATGCACCTTGGAGTCCACGAAGGCCTGCCGCCCCGTCACGTTGCCCGAGTCGGCGTAGAAGTTGCTGACGATCTTCTGCGCCCAGGGCTTCTCCAGCGTGGAGTTCACCAGCTTCTCGAGCTCGGGGCCCTGCACCGCCTCGGCGAGGTGCGTCGCGTCCTTGTACATGAGGACCCCGAGGACCGTGAGCGGGACCGTGATGATCAGCAGCAGGGTCAGCATCGTGAAGACCGCCGCCACCCGGTTGGGGAACAAGCGCTCCCAGAACTTGTCGATGGGCAGCGCGAGGACCGCCACGAAGACGCCCGTGATGATGTAGATGATGAAGTCCGTGAAGACCTTCCAGCTCAGGTAGAGCATGGTCGCCAGGATCAGGAAGAAGAACACCTGGCTTTGCCGTGGCATCTGGACGCGGGGACGCCGGTGGGGCACGACCACGCCGCGGCCAACCGGGGGCTTGTTTCTAAGGCTTCACCCCGACGGAGAGGTGCCATCACGGTTGGTGCGGCTCAGGTCGTGCGTCCCCGCCTGAAGGCCGGGAGCGCGCCGTCGGAACCGGACGCGGAGCGCCCGTCCTCCATCGACCCGGCATCCCGGGAATCTATGGCTTGGAATGCTCTTCGCAGATGCGCACGAAGTTGCGGAACATCGTGACCCCCGCCTGGGTGTGCTCGACCTCGGGGTGGAACGACATCCCGAACAGGGGGCGCTCCGCGTGCCGCATCACCTGGATGGGGCATGCCTCGCTGCGCGCCAGGACCTTGAAGCCGGGCGGCAGGACGGAGACCTCGTCGTGGTGGCTGGCCCACACGATGGTCTTGGCGGGGACCCCCCGCAGGATGTCGTCCTCCTCCATGACCTCGATCTCGACCTGGCCGAACTCGGGGGCAAGGCCCGGGGCGGCCTCGCCGCCGAAGTGGCGGGCCATGAACTGGTGGCCGGCGCAGACACCCAGGACGGGGACGTCCAGGCGGTCGAGGTAGGAGCCCACCTGGCCCAGCCCCTCCTCCTTGCCGACGCGCGCGCCGCCGCCGGAGAGGACGATGCCGTCGAGGCCCGCCGCCTCGAGGTCCGCCACGGGGGTGTCATTGGGCACGATCTGCGTGTCCTGCTTCATGTAGCGCAGGACGCGGCCTTGGCGGTGGGTCCATTGGCTGCCGTTGTCAATGACCCAGATCTTCACAGGATCGCCAGGGAGGATTGCCTGAAAAAGACTGGCCGGGGAGCGCCCTGCGCGGCCGCGCCGCCCAGGGGACCCGGACATGTATGGCCGGAACCCTTTTTGGCCACCCCAATCCTGGAGCGTTTGCTCACTATGGGGAAGGTCTGGCTCGTGGTGGGGATGGCGCTGCTCTTGTCGGGCTGCGTCCAGCCGCCGCCCAAGGACGACCCCTACGCACCGAAAGTGAAGGTGCTGCCGCCGCCGGAGACCTTCGTGTTCGACGAGGAGGCCTGCAACGCGTACGTGCTGGGCCTCCTGGTCGAGCCGTCGCTCACGGACCCCTACCTGCCGCCCGGGTTCCACATGCGCGACCCCGAGTGGTTTTATGAGGACCCCGTGCCGCCTCCGCCGCCACCCCAGGAGCCACTGCAGGTCGCCACGGGGCAGGCCTTGGTGTTCATCCTGGTCTTCAAGTGCGATGCTCCGAGCGAGCCGAACGCGATCCCCTTCCAGGAGGCCCATGCCGGCGTGTTCGTGCTTCCCCCGGCGGTGCGCGGCCAGACCGACAATGCGACGCTGGACTTCTACGAGATCGAGCACTACTCTGCGGGCGGCCTGCTGGCGGACCGGCTCCCGGCCTGGGAATGGCCCGTCCACAACACGACGTTCAAGGATGGGAGCTCGGCCGCCAACATGTTCCGGCAGACTGCAGCACCGCACTACGTCCCAAAGAACGTCTTCGACAACGCCACCGCCGACAACCTGCGCGAAGTCGAGTTCCTGCTGAGCGCGGGCGATGGCGACCCGCTGCCTGGCTTGCAGGAACCGGCCCTGTTCTCGTTTGGCGGCTCCACCACCGGCGTCATCGATTACGAGATCCCCTCCGTCCGCTTCTGGCACCAGGCCAAGGCCGGGCTGTCGCACATCGACTACATCCTCCCCATGGCGGTGAACCTGGGCCCAGGCTACTGCAGCTTCCAGGATGGCTCGATCTTGAACGACCTCACGCATGTGCAGACCTGCCCTGAGTTGAGGCAACCTGATGTCAGCGACCCGGGGGGCCTGCAAGCCTTCCGTCCGCAGCAAACGGTGCCCTTCGTCGGCTATTTCCGCACCGCGTTCCGCGCCGAGGCGCTGCGCCAGCAGGAGGTGTACGCCAAGTGAGGCTCCGCTGGTCCCTTGCCGTCCTGCTTGCCTGCGCCACGTTGCTGCCTTTGCCGGCAGATGCTTCGAGGGAGCAGTTCTTGGGAGCCACGGCAGAACTTGCCGTCCCGGTGAACGTGCAGGACATGGAGGAAAAGTATGAGATCTCCTCCGTCGCGGAGGGGTCGCCCTTCCCGGTTCCTGGCGCCGAGAACCTGCCCACCGGAGCGTTGGGGTTGACACCCACGGGATGCGCGGGCACCAAGGACCGCTTCACCCGCGACACGGAAGGCACCTGGTTCCGATTCACGGAAAGCCAGGAGGAGAACGGGTGTGGTGAGATGCTGTACAACATCCCCTTGCCTCCGGGGACCGCCAAGGTCCAGGTGCGCTTCCTCGCGGACCGTTACGTCAACCAGGACTGGCGGCAGCGCTTCGGCGTGAACGTCGTGCAGGAACTCCGCATCTACCATGGCAATGGGAACACGGAGCTCGCGGCTTCCTACGCCTATTACGCGCCGACGGCAGAAAGCGAACTGGTGGCCCAGCTCGTGGAAGCCGACACCTACGTTGCCTCCACAGACACCAACATCACCCTCGGCTGGTACTTCTTCGACCAATCTCTCACGGCCCCCCAGGCAGGTCCCATCCCCAGCAACCCCGCCTTCCGCCAGCACTTCTCCTCCACGGTGCGCGAGGCCCGCGTCCAGTTCTCCAACATCCCGCTGCAGCCCAGCGCCGTCACCAGCTCCTACGAGGGAGCCTCGGGCGAGTCGGCGCGCGAATCCACCCTGGTGAGCATCGCCATCGCCCCACCGCCCATCGAGAAGGCGACCGAAGGCATGGACGTCCAGATCTCCGCCCAGCTCAGCCTGCTGCGCGTCAAGGGCCCCGACGGGGCGTTCCTGGTCCCCGATGAATCGCCGGTCACCGAGGACGCGCAGTTCAAGGGCATCCGCCACGTCAACCTCTCCCCCGACGTCGTCGCCAGGCACGGCTACGGCACCTACTCCTTCGAGTTCTATTCCCTGAACCCGCTCAAGGTCACGCCGGGCATGGTGCCCTTCGTGGCCATCCTCATGATCACCCCCTTCGTGCTCGGCGTGTACGCCGTCAACCAAGGCATCGAACTGCGCCGCAAGGCCGTCGGCTTCACCGTCCAGGCGGCCCGCAACTACTTCCTCGCGCTGGCCGGCGTCTCCGCGGTCTACATCGGCGCCATGGCCTGGGTGGCCATCGGCCCCCGTTGGCCCCTCATCGTGTCGTTCCCCATCCAGCCGGAGGCCGCCATCCTCCACATCGTCCTGACCCTGTGCATTGGCGGCTTCTTCACCCTGGCCTTCCTGCGCAAGCGGCAGCTGGTCAACGTCATGGAGCTGGACCTCGCCCAGAAGGCCCGCGCCACCGCGGAGCTGGAGCGCAGCAACCGCGAGCTGCAGCAGTTCGCCTACGTCGCCTCGCACGACCTGCAGGAGCCCCTCCGGATGGTCGCGAGCTACACGCAGCTGCTGCAGCGCCGCTACCAGGGCAAGCTGGACCGCGACGCCGACGAGTTCATCGGCTACGCCGTGGGCGGCGCCGTCCGCATGCAGAGCCTCATCAACGACCTTCTGGCATACTCGCGGGTCAGCCAGGCCAACCGCCCGATGTCCACCGTCGAGATGGGCACGGTCCTGGACACGGCCCTGGCCAACCTCCGTGTGGCGCTGCAGGAGTCGAAGGCCACCATCGTGCGCGACCCCCTGCCCGCCGTCGAGGGCGACCGCAGCCAGCTCGTGCAGCTCATGCAGAACCTCGTGGGCAACGCCCTCAAGTTCCGCGCCAAGGACCGCCCCGTCCAGGTCCACATCTCCGCCAAGGAGGCCAATGGCCAGTGGACGATCGGCGTCCGCGACAACGGCATCGGCATCGAGCGGCAGTACTACGACCGCCTGTTCGTCATCTTCCAGCGCCTGCACGCCCGCGAGGAGTACGAGGGCACCGGCATCGGCCTCGCCATCTGCAAGAAGATCGCCGAACGCCACGGCGGCCGCATCTGGGTGGAATCGGAACCTGGAAAAGGGAGCACGTTCTACTTCACGCTGCCAGCCCGCATCGGGAAGACGTAGGGAGACACCAACACCATGGGACACCTCATCGAGATCCTGCTAGTCGACGACAACCCGGCGGACATCCGCATCATGCAGGAGGCCCTCAAGGACGCGCGCGTGGCCAACCGCCTGCACGCCACCCGCGACGGCGTCGAGTGCATGGCGTTCCTGCGCCGCGAGGGCGCCTTCAAGGAGGCACCCCGCCCCGACCTCATCCTGCTGGACCTGAACATGCCCAGGAAGGGCGGCCTCGAGGTGCTGGCCGAGATCAAGGCGGACCCCGACCTGCGCGGCATCCCCACCGTCATCCTGACCTCCAGCAAGGAGGAGGGCGACGTGGCGCGCAGCTACGAACTGCAGGCCAACGGCTACGTCGTGAAGCCGGTGGACCTCGACGACTTCATCGAGGTCGTCGGCGGCATCGAGGAGTTCTGGGTCGGCGTCGTCAAGCTGCCGAAGCGGAAGACCTGAGCATGCTCGCCCCTCCCCCCGCCCGGCCGGTCCACGTCCTGCTGGTGGAGGACAACCCCCGCGACGCGCGCCTGGTGGAGATTGCGCTCTCCGAGCTGCCCACCCTGGAGGTCGAGCTGCACCGCGCCGCCAGCCTCACGCAGGCCAAGGCGCGCGTGGGCGGCATGGATGTGGTCCTGCTGGACCTGGGCCTGCCGGAGAGCCACGGCCTGCCCACCCTGGTCGCCCTGCGCACCCACGCCAAGAGCGTGCCCATCGTCGTCCTGAGCGGCCAGTCCGACCCCGACCTCGAGGAGGACGCCCGCGCCGCCGGGGCGCGCGGCTACCTGGCGAAGAGCCACCTCACGCCGCAGACGTTGGCGCAGTGCATCGAGGCCGCGCTCCACTGAGCGGACGCTCTCCTCAGATGACTCGGATTCTCTCAGGACCAACCTCATCTGAGCGCATCTGAGAAATCTGAGGCTGCCCCACTGGTGCGGGCTTGGGAAGCTGGGTCCAATGGCACCGACGAGACACAGATTTCGCAGAAACCTAGAGCTGAAACCGAATCTGCGCAATGGCCTGCTGGGCCGTTTTCGCCATTGCGCAGATTGAGCTTCCCTTGCCCAAGGGCTCTGCGCAATCTGCGTCTGCCCACACTGGCCTGCGCTCGCTTCGCTCGGCCCCACATAGCAAAGGGTAGCCGCTGCCCAGTCCCGTAACGGGGCCGTTCATCCAATCCCGATGACGGGACAGTCTGACCCTTGACCCGGGCCTGGCAAGCCGAGTCCGAAGCCGTCCCACTTGCGTGGGCAGCAGAGGCGACGGGTCGGTGGCCGGTTGGCGTGTTCGCGGCTGTGTCCGCACCGAGGTTGTCTCCCCCTCATCGCGCGGCGACACGCCGCTGCCTCGGGGGAGGGCCGCCCTTGGAGGGCATCGGTCCGGGATTCCGGCATCGCTGCCGGTGATGCCCAGCAAGCTGGGCTGTCGCCCGGCCATTGCGCGCCTGCTCACAGTCCGCACAAGCGGCCTCGAGGCGCCTTCGGGTCGGGCAAGCGTCCCCACGCCGGCCCGCGACTTATCCTTTATGCGGTGGGCCGCGCCTCCCGGGGCGTGGGCACTTGGCGGGACGCGGTGCAGCAGCTCCCGCACGCCGTCCGCCTCCTGGTGGAGGTGAGCGCGGGGGCCAAGGTGGCGCGCTTCCCGGACGGCTTCAACCCGTGGCGGGGCCGCATCGGCGTCCGCGTGCGCGCGCCGGCGCAGGAGGGCCGCGCCAACGCGGAGGCGTGCGCCAGCGTCGCGGCGTTCTTCGGCGTCCCCGTGGCGCGCGTGGCGGTGGAGGCGGGGCAGCTGGACTCCCGCAAGTCCCTCCTGGTGGAGGGCATCGCGAAGGGGGACGCGGAGGCGCTCCTCGACGGCCCTCTGGAGGCGTGAGCGTGGTGCGGCGGCTGCGGCGCAAGGGCTCCCTGGACACCCAGGAGAGGCTGGACCGGCTGGAGAAGGCCATCGACCTCCTGCGGGAGGCCGCGGAGGCGGGCACGGTGGTCGTCGAGGGCACGCGCGACGTGGCGGCCCTGGAGTGGCTCGGCATCGGCGGCCTGCACGTCAAGGTCCACCAGGGGAGGCCGCTGCCGGCGGTCGTCGAGGACTTGGCGAACTCTCCCCCTCCCGTCGTCCTCCTGGTGGACTGGGACCGCAAGGGCGGCCAACTGCTCTCCCTCCTGGAGGAGAACCTGCGCGCCCGCGTCCAGGTGGACACCGACTCCCGGCGCCGCATCGCCTCCGTCACCCGCACCCGCTGCCTGGAGGAAGTGCCGGCGGAACTGGAGTCGCTGCGGCTTGCGTCCTAGCCCTCCCTCCTGGCGCTCTCCTGATGCCTGGTGGGGCAATCCTGATAAGCCGAGGCCCCCAATCTTAGAGGGAAGCGCCAAGAACGTCCCAAAAGGGTTCCCCTGGCCCATCAAAAGCTAAATAGGGGCCCCCTTTGGGCGAAACTCCCCACATGGGGACCCAGTGACCCCTCCTCTGGAGGGACAGGGGCTTGTCGGCCTCAGATGCCGACCCGATCAATGCCGCGCCCCGGCACCGCCAGTTTTCCTGGTGACCGGAGCGTACATATAGGGGGGTCGTTTCGGCGACCCTGTGCCCAGTGGCGATGTGCCCTGGGACACGCACCGAGTCGCCCCGCAAGGGGGTCTGGCGCTCAGGTGACCAGCGCGGCCCCGGACGCCTCCATGGCGCACCCGGGGGCAACGCACAAATAGGGGTGCGGTCTCGGCCGCGCCTACCCAGGGATGCAGACGCGTCCCTGCGCCGGAATTTGTCCGGCACCAACCACGTCCAAGTTGGACGCGCAAGAGGGCCTCGTGCCCGCGATGAGCGCGCCCATCCAGTTCGTGGCACAACCATGAGGGCGGTGAAACCCGACGGGCGCAGCTTGCTGCCAACCCGACGTGACCTCACGCGCCTGATGCACGAGACAGCAAGTAACAACCAGGTCGACAACGACCTGGTCTTTGGTGAACCGATCCGGGTCCTGTGAACCCCGGTCGGTCCGCTGATTCCTGAAACGGAGGGGTGCACAATCGTGTGTCACATCCTCCAAACATGACCGTGTTGGAGGATCAATTCTGGTTGATCCTGCCAGCGGCCACCGCTATTGGGTTTCGCTTAAGCCATGCGAGTCGAGAGGGTTCGGCCCTCGGCAGACTGCTCAGTAACACGTGGAGAACTTGCCCTAGGCTGGAGA
>DATLBS010000003.1:0-73734 GCA_035526765.1 Thermoplasmatota archaeon | reverse complement strand
GGCGCGCCGGTACACCATGGCGGCGGTCTCGCGCACGTTGCGGGGGAGACCCATGCCGGAGGCCATGCGGTCCAGTTCGCTCAGGGCGAAGGCGAGGTTGCGCTCCGTCGCGTTCGAGACGCGGATGCGGCGCTGCCACTTGCGCAGACGGTAGAGCTGCGCGCGGTTGCGGGTCGGGATGGACTTGCCGTAGGAGTCCTTGTTCTTCCACCCGATCATGGTGCTGAGGCCCTTGTCGTGGATGGTGTAGGTCATCGGGGCGCCGACACGGGCACGCTTTTCCCGCTGCTCGGAGTCGAAGGCGCGCCACTCGGGACCCTGGTCGATGAAGGCGTCGTCGAGGACCAGGCCGCAGGTCTCGCACACCATCTCGCCCCGCTCGTAGTCGCTCTGGATGTGGTCGGAGCCGCACTCCGGGCAGGTGGTGATCTCCTCCACCTTCTGCTGCTCCTTCTTCTTGGGTTTCGCGATCTCGACCATAAAATCGGTTCCCGGCCGGCGCCATCCGCGCGCTGGCCCCCTTCACTCTTGGGTGAAATGCGAAGTAAGATAAACTTTTCTGCGTTTCATGATTGTTGTTCATATAGTCGGATGAGAGTTCAACTTGAACCCTTCGTATAAAACGCGATTTGCGGAGCCCTTTGTTTCCAGTGGAATCGGCCACCGCTCGTCCAGGGGTCCTAAAAAAGGAACCTTGAAGCGGCCCCTCCCGCTGGCCGCGCCGCTTTGGATTTCCGGCGCGAGGTCGACCCCACATCCCAGATCGCGCAGGAACGGGTCCAGCCAGGTCCCCCCAGCGTGGCCTTCATTGTCCTCGTGGGCGTTCTCTCGGCCGCGGTGCTGGTCGCCGGTCTGGTCCTCGCACAGGCCCCGCGGGGGATGACGGCCTCGGAACGGGCGGACCCCAGCCTGGTGAGCCTCCTGGGCCTCTCCGGGGGGCGGGCCTTCTCCGCGGTGTGCGCGGCGGCAACTGTCGCAGCCGTGGCGACAGCCGGCCGGAGGCTTCTGCACTCCGAGCCCTGGGGGCTGGTCGCGGCCCTCCTCGTGGCCCTCAACCCCGCCTCCCTCGCGATGGCCCGGCTTGCCCTGCCCAGCACCGTCGTCCTGGCCGGTCTCCTGGGCGCCCTGGCCTTCTTCCTGGCCGGCTCCAGCCGCCTCCACTGGGCCGGTGCGGGCGCCCTCTGGGTCGCGGCCCTGGCCGACCCGCGCGCCCTGCTGTGGTCGCTGCCGCTGGCCCTCCTGCTGCTCGTGCGCGGCCACATCTACGCGGCCCCCCGCCACCTGGCCTTGGCGCTCGGGCAGGCGTTCGCGATCCCGGCCACCGCGGCGGCCCTGCACCTCGTCGTGTCGGACGGGCGCCTGCCGGTCTCCTGCCTGTCCGCCTCCGCCCTCTCCTCGCTGAGCCTCGCCGCCGTGCCCTTGCTGGGCCATGGAATCGCGGCGGTCCACAACCCTGCCACCTGGTTCGGTGGCCTGGGGGCCCTCCTGTTCCTGGGCGAGGCGGGTCTTGGCCTCCTTGCCCGCCAGTTCCGGGTCGCCCGCCTGCCGGGGCGCGTGCAGCTGCGCATCGCGGAATCCCTCCCCCCCACCCTCGCCCGCGGCCTCTGGCTGCTCCTGCTTGCCTTCTTCGCCCCCACGGGCGTGGTCTGGCTGCCCCTCTTCGCCCTGGCCCTGGTCGCGGGGCTGCACGCGCTGTCGGAGGACGCTCCCGGCTTCGGGCTGGCGGTGGGCGGGGTCGTGGTCCTGTTCGCTGCGCTGGGGCTTATCCGGATGTGGGGCCTCGTGACGGGCGGCGCTGACCTGGACGCAGGGTCGGTGGCTGGGCTCGTCCCCTGGGGGCGCGTGCTCGGCTGCAATCCATGAATACTTGTTCATGTGTTGCGGAGGTGGAGATGACGCAGGGTCACGGGCGAAGAGGCTCGCCTGCTCCTCCTTCCCACAAGGCCGGGATGGCGGCCGGACGCGGCACCCCCCATCAAAACGGCGTGGTGCGAAGGTCTTCACGAACGCCATGACTGGCAAGGAGCCAAACCGATGGGCTTGGTCGTCGCGTTTCATCTTGACCCCCCCCCCCCCCAAGCTGGCACAAGGTTCCACGCGAAGCAAAGGGGCACACGAAGATGGACACCAACGTCCGCTTCCCCCCAATTCTACGCGCAACGGTACTTGCAATTCGAGCCCATGCCCTCCGGGCGTTCTCCAGGAGAAACCAACCCCCCAGAGGATATAAGCCCCTTCCTGGACCCTCCCATTTCGATTGTTAAACGATGGCGTACATATACTGCCTGTTGGTAGGGGGGTTCCGAGTCCATGCTTGGGCCATCACGGCCCGTAGCTGGCACGGGCTGTCGCCATCGGTGATGACCCGGCCCTGCGAGCGGCCTGGACTCGACAATTGGAGGAACAAACACATGAACTACAACAACAAGCTCCTGATTGGAGCGGTTGCGGTCGCTCTGGTGCTGACGGCCCTGCCGTCGGTCGCCGCCGCCGCTGCCCCCAATGCGGGAACCTTCGTCAAGGCGGGTGACGCCGACGCCGTGTACACGTACGCCGTCGTGGCGCCCGCCGCTTTCGCAGCGGTCTGCTTCGTGGACCTGAACAATGACGGCGGCCAGCAACCTGGCGAGCCCGTCTACCTTGAGAAGACCGGCTGTGGTGTCGGTGCCGCAGGCGTGACCGCCGGCGACATCCGCCTCACGACCGCCTTCGGCAAGACCGCCGGATCCACCGTCACCGGTGGCGACGACGACCTGAACCGCAACTCGATCGCGACCGGCTACGGCTACAAGTACTACGACGCAGACGGCAACGGCGCCTACAACCCTGGCGACGTCGTCTACGTCGGCTTGGCCGGCGCCATCGCTGTTAACAACATCGCCCTGAACGGCCCCAACGCCTTCCAGCGCGTGACGACCAGCAGCCCCAACTACAACGCCCCGGGCTGCAACTTCGTCGTCGGTGCCTGCGCGGCCGCTATCACGTTGCCTGGCGCCAACGAGCGCTTCTTCAACGCTGACGGCATCGCCGGCTACGGCGTGGCGGACGAGGTTTACCTCACCGTCACCCCGGCGGTCCTGGCCCCCAAGGTCGGCGATGTCCGCCTGACCGGCCTCGGCACCACCTACGCTGGTGGCAGCGTTGTGGCCGGCTCCGATGTCGACGTGACGGTCGTTCTGGCCGCCACCCCGGTCGGCACGGTCTGCTTCGTTGACACCAACGGCGACGGCCTGGTTAGCGCCAACGAGCCAGTCTACATCCAGTTCACTGCCGCTTGCGGCGCGAACTCGGTCGCCTCCGGCGACTACCGTGTCCTTGCCACCTCTGGCAAGACCGGTGGAACGCTGGTCGGCGGCAACGACGACGACTTCTCGCGCAACACGATTGCCACGCCTGGTGCGGACGCGATTATGTTCTTCGATGCGGATGGCTCGGGCGCCTACAGCGTCAACGACCCCGTCTACCTCGACTTCGGCGGCGCGACTGTCACGGTCAACGACGTCCTGCTGGCGGGCTCCGGCCACAACACGCAGGTCATGTCGACCTCGTCGGGCCTGAACAACGTCCTGGCCCCACACCCCGCGGGCGCTGGCGTCGCCGGTATCGGCTTCTTCAACGCGGATGCCCTCGGTGGCGCGGCCATCACGACTGGCGACTTCCTCTATCTCCCGACGGTTGCGCCCGCAGGCGCCACCCCGGGCGTCGGGTCGGTCCGCCTGGTTGCCGTCGGCAGCTTCGCCGCCGGCAGCTACGTGGTGTCCCCTGACGTCGACCTGAACGCCGCCGTCATCGCCCCCGCGGCATACGTCGTGACGTGCTACATCGATGTCGACTCCGATGGCGTCCAGGACGCCAACGAGCCGGTCTACCTGCAGGTCGCCTGCGGCACCATCGCCGCCCGCTCCATCCGCTTGATCGCGTCCAGCCCCTACAATGCTGGCACTCTGGTCAAGGGCAGCGACGACGACTTCAGCCGCACCACGATTGCCACCCCCGCTTCTAGCATCGCCATTTACGATGCCGACGCGAGTGGTGCCTATACGAACGGTGAGGACCTCTTCGTCGACTTCGGTGGCCTCGTGGTCACCCCCAACGACATCGCCGTCACGACGAACCAGTTCATCCGCGTGACGACCACGACCACGGGCATCAACAGCCCGCTGGTCCTGGTGAGCACCACGGCGCTCATCGCCGCGGTCGACATTGCGACTGAGACCGATGGTCTCGCTGGCTACACTACGGGCGACATGTACTACATCGACATGGACGCAACGGGCAGTGTCACCGTCGGTGACGTCCGCATGACCGGCGTTGGCAACAACTCCGGCCAGATCGGCGGCGGCGTCGGCGACGGCGGCAGCATCGGCGGCGGCTCCGGAACGAGCACGTCGACCGGCACCAGCACCTCGACCGGCACCAGCACCTCGACCGGCACCAGCACGGCGACCAACACGGCCACGTCGACTGCCACCTCGGGCAGCACCGCGACCGTCTCCCCTGGCACCACCAGCAGCACGACCACGACCCCGGGCCTTGAGCTCGTGGCCCTGGTCGCCGCCCTGGGCGTTGCCCTGGTCATGGTCCGCCGCAAGCTGTAAGGCTGAAGCAACCAACCTTTCCCCCTCTTCCTTCCTTCTCCCTCCTTTTTTCTGGACCAAGGCACGGGCCACGCCCAGGCCGACCCCTTTTTTCGCCGCGCTGTTTGGAGCGTCCGTGCCCAAGGCTTGGATCTTGACCTGCATCGGCGTCTTGCTCGCCGTACCGTGCAATGCCCAAGCGTCCCTGCTCGCGACGTCGCATTCCGGCGTGTGCTTCCTCGACATCGACGGCGACGGCGCACGGAACCCCGGGGACCCCACCTTCCTGCAAGCTGCGGCATGCTCACAAGGGCCAACCGCAGGGGACATCCGCATCACAGGTTCCTCGCGCCACGCCGGCGGGACCATCATCCTCGGAACGGACGGCGACGTCGGGCGACGGACGGTGGCTCGCGCCGGGCAATATGCCTTCAGTGACAACGATGGCAACGGCGTCTACTCGCCCTCAGATCCCATTTTCCTGGCATTCGGGCCCCTTCCAGGCACTTTGGCTGTTGGCGATGTGCCGCTAACAGGTGCCACTGCCTTTGCATCGCTTGCTCCACAAGACGCGCGAGCCGGAGCTGGCATCCAGGCGGCTCCAGTGGCCATTGGAGGTGAGGTGTATGCAGAAGCCGATGGCCAGAACGGCTTCACGACGGGAGATGTCGTCTACCTCGACATGGATGCAAGCGGAAGCGCCACCATCGGAGACCTGCGCCTGGCCAGTGGCCCCTCGTCCCACGTCGATACGAACACCACGACCGAGCCCACATCATCAAACACGACCACTGCGCCTGCCTCGCCACCTAGCATTCGTGAACCCTCCTCCAGCCCATCGGCAAGTCCCCCTCGGGCGGACACAAGGGCTGCTCCTTCACGAGCCGTGCCGGGCGTCCCCATCCTCGCCGCCATCGGCGTCATGGCCCTCGCCGCAGGCGCGCGCCGTGCGCGGCCCGCATAGAGTATTTGAACGGCCGGCCGTTGTTGGGGCTATGGGTCTGCTCCCCGCCAGGCATGTTTCCCGAACGTCTGCGCTCTTGCTGTGTCTGCTGCTGGCCCTTCCCGCCGCCTCGGCCCTGGGTTCGTTCGGGGCTGTCGCAAGCGGGACCACCGTGGGTGTGGTTGGTGTCCTGAAGACGACCGGCATCACGACAGCGAACATCGGCTTCCTTGACAATGACCCGCTTGACGGCAGCGTCTCCACCACGGAGGCCATCGTCTTGAGCTTCTTCGGCGACAACCTCGTCCACAACAATGACATCGTCCTCTCTCCGGGGAACGGGCTGACCGCCGCCGCGGGCTCAGCGGTCACGAACGCCCCTACGGGGGCCTTGGACTACACCGTCACGGCAGGGGCCTTGACATCGCTCCTCCGATTCGTGGACTCCCTGCCCACATACGCGCAAGGGGGCCCTGATGGGAAGCTCAACCCCGGCGAACCGCTGTTCCTGGACTTGGACAACAGCTTCTCCCCGACCAACAACGATCGGCTCCTTGCGGCTGGTGCGGGCGTTTCCGGGTCGGCCGGAGGAGCTGTGTCTGGCACTCAAACGGATTCGGTCTGGGACAAGACCACCGAGTGCATCTACTCCTCGACGGACACCACCTCCAGTGCCGGCGACACCCTCGTGACGGTCGACCTTCCCGTGTGCCCCGCACTCGGTGCACCCATGGTCGCCATCTCGGGCATCAAGTTCACCTCAATCACGCGCAGTGTCGCGGATGCCGTGACCTCGGCTTCGTCGACCACAATCACAAGTGCGACTGCCGCCTTCGTCGCAGGGGACATCGGGTTCTCCGTGACGGGCGGAAGCATCCCCGCCAACACGCGCATCGCCTCGGTGACCAACCCGACGACCGCCGTCCTGACGAACGCCGCCACTGCTGCCGGCACCGGGATCGCGCTGGTCATCGGCGACGCGGCCACGTTCGACCCAGGCGAGGAGGCCTACGTCACGGGCGGTTCCACGGTCACCACCGGAGACTTCCGCCTCACGACCACGTCAGGTGGGGCGGCGGGAACGCTTGCGGCATGCAATGTCTTCGGCACCGATGCGGACTGTGGCGTCGCGCTTGCAGCCACGGCAGCCACGAACACGTACGTGACCTTGGGCAGCAAAGCATTCACGCTGCCAGCCACTCCCTTCGGCTTCTTCGACGTGAACGGCAATGCATTGTACGACGGCACCGACCAAGTCCTCCTGGATGCCGACAGCAATGACTTCGTGACGCCCGGCGACGTTCGTTTGACCACGGCAGGGTCGCAAGGCTTCGGCTCCCGCCCCATCCTGGGCAACCCCGAGGTCCACGCGGTGCTCATGCCCACTGCCCTCACGGCCGCGATCATGTACCTGGAAAGCGGCACCAACCCCACCCAGATCGACGTCGCGGAGCCCCTAGCCATCCACTTCGGGGCCGGCCTCACGCTGGCCCTCAATGACCTGTGCCTCACGGCAGTCGGCGGATGCGCGGCTGGCACGCAGCGGCTGGGCACTGCCACGGTACCGGCCACGGGCGGGACCTGGACCCTTGCCAGCGGTGCGGCCAACCCGGGGACGCTCGGTTACCTCGATGCGAACAACAACAACAACTACGACGTTGGCGACAGCCTGTACCTGCATTTTGGTGCCGTGCCGGGCAACGTGGCCAGCGGCGACCTGCTCCTGGCCTCCGATGCCGGGGCGAACGCGCAGCGTGCTTCGGCATCGACCGGCGCGCTCAAGGCCTTCACCGCCACGTACCGCGCCTTCGACGCCGATGGCAGCACGACTTACTCGGCCGGAGACCTCGTCTACATCGACCTTGGCACCGCGAACGTGGCCGAGCCGGGCGATGTGCGCCTTAACACGGGAACGGGCGTATCCAGCTTCGGCAAGAACCTCCTTGAGGCAGATGCGGATACCGTGAACGTCCTGACCGACGCATCGGCCAGCGCGACCCCGTTCAGCTACCGTGACTTGGACAACAACATCGGGTTCACCCTTGGCGACCCGGTGTTCCTGATGCCCCGCGCCACCACGTGCCCCCTGGTCGGCTCCGATGTCGTGCTTGCGCCAGCGACCCTTGCGAGTGCCACGGCGGGGTCCTTTGCGGGTGCGTTGACGACGACGACTTGCACGGACATACCGGCTGGCCCCAAATTCGCTTTCACGCCCGCGGGCGCGTACTCGACCGCGTCCGTCTTGTACGTCGACCTCGATGGGGACGGGACCCTTGAGACGGGGGACGTGCGGATCACCAGCAGCGCTGCGGGGGCCTCTGGGACTCGCATCGGTGGAGCCGCGACCACGGACGTGAACTCTCCAGCAACCGTGATCACGCTAGGCACTCCGAAGATCTCCTATGCGGATGCTTCCGGTGACGCCGTGGCGGCTGGAGGGGAGACCGTCGTCCTGGACAAGGACGGGGACGGTTTCTTCACGCCTGGCGACGTCCCGCTCTCCGGCTCCGCGGTGGCCAGCGGTGGGGGCGGAGGCGGCGGGGGTGGCGGCGGGAACCCGGTCGTGACCTCTACCGTCACGTCGACGCCCACCTCGACTTCGACGTCCACGTCGACGGCCTCCAGCACATCGTCGACCACGGTCGCCGTCGACCTCGCCACCATCAACAAGGCTCTCCAGGCGTCGATGACGGTGACCCGCGACGGCGAGAACAACATCGTGAAGTGGACACTGCAACCGGGCGTGCTTGGCTACCAGGTCTGGTCGCACAACTCTCCGTGGGCGCTTGTCCTCACGGTGGGCGCGGACACGAACACGATCGTGCAGAAGGCGCCGGCGGACACGCATTACCTGGTGACCGCGTACACGTCGGAGGCGACGAAGCTCACGGACATCAACACGCAGGCGGTCCCCGGCCTGGGCGTCGACCCCGATGGGGCCGGAGCCGGCACGACCAGTGGCGGCAAGGGCGCTATCCCGGCTCCTGGTGTCTTGGTCGGCTTGGGTGCCGTCGCGGTCGCCTTAGTGTTGGCGCGGCGCCGCCTCGCTTAGGCCCTCGTTTTTCCTTTTCCCCTCTTTCCTTTTTTGTCCTTGGTTTCGCTGATCCTAGAGGGAACGTCTTCCAGAGCACGGGGTTCCTGCGCGCCGGCGACCGCCTCGAATTCACTATCCACGAAGGACATGCGCACCTTCAGAAGCAGAGCGGGGACGCGTTGCAGGCGTTCCTTTCCGGTCCCAAGGCTCGTTGGGCGAAGGGCGAGTTGGACGACATCCTGGCGGAGCAATACAGGTGATCTACCTCGACTCCAGCGTCTTCATCTACGCGGCGACCGACGACGGGCCGCAAGGCAAGGCCGCTGCCAAGGCCCTGGCGCAGGCTCTGGGGACGGCGCCTGTACCGCTAGCCTCACCGCAGATGAGGTCCTATGGGCGGTCACGAAGAAATTTGGCCGAGGTCTTGCCGCGGAAAAAGTACGGCAACTGCTGGCGTTGGATCTCGAGGTCGTCGCCGTCGAACGGCGTGACATTGATGCCGCGCTCGCACATTTCGAGAAGGGCCTTGATCCTCGCGATGCCATCCATGCGGCTGTCGCGCTCCGAAAATCCTGCAGTGCAGTCGTCTCCACGGATCCGTATTCGCGGACGTAAAGGGCCTCCGTCACACTGCTTACTGAGGGAAGGATGCCGGAAAAGCCCGCAGGAGTCGCGTTAGGGGACAAATACGAGGCTGACTGAATTCATTTCCTTACCAAAATCTAGATAAGGTAAGAAATTCAATACTATTCTGTGCTGGTGAGGAAGGTCACCGCTTCCGCAAAGGGGCAATTCACCCTGCCCGTGGACATGTTCCGTGCCCTCGGCGGCGACGGACCCACGGAACTGCTGCTGATCCAGGAAGGCGACCACATCCTCGTGGTGCCTCCTGAGCGCATCGGGCGCGCAGTCCTCGACGACCTTGGCGGTTGGGAAGCTCTGGGGGCTTCTGCCTTGGCCGACGTCTGGGACAACAAGGCCGACGAGGTCTGGGATGAAGCTTAGCCACGGCGACGTCGTCCTGGTCCCGTTTCCCTTCTCCAACCTGAAGGCCGCCAAGAACCGTCCCGCCCTGGTC
Source organism: Thermoplasmatota archaeon (assembly GCA_035526765.1). Classification (GTDB taxonomy): domain Archaea; phylum Thermoplasmatota; class E2; order JACPAO01; family JAHFTW01; genus JAHFTW01. The sequence goes on along the minus strand of DATLBS010000003.1, from coordinate 64,102 downwards.
CTCAGCCTGGCGGAGTACAATGCGTCGAGCCGCGACGTCATCCTGGCCGCGATGACCTCCAACCTTGGCAACGCGGCCAATAGCGTGCTGGTGCAAGGACGAGACATGGCTGAAGGCAAATTGGTGGCCGACAGCCGGGTCAAGGTCGACAAGCTTGTCACCGTCGAGAAAGGAGTCATCCGCAAGCGTGTGGGTCGGCTTCGTCCGGGCCCGCTGATCCAAGTCTACAAGGAACTCCTGGCCTTGCTGCCCGACGAAGCCCGCCCCTAGCAGCCGGGATTCCTCGACGATTCTCCGTCCTGCATCCCCCATCCTCTTCAGGTGGTTTTTGTACCCTCACCTGGTGGGCCGCCCGTTGGCCCCCCTGGTCTCCGTCGTCATCCCCACGTACAACGAGGGGGCGAACATCGGGCCGCTGCTGACGGCCCTCCAGACCGCCTTCGAGGGCGTCGACGCCGAGTTCGTCGTCGTGGATGACAACTCCAAGGACGGCACCGCCGAGCGCGCCCGCGTCCACCCGGCGCGGCCCACCGTGGTCGTGCGCACCACCGAACGGGGTCTTGCCACCGCGGTCGTGCGGGGCATCCAGGAGTCCCAGGGCACCTTCGTCGCCGTCATGGACGCAGACTTCCAGCATCCCCCCGCCGCGGTACGGCGCCTGCTGGACAGGGCGGTCGCGACCGAGGCGGACCTCGTCATCGGCTCACGCTACGCCCCCGACGGGACGGAAGGGGAGTTCGGCTTCGTGCGGCGGAAGATCAGCAGCGGGGCCGCCAGCATGGCGCGCATGGCCCTGCCCCCCATCCGCCAGCACCACATCTCGGACCCGATGTCGGGCCTCTTCCTGGTGCGGCGCGAGCGCGTCGACACGCTGGCGCTGCAGCCGCAGGGCTACAAGATCCTCCTCGAGCTCCTGGCCCGCGTCGAGTTCCAGCGCGTCGAGGAGGTCGGCTACCGCTTCCAGACGCGGCGCGAGGGCGATTCGAAGCTGGGCAGCGCCGTCCTCGTGCAGTACATGCTCCACCTCGTGGAGCTGGGCCTGAAGCACAAGGAGAACCATCGTGCCCTCCGCTTCATGGCGGTGGGCCTGAGCGGCGTCGTCGTGACCTTCGCGGTCCTGTTCATCCTGCATACCCTCCTTGGGATGGACGACCTCCTGGCCACCGCCATCGCGATCCAGGTCGCCATCGTCACGAACTTCGCCCTCAACGATGTCTACACGTTCCCCGACCGGCGCGACCTGCCATGGATCGCGCGCCTGGGCATGTTCGAGCTGGTGAGCCTCGCCGGCGCCGTCGTGAACCTCACCGTCACGTTCCTCCTTGCATATCTCATCGGCATGAACGCGTACCTGGCGCAGGGAATCGCGGTCGTCATCGCGTACGGGGTGAACTACGGCGGCAACCTCAACTTCACCTACGCCGGCGGCCGTCGCCCCGCGCTTCGCACCTGGCTGCCCATCCTCGTCCTCGTCATCCTCTCCGGCGGCATGTACCTCACCGCGCTGGATGGCATCCGCGACGTCTACTTCGACGAGCACTACTACGTGAGCGTTGCCCACCAGATGGACGACGGCATCTGGGAGGACCCCTGCTGGGAGAACGACGCGACGCTGCCGCACCGCCCCCTCAACTACGAGCATCCGCCCCTGGCGAAGCTGATCATGTACGCCTCCGTGCACGCGTACGACCATCCGGACATCCACGCCTTCGAGGGCTGCCGCTCGCCCGACGACACTGCCAACGGCGGCAAGGACAGGTACGACGCCTTCACCACGCAGCTGCGCGAGACGGGGAACCAGTGGTCCTGGCGCGTCCCCAGCGCCGTGATGGGCGTCGTCACCGTGGCCTTCATCGCCCTGGCGGCGCGCCGCCTCTTCCAGAGCCACCTCGCCGGCACCCTTGCGGGCGCCTTCGCCCTGCTCGACAACCTCCTCCTCTCGGGGGCGCGCACCGCCCTGCTGGACATCTACGCGACCGGGTTCGCCGTCGTCGCCGTCTACTTCGCCACGCATCCCACCCGCCGCGGCGTCCTGCTGACCACGCTCTTCCTGGGATTGGGCTTCTCGTGCAAGTACTACATCCTCTTCGTGGGCCCCCCCGCGCTCCTTCTCTCGCTGTGGACGCACCACCGCGCCGGCGTCCTCCGCAAGCGCCGCTTCGACCTCCACATCGCCGCCTACGCCCTCGTGCCGCTGACGGTTTGGCTTGCCACGTACACGCCGTGGTGGGTCATCTGGACGAAGGCCAAAGGCCTCAGCTGGGCGGTCACGCAATGGATCAAGGTGCAGGCGGCGGCGGTCTCCTGGGACACCATGGGCACGCAGACGCACAAGTACGCCAGCCGCCCCATGGACTGGATCCTGATGGCCCGGCCCATGAGCTACATCGGCCCCGGGGAACCGTTCGCGGAAGGCGACTTCCTGGCCCGGTACATCTACGCCATCGGCAACCCCTTCCTCTGGTGGGCGGCCAGCCTGGCGACCCTCTCCATCATCGGGGCGGTCCTGTACCGGGTCGCCCGCGACCTCGTGCGCCGGGTGCCGCGCCCCTTCACCTCGATGCCCCGCTCCACGCAGGCGCTCTTGGTGGCGGCCCTGTTCCCGCTTGCGACCTTCGGCGGCTTCGTCCTGCTGGGCCAGGGTCCCCGCACGATGTTCATCTTCTACATGACGCCCGTCGTGCCCTTCTTCGCCCTGGTCCTGGCCGGTGCCCTGGCCTGGCTGTGGCACCGCGGCCAGGTGGCGGTCCGGGCGGGCGTCGCCGTCGTGTGCGCCGTGGTGCTGGCGGGGTTCCTGCTGTACTTCCCCGTGTCCATCTACATTGAGATCCCGCGCAGCTGGTTCCACTTCATCATGCACTTTTTGCCGTGGATGCAGGAGTGAAGGCGGAAGCGAGCGAAGCGAGCGACGCCCCCGAGCGAAGCGAGGCAGGCGTCCACGAGCGGAGCAAGCGACCGGCTTCACTCCATGCGCCGGCGCAGGCCGGCGCACCCGCTAGCGAGCGACGCCCCCGAGCGCAGCGAGGCAGGCGTCCACGAGCGCAGTGAGCGACCGTCTCCGCGCCCAGGTCAAGGCGGGCCCCGGCTGCGCCGTGCATGGCGACCACGCACAACACGTTGAGCAGGACCAAGCCGTCGCCGCCACAGCAAGGTCTGCTGGCTGCGGTGTCACGACAGGCCCATGGGTCGCGGACCTAGATTCTGGAGGCCAGGTCAGCAGGATGACCTGGGCTTGCCCGGGGGGTCGCCGAGCGACCGAGGACCGCAGGGGCAGGACGACGTCACACCATCTTCTGGTTGATGAGGGCCTTGACCTCGGAGAGGGGCTTGCCCTCCTCCTGGATGCCAAGGTCGCGCGCCGTCTTGCGCACCTGCTCCTCGCTGGGTCCGGCCGCCGTCTCTTTCTCGGCCTTGCCGGCCTCGAGGTCGAACTCCTTGCGCGCCTTCGTGAACTCGCCCTTGGCGCGGCCCATGGAGCGCGCCAGCTTGGGGATGGCCGTGGCGCCGAAGAGGATCAGCACGACCACGATGATGAGGATCAGCGGTTCCGTCTCCAGGAGGGCCATCGCTTGGGCCACCGCCCGGCGGCTTATACCTTATGCGGCGGCAGACCCGTGGACGGATGGGGGGACCGGCAGCCGAGCCCCGGGACTCGATGCGGGATCAGGCGACCGGCTTCTGGTCCTCTTGGCGGCCTTCCGGCCACGCGGACTCGTCCACGAACTCCTCGGGAGGCGCCTCGGGGGCCACCTCGCTGGGCTCGCCGGGGAAGCTCGGCTCGTCCGCCATCTCCTCGGCCTCGCGCAGGACCGCCCGCCGCCGGGCGCCATCGCGCAGGAGCAGGATGAGGAAGGGCGCCAGCATCAGGAGCCCGATGAGGCCGACCAGCTCGAGCAGGAACGTCGTCTTGACCTGGATGTCGCCGCTGCCGACCGTGAACGTGGTGCCCAGGCGGCCCTGCCCGATGGCGGCGACGCCGGCGGCCAGGAAGGGAACGGCGACGAGGCTGATGAGCAGCGCGACCGCGAAGTGGGTGGGCGAGCCGGGGTGCAGGCGGCCCGCCAGGCCTTCGGGCTCCCCGCTGAAGAGGAAGACCCCGAGCCCCACCAGGATGGCGCCCAGCACGACGGCCAGGACGCAGGGCCAAAGGAGGCTGTAGCAGGCGCCATGGTAGAGGATGCGCATGCCGTCGCCGCAGGCGCCGGTGCTGCCACGCAGGACCATGAGGACCAGACCGACGCCCCCGTAGAACCCGAGGAGCCCGCCGGGGATGACGAGGGCGTCCCGTTTGTTGATGTTGGCGTCCCGGGCCACGACGCCGCAGCCCCGCCTTTGATGAAAAGCGTGCCGAAGACGGGCCGGGGGTCCCTGGCCAGCGAGGTTGGCGGGAGGCCGGCCCTGCCCAACCGGCAACGGGCAAATACCTCGCCTCCGGTGCGTGCGCGTGCCGCAACGGGACGCCGACCTGCCCAGCCTCCGGGACCCGGAGGGCTTCCTGCCGTCGATCCAGGCCAAGGCGCGCCTCATCAAGGAGGGCTACGACGCCGGGCGCAAGGCGGCCCATCCGGGCCTCAAGGCGGACGGGCTGCTGTTCGCAGGCATGGGGTTCTCGGGCATGTGCGCGAACCTCGTCAAGGACGCCGCCACGCGCGCCCTCGACCTGCCGTTCTCCATCGTCAAGCACTACCAGTTCCCCCATCACGTGAAGAAGGGCTGGCACACCCTGGCCATCACCTATTCCGGCGAGACGGAGGAGACCCTGGCCGTGGTGCGCACGTCGCAGCAGCGCGGCGTGGGCGTGACCGGGTTCACGACGGGGGGCACCCTTGCCAGGCTCATCGACAAGTCCCACGTCGTGCCGCAGCCGGCGGGGTACCAGCCGCGCGCCGCCTTCGGGTACTCCTGGTTCAGCGTCCTCGGCTTCCTCGAGGGCTCCGGCCTCCTGAAGGACAAGGTGCCCCTGGCGGAATGCGTGAAGGCGGTCGAGGAGGTGGACGCCGCCTGCGGGCCCAGCGTCCCGGCTGAGCACAACGAGGCCAAGGCGCTGGCGAAGCAGATCTGGCGCCCCATCCCGCAGATCTACGCGACCCCCGCCTACTACGGGGTGGGCCTGCACTTCCGCGGCATGCTGAACGAGAACGCGAAGAAGATCGCGGACGTCGACCTCGTGCCGGAGTCGAACCACAACGACCTCACGGGATGGGGGGGCGACGCCGAGAACCGCCGCCACTTCACCGTGCTCTGCCTCAGCCACGCCAACCAGAACCCGCAGCTGCGCAAGCGCCTGGACTACATGGAGGAGCGCTACCGCAGCTGGGGCGTGCCGTGGACGAACCTCACCTCGGACCCCATCACGGGCTTCCGCGACCACGTCGTCCAGCAGGTGCGCATGCTGCAGTTCCTCGACTACACGAGCGTCTATGTGGCGGCCCTCAAGGGCGAGGACCCGGCGGAGATCCGGGAGATCAAGGCCCTGAAGGCGCACTTGCGGGCGTCAAAGTAGTCAGGGGATGCGGCGCGGGGGGCGGCTGGCAGCCAGGCCTGTCCCATCCTGGCCTTTGGGGGCGACCCACGCCGCCGCGAAGGCACCCAGCACGTAAAGGAGGACCATGGGGACGGCCAGCATGAGCTGGCTCACGATCGTTGGATCGGGCGTCACCACCATCGCGACGATGAGGATGACGACGATGGCGTGGCGCGCCTTGCCCCAGTAGGCCCGCGGAGCCACGAGGCCAGCCCGGCTGAGGGCTGCCATCACGAGGGGTGTCTGGAACGCCAGGCCGAAGCCCACCAGGAACCCCAGCGTGAACGACGCGAAGTCCTGCACCGAGAGCAGGCCTCGGGCCCCCAGCGCGCCCGAGAACTGGTAGAGGGTCGCCAAGGTGAAGGGAAGCACGACGACGTACGCGAACAGGGCGCCAAGGAGGAACAGGAGGGTCGCCGGGACCAGCCCCCAGGCCAGCATGCGGCGCTCGGGGGGACGCAGGGCAGGGGCCAGGAAGCGGCCAAGCTGGTAGAGAGCCACCGGCAACGCCAAGGTGATGGCGATGCCAAGGGCCACGTTGAACTGCGCGGCAAAGCCATCCATCGGCGAGGTCACGATCAGCTCCACGCCGGGGGGCACGAGGTGGGCCGCCGCCGCCCTGAACAACTGCGCCGACACGGTGTCGTAGAACTCGGGCACGGGCAGCGGGACGACCCACGCGATGCCGCCGAAGGCCACGTGCCATCCCCACAGCCGCGTGGTCAGCGCCAGGACCAGTCCCGCCACGAGGGCTGCGGCCACCACGAGGAGGCGGCGGCGCAGCTCCTCCACGTGCTGCAGCACGCCCAGGCGCACCTCGCCGCTGGACCGCCGCAGGCGCAGGGCCGCGACGACGCTCGCCAGCAGCACGCCCAGGACCGCCACGGTCGCGATGCGCAGGGCGGTCTCCGCGGCCAAGCAGTCGGCGCGACGGGGAGGTGGGGTTTGACGGTTTGGGATTCCATCTCCAGGTCTGCTCCATCCGTCGGCCGGCTCGCATCCGTTCACCTTTTAGTCCAGGAGGGGAGTCAAGCCAGCATGGAGGGCCTCGCCGACCTGCGCGCCATCTGCTCGGCCCCCGGCAAGGTCATCCTCTTCGGGGAGCACGCCGTGGTCTACGGCCACCCCGCCATCGCGGCCGCCACCGACCAGCGCACCCAGGTGGAGGTCGACTGCTGCGGCGACCGGTTCACCGTGAACGGGTACCGCCTCCATGACCGGTTCCACTCCTACCTCCTGTCCGCCGTCGAGCAGGTCTGGCGCCGCCCCGACCCGGTGCGCATCCAGACCGAGGGCGGCGTCCCCTCAGCCTCCGGGACCGGCTCCAGCGCGGCCCTTACGGTCGCCACCGTTGCGGCCCTGCGCCAGCTGCAGGGCAAGACGGACCTGCCCGGCCTGGCGCAGGACGCCTTCGCCGTGGAGCGCATGACGCAGGGCGGCGGGTCCCCCACCGACACGAGCACGGCCACGGCGGGGGGCGGCATCGCCATCGCGGCCTCGACGGACCCCCCCAACGTGGGGCAGAAGCTGTGGGACGTGGCCTGGACGGAGCCCGGCAAGGAGCGCGCCTGGACCGTGGAGCGCATCGACCTCCCCGAGATGACCGTGGTCGTGGGGAACTCCGGCATCAAGGGCAAGACCGCGGAGCAGGTGGCCAAGGTCGCCAACGCCGCGAGGAAGAACGCCATGGTGCGCGACCGGCTTGCCGAGATCGGCGCCCTCACCCGCGAGGCGGTCCCCAACCTGGGGCGCCGCGACATGGTGGCCGTGGGCACCCTGATGAACAAGGCGCACTCGGCCCTCCACACCCTGGGCGTCAACCACCCCGCCGTCGAGGCGCTCGTGCAGGCGGCGCGCGCCACCCCGGGGACGCTGGGGGCGAAGATCACCGGCGCTGGCGGCGGCGGCAGCATGTTCGCCCTCACCGAGCGGCCGGAAGCGGTGGCCGCGGCCATCCAGGCCCATGGCGGCACGGCCTACATCGTGCGGCTCGGCGGCCCCGGCGTGCGGTTCGACTCGCCCGCGGAGCCGGTGGCGGAGATCCCTGGCGAGACGACCGCGTAGCTGGTTCGTGCGCCGTCGCGACCGAGGGCTAGGCCGTGCGCCCGGTCCCATCACCTTCAAGCCCCGCGTCCCGGTGCCTGCGCGTGGATGCCATCCTCCTCGCGGCGGGCAAGGGCACGCGCATGGCACCCCTGACCCCCGGGCTGGCCAAGCCGCTCCTGGAGGTGGCCGGCCGCAGCCTGCTCCACCGCATGCTGGACGGGTTGGAGGAGGCGGGCATCACGCGAACGGTCGTCGTCACGCATCACATGGGCCCGGAGGTGGCGTCGGCCGCCAAGGCCTGGAGGGGCACCATGAAGGTCCAATGCGTCGGACAGGGGACGCCCATGGGCACCGGGCACGCCGTGGCGGCTGGGGCAGGCAAGCTGGATGGCGACGCCCTCGTCGTGATGGGGGACTGCCTGGTCGATGCCGCCACGTTGCGCACCCTCGCCAAGGCCAAGGGCTTCACGCTCGCCGCCACCAAGGTCGAGGACCCTACCCGCTACGGGGCGCTGAAGGTCGACGGGCGCAGGCTCAAGGCACTGGCGGAGAAGAGCCCGAGGCCTCCTTCCGACCTCGTCAACACCGGCCTCTACCATGTCCCCGCCGAAGCCCTCGGGCAGGCCCGCCACCTCAAGCCGTCCCCCCGCGGCGAGCTGGAGTTCACGGACGTCGTGAATGCGTGGGCGAAGAAGGGGGAGGCATCCTGGATCCCCGCGAAGGGCTGGCTCGACGTGGGCGCCCCCTGGGACCTGCTGGCAGCACAGGCCACGGCGATGCCCGGGGCCATCTCCTTCCGGCTGGACGGCGCGGCGCAGGGGGGGTCGGGGACGATCGAGGAGGGCGTGCACGTCCGCGGCCGCCTCTACGTCGAGAAAGGCGCCGTGGTGAGGTCCGGCACCTACGTCGAGGGGGACGTCTGGGTCGGACCCGGCGCCCGCGTGGGGCCCAACGCGTACCTGCGGGGTCCGCTGCACATCGGGGCCCGATGCCACGTCGGGGCCGCGACGGAGCTGAAGGCCAGCATCCTCATGGAGGGCGCCAATGCCCCGCATCTCAACTACGTCGGCGACTCCATCCTGGGGCCCCGCGTCAACCTGGGCGCGGGGACGAAGGTCGCCAACCTCAAGGTGACGCCCGGCACGGTGAAGGCGACGGGCCCCAGCGGCAAGCTCGACACGGGGCGCGTGAAGTTCGGCGTCTGCCTTGGCGCGGATGTGAAGACGGGCATCAATTCCAGCCTCAACCCTGGCACCTTGGTGGGCGCCGGGGCGCTCATCGGGGCGGGCGTGGTCGTGTCGGGGTGGGTGGCACCGGGCGCCCGGAAACTCTGACGCATCGCACCCACACGAACCACAGATTTCACAGATTTCACAGATCCCGTCTGGGCGAACCGGGCCGTTACGCAGTGAGAACGACCCATCGGTCGGTCAAAGCGAGAAGTACCAGGTAACCGGCACCTCCGACGGCGGCGCGTGGCACGGCCAGAACGGCTTCGTGTTCTGATGCGGAAAGCGATGGACTTGGGCGCGGCGGAGCCGCGCCGCCGAAACCTGTCAGAAGCTCCGGGGCCGTGCGCTCCGCGCACTACAAGGGATTTTCCTGGTGCTCGTCGCCCCCGCCGTCACAGGGGTGTTGGCCTGGCATGAATGGGGTGAGGGCTTTGTCCTTTGAGGGGCCGCTAGGCCCCTCGTGTCGCGCGTGTCGACGGAGCGAGCCGTCGGTCCAGAACCGAACGCGGAGCGCCCGACAGCCTTGAGCCGAAAACAGGGTGCCCGGCAATCCAGGACCGAACGCGGAACCACCAGACAGTTTCCGCAATGTTCCGCGCCCTCCGCGTGAAGCCCGGCGCAAGCGAAACCCCCAAGCCCTCCTGCCCACCTGTGGGACTCGTGTCCAAGCCCGTCCTCGTCAAGGTCGGCGGCTCGCTGCTGACCGACAAATCGCGCGACATGACCCTGCGCGAAGAGGTCGCCCAGCGCGTGATCGCGGAAGCCTCGCAGGCCCGCCGGCCCACGGTGCTCCTGCATGGCGCAGGCAGCTTCGGGCACCCGTTCGTCAAGAAGTTCGGCATTGGCACCGCTCCTTTCGACGGCGCCAAGCACGTGGGCGTCTCGCAGACCTTGGCAGGGGTCGCCTACCTTGCGGCCGAGGTCCTGGGTCTCGCCAACGAGGCCGGCCTGCGCTGCGTGCCGGTCCCGCTCCATCTGGAGACCACCAAGCGGGGCGCGCTTGCCAAATCGGTGGCCGACGAGGTCCAGTCCCTCCTCGACGATGGCTTCACGCCAGTCCTCCACGGCACCCTCGTGCGCGATGACGAGGTCGGATGGCGAGTCCTGTCCGCCGATGACATCCTTGCGCAGCTCTCAGCCCGCCTGAAACCGGCAACGTGCATCTTCGCCACCGATGTGGACGGCCTGTACGAGCGCGACCCGAAGCAGTTCCCCAACGCCCAGCTGGTCCCCGTCGTGCGCGGCAAGGGTCCCGTGCTGGCCGCCTCCGGGGGGGCTGGCCATGACGTCACGGGCCGCATGGAGAGGAAGCTCGCCCATGCCAGGGAGGCGGCCCGCCACGCCCCGACCAGCATCGTGAACGGGTTGGCTCCCGGCCGCCTCATGGCCGCCATGCAGGGGCGGCCCGTGGTGTGCACCCGCATCGAAACCTGATTCACCCGATGGGACAGGTTCAGCCGATGCCCAGCGCAGCGGCCCCAAAATCTGCTCCATCCCGAAGAAATCGGCTGAATCTGCGCTTCGCAAATGCTTCAAGAGGCCCCTCCGTCCCGGCCCCGGCGACCCTCATGCCCATCGAAGGCCTCACCCCCCACCACAACAAGATCTACGACTACCTGAAGGACGGCGGCTTCACCAACCCCGACAAGCTGCAGGACACCGACAAGATCACCCTGGCGGTCAAGCTCTCGAAGGGCGTCGTCGCCAACCTCCTGCTGGACCTCGAGAAGAAGGGCTGGGTCAAGCGCGTCGCCCGCGGCAAGGCGGCCGGCTACTACGTCACGAAGCTCCCCGGCGAGGCCGCCAAGCCGGTGGGCGGCGAAGGCAACTTCTCAGCGGACGACATCTTCTGACCCCGCGCCGGAACGGGTGCCCTCCGCTTCGCTGCGGGCACCCCTTCCGCCGCCTTCGGCGGGATCCCCACTGCCCTCCGGGCCCCCGTGCACCGGCAGGCCGTTCCTTCTCCCCTCCCCACATTTCTGCCATCGATATCCTCTAAGCGCGATATCCGGTGCCTTTCCTCGTGCCCAAGGCTGCCTCCAAGCGTCCAGCGCCCAAGGCAGCCCGCGCCTCCCCCCCCTCCTCCACCGCCTCCGCCGCAGGCAAGGCCGCCGAGACCGAGCGCCGCAAGGAGGAGCACCTGCGCATCCCCCTGGAGAAGGACGTCCAGTCCATCCCCAACCCGTGGACCGCCCTCCGCCTGAGGCACAACGCCCTCCCCGAGCTGGACCGCGCCGACGTCGACCTGTCCACCAAGTTCCTCGGCCGCCGGCTTGGCGCCCCCATCCAGGTCACCGGCATGACGGGGGGAGCCAGGAAGGCGAAGGAGTTCAACGACCGGCTGGCCGCCGCCGCCGCCGAGCACGGGCTGGCCATGGGCGTCGGGTCCCAAAGGGCCGCCCTCGAGAACCCCTCCCTGGCGGACACCTACTCCGTCATCCTGGACCATGAGGTCCCCCTGCGCTTTGCCAACCTGGGGCTGCCCCAGGTCATCCTGTGGGGCGAGGACGCGGCCGCGAAGGCCGAGCAGGCGGTGGAGATGGTGGAGGCGCATGCCCTCTACATCCACCTCAACTACCTCCAGGAGGCCGTGCAGCCCGAGGGCGACCTCGTGGCAAGCGGCGGCCTGGCTGCCCTCCGCCGCCTCGCCGGGGACCTCAAGGTGCCGGTCCTGGCGAAGGAGACCGGCGCCGGCATGACGGGCGCCACCGCCGCGGCGCTTGCCAAGGCGGGTGCCGCGGGCATCGATGTGGGCGGCCTCGGCGGCACCAGCTTCGCGGCCGTCGAGCACCACCGCGCCGTGCAGCAGGGGGACGCCGCCAAGGCGCGGCTGGGCAGCACGTTCTGGGACTGGGGCATCCCGACGCCGCAGGCCCTCCGTGAGGCGCGCGCTGCCTGCCCGGGGCTCCCCCTCGTCGCCACGGGCGGCCTGTCCTCCGGGCTGGATGCCCTCAAGGCGCTGGCCCTCGGCGCCGACCTCGCGGGCTTCGCGGGCCACATGTTCCGCGCCGCCGCCGCGGGGCCGGACGGGGCCACGCGCGAGGCCGGCCTGCTGCTGGAAGAGTTGAAAACAGGTCTCTTCTTGCTGGGCCTGCCCACCCCGTCGCGCCTGACGGAGGACCTCCTCGCATGAACCTCGAAGCCGCCCTCCGTCCCTACCTCGACCAGTTCGGCGACGAGTTGGACAAGTACCTGGTCAAGCGCGAGCTCAAGCCGGTCGAACTCTACGACGCCATCCGGCACCTTCCGATCAAGGGCGGCGGCAAGCGCCTGCGCCCCATCGTGGCCATCCTGGCGGCCCAGACCATGGGCGGCGACTCGAAGAAGATCATGCCCTACGGCGTGGCGCTCGAGATCCTGCACTCCTTCACCCTCATCCACGACGACATCATGGACGAGTGCGACACCCGCCGCGGCATCCCCGCCGTCCACGCCAAATGGGGCACCCCCATGGGCATCCTGGCCGGCGACACGATGTTCGCGATGCTGTTCGAGATCCTCGACCAGCTGGAGATCGACGACCGGACGTACCGCTCCATCAGCCTCGACGTCGCCAAGCTGGCGCGCGAGGTGTGCGAGGGCCAGTACTGGGACATGCACTTCGAGGACCAGAAGAAGATCGAGGAGCTGCAGTACTACCACATGATCGAGAGGAAGACCGCGACGTTCTTCGAGATCGCCATGAAGAACGGCGCGGAGCTGGCCGGCGGCGAGCCGCAGCAGGTCAAGAAGCTGGCCGAGTGCGGCCGCCTCATGGGCCTCGCCTTCCAGGTCTGGGACGACTACCTCGGCGTGGTGGGCAAGGCCGAGGAGACCGGCAAGCCTGCCCGCAGCGACATCCTGCAGGGCAAGAAGACCCTCGTGTACGTGAGCACGCACGGCAAGCTGGACCCCTTCGACCGCCGTCAGTTCGTCGACCTCTACAAGAAGGAGGGAAAGACGGAGAAGGACATCGCGGAGATCCTCAAGTTCATGGAGAAGTCCGGCGGCCTCGAGTTCACGCGCCTGCGGGCCCGCGAGTTCAGCTCGTTCGCCAAGGCCACCCTGGCGGACCTGCCGGAGACGGCGGCCAAGCGGCTGCTGCTGATCCTGTGCGACTTCGCGAGCAACCGGACCAAGTAGGCCCGGGCCCGGCCAGGCCCTCCGGGTCCCCCAGGCCCAGCCCAGGCAGTACCGGCGGGGCCACAGGCCGAGGTCGCCTCGCAGACACCCCACGCGTCGCCCGGCGCTACTGGTCGCCCTTGAGGAAGGCCCACTCCTTCGGCGCCTCGGCGCGGTAGAACAGGGTCAGGTACAGGTCGAAGTCCATCGTGCCCGAGACCCAGGCGCCGCCCGTGATGCGGACCATCCAGTGGTCGGTGCCGTTGTACTGCTCGGGGACCTTGTACTGGTCGCTGAAGGGGAAGTCGGCGTACCGGTACAGGAGGTCCTGCTCGGCGCCCCCCGTCGGCCTGCCATGGATCTCCCAATACACGGAGTGGTAGCCCTGCTGCTGGACGGGGTCCGGCGAGGGGACCTGGACGGTGCCGGTGGCGTCGACGACGATGGTCCTGAGGCCGGGGTCGCTGGCGACCGTGAACTCGCAGCCGCACTGCAGCGTGCCGGGGGCGTAGTTCTGGAACACGAGCGTCGCGCTGCCGGCGTGGAAGTCGATGTGGCCGCGGAAATGCTGCGTCAGGTGGTAGGGTTGCGGCGTGCGATCGGCCGCCAGGGCGACCCGCACCTCCGCCACCTTGCCCACCTCGACGGCCGCGGAGGTCTGCGCCGGGAGGAACCCGGGGGCCTCAACCTTCAGGAACACGACGCCCGGCTTCAGGTGCAGGAAGGCGAAGCGCCCCTGCGCATCGGCCTTGGCCGAGGCTGCGCCCACCGTGATGTTGGCGGCCGCGATGGGGCGGATGGCCTCGTCCACGACGACGCCCTGGATGGAGCCGTCATCAGGGCCGGTCTCCACCGGGTCGCCAAGCTGCAGGGCCTCGGCCGTCACGGATCTTCCGGTCCTGGCGCCGCTGCAGCCGGAAAGCGTCCCGGCCAGGAGGAGCAGGGCCAGCAGGAAGGCAGTCCTCATCGTCGCGCCACCAGCCGCCGTCGATATAAGTCCAGGGCCGTCGTTCGACGTGAGGCCTGCGGCCCGATTCCAACGGTGTCTGTCAGGTTGGCATTGTGGTCCGGGTCCGGGCCGCAGGCTTGGGACAGACAATGCAGGGTGCTGCTTCAGGTGCCTGGGACAGGCGCTGGCGCAAGCCGGCCGGGAAGGGCAGGCGATGGCAGGTGGCCGGGCCACTTGGCGACCATCCAGGTGCGCAGGTCCGCGCCGCACGCCGGGCACAGGCACGCGCGCGCGGGCTTGGGCCCGAACTCGAAGGCAAGGTCCGACCGGCAGGCCGGGCAGTGCCAGACCAGGCGCGAGCCCTTGAGGGACCGTGCCGCAACCATCCGCGAAGGTTCCACTACCACACAACCACCAGTCCCAAGAGTCCATGAAGGGCACTTGGAGGTTTTGGTGAGCGCAGGGGCATCCGGATGCGAGGAGGCTAGGCCAGGGCGTTGCCGACCTGCTTCTGCGGGTACCCAGCCGGGATGGGCTTCGTCCAGATGCGCTGGCCATGCCCTGAGTGGGAGACCGACTCATTGTCGCCCACGACGCAGTCCGCAAGGTGCACGCCTGCCTGGATGGTGACACCATCCCCCAGGATGCAGCGCTCGAGGTGCGCCCCCACGCCGATGTGGCACTCCTTCCCGGCCAGGGAGTCCTCGAAGCGGGCGCCATCGGCCAGGCGCGTGCCGGGCCCGAAGCGGAACTTCGGGTCGAGCGTCGTGGAGGCCTGGCGCAGGCGCGTGGGGTCGCCCACGTCGATCCAGTGGCCATGCAGGGGCAGCCCGTAGAAGCCCTTCGGGACGAGGTGCGGGAAGGTCTCCTTCTCCATGGACACCATCTTCCCGGCGGGGATGAGGTCCAGCACGGAACGGTCCAGCAGGTAGGCGCCCGCGTTGATGAGGCGGCTGGGGGCCATGGCGGGGTCCTTGGGTTTCTCCACGAAGTCGGCGATGGGGATGGCGCCGGCGGCGTGCGCGGGCCCGCCGGGCTTGATGACGCCGTAGTTCACCACCTCGGCGGGCTCGACCTCCTTCAGGCTGATGGTGCCGACGCCGCCGTGCAGCTTGTGGGCCGTCAGCATGGCGCCCATGTCGAGGTTGCTCACGATGTCGGCGTTGAGGACGAAGAAGCGGTCCCCGGTGAGGTGGCGCTCGCAGTTCTTCACGGCGCCGCCGGTCCCCAGCGGCTCCTCCTCGCGCACGACGACGAACTCGCGGCGGTCGCCGGCGGCCCGCGTCGCCCGCTGGTTGAAGTAGGCTCCCAGGGTCTGCGCCCTCCAGTTGACCGCCACGATGACGCGGTGCACCTCGGGAGGGAGGCGGTCCAGCACCCATTCCAGCATCGGCCGTCCGGCCACGGGCAGCAGCGGCTTGGGGCGGGTGTAGGTGAGGGGCCGCAGCCGCGTGCCGTACCCGCCGGCAAGGAGGATGGCATCCATTGGGGGCGCCAACGGGGGTGCCTTGAACGCCTTTGCCCTCCGTCCCCCCGTCCCACCCCAGTCCCCTCCGGTCCGCGCGGGCAGCCTTCACGAGCGATAGGTCGCGGTGGCCTTCCCGGTGGCGGGGTCCTTCTGGAACGAGGCGCCGTACGTGAGGGAGTCCAGCGTGTCCGGTGCAAGGGCGGGAAGCAGAGGGTACGCGAGGGCCACCGTGATGGTCGTGCCGGGAGACGCCTGCTCCACCTCGAGGCCGTAGTCCAGCACGTAGGAGGCGCGCGACAGGAAGTGGGGCGAGTAGAGCGGATAGCTGGAGCCGCACGAGGAGGGGTCGCCCACGACGCGGCGCGCCAGGCGCTCAGGGTCCACGCAGAGGGTGCGGTGCTCGCGGAACTCGATCGTCAGGTTGTGCCGTGCTTGGGCGTCCGGCGGCGGGCTGCGGTGCGGGTACGTCGCCTCGATGGAGGAGACATGGCTCCAGTCGCCCTGCTCCTGCGCGGGGCTCAGGGCGTTGAGGCCCAGCATGTCGGGTGAACGGGACCCGAAGGCCTGCAGGGCCACGAGCGGGCTGTACGTCCCATCCACGGCGCTCACGTCCACCGGCACCCAGGCGCCCGGACCGTGGCCTTCGCCGCCGTAGAACTCGACCCAGGCGTGGAAGCCGCCCACCGTGCCGGAGGCCAGGTACCCCGTGACGAGGCGGGCGGGCACGCCGGAGCCGCGCAGCAGGCTCGCGTAGAGTCCGGCAAGGTCGCGGCACACGCCGCCGCCGGCCTGCATCGTCTGCGCGGGGGACAGCAGGTCGTCCGCGTCAAGGCGCGCCTTGTCGTAGTCGGTGTGGTCGACCATCCAGCGGAAGAGCTCGAAGGCGACGCGACCCGACGACATCCCCGGCCGCACCACGTCCTGCACGACGCCCTGCACGGCAGGGTCGTCGGGGTCCAGCCCGGTGCCGGCACCGAGCCACTGAGACCCGACGGCCTCGCGAGCGGCCCCGGGGGAGGCATCCTGGTCCAGGCGCGTGAGGTCCCAGAGGAGGGCTGCGTCGGTGTACCGCGTCGTGATGCCCATCGTGTAGCGGCCGGGCGGCAACTGCGTCGCGGAGCCGGCCCGCACCTGCACGGTCGCGACGGCCTGGTTCCCCGCAGGGTCGGTGGCCACCACGTCGAAGGCGTGCAGGCCATCGGCCAGCCCGTCGATGCGGGCGGGCAATGCGGTTGCGACCGCCTTGCCATCCTCCTGCCGCACGACCCGCACGGTCGCGCCGTCCTCGGAGCGGGCGCCCTCCCCCAGCAGGTAGCTCCCGTCGGTGGCGGTGCCCAGGGTGGCCAGTCCCTCCAGGGTGGGTGGGGTCGTGTCCACTTGTGCAGGACCCTGCGACTCCCAAGGGGTCCCCGCGATGGAGTAGTCGACCGTCCAGGTCCCGTCCGCCAACTGGAGCTCGACGGGCGGCAGCGTCGTGTTCGAGATCCCCCGCGCCTGCACGGTGCGGCCGTCGGTCGCCTTGGCCAGGATGTCGACGGCGACGGGCTCGGCCTGCAGCACGCGGACGCTGAACCTGCCGTCCCGGTTCCAGCCGGGCGGCTCCACCAGCTGCGTGCGCTCGGCGCGGTACTGCGGCCCGAAGCCCAGCTGCTGCAGGCACCCCGCCGCCAGGGCGAAGGCCAGGAGGAACGCCAGACTCGTGCGCAGCATCGGCCACGCAACGACCCCAGCCTCATACGCGTTGTGCAGGGCACGCCTGCCCCCAATCCCTGTTTTAAATCGGGCCCCCCGTCGCCGCCGCGTGAGCGTGGACCTGGCGACCCTGGCGCGGCGCTCCTGCCTGCAGAACGCGGTGCAGCACGGTGGCCGCTGCAACCCCAAGGGCCTCGTCGGGCGCATCCTGGGCGCCCACCCGGAGCTGCGGACGCAGGCGCGCGAGGTGGGGGCTGCCCTGGAGGAGGCGGGAGCCGTGGTCAACGCGATGGAGCCAACCGCGCAGAGGGCGGCCCTCGAGGCCGAGGCGCCGGAGCTGCTGGAGGTGCAGAGGAAGGAGGTGCGCAAGGGGCTCAAGGAGCTGCCCAACGTGAAGGGCAAGGTCGTGATGCGCTTCGCCCCCAACCCCAACGGGCCGCTCTCCTTCGGGCACAGCCGCGGTGTGTCCATCCTGGCCGAGTACTGGCGCATGTACGGCACGGAGTCGGGTGGGCCGGGCGCCGAGCTGCTGCTGCGCTTCGACGACACGGACCCGCAGGTGAAGCCCCCCCTCATGGATGACGCCCGGGGCTGGAACGGCTACGACATGATCCGCTCCGACTTCGAGTGGCTCACCGGGCGCAAGCCCAGCCGGACCTTGATGGCCAGCGACCGCATCAAGCTCTACCAGGACGCCGCCCGCGACCTCATCCGGCGCGAGGGCGCGTACGTGTGCAACTGCGACGCCGCCTCGTTCAAGCTCCTCAAGGACGCCAAGACCCCCTGCCCGCACCGCGGCCAGACCGTGGAGCACAACCTGGGGGGCTTCGATGCCATGTGCGACGGGACCACCGAGAAGGGCGCCGCGGTCCTGCGCATCAAGACCGACATCAACCACCCGCACCCGGGCCTTCGCGACTGGACGGCCTTCCGCATCGTGGCGCGCGATGCCATCCATCCCCGCGAGCGCAAGGGCGAGATCCCGCGCCACCACGCCTGGCCCCTCCTGGACTTCCAGTCCGCCATCGAGGACCACCTGCAGGGCGTCACGCACGTCATCCGCGGGAAGGACCTCATGGACTCCACCCGCAAGCAGGGGTTCCTCTACGCCCACATGGGCTGGACGTACCCCGAGACGCTGTACTGGGGCCGCGTTTCCGTGCACGAGTTCGGCAAGTTCTCCACCTCCATGATGCGGCGCGCCATCCAGGCCGGCAAGTTCACCGGCTGGGACGACCCGCGCCTGCCCTGCCTCGCGGCCCTCAAGCGCCGCGGCTACGACCCCGCGGCCCTGCGCTCGTTCTGGGTCTCCCTCGGCCTCACGGAGAAGGACATCGCCGTCTCGCTCTCGAACCTCGATGCCGAGGACGCCAAGGCCATCGAGCCCAAGGCCCAACGGTTCTTCTTCGTGCCCGACCCGGTCGCGATCCACCTCGCGGGAGTCCCCGCGGACCGCGTCGCCAGACCCGCCCTCCACCCCACGCATCCCGAGCAAGGGCACCGCCTGCTGGAGGTGCGCGCAGGCGAACCTGTCCACCTGGCGCGCGGCGACCTGTCGGGCAGTGCTCCCCGCCTCCGTCTGAAGGACCTTGGCACGGTCGCAGTCTCCGGCCCCCACGCCACCTGGGTCGGCGAGGAGATGGACCGCAGCATGCCCATCGTGCAGTGGCTGCCCGCGCACGCCGCCAAGCCGTTCACCGTCCTCAAGCCCCACTTCGAGGTGGACGAGCAGGCGGAGGCGGTGGGGGACGTCGAGACCGACGAACCGGCCCCCCTTCCCGGCGCACCCGTGGAGATCGAGGTGCCGCCCCTGCTCGAGGTCACGGGCCTCGTGGAAGCCGCGGCCCTCGCCCAGGTGGGCAGGGTCGTGCAGTTCGAGCGCTTCGGGTTCGTTCGCATCGAGTCCACGACGCGCGGCGTGTGGCTGCACGCCTAGCGGCTGGCCACCGCGAGGTGGGAAGCCAGGCGCTCGTACGCGGCCTCCGCGGCGGCGCGGTCCGTCGTCTTGACGAGGACCTTGCCGTTGTCGTACACGCTGGACTCCACGGCGGGGCCGGCGCCCGTGGCCTTCCGGACGATGAGGATGATCCTGGCGTCCACGACGATCTGGTAGGCGTCGCGCAGCAGGGACTCCTTCAGCAGCCGCATGTCCATCCGCAGCGGCGGCTCCGGCGTCGCGGTGAAGCCCGCGGAGGTGGAGCAGGGCCGCAGCAGGGCCACGTGCCGTGGAGCGCGCGCCAGCATAAGCCTTCAGCGGCTGCCCGCCGGCCATGGTACCCCAACCCTTTCCAGGGGAAGGGCCTGGGCCGCAGCATGAAGGCCGTCCTGCTCCTGTCTGGTGGCTTCGACAGCCCCGTGGCCGGCCGCATGCTGCTGGACCATGGCGTCGAGCTGGAGGCGCTGCACTGCAGCTTCGAGCCCGTCACCGACGACGCCTCCGTCCGCAAGGCCGAGGTGCTGGCCCGGCAGATGGGCCTGCGCCGCCTGTGGGTCGCGCGCATCGGGGAGGCCCTGGGCCGCATCCCGCACGACCGCGAGGCGCACCGTTACTACTTCCTCCTGCAGAAGCGCCTGTTCTACCGGCTAGCCGACGCCGTGGCGGACCAGGTTGGCGCCAGCGCCATCGCGACGGGGGAGAACCTGGGCCAGGTCTCCAGCCAGACGCTGCCGAACCTCGTCACCCTCGAGCAGGCGGCGCGGCGCCCCATCCTGCGTCCCGTGCTGGGCCTCGACAAGGTGGACATCATCCGCCTCGCCAAGCAGTGGGGCACGCACGACACGAGCGTGGGGCCGGAGTTGTGCGACCTCCTGGGGCCCGATCACCCCGCGACGACGAGCTCGGCGGCCGTCGTGCAGAAGGCGGAGGACCGGGTTGGCCTTGCCAGGGAGCTGCCCGCCATCGAGTGCTTGGCACTCTAGGTCACGCCCATCGGTCGCCGCGCAAGGGAAATTGCAGGACACCGGACCTTGGACGGCGGCGCGCACCAAGGCCAGCACGGCTTCAGCTCCCTGTTGCCATGAGCGATGGAATGGGGCGCGGCGGAGCCCCCCCTCGAAACGAACCGCGGAACCCGCGGAGATCGCGGAACCTTCTCCGTGGCTAGTTGGCGCCATGCGTTGAGCTGCAGCTGGTCCGGAACCGAACGCGGAGCGGTCGACGCGTCTCAGCCCATGCGCTTGCGGGCCACGAGGACCAGTGCCGCGAGCCCGATGACCATGAAGGGGACCTCGAAGCCGGGCGTCTTCTTCTTGCTGGTCGTGGTGGTGTCGACGCCGCCGGTTCCGCTCGAGCCTCCCCCGAAACTGCCGGGCGCGCGGGTCCCGCTGGGGGACTTCGAGTAGGTCGGGGTGGTGCGGGCCGGGTCCTCGCCGTACCAGGGTACGTACACGAAGCTGGGCGTGAGGGCGTTCCAATAAACGACGGGTTGGCCGGCACCCGCCGGGATGGGGGCGGGGCTGGAGCCTTGCTCCAGGACGAGGCGGAGGGCGACGGTGCTCTCCTTGTCGACGACCTCGTTGAGGATGAGGGAGTTCGTCGCGTTCGTGAGGAAGGCGATCTTGTACGAGCCCGTGAGCTGCGTGAAGCCGTACGCCAGCAGCTGCGCCTGGATGTAGCCCAGGGCTGCCGGAGGGTTGGTGGGGTCGGGCGGCACGAGGTTCGTCGCGTTGGGCAGGTTGTCGGAGTCGAAGTCCATGACGAAGCTGGACGAGGCGATGACGGCGCCCTTGGCCGGAAGGTCCGTGGGGCTCGCGTCCTTGGGGACGATGACCAGCTCCACGCTAAGGTTCGCGTTCTGCATTGCAGGGGTGTTGGGAAGGACCAGCAGCACGACGACGGGGCCGTAGATGCGTCCCGTGTTGGCCGAGGAGTTGGAGACGAACTGCGCCGCGCGCACCAGCTGCTGCTCGGGGAAGATGACGCGCTGCTGCGTCGCGTTCGTCTTCTGGAGGAGCGTCAGGAGCTGGTTGGGGTCGGTGGCGTTCGACGGGACGGGGGGGAGGCCCGGCGGCGACAGGAGCACGAGCTGGCCGTCGCCCAGCGGCAGGCCGGTGACGGGAAGGTGCGGCAGCCCAACAGGGATAGGCAGGGTGGGCGTCTCGGGAAAGGGGGTGTCGCGCAGGAAATAGACCGCGGGCTGCGGCAGGGCTGCGGCAGAAGGTGCCAGGACCAGGATCGCCAGCGCCGCCAAGGTGACGGCGGAAGGACCCAGCCGGGTCCGGGCATTCTTGCTCACGACCCAGACTCTGCAAGCCCTTACATATAAGGCCTTGTGGGAAGTTATTGAACGGTCCCAGGCAGCCTGCAGGCGGCTCCGACAGAAGGGGCACGGTGGGATGGCTTTTCACGGTCGCTGGCCTGCCGCGCGCGTGAGCCCCGCCCGCGCCGTCGCGCCCCGGAAGACCGCCAAGAAGGGCACCCGCCGCATGGCCACGGCGGACGTGCAGCGCGTCTACGCCTTCCAGGAAGGCGATGCCGGCATGAAGGCCGTCCTCGGCGGCAAGGGCGCCAACCTCGCCGAGATGGCACGCATCGGCCTCCCCGTCCCCCCCGGGTTCACCATCACGGCGCAGACCTGCATCGAGTACCAGAAGCACGGCCAGTTCCCCGCCGGCCTCGAGGACAGCGTCTGGGCCGCCCTGGCCCGGCTGGAGAAGGAGGCGGGCGCGACGTTCGGGGACCCCAAGAACCCCCTCCTCGTCTCCGTGCGCTCCGGCGCCGCCATCTCCATGCCCGGCATGATGGACACCGTGCTGAACCTCGGCCTCAACGACAAGACCGTGGAAGGGATGGCCAAGGCCACCGGCAACCCGCGGTTCGCCTGGGACTCCTACCGCCGCTTCCTCACCATGTTCGGCGACGTCGTGCTGGGCCTCGAGCACCACGGCTTCGAGGACCGCCTGAAGGCCACGAAGGCCCGCCTCGGCGTCGAGCTGGACACGCAGATCCCCGCCAAGGACCTCGAGCGCCTGGCCAGCGAGTTCAAGCAGTACATCCAGGGCGAGACGGGACGCCCGTTCGAGCAGGACCCGAAGCAGCAGCTCCTCCTGGCCATCGAGGCGGTCTTCAAGTCGTGGAACAACGACCGCGCCGTCTTCTACCGCAACCTCAACAAGATCCCGCACGAGATGGGCACCGCCGTCAACGTCCAGATGATGGTGTTCGGCAACATGGGCGACGACTGCGCCACCGGCGTCGCCTTCACCCGCGACCCCAGCTCCGGCGAGAAGGTGTTCTACGGCGAGTTCCTCGTCAACGCGCAGGGCGAGGACGTCGTGGCCGGCACCCGCACGCCTCAACCCATCAACAAGCTGGACGCGCTCATCCCGGCCGCCGCCAAGCAGCTCCGCCAGGTGGCCCAGAAACTGGAGACCCACTTCCGGGACATGCAGGACATCGAGTTCACGATCATGCGCGGCAAGCTGTACATGCTGCAGACGCGCACCGGCAAGCGCACCGGCTTCGCGGCCGTCCGCATCGCCCTCGACATGCTGGACGAGAAGGTGGTCACGGAATCCGAGGCGCTCCTGCGCGTCTCCCCCGACAACCTCAACCAGCTCCTGCGCCCCATCTTCGACGCCAAGGAGAAGGCCGTCGCCACCAAGGACGGCCGCATCCTCGCCAAGGGCCTCAACGCGGGGCCGGGCGCCGCCACCGGGCGCGTCGTCTTCACCGCCGACGAGGCCGTCGAGTGGAAGAAGAAGGGCGAGCACGTCATCCTCGTGCGCGACGAGACCTCCCCCGAGGACATCCACGGCATGCACGCCTCGGAGGGCTTCCTCACCGCGCGCGGCGGCATGACCAGCCATGCCGCCCTCGTCGCCCGGCAGATGGGCAAGGTCTGCGTCGCCGGCTGCACGAGCCTCCGGATCGACTACCGCGCCGGCGCCTTCGCCGTGGGCGACCGCCTCGTGCGCGAGGGCGACTGGATCAGCCTCGACGGCTTCACGGGCGAGGTCATCCAGGGCAAGCTCACGACGCTCCCCTCCGAGGTCGTGCAGGTCCTCGTCGAGGGCTCCCTCAAGCCCGCGAAGGCGCCCGTCTACCAGATGTTCGACCGGCTCCTCAAGATGGCGGACAAGGTGCGCCGCATGCGCGTGCGCGCCAACGCGGACCAGCCCGACCAGGCGCAGACCGCCATCGCCTTCGGCGCCGAGGGCATCGGGCTGTGCCGCACGGAGCACATGTTCTTCGGGCCCGGGAAGATCGAGCACATGCGCGAGATGATCCTCGCCGAGAACGAGGCGGAGCGCCGCGAGGCCCTCAAGGACCTGCTGCCGCTGCAGCGCGCCGACTTCGAGGGCATCTTCCGCGCCATGGGCAGCCGCCCCGTCACGGTGCGCATGCTGGACCCTCCGTTGCACGAGTTCCTGCCGCACGAGGAGCGCGAGCAGCGCCAGATGGCCCTCATGATGCAGATCGGGCTGCCGGAGCTGCAGGAGCGCATCGAGGCGCTGCGGGAATCGAACCCCATGCTGGGCCACCGCGGCTGCCGCCTCGGCATCACGTACCCCGAGATCACCGAGATGCAGGCGCGCGCCATCCTGGAGGCGGCGGTCAACGTGAAGCGCCAGGGCGTCGACGTGCACCCCGAGATCATGATCCCCATCGTCGGCTTCGCGTCCGAGTTCCGCAACCAGGAGGCGCTCGTGCGGAAGGTCGCGGAGCAGGTGTTCAGGGAGAAGGGCGCGAAGGTCGCCTACTCGGTGGGCACCATGATCGAGCTGCCGCGCGCCGCCCTCACGGCCGACGAGATCGCGCAGTCCGCCGAGTTCTTCTCGTTCGGCACCAACGACCTCACCCAGACCACGCTGGGGCTCAGCCGCGACGATGCTGGCTCCTTCATGGGCCACTACCTCGAGGGCAAGATCGTCCCCTACGACCCGTTCCAGACGATCGACTTCGCGGGCGTCGGCCAGCTCGTGCAGGTCGGCACCCAGAAGGGGCGCTCGACCAGGAAGGACCTCAAGGTCGGCATCTGCGGCGAGCACGGGGGCGATGCGGACTCCGTGAAGTTCTGCCACCGCACCGGGCTCGACTACGTCAGCTGCAGCCCGTACCGGCTTCCCATCGCACGCCTGGCCGCGGCCCACGCCGTGCTCGAGGAGCGCGCCGCCAAGAAGTGAGCGCGCCAGCCGGGTGTTCTTGTTCCGTGGGCGATGGAAAGGGGCGCGCCGCGGCGCCCCGTGGCCCCAATCCACGGAAACCACGGAGTTCGCGGAAACGCCCTCAACAGACTCTCCGTGCCCTCGGTGGTTTTCCGTGGCTCGTCGGGTGCCATGCGCTCCGCGCACCAAGGAGCATCTTGTTTCGGCTCGCCGCCTGCCCCACCTGCCAGGAAGGTTAGGCTGGAACTTGTCCAGGGCCGAAGGCGGAGCGCTCGTGGAAAGCTGGGTGGACGTGGCTGAAGCGCGTCACTCGGCGACCGCGATGGCGTACTCCACCTGGCACTGCCCCATGGAGTCCTGGCAGCGGAAGCCCAGCATGTAGTCGCCGGCGGCAAGGGCCGCGGAGTCCTGCGCCTGCGCCACGCCGGACTGGCACGCGGAACCAACGGCGGCCCCGGCTGCGAAGGCGTCCCAGTCGGCCGTGGGCACGAAGCACACGTCCAACAGGGCGCCGTAGGCCTCCTGCATGGTGTACGCCACCGTGCGGGGCGCCTCCAGCGTGAAGGCCTTCCCGGCCGGGGTGCCCCGCTGCACGACGCCCTGGCCGTGCGCCACCTGGCAGGGGCCCTCGTGCAAGGGCCTGTAGTCGGGGTCCATCACGTCACCGGCCGCGGAGGTGTCGTCCTCGCCGAGGGCGTGCCCGATGGCATGCGCCGCCAGTTGCTGCAGGCTCTCCGCGCGGTAGGCCTGCCAGGTGCCGTCGCAGGCGGAGTCGCCGAGGCCGACGCCGATGGGGGAGGACTCCCGCTGCAGCCCCTCGCCGCGCCACTCCTGCTCGTAGTGGACGGTGCGGTCGGCGTCGTCCGGGTCGTCGACCTCCGCGACCGAGTGCCCACGGTCAGCCCACGCCTGGATGGCCGCGCGGGTCGCGTCATGGGCGGCCTGCGCGTTGGGGATGTCGAAGGGGATGGGGTCGAGGTAGAGCCGCAAGGCGTCCTGCGCCGGGGCCGCCGACGTGCTGGGCCTCGGGGCCGCCTTCGTGCCGGTGCCTGCCCCCTTCCCCGGGGCCTTCTTCGTGGCCTTGGCCGGCGGGCTGTCGTCGCCGCCCAGCATGTGGGTGGCCTGGCCGGCCAGGGCGACGGCGAGGCCGGCCACCAGGAGGAGCACGAGGGCGTTGCGGACGCGGTGGCGCTTGCGGGGCGGCTCGAGGGGGACGGCGGAGGCCGTCACGACGGGGAGCTCCATGCGCCGGGAGCCGCAGCCCGGGCACGCGAAGGCGTCGTCGGGGAGTTCGTGGTCGCACGTCAGGCAGCGCAAGGACGCCCTCCCGCCTCCTTCCTTCCTGCCCCTTGAAAGCCGTTGCAGGGACGGGCCTCGCGGACAATCTTGGCGTCAGGCGGCCGCCAGGACCAAGCGGGTGCCAAGCGCCGCCTCGGCTTCCGCGAGGAGGGGCGCCAGCAGGCCGATGCCGCAGGCCTCCGGCATGAGGGCGGGTTGCGTGAGCACGAGGCCCACGGCGTCCCCCTGGGAATCGATGACGGGGGCACCGGAGTCGCCTGGCAGGCAAGCCACTCCGAGGGCCGCGGTGACCATGGGCGATCGATAGGCGGGGTTCGCCACGGCCTCGCCCACCAGGGCGCGCTGCGGCACGAAGGTCGCCGCGCGCAGTCGTGTGCCCGCCTCGACGCCCGCCGTGCGCAGCCGCGTGGGAACGGTCCCGTCGGGGAAGGCGGGGCTGGCCTGCGCGGCCGCGGCCGCATCCAGTTCCACGAGGGCGAAGTCATCGTAGTAGCAGCCGAAGGGATCCACGGTGGCGCGCTCCTGCATGGCCGCGAAGGAGACGTACACGAAACGGCCCACCGGCAGGTCCCCTTGCGGCAGCCGCGCCGACACCGAGCCTCGGGCCCCATCCGGGGAGGGAAGCCTGGAGGCGCAGGTCACGGGGTCCCCCGGGGCGCCGGCGTAGAAGCAGTGGCCTGCGGTGGCGACGAAGGAGTGTGACCCGTCCGGTGTCTGGAGCAGGAAGCCCGCTGTGCAGTGGTGCCTGCCGCCGTCCACCAGAAGCTCTGTGCCCGGGTGGATGGAACCGGAAACCGGCGGGGAGGACGACCCGGAGGAGGTGGGCGAAGCAGAGGCCGAGGGTGATGCGTCCGGGGTCGGCGTGGATTGCAGGTTCGCGGTCCCTGGCTCCGCGTCACCTGGAGGCGCGGGTTGGATGCAGCCTCCGAGCCCCACCACCAGCAGCAGGAGGGCGGGCAGGGCGGCGCCATCCATCGCGGGGAATGCGCGCGCCGGCCAAAGGAACCCCCCGCCAGGACTGTCCAGGTACAGTGTTGGGAGGTGGGTCAGCGCAGGGTGCCGGCCAGCGACTTCCCGGCGGTCGCGTAGAGCGTCGTGGAGGCAAGGAAGCCGGTCAAGGTGACGATCTGAAGCATGAGCAATGGTGTCATCGGATCCGGCAGGGCGTGCCCGAACGGGTGCAGGGCCGACAGCAGCGAGAGGCCGAGGAACACGAGCTTGGCCAGCAGCAGCCCCGCGAGTCCCCCCAAGGCACCCAGGACGGCACCCTCCTGGGCGGCGCGGCGCTGCACGTGCTCCGCGCTCCACATCGTGCCCAGCAGGGCCACGACGCCCGACCGCTGCCCCAGCACCCGCCGCGACCCGAAGCGCAGCAGGACCAGCGCGGCGGTGCCGGCGGTGAGCGCGAGGCCCGACAGCACGGCGCGCGAGTTGCCCAGCAGGCTGTTGGCCACACGGGCCTGCAACGATGCGCCCCCTTGTCCGGGCGGCAGCTGCACGGGCGGCGCAGGGGTGCTGTGCGAGCCGCCGTCCTGGACCGCGGAATCCCCTACCGTGAGCCTGGCGTTGCCGCGGACCGGAAGGTAGCGCGCAGAGACGGTGGCCTGCCCTCCGGCCGCGAGGTGCACGGTGGCCCGGTCGATGGCGGTGCCGTCCACGGAGAACACGGCCGTGTAGTCCCCCGCCTCGCCCCCGGCGTTGCGGATGCGGGCAAAAAGGAGCGCCGCCTCGCCCGGGACCGGCACGGCCGGGACGCTGTAGGTGGCCTCGACGACGAAGCGGGACCGTGCGGCATCGGCGGCGGCGATGAGGAACAGCGGCGCCGTCACCAGGGGGTCCTGCAGCGTCGCCACCACCCGGGCTCCACGCCCGACGGCGGGGAGCGTCGCGTTGCCGTGCTTGTCCGTCGTGGCCACCGCGAGGGCCGCCGTCCGAGCCAATGCGTCGTCGAGGGTCGCGAACAGGCCCAGGCGAGCCCCGGGAGGCGCTCCCAGCAGCCGGACGGGGACCCGTGCATCCTCGAGGGCATGGTCGGGGACAGCGAGGGAGGCCTCCGCGTCGAGGCCGTGGCCCACGGCCTCGGGGTTGATGCTGACATCGAAGTCGCCGGCCGGGACCCGCAGGGGGATGCGGAGCTCCCTGCTCTCGTACGGGCCGAGGGCGACGGTGGCTGCCGCGACCGCGACGCCGCTGACGCGCACCTGCATGGCGCGAGTGCCGGTCGTGCCCGAGAGGTTGACGGCGGTGAGCCGGGCGAGCACGATGCTGCCTGCGGGCGCGGTCGCGGGGTCGACGCGCAGGTCCAGCAACTGGATGGCGGCGACCCCGCGGTGCATGGCCGCGAGGGCGGCGGGGGTCTGCGGCCGCACCCGGAGCACGTTGGCGGTGCCAGCCGGCAGGCCCGAGAGCGCTGCGGCGTCTGCGCTGGTGAGCACCGCCTCGTCGGCCAGCAGCGAGGAGCCCGAGTAGGTCCCGGCGACGGCGAGGCGGGCGACGCGGCCGCCCTCGCCCGCCACCAGCACGGATTGCCCCTCGCGCAGGTCGAGGCGTTGGGCCAGGGCGTCGCCGACGGCCATCGTGCCGTTCGCGGGAGGGGCCCCCGAGGCCAGTGCCAGGCCGTAGTAGCGGGCCAGGTCTTCCCAGGCCCCGCCGCGCAGCAGCACGGGCTTGCCGCCCACCAGGGTCGGGACATAGGTCTCCGCCACGATCTCCTCGATGGCTGGGTCGAGCCGCATGACCGCCGCGGGCCGCGCATCGACGCGGCCTCCCGTGATGCGGGCCTCCCGTGCCCCGATGACCCATTCGCCGTCCTGGCCCGCCAAGGCGGCGGAGCTGCCGGCGGCGGCCAGTGGCAGGCCGACGTCGAGGCCCATCAGAAGGCCCACGAGGACCAGCATGCCGAGGAGGCGCCACCCGGCGACGAGGGGGCGCAGGCCGAGGGGGATCCAGCGGGTGCCGGGCTCGTCGCCCAGGGTGGCCGAGCGGCCGAGGGAGGCGGTGGCGTCGCGGGTGAGCCGCCAGGCCGCGAAGGACCCGATGGCGAAGGCCACCCCGGCCGGGATGCCGAGCGCGTAGCCCAGCCGCAGAAGGGAGAGGCTCCCCGCCCCCGGGAGGAGGTGCGCCGCGGAGGCGGCCAGGGCGAGGGCAAGGCAGCAGAGCGTGGCGCAGGCGACCAGGTACAGGATGCGCAGGATGACGACCGCCAGCCCCGCGCCCGGGTGGCCGAGGCTCGCGCCGATGCCGACCAGGCTGCTCCAGCGCTGCGCCTCGAGCCGCGCGAAGGAGGCGGCCACCAGGGCGACGAGCGGGGTGCTGATGAGGACGAGGAGGAGCGTGCCGGAGCGCAGGTCGGCGATGCCCTGCGCCTCGAAGGCGTCGGCGCCGCGGGCCGGCTGCACCTGGGCGCCGGGCACGGTGACCTTGGAGGGGTAGAGCGCCGCGAGGGCCAAGGGGGCAGGGTCCGCAGGCAGGAGGCTGGGATGGACGAGGACGAAGCCGGGGCCGACGGGGGCCTTGGCGGGATGGATGGTGATGAGGTCGTGCCCGAGGACCTTGATGATCCGCCCCGCCGCCCCGCCATCGAACGCCTGCGTCACCTGGACGACCGCGGGCCCCTTCGTGAAGGCCACCTTCTGGGGAGCGGCTTCCCCCTTGGCAGCGGACAGGACCCACGTGGGGGACGGCTTGGTCGGGAGGGTGAGGTCGCCGCCGGGTCCAGGCAGCGCGAGGTACCCTGCGTCCTTCGAGATGGTGGGGGTGAGGCCGCCCGTGGCCAGGACGCCCGCCACCGGCACCAGCATCGCGGCGCCGAGGCCAACGACCGCCAGGAGGAAGCGCCCATCGATGCGCAGCGCCAGGCGGAGCAGCACGACGCGGCCGGGACCCTGTGGGGCGGCAAAAGGGCTGGCATGCCCGCTGCACCATCGCATGCCCCGCATCCCACGTCCCACCCGGTCCGCTTGGCATCGTTTACAAGCGCGCTGGCGATGCCTTGGGCGTGGAGGCGCTGCGGCTCGACGGGGTCAGCGTCGCCTTCGCGGGGCGCAAGGTCCTGGACAAGGTCAGCCTCAGCGTGGACCCCGGCGAGCTCGTGGTCGTCGAGGGCCGCAGCGGCTCCGGCAAGTCCACCCTCCTCAACGTCGCTGCAGGCCTGCGAACCCCGGATGCCGGCTCCGTGGAGCTCTTCGAGGAGCCGTTCGACGCGCGGCAAGCCTCCGCCTCGGCCCAGCGCGCCAAGCACATCGGCCTCGTCTTCCAGCACCTCCACCTGCTGCCTGAGCTCACCGTCCAGGAGAACATCGAGCTGCCGCTGCTGCTGGCCAAGTGGCCCCGCGCCGAGAGGCCGAAGCGGTCCGCCGAGCTGCTGGAGCAGTTCGAGATCCGCGACCTGGCGGCACGGCGGCCCGCGACACTTTCGGGCGGCGAGCAGCAGCGCGTGGCCATCTGCCGAGCCTTGGCCCCCATCCCTGGCCTCCTCCTGGTCGACGAGCCCACGGGGGCCCTGGACGAGGCCAACGCCAGGAGCGTCGCGGGCGCCCTGCAGGCCGCTGCCCGCTCCGGGGCCGCCGTGCTGGTGACGAGCCACGACGAGCTGCTGCGCCGCACCGGCACCCTGCACCGCATCGCGAACGGCCGGCTCGTGCAGGTCCGCGAATGAGCGCGCCCACCTCCCTCGGCGTGTCGGGGCCCTGGGAGTTCCTGCAATGGGTGCTGGGGGTCGCCCTGTTCCTCGCGCCGGGGCTCGCCGCCGTGGACCGCATCCTCGGGCTGCGCCGCCTCGGCTGGGTGTTCGCGCCCGTGTTCTCGTTCACGCTGGTCCCGCTGGGCGCCATCCTGCTCGACATCCTCTTCGAGGTGCCGGTGCGCACGGAGGAGACCCTGCTGCTGTGCGTGGCGTGGACCGTTGGGCTGCAGCGGCATCGCCTCCTCGACCTGTGGCGGGCCCCACGCTGGCCGCATCTGCCTGTGCCGACGCCGCGGCAATGGGGACGTGCCGGACTCCTGGTGCTGGGCCTCCTGTTCGTCGCCGTCTGCAACTCCATGCCCCACCTCCCCGGCCCTGATGCCGAAGGATGGCGGACCTATCCCACGTTCGCGGCAAGGACGGCGGACCTGCTCACGAACCACGACGTGCCGTACCCCGTGCACGTGGACGAGTTCTACCACCTCGCGCAGCAGGCCAGCCTCGAGCGCAGCGGCCACGTGTCCTACCCCGCTCCCTACACGGGGGAGGAGACGGGGACGGAGTTCTTCTCGGTGCAGGGGTTCCGCACGGAGCGCGGCTTCGAGCTGGCCATGGTGCAGGTCCACCAGCTGACCGGCCTCTCGCTGGCCGCCCAGTTCCGCTTCCTCCCCGCCGTGCAGTCGGCCGTCACCGCCCTGACGCTGTATGCCCTGCTGTGGCCCGCCGCGGGCTCCATCGCCGCCGTCGTGCTGGTGGCCGCCATCCCCACCAGCGTCCGCTTCCTCGGCCCCGCCTTCCTCGTGCCCAGCGCCTTCGGGCTGCCGTGGATCCTCGCATCCGTGAAGGTGGCCCTCGACGTGCAGGGGACCCGCAGGCTGGGCGGCCTGGCCCTCGTGCAGACGGGCGCGTTCTTCATGCACCTCGTCGTCGGCACGCTGAGCCTCGGGGCGGCCGTCCTTGCCACGGTCGTGCGCCCGGGGAAATGGACGGACCGCGCGGCCCTCCTGCTGGCTTGCGTCCTGCCCCTACTGTGGATGGGCCCCATCGTGTGGCAGGATGCCTTCGATGCGGTGAGGCGCACCCTGAACCTGCCGTTCCAGCCCGCCGTCTTCACTTCCTCCGGTCTCTTCTTCCTCGGCCTGGCCGCGGCCGGCGTGGCGCTCGCGTGGCTCACACCCGCGGCGCGCCCTGTGCACCGGGCCTTGGCCCTCCTGGGGGTGCTGTTGATGGGGGCGATGGCCCTCTCGGTGGCCATCGGCCACAACTCGGACGCCACCTACGGTCGCCTCATCCCCACCTTCTTCCTCTGCATGGCAGGGATGGGAAGCCTTGCGCTTGGCTGGGCGTGGAGGCAGGTCCAGCCGCGCATCGATGCGGCCGGTGCATTCCCTCGCGTGGCCGGGGCGGTGGGGGCCCTGATGGGCGCAGTCATCCTGGCGCTCCTGCTGCAGCCGGCTGTGACCAGCCGCATCGACGAACCGGTGTACCACATCGTCGATGACGTAGCGTGGGAGGACGCCCGCATCGTGTCGCGCCTCAACATGAGCGCAGGGACGTTCCTTTCGGACCCTTGGCAGGCCCCGCTCTTCAACGCTGTCGGCGGGGGCCTTCCCCATGCGGTGCTGTACCCTGGCAGTCCGCCAGTGGGAGGTGCCGACTGGCGGGAATACCTTGAATCAAAGGGGGCGGGGCCGGACTGGTTCAAGGAGCGGGGCATCCGTTTTGTCATCGGGCCGGGCCCTCCTGCGGCCCCTAACGTGCACCACGGCGGTCGAGTGTACCAGTTGACGTATTCCTGACCGGTCAGCACCCGGGGCGACGTCGTGGGTCGGCTGCCTCCTGAAAAAATGGGACAATGGTTAACTATGGACCCCTTGTGGAACGGATTGCCAACAGGGGTCAGTCACCATGGGTATCGTCCGCAACATCGTCTTCACCGTCGTCACGACGGCCGCGCTCATCGCGAGCCTCCTCTTCATCATCCCTGGCAACACGGCCACGGCGGCCGCCGTGACGCTCACCCCGGGCAGCGTCTCCGGGATCGACAACGGCTTCGACGGGAACCCCAACACGACGGCCGACAACTTCTTCGAGGTCGCCGTCCAGGTCGACATCGCCGCCGGCGAGCACATCCCCCTGGACTTCGTCGAGGTGGGCATCTCCAACTCCGCGCAGGTCGACGGGTTCGGCCTCCTCCACTCCGTGTTCTGCGCCGCCCACTCCACGGGGGCCATGACGCCGGGCGGCCCCCACCTCCAGATCGTCTCCGTCCACGGCGCCGCCCGCTCCCAGGGCCCCTTCTCAGGATACGGGTACACCATCGACATCAACGGCTACGGCTACGGCGCGGTCCCCGCCCCGTCCCAGGCCGACTTCAGCGACTACCACGGCGGCGTGGGCTACGGCTACGGCTACGACACCCCTGGCGCTGACACCGTCACCATGGTCCTGCGCGTCTACGGCTGCGCCATGCCCTTCGACGCCCTGCACCCGTCGGCCACCGTCCACATGCAAGTGCTCTTGGGCGGCTCGTTCACCGCCACCAGCTCCTTCCCCCCTCTGTTCGTGAGCCCAGTCCTCGAGGCCAGCTTCTTTTACCCTGGCTTCCACACCAACGTCGAGACCGCCGTTGAGGAACTGACCGCGACCGTCCAGACCCAGGGAGGGAACAGCGTGTTCACCTTCGGGACCCCCACGGGAGCCAACATCCCCGCCGGCGACGCCTTCGAGCTCGACCTCGGCGCCAACGCGGGCGGCATCCAGAGCCTCACCATCGTCTCCGAGATCCCCATCCCGGCCGGCAGCCAGTTCGTCTTCACCGTGCGCGACCTCTCCGCCGACCCGAACGCGGACGACCTCATCGACCACCCCCTGTACGGCATCTCGCCCACCGCCATGCAGAGCCACATGTCGAACCCGCCCCTGCCGCCGGTGCTGTTCTTCGAGCTGGAGCTGCGCGTGCCCGGCGCCTCCGAAACCGACCTCAACGAGTTCGTTTCCGCGCTGACCTTCAAGTTCGACGTGCCCCAGGCCTACTTCGCGGCCAACGGACTCACCCTGGCCGCCTCCATCCAGCTGAACCTCGTCGGCTTCGACAGCACCACCGGCGACTACCACGCGGAGTTCTTCCCCGGCGCCGTCGACTGCACCACCGTGCCCACTGTGTGCACGGTCACGTACAGCATCAACCAGTTCAGCAGCTTCGCCCTCGTCGTCGGCGCCCCCCGCGGCGGTGGCGGCGGTGGCGGATCCACCCTGCCCGGCGTCACCGGCACCTCGACGGTCACCGTCACCGGCACGAGCACCCAGACGGGCTCCGCCACCAGCACCGCCCAGCCCGGCACCGGCACCGCCACCGGCCCCGTCAAGGGCGCCTCCGGCTCCGGCAAGCCCGGCATCCCCGGCCCCAGCGCGCCCCTGCTGGCCCTCGCCCTCGTCGGCGCGGTCCTCCTGGCCCGCCGCAAGCTGGCGAAGTAAGCCTGCAGCACGTGCACGCAGGTGACCAGCGTAGTGGCCGCTGCGCACGCCTTCCAAGAGGCCTTTAACTGGAAGGCGAGTGCCCCTTGGAGGCAAGCGATGACCGGCGCACGCGGCGGCACATCAGGGTCACGCCTCCTCGTGACGGGGTGCGCCGGCTTCATCGCCTCCAAGGTCGCGGAGCAGGCCCTTGACGCGGGCCACGAGGTCGTGGGCATCGACGACCTGAACGATTACTACGACGTCCGCCTCAAGCAGTGGCGCCTCGACCGCCTGCGCGGACGCAAGGGCTTCTCGTTCCACCAGCAGGACATCGCCGACCTCGAGGCGATGAAGGGCCACTTCAAGGCGGGCCAGTTCGACGCGATCCTGAACCTGGGCGCCCGGGCGGGCGTGCGCTACAGCACGGAGAACCCGTGGATCTACCAGCGCACCAACGTCGAGGGCACGCTGAACCTCCTCGAGATGGCGCGCCGCCACAACGTCCCGAAGCTGGTCCTCGCGAGCACCAGCAGCCTCTACGGCTCCAACAACCCGTTGCCGTTCAAGGAGGACGCCAACACCGACCGTCCGCTGAGCCCTTACGCCGCCAGCAAGAAGGGCGCCGAAGCCCTCTGCGCAAGCTACTCCCACCTCTATGGGATCGCCACCCCCATCCCGCGCTACTTCACCGTGTACGGGCCCGCCGGACGACCAGACATGGCGCCGTACCGCTTCATCGACTGGATCTCTCGCGGCGTGACGGTCACGATGTACGGCGACGGCACCCAGAGACGCGACTTCACCTACGTCGACGACATCGCACGGGGAACGCTCGCCACACTGCAGAAGCATGTGAAGGGATTCGACATCTACAACCTTGGCGGTGACCGCCCCATCGTACTGACCGAATTCTTGGCGATGGTGGAGAAGGCGGTCGGCAAGAAAGCCATCGTGAAGAAGGAACCGCGGCATGAGGCGGACATGGAGCACACCTGGGCCGACATCACGAAGGCGCGCACCGTGCTGAAGTGGGAACCGACGGTGAAACTGGAGGAAGGCATCCGGCGGACCGTTGATTGGTACCAAAAGGAGTGGCAAGCGGTTCTGGTGGGATGATGGCGCAGGTCGAACAGCAACCGCATCCCCGGGCTTTTCAAGCAGAAAAAAAGGGGCGCAAGCAATTCACGCGGGCCAGGCCCTTCCTGATTTTCATGTCCTGGATTTTCCGCATCTTTCCCGAGTGCCTGCGCGAGATGACGTGGCGCTGGTCGGACGTCCTTCCTGACCGGGCGGGCGCGGGCATTCGCTATGCAATCGCCAGGGTTCGATGCAAGAATTTGGGAGAATCGGTCTATTTTGCTTCGGGGGTGCGCGGTAGGTTTTGGTCCAGGATTTCCATCGCGACGAACGTCAGTATTCACGAGAATTGTTTCCTGGGGGGCAAAGGTGGCATAGTTATCCACGAGGACACTAGCATCGCGCATCAAACCTCCATCCTCACGACAAACCATGGATGGTCGGATCTGACGAGACCCATCCGTGAGAATGATTCTGTGCCGGGCGTGGTACACATCGGTCCCGATGCCTGGATCGGTTGTGGAGTAAGAATCATGGCAGGAGTCAGCATTGGGAAACGAACCATTGTTGCGGCGGGTGCCGTGGTGACGAAAGATGTACCACCCGGGACGGTCGTTGGCGGCGTGCCAGCGCGGACCTTGCGCACAATCCCAATCCCGGGAGCTCCGAAATGATCTCGCAGGCCTGGCGTAGAGCCTTCACGGGTCTTCTGGGGCTGGGTGGGAATGCCGCCGTCAGGGCGGGCGTGGCCGTGATTGGATTGGCCGCCGCAAGCCGTTCCAGTACGCCCAATGCGCTGGGGATTTTCGGAGCAATCCAAGCCTACATCTTGTTCCACATGCTCGTCCAGCAAGCCATCGTCACTGAGCCGTTGCGAGTCTTGGCCCAGAACAAGGATGACAAGGCCGAGCTTCAGCGTGTCATCCTTGGTGCGTGGTCCAAGCAGAAACAGGTGGCATTGTTTTTCGGCATCGTGCTGCTGTTGTACGTGATCTTCAGCCTTCATGTCATTTCCATTGGCGTAGTATTCTGGGCTATGGTCTGGTTGCTTGCCACGGCGGCCGTCACACCTTGGATGTATTCGGCGATGGGCAAGGGTTTGCGTTTTGGGGCCATCGACACTCCATGGCGAATCTTGGGCATCTTGCTCCTCGGGGCGAACCATTTTTGGCTCGGAGCGAGCCTCAATGGGATTTTGGCAGCGTACGCAATTTCATCTCTCGGAGGAGCGGCAAACCTATTGATCGATTCTTTGAAAATGTTCAGCATCCCATACCTACGCGCTTGGCAACCAGGGAAAGCCACTTGGGCGCGGGCTGACATTGCAGCAACCGTTGCCCGATCTTCGTTTGTTGCCTACGGAAGGTTGCCCCAAGTGCTGGTCGCGACGGCATTTCCGATTGCGTCGCTTGCCATCCCCCTAGCGGTCGAACGCATTGCGCGTACCGTCGTTTCGACCTCAGCCCCTGTCGCTAGCGCGTTGCTGCCCATGGCTGCGGAAAAAAATGCTTCGGGCGGCAGCAAAAAAATCTTGGGGGTGATGGCTGTCTTGGGGATGGCTCTCGGCACCGTCATTTTCGTAGCCGCCCCGTTGATTGCAGACCGGGTGCTGGCGCGGTCATCGCAGGATGTCATCACCGGACTCAGGTTCAGCGGGCTCCTAGTCACTCTCGCAGTTCTCAACCACTCCATGTTCTATCACTTCTTCCTCGTGAAGGGCACTTGGAGGCAGGCGACTTCCGCGGGAGGTGTAGCGTTGTTGGTTTCGATGTTGGGAGTTTTTTTGGGCGTTCGCTATTGGGGCGTCCTCGGTTTCATCGGGGGCCTGATCGCCGGCGAATTGTCGGCCATCGTGATGGCCGCCGGTCTTCAGCTCAATGACGCACGAAAAACCACTCGCATAGACGTTGCTGAGGACATATGAACAATGCTCCGACCCTGGATCAAGTTCGCGCTTCCCTGCCAGCCGAGAAGCGGCGCGCTGACACTCTTTGGGCTAGATTGCTAATCCGGGAGTTGTCCTTCCCAGTCACTTGGCTGTTCGTTCGCCTGGGTTTCACAGCCAATGCAGCCACGTATTTTTCAATCTTCGTAGTGGTCTTTGCTGCATTCTTGTTTGCCCAGCCCAATTGGCCACTGAGCATTGCGGGGGCTGCGCTGTTCATCTTTTTTGGCATCCTTGATTGCGTCGACGGCAACATTGCTCGTCTTGCCCGTAGACCGACCAGGTTTGGTGGATGGACGGATGCTGTTGGGGGTTACATTGCGTACAGTGCAGTGTTTTTTGCCCTAGGGTTCGCGGCCGAGGCACGCCCAGGAATCCTTGCTGAGATTTTCCGCCATGTAAATTTCTTGGCATTAGGCGCATGGACCGCCATTGCGAACCTGTTGTTGCGCGTCCAGTACCAGCACTTTCGACATGTCGAAGGAGCGCAAGAATACGCTACGGGACGTCAAAGGAAACTGAGCCAAGAAGTCGGCATTGGAGGGCTCCTGATGCCAATCCTGCTGCTAGCAGATGTGTTTGGTTTCCTTGGGCTCGTCTTGGTGGGCTACGCCTTTTACTTCACAGTGGGTTGGGCTATCGTTACCATTCGCTTGATCATGCGGGCACAGTCCTTGGAGAACAAGGCATGAAAGAAAAAACTGTCCTCACGTTCGGCACCTTCGACCTGTTCCATTTCGGGCACCTGCGCATGCTGGAGCGTGCGCGCGAAATGGGCACCCGCTTGATTGTCGGTGTCAGCTCCGATGCCTTCAATTTTGCCAAGAAAAAAAAGAAGCCTGTGTTCTCCGAAAACGAACGCCTGGGAATCATTAAGGCGCTGCGCGTGGTAGACGATGTCTTCCTAGAAGAAAGTCTAGAGGAGAAAGCGAACTATGTCCGAAGATTCAAGGCTGACGTTTTGGTGATGGGGGATGACTGGGAAGGCAAGTTCGACTGGG
Organism: Thermoplasmatota archaeon; assembly: GCA_035526765.1. Taxonomy (GTDB): domain Archaea; phylum Thermoplasmatota; class E2; order JACPAO01; family JAHFTW01; genus JAHFTW01. The sequence goes on along the minus strand of DATLBS010000003.1, from coordinate 26,518 downwards.
TAGAGCAAGAAACCGGTTGCAAGGTTGTTTACTTGCAACGGACACCGTCAATCAGCACAACCGCATTGGTTGAAAAAATTCAAGGCGGTTTATGAAAAGCCTCGGGGGGTAGGATGGAAGACGGTCTCGCCGGAACAGCAGTGCTGGCCTTGGGGCTGGCTATTTCCCTCGTAATAGGTGTGCGTCATCCCTCCTTGAAATGGGTCATTCTGGTTGCATTTGGAATACGGGCCGCGGCGGCGTTGACCCATGTATTTATGTTGGCGCTCCCCGGGTCGGGAGACGACGTGGTCCGATACGAGGCATTGGGGTGGAGTTTTGCTGAACCTGGTTGCTCTCAAGCATTCTACTCGTTCACAACGGGACCCTACCTCTATTCCTGGATTATTGGCATGGTATACTGCTGGGCCGGCCGAAGCCCATTAGCGATTCAAGGAATCAATGTTATTTTCGGCATGCTTGCAGTCTTCGCGACCTTCTTACTTGCCCGACAATTAGGCAGCACCCCTCGAAACTCCAGAAGGGCAAGTTGGCTAGCTTCCTTTTTCCCGGAAGCCATATTGTATTCTGCACTGACGGCCCGGGAAGCAATTCCCATTCTGTTCGTGGTGTTGGGCTCCTATTCAATTGCCAAATGGTGGATGGGGCTTCAGCCACGCTGGCTGATACTAGCCACCGTTTCCTTCGCCATTTGTTCCTTCTTCCACACAGGTTTCATTGTACTTTTTGGGATGATTTTGCCTGTCCTGATCGTGCGTTTGCGCCGTCTGAATGTCGAGGATGCGACGCCCAAGGTTCTTGCCAGCGTGGGCGCAAGCTTTGTCGTCATTGCGGTTGCTTTAACCATTGCGCTGACCGGGGCGGGATTGGAGAAATTGCAATTGTTGGACAAAGGCTTGGATGATCTTCAGGAAGGCAAGGCACGAGATCGTGCGGCTTACCTTTCGGGGGTAACTCTTCAGAAGCCTACCGATTTCATTTGGCAGCCCCCCTTGCGCTTGGCGCATTTCTTTTTTGCGCCCTTCCCTTGGCAGATACAGAACATGCTCGATGTTCTTGGAGCCCTTGATGCAATGTTCTACCTATACCTTGCTTACACTATCGTCTCCGCAAAATCGGGTCTGCGGCGGAATTCTGTCGCCTTGCTGATTAGCGTGCTTGTGTTAGTTACCGTGCTCGCTTTTTCGATGGCGACATCTAATTATGGGGCCGCAATCCGCCATCGGGCGAAATTCGCATTTCTCTTACTTGCCATATACGCCTATGCCAAACCTTTCGCAGGCAAAAAAATCAGGCGTTTTTTAAGGTCGCACAGCAATCCAAATTAAAAGGGGGGCCTCATCATTCCACTCCGCTTGCTATATGTTACAAACACCTCAGAATATTTCATCTCCCACCGTAGCCACCTTGCATTGGCAGCCCAGGCGCGCGGGTTCGAAGTGCACGTGGCAACGCCGGATGGAGAAGCCGTCCCCGCCATCCGTGCCCTCGGGTTCCAGTTCCATCCGATGGTCTTGTCGCGACGGGGCCTGAATCCGTTTGCCGAGTGGGCCACCCTCCGCCAATTCATCCGTCTGTTCCGGGAGGTCAAGCCTACCATCGTCCACAACCTCACGATCAAGCCCATGATCTATGGTGGACTGGCCGCTCGTCGCACGAAGGTCCCATGCCTTGTGCAAGCCGTCACGGGTCTTGGCCACGTATTCATCGCCACGGGTCCGAAGGCGAAGGCCGCCCGCATTGCCGTGGTTTCTGCATATCGCGTCGCGTTCCGGCATCCGAACCGCGCGGTGATCTTCCAGAACCCGGACGACCAGGCGACGCTGATTGCTACGGGTGCCGTCGACGCGGATGATTCGGTGCTGATCCGGGGATCAGGGGTGGACCTGACCCTGTTCCATCCCTTGCCTGAGCCATCCGGGGCGACGACCGTCATCTTCGCGTCGCGCCTCATCTGGCCCAAGGGAGTCCGCGAGTTCGTCGAGGCCGCCAGGCTGCTCAAGTCGCGCGGGAGTGAAGTCCGAATGGTGCTGGTGGGCGAGCCGGACCCCGGCAACCCTGCATCCATCTCGCGCTCGGACCTGGAGGGGTGGATCCGGGAAGGCGTGGTCGAGGCTTGGGGGTTCCGCAAGGACATGGTGGAGGTCTTCCGCCAATGCCACGTGGTCTGCCTCCCGTCGGTGTATGGCGAAGGAGTGCCTCGCGTCCTCATCGAGGCGGCAGCATGTTCCCGCCCCATCGTGACTACCGATGCGCCGGGCTGCCGGGAGATCGTCCAGGATGGCCGGAATGGCATCCTTGTGCCCGCGAAGGACGTGGCCGCGTTAGCGGATGCTATTGAGCGATTGGCTGGCGATTTCGTCCTCAGGCAAACGATGGGCAAGGAAGGTCGCGCCCTTGCGGAATCGGAGTTCTCGCTGGATTCGGTGATTGCCCGGACCCTTGCGGTCTACGATCGTCTACTTGCCAACGCGGGGATCCGCGCGGATAGCTAGGTCGAGACTTTGTACAGGCCGATCACCAGAATCCCCAACACAATCTGTCCCGTCATCAGCACGCGCACCAGGTTGTACTCCGTGATGCCCGGTCGGGCCCGCATCACGAGGTGGGGGATGCTGCGCACTTTCGACGTATAATGCAGCCCACCGTTCTCGTCGACGCGTTCGGCGAACGACTGGACCTTGAAGTGTCCCTTGGCCTTGATGATGAACTCCACGATGTGCGGGATCAGCAGGAGCCCCGCCCAGATCTCCAGCTTGCTCAGGATGGCGCCGCATGCCAGGGCGGCCCCGATGAGGAGTGTGCCGGTGTCACCGGGGAAGACCTTGGCAGGATAATGGTTGTAGACGCGGAACCCAATGAGGGCTCCGGCAAGGGGCACCAGGATGACGAGCCCCGTGATGTTGCCGGAAAGCCCCGCAAGGATGGAGAGGAACAGGGCATTGATGAGTCCCAGGCTGCTTGCGATGCCATTGAAGCCTTCCAGCATGTTGAACGAGTTGGCGGCGGAGGCGACGGCCAAGGGCACCAGCAGCAGCGGGTAGGCAAGGCCCAGGTTGATGTGGCCAAGGAATGGCAGGAACAGGTGGTAGTCGTTGACGAAGAGGGCAAGCGGGATCGCGAAGGCGAACGAGATGAGCGCCTTCAGGGCCTGGCGCAGGGAGATGAGGTCGTCGAGGATGCCGGCGATGGTGGCCCCCGTGATCACGATGAGGCTCGCGAACACCGTGGGGCCGTCGAACCGAGGGCTCCCGAAGGCCATGACAAAGAAGGCACCCACGTTGAAGGCGAGGAAGACGATCAGTCCGCCCATCTCGGCGACTTGGGTTGGCTGAAGTTTGTGGCGGTCGCCGCCGGCGATGCCTGCGACCTTCAGGCGCCGGATGATGTGGGGCGCCGAGGACAGCGCCACGGCGATCGACACCAGCAAACCTGCCACGAGGGCCTCGCGGTACCGGAAGAAGACCCCCAGTTCGTCCGCCAGCGCCACGGGGCCGCCACCGGCTGGTTCGTTATGGCGCTTTCCGGCCGGGCACGCGGCGTGCATGCGCGAGGCGGCGTCCGCGCATCCACCACTTCATCCTGACCAGGAGCGTGGCAAGAAGCACGGCCAGGAGCATCCCGCCCAGGTCCGCCAAGGCATCCAGGGTGTCCTGCCGACGGTGGGGCACGTGCGCCTGGCCCGCCTCCATCAACAAGGCCACGAGCCACCCAGCAGCGATGATGGCCCCGGACTTGGCTTGCGGGGGGCCGGGCACGACCAGCCAGGCCAGGAGGGCGGCCAGGGCGTAGAGGGTGGCGTGCTGCACTTTGTCCGAGACGCCGACCTCGGGAGCGCTTGGGGTCAGCTGGACGTAGGCGAAGAGGGCGAAGGCCAAGGCCCCTCCCACCCAGGCCACCACCGTCCGTCCCCGCACACCTTCGCCACCGGAGGGATTCGCATCTAGTTGCCGCCGGGCGCCGATGTCCGAAGCCTTTAGGGCGGGCTCCCTTGCGCGGGCTGTCCCATGGCAGACGCGTCGGTGCCGGAGGCGGCGGAGGTCAGTCTCGCGGACCTCGTGCGGGTGCTGTGGCGGCGCCGCTACATCCTGCTGGTCGTGTTCCTGCTGACGCTGGGGGCCGGCATCGCCTACACCGTGCTGAAGACGCCGCAGTACACCTCCACGGCGACCGTCGTGCCCCTGGAGCAGACGGACATCATCCAGCACTGGCTCGAGTCCAGGCAGGCGGCGCAATGGGTGGCCACCAAGCTGGGCGACCCTTTGCAGTCCAAGCTGTTCCCGACCGAATGGTCGGCGGCCTCGCGTTCCTGGACCACGCAGCCGCCGGGGGAGGAGCGGGCCGGTCGGGCCGTCGCAAGCCTCGTGGACGTGACGCCAGCGCCTTCCACGACGGCGAAGGCCGACCGGGCCCTGGTCGTGAAGGTCGTGTTCACGGATGGGGGGCAGGCGCGCGACATCGCGAATGCGTACCTGGAGTCCCTCGAGGTGCTGCGCCCCAGGCTGCAGAACGTCACCGAGTCGGCGCTGTTCGAGAAGTTCTACAGCCAGAACACCCAGAATGCCCAGGAGGCGCGTCGCCAGGCGCACGAGGTCGCGCTGGAGCGGGAGTACTGGATCGTGCTGGACCCTGCCTTCGCGGCCACGTCGCCGTCCAGCCCGAACGTCCCCCTCAACGTTGCGCTCAGCGCCGTCCTGGGCCTCCTTTTGGCGGTGGTGGGTGCCTTCACGTGGGAGTGGGTCGCCAACTACAGGGTGTCGGCGCGCGTCCCGTCGGTCCCGGAGCCGCTGTCCGCGACGCGTGCGCCCGGCACCTCCGGCACGCCGTTCCGGTACCGCGGCAAGTAGCCGAGGGAGCCGAGGACGAGGGCGGCTGCCATCAGGACAAGGATGCGCGCACGGGCGGCGACGTCGGAGTGGACCCAGAAGTCGCGGGGCGGCAGGACCAGCCAAAGCGCGCAGAGGCCGATGGCGAGGCCCGCGTAGTAGGGGACCGCGACCCAGGGGACCTCGCGGCCCTGGCGCAGGAAGCAGGCCCAGGCGGCCAGCAGGCCGCAACCCACCAGGGCCGCGTCCTTCAGGAGGGCTAACGGTGTCGCGCCCACGGGTGCGGGCAGCAGGACAACCAGCACCAGGGTCCCAAGGATGGGGGCGACGCGTCCGGGCAGGAGGAAGCCGGGGAGGGCCAGGAGGCACCACCAGGGGGCTCCCGCCAGCAGGGCCAACCCGCATGCCGCGGCCCCGGCCAGGCGGGCCATCATGCCAGCAGCCTCGCGAAGTGCTCCAGGACCTCGTCCTCGTCGCCGGGCAGCATGACGAAGCAGGGAACACGCAGGCGGCGGGCGGCCTCCTCGACGCGGCCCCGGTTGGCGCGCCACCGGCGCATGGCCGCCAGGACCGGTCCACGCGCCTCGTGGCGGCGGTACAGGTGCGCGGCGGTCGCGGGCACGACGACGCACACCTCGCCGCGGCGCTTGAGGTGCGGGATGAGCTCGAGGGCCAGGGTGGGGTCGGTCTCGGCGTCCACGAGCAGGACCTGCAGGCCGGCGCTCTTGCCCACGGCGGCCAGCACCTGCGAAGCGGCGACGGGCACGGCGCGGGACTCGCGGGGCGCGAGGGGCGGCCCCTGCGAAAGGAGGGCGGCCAGCTTGCTCTCGGCGTCCAGGACGCCGTTGATGGGGAAGCCCTGGCACCCGTCCTCCCCCAACGCCACGAGGCGCGACGAGGTGCCGGCACCCGCCGCAGCGGCCAGGGCGCCGCGGGCCACGCGCACGGCGGACACGAGCTTGGAGTCGTGCCGCTGCACGCGCATCGGCGGGGTCGCGTCGAGGATGACCGTGACGGGGCGCGGCATGTGCCGCTCGCGCTCGCGCACCTGCATGCCGCCGAGCCTGCTGCTGGCCTTCCAGTCGATGTCGCGCATGGAGTCGCCGGCCTGGAAGCCGCGCACGCGCTCGATCTCGAGGCTGCGCTCCGAGGCCATGGGGGCCTTCACGGTCTTGGTGACGGGATGGCGCAGGCCGAGCCGGCGTCCCTTGAGGGCCCACTGGGCGTCGGGCTGCACGACGACGGGGCGGGGGCAGTCCACCTCGAGGACCGCCTCCTGCAGCCCCCAGGGGTCCGTCATGGAGAGCCGGACCCGTGGCCAGGGCACGCCGCCGACGGCGAGGGCCTGCACGCGCTGCTCGAGCTCGAAGGAGCCGCGGCGGACGGTGCGGCGCGCGTGCAGCAGCTGCATGCCCAGGGGCAGGGGGGCCTCGACGTCCATCTGGCCGACGGTGGGGGCCGAGCCGCGGAGGGTGACGGTGAGGACGGAGCCCTGCCGGGCGTCGCCCGTGACCTCGCGGCGCACCTCGGAGCGCGGCGGCAGCGCCTTGCGGCGCGTCGATGCGAGGACGCCCAGGACGGCGAAGCAGGCCAGCCCCATGCCCCAGTTGCCCAGCAGGAGTGCCACGGTGAAGAGCGCCCACGCCGCCGAGAGGACGAGGGTGCCGAGGCGGGTCGCGCTCATCGCCGCTTGCCGGGTGCAGGCGCGGAGGGAGCGGAGGCCTTGGCGGTGGTGGAGGTGGAGGTGGTGGCCGTGGTTGGGGCGTTGGCGGGCCCGCGGTGCACCGGCGCGGCCGATGCGGCCGGGGCAGGGTCGTCTTCGCCGATGGGGACCGGGATCTGCTCCAGGAGGTCCGCGATGACCTGGTCGGTGGTGAGCCCCGCCAGTTCGGCCTCCGGGCGCAGCACGAGGCGGTGCCGCAGCACGGGCCCGGCGACGGACTTGAGGTCGTCGGGGGTCACGTAGAGGCGGCCGCGCAGCACCGCCTTGCCGCGGCCGGCCTCCAGGAGCTGGCGGGCGGCCCGGGGGCTTGCGCCGAGGATGAGGTCCTCGTGCGAGCGCGTGGCGGTGACGAGGTCGACGACGTAGTCGACGAGGTCGGGGTGGACGCGGGTCCTGGCGTAGGCGTCGCGCAAGGTCTTGGCGAGGTGGCCGACGACGGGGGGGTTCGGCTCGGGGACGAGCGTGCCGCGCAGCATGCCCGCCTCGGTCTCGCGCTCGGGATAGTGCAGCTTGACGCTCAGCATGAAGCGGTCCAGCTCGGCGCCCGGCAGGGGATACACACCCTCCAGGTCCACGGGGTTCTTGGTGGCCACCATGAGGAACGGCTCAGGCAGCTTGAGGGTCTTGCCTTCGATGGTGACCTGGCGCTCCTGCATCGCCTCGAGCAGTGCCGCCTGGGTGCGGGGGGGTGTGCGGTTGATCTCGTCGGCCAGCACCACCTGCGCCATGATGGGGCCCTCGCGGAGGATGAAGCGGCGCTTCTCCTGGTCGTAGAAGTAGTGGCCCGTGATGTCTGCGGGCAGGAGGTCGGGTGTCAGCTGGATGCGCTGGTAATGGAGGCCTGTGACGTGGGCGAACGTGCGGGCGAGCGTTGTCTTGCCGACACCGGGGATGCCGTCCAGCAGGACGTGGCCGCCTGCTGCGAGGGCGACGAGGAGAGCGTCGACGGCATCGCGGTTGCCGTGCACCACCTGGGCGATGGCGCGGCGCGCGGTCTCCACGGGGTTCGCCGCGGCGGGGGATGGGGACGGAACCATGGGGACAGGGGAGGGGGGCGGCAAGGACATCGCGGGGGCGGGGCGGGCAGGGCCTGCGGAGGTGGTGCCATCGCGGGCCGCAGGCGGGGCAGTGGGGGCAGGGGGCGGTGCGGCGGCGGCCTTGCGGGGGCGGGGATCGGCCATCGGCTACTCCGGCAATTCCGCCAGCAGTTCAAGGGTTTGCGTGTCGGGCACCCGCCGTGCCCGCGGAGGTGTCGCGCGCCGGACGAGGACGCGGAAGGCCGTGAGGCCGCCCACCAGCAGGAGGGCCGCCAGGGCCAGGAGGATGGGGCCGGGATTCGCGCCCCCCAGCAGCGGGCTTGCGCCCAGGGGGTCCAGGCCGGCGCGGTGGACGCCGTCGACCAGCAGGGGCCCGCGCTCGCGCATCCAGGCCTGCAGCGCCGGCCCGCTGGGCGCGTCGCGCAGGAAGGCGGGGTCGCCCAGCACGACGACCTGGCCTCCGCCTGCCTGCACCAGCATCGCCACCGTCCAGGCGCCGCGGGGCTCGCCGACGTCGGGGCGGCCGTCGGCGTCGCGGTCGCGCCACGCGAACGGCCCCGTGGACAGGATGGGCTCGCCGTTGCCTTCGAGGACGTTGGCGCGCCGCGCCGACTGCGTGCCCGTGATGCCGAGGACGCCGGAGGCGTGCAGCGTGAGGTTCCCGCGCGCATCCACGTCGGGGTCGAAGACGCGCGACGCGGTGGCCTCCGTGCCGATGTCGAGGTCGTGCACCAGGGAGGCGGAGGAGGCCGTCACGTCCGCCACCAGCAGGCGGCCACCGCGCAGCAGGAAGGCCTGCAGGGCGGCCACGTCTGCGGGCGAGAAGCTGGCGGCGGCCGATTCGACGACCAGCGTGCCGTTGCGGGGCAGGGAGGCGTAGCTTCCCCAGAACCACGTCGCCCCCGGGTGGCTGGGTCGCGCGCCATCGCGCAGCACTGGCAATGCAGTGGAGGCCGCCACAAGGAGGAGGATGGCCGCCGCCGCAAGGGCCGCCGGGGCTCCCTTCAACGCCGCCACCGCCGCCATGCCGCGCGCGCCCAGGACAGGGCGGGCTTGCGCTCCTCCGCGGTCTCCGGCCTCCCCCCGTAGCGCACCTCGTCGAACTGCTGCGCAAGGCCGTCCGGCGCCTCCGCCGTGGGGAGCCATTCGCGCACCGTCCGGCCGGGGGGGACGAGGCCGCGGCGGCGCAGGACCTCGAAGAGGAACGCGAAGCCCCGAACGATGGAGTCGGACGGGAACGTGGTGGGGCGGGCCAGGGTCGGCCGGCGCCAGGCGGCGTCGCGGGCGGCGCGACGCTGCATGAGGATGACGGCGGTCAGGAGGGCCAGCGCGACGAGGATGAGAAGCACCAGCACCAGGATGAGGAGCCCGAACTGGTCCAGCAGTTGGTGGCCCGTGCCTGGCGCGAACACGGAGCCGAACAACCGGGCCAGGGCGCCTGGGCCGCCGCCGGAGGGGGACGTCGGGTCCGGGGGGAGGCGGGGCACGACGTCGATGGTGGCTTGCGCGCGGGCGGGCAGGAGCACGTCCGTCCCGGGGTATCCGGCGGCCAGGGGCTGGCGGCCCAGGCTGGACGCCGTGAGCGTGACCTGGGCGCTGCCTTCACGGAGGTGGATGGCTTGGTCCAGGCCCTCCCATGAGATGGAGACGAGGGCCCGGTCGACCTCGGTGGAGCCGGCAAGGGAGGTCGCCTGCACGCGCACCACGAACTCGGCATGCAGGGCGACGCGCGGGGGTGCCTGCAGGGAGAGGTGGACCATGGCGCGCTGCACGTCCAGTTGCAGGTCGATGCGCTGCCCGCCGGAGCGCACGGCGATGGCTTGGGTGCCAAGACCCGTGTTCCGCGGCACCGTCGCAGAGACGCTGAAGGCATCCCTCGCAAGGGAAGGTGTTGCCTGGAGCCCGAGGGCGGGGGCCTGCACCTGGACGGTGCCCAGCGTGGAATGGCCGAAGACCCGGATGCGCCCGCCGGGGTGGATGAGGGGAGGGACCACGAAGGCGTCGAAGACCCTGGACGCCGCGGCGGGGATCGCGAGTATGGCCGCCAGCTCCAGCAGGCACACCTCGACCTGCGCCCCCTCGCCTTCCTGCCAGGCCAGGAGGGTGCCGAGGGCCTCCCTGACAGGGGTCCCGTTCACCAGGGCCGGGGTCTCCGCGACCAGGCGTTCCGCCTCGGCGTGCAGGGCGCGCAGCGAGGCCAGGGCATGCAGGCCGGCCCTGACCATGTGCTCCGCCTCAGCGCGCGAGGAGCCTTCCGTGTAGGCCCGGCAAAACGCTCCAGCCGTCTCCGCATCGGTGAACTGGGACGGGATGGCAAGGAACACCTCGGCGACGTCCTCCGTCCACGCGTACGCCTTGCGCACCTCGGGGTCCCTGAGGCCGCCCTCGCCCTCGGGCAGGTCGCGGAAGCCGGCGACGTAGTCGCGCACGTCCTGCAGGCGGCGCTGCGACACGTCGGTCAGCAGGTGGTCCTCGGCTTCGCGGATGGCCAGGCGGACGGCGCCGGGCAGGGCCGCGAGCGCCACGCGGACCGGCTCCATTGGGTCGTCGCGGGCCGCGGCAGCCGCCGGGGCCAGGACCGGGAGGGCGAGGAGCAGGGCGGCGAGGGTCGCGCTCGTCCTGGCCCGCATGCGCGGGGCAGGGCCGTCGGCGCTCCTAAGGGTTCGGGTCGCGGTGCCCAAGCGAGGGTCGCATGCGCCTCACCGCCGGTGCCGCAGGCGCCACCGGCGAGTCCGCTTGCAAGCTCGCCGGACCGTCCCGCGCCCTGGTGTCGCTGCGCTCACTCGAGCGTGGCGTGCCGCTTGGCCATCAGGGTCTCCGTCTCCCCGAGGCGCTCCATCAGCATCGCGACGACGGCGTCGAAGAACAGCCAGGCGCCCGTCTCGAAGAGGGTGCCGAGGGGGGCAAGGCGCGCACGCTGGCCGTTGCCGTCGGGCGGGGTGAGGGGGACGACGACGTGGGCAAGGCGGGCGACCTCACTGTCGGGTTGGGCGGTGATGGCGACGACGGTGGCTCCCTGGCGGCGGCCCAGCTCCGCGGTCATGACGACGGGGTAGGTGCTGCCGGAGCCGGAGACGAGGATGACGACGTCGTCGCGCTTGACGGGGGCCGTGATGGTCTCGCCCACCACGTAGGTCTGATATCCCAGATGCATGAGGCGCACGGCGAAGGCCCGCGCGACGAAGCCACTGCGCCCCCGGCCGTAGAGGAAGACGCGGCGGGCAGGCTGCAGGGCGTCGAGGAACGCCTTGAGGGTGTCCGGCTGGACCGTGAGGGTCCTGCGGACGGCGGCCGAGATGTAGTCCAGGGGGTCCTTGAGGTCCATGGCGGGGGTGCCTGCCTTGGCTCCTACTCCTCGCCATCGAGGGTCTTGAGCAGGGGGCGGCTCTGCTTGTCGTAGCGCACCTGCTTGCCGTCGGGGACCTTGAAGACGGCGCTCATGCCGTCCTTCTTCTCCTTGGCGAAGACGTACTTCTCGTCCTTCTTCCACAGCTTGTAGTCGTCGACCTGCACCTGGCGGCGGACCTTGGGCGTGGACTGCAGCACCTTGGGGGTCTTGTTCTCCGGCAGGTCCCAGATGGTCTCGCCGCGCCAGCCCTTGTGCTGCAGGCAGTACTTGCCCTTGCCGTCGGCCTTCTTCTTGCAGCGCTCGCCGGACTTGGTGAGGGCCTCGCAGTCGGGCAGGGCGGCCTTGCGGGCGGCCTCCTCCTCGACGGCGCGGCGCTTGGCCTCGACGGCGGCCAGCTTGTCGGCCTCCTTCTGCGCCTTGAGGCGGGCGGCCTCGGCCTCCTTCTCGCCGCGGACGCGGTCCTGCTCGGCCTTGCGCTCGGCCTCCTTCTTGGCCTTCTCCTCGGCCTCGATGGCGTCCTTGAGCTCGCGGGCGACACGCGCGTCGCGGCGCTCCTTGACACGGTCGAAGACGATGTTCATGTACATCGCGTCGTGCTCGAGGATGGGGCTGGTGGAGATGATGGTCGCGCTCATGTTGGCGTCCATCAGCACGTCGCACAGGGGCTCGAACTTGAGGTCGCCCTTCTTGATGGGCAGGCGGTAGCGGGCGTTGCCGTTCTCGTAGTGGATGCCCGTGAAGTGGATGATGTGGTGCTCCAGCTTGAGGGGCGCCAGCTTCTCGAACACGGCCGTGAAGTCCTCCGGGTTCTGCAGGATGCCGTTGCCGCGGGCGTGGATGTGGGCGAAGTCGATGACGGGGACGATGCCCTTGACCTTCATGCAGACCTCGATGACCTCCTCGAGGCTGCCGAAGACGTTGCGCTTGCCCATGATCTCGATGCCCAGGCGCGGCTTCCAGCCCTCGCGCAGGAAGATGTTCCGCAGCTCGCGGACGTTCTTGACGATGCGGTCCATCGTCTCCTCCTTCGACAGCTCGCCGTAGAAGCCAGGGTGGAACACGACGGTCTGGGCGCCCATGAGGTCCGCCAGCTTCCCGGTGGCAAGGATCTTGTTGAACGACATCTCGACGTTGGCCTCGTCGCCGGCCAGGTTGATGTAATACGGGGCCTTGACGTGCAGCTCGACGCCAGCCTCCTCTGCGGTCGCGCGCACCTTCATGGCCTCCTCCTCGGTCATGCGGATGCCGCGCACGAACTGCACCTCCATGGCGTCCAGCTCGAGGTTCCGGGTGTAGATGATGCCGTCCCGCACGGTGCGGCCCTTGCAGCTGAGCGGGATGCCGGCGGGTCCGAACGTGATCATGGGGGCGGGCGGCCTATGAACGCCCCGTATAAAGCGTTCCAGAGGCACGGCCGGCTCCGTGCACCTGCTGCGTCGTGCGGTCTGCGGCCGCACATGGCGGCGGGGGGCGCTGCCCACCGCCCCTTTCCCCCGCGGGGGGCCTCCGCCCCCCTCGACCCCTTGGTGTCTTTCCAGCAGCCTGCAAGGCAGTCCGATGTTCGCTGCTGCCGATCCCGTGTTGCGGGTGCCCAATTCCAAACGGTCTCGCCCCTGGGGGATGGACGACCCCACATGTCCGAGCGTCGCCGTCCCTTTTGCCCGCCACGGCCTCCTCTCCCCCATGCGCGCGTCCTGGGCGGTCGTCCTCCTGCTGGCCCTCCCCGGCTGCTTCACGAGCCCCTCGACGCAGGCCGAGGGGCAGGCCGCCCTCACCTCCGGCCTGCAGGCGGAGGCCGCGGCGGACGTGCCGCCCGCCGTCCCCGTGCAGGCCGCCGGGGGGCCGCAGAGCCGCCTCGCGCCCGCCGTCGTGCCCTTCCCCGCCGGCGCCGAGCCGCTGCGGCTGCTGCGCACCATCGACACGGCCTCCGCCGGCCCCGCCAAGCCCTTCGAGGCCTTCGACGCCCTCAGCCTCAACGTGGCCGACCTGCGCGGCGACGGCCGCCTGCAGGTCGTCACCATGAACGACAACCTGCGGACCTACGTCCTCGACCCTCGCACGGGCACCATCCTGGCCGAACTGGCCACGGCACGGCCTGACGGAGACCGCTGGGGCGCCCGCGACATCAACGGGGTCGCCGTGGGGGACGTGGCCGGGCCGGGGACGCCAGGGCTTGCCATCCTCAACTCCGCCGCCACCCTCACCCTCCTGCAACTGGACCCTGAGGCATCCACCGCGGACCACTTCGGCTTCACGACGCTGTGGGAGCGCCGCGTCTCGCCGCTGCCCTACGATCCCCACTACTACGAGACGCATCCGTGGGAGAAGCCGGGCTCCGTGAGCCAGGGCGCGGACGGCAACCCGTTCCTGGCCCACCTGCCCGACGGCTCCACCGTCGTGCTGGCGCAATCCGACGGCTCCCCCGCGCACCTGGCCTTCAACGGCAACGGCACGATGCGGTGGTTCACCGACTACTGGGACGGCAACGCCGGCCCCTGGGCCGGCCCCCTCGTTCCCGGCGGGCCGCTGCGCGCGGTCTTCAGCACCGATGGCGGCCACGTGGTGGCCTACGACGTCGCCTCGGGACGCATCCGCTGGGACTTCGACGCCCCCGCGCACGGCGCCACCCCAGGCAGCATCCCCGTGATGCCGGGCGTGTTCGACCTGCGCGGCGATGGCCGCATGTCGGTCCTCGTCGGCGCCCGCGTCGCCGTGGACGACCACACGGAAGGCTGGATGGCGCGCCAGCACGCCGCCTACTTCCTCCTCGACCCCGACGGCAAGATGCTGTGGACCGCCTCCTACCCCTGGGGCAACCCCAACGTCTACATGCACCCTGCCGCGGTGGACGTCTCCGGCGACGGCGTGAAGGACCTCGTCGTGCTGGACTGGAACACGATCGGCCACAAGCCCGGCAACTGGGAGAAGCTGTGGGCCGCCAACCTCTTCGCCATCGACGGCGCCACCGGCGAGGCCCTCTGGAGGACCCCCATCGACGCGCAGTGGTCCAACACCGGCATCGCCATCGCCGACTTCCTCCCCCAGCCCGGCCTCGAGGTCCTCGTGCCGGAGCAGTCCGGCGGCCGCGACGGCCTCTCCCTCGTGGGGCTTGGCGGCCGCCACCTCGGCTGGATGCCGCTGCCCGGCACCGGCTGGGCCGTCCGCCGCGGCCCCGTGCTGGCCGACGTGGACGGCGACGGCCTCGCCGAGGCCATCGTCCCCGTCTCGCGCGGCGCCACCGGCTGCACGCAGGACCGAGGCCTGGGCTGCCGCGCCGGCGCCCTGCTGGTGTACGGCACGCAGGCGCCGGACGGCCTCGTCGCGTACGACAACAACCACCGGTTCGACTCCGCCACCCCGGACGGGCTGGCCGTGGCCCGCCCATCCTAGGCGGGTCCCCGCCTGCCAAGGCATCGGAAAGAGAAGCCTCTTCAAGCGCCCTCCTCTTGAAAGGCCGCCATGGCGCGTGAGCCAGCTCCCTCCGGCGGCGCGGATGCCCTCCGCCGCTCCCTCGACTCGCAAGCGGTGGACGCCGAGTCCGAGGACCGCCCCTACCTGGTCTCGCTGCTGCAGCGCCTGGGATACACGGACGCCCAGATCGAGGACTACCTCGCAGGCCGCGCCGACCCCGGTGCCGCCCCCACGCGCGCCCCCGCCGGCGCCAAGCCGAAGGCCGTCCGCTCCTCCAAGGCGCACGCCAGGACCGAGCCCGACCACGGCGAGGTCCGCGACGTCGAGGTCGAGTACACGGGCCCTGGCCTGCAGGACTACCGCCTCGTCGACCCGGTCGACTTCTTCGGAGACGACTCGGGCCTCCTTGAGTTCCAGCCCGCCGGCGCCGGCGATGCCGCCCCCGAGGGCGAGCTGGCGTGGGCCGAGGGCGACGCCTCCGGCCAGGAAGGCCTCGGCGAGACGGCAGCGCAGGACGGCGAGACCGGCCCCCAGCTCAACGCCTGGGAGGACGCGGGCGACGCCTCCGAGGGCGGCTCCGCTGTCGACGACGGGTCGTCCCGGCAAGGGCTGGCCTGGGACGAGACGCAGGCGCAGGACGCCGACCAGACCATCCACTACGGCGACTACACGCTCTACCAGAAGGACGACCTGCGCGACGGCCAGACCGCGCGCGTGTTCGCCTTCAGCAAGACCCCGCCCGGCGAGGGCTACGAGGCCGCCACGGCCTTGCCCGAGGGCTACGAGATCGCGGAGAACCCCGACACCGGCCGGCCGTTCCTGCGCCGCATCGGCGAGGAGGACTGGGGCCTCGCCGGCGGCAACGCGGCCGGCCCCGAGGGCGCCGGCGACCCCACGCGCCGCCGCGTCCGCCTCAAGCGTGTGCGCGCCGCCAACCGCGAGGAGGCCATGCGCCTCATCGAGCGCGAAGGCGGCAACCCGCTGGCCTCCGTCCCCATCGACATCGAGAAGCACCTGGGTGACGAATGAGCCCCGACGACTCCCGCGACCCCCGCGGATCCCGCGACCCCCGCGCCAGCGACAACCGCATCCGCGTCCGGGTCGAGCCCGAGATGACGCCCATCCGGCTCGAGGACCGGATGGACCTGAACTCCGAGATCAAGGTCGCCGTCGACTCCCACCTGAAGGGGTTGGCCGTGGCCGGCCTGGTCGCCATTGCGCTGGGCACCCTGCTGCTGCTGGTGGGCTGCATCTACTTCACGTTCGGATATCCTGACCTGTACCGCGGCAACGCGCCCTACACGTTTGCCGAGGCGACGACGTTCATCGAGCGCGTCGTCGAGGCCTTGGCCGCCGGCGTCATCCTGCTGTTCGGCGGCACGTCGGCGTTCTTCTACGGCCGGCTTGTCCTGGGCTCCGGCCACCTCGACCAGTTCACCACGCAGGCCTTGGAGGTGGAGCAATGATGATTGTTCCAGCCCAGCGCAGCGGACCCTCCGGGGCGCGCAGCGGCCCGGATGGGGAGGTCAAGCAATGAGCCCCGCCCCGAAGAAGATCGTGCGCGGCAAACCCGCCAAGAAGTCCCCCAAGAAGGCCGTCCGCAGGGCGCACACCCAGGCCGCCATCACGCGCGTCCCCCGCCTGGCCCCCAAGCCCAAGGCGGCCCCCGCCGAGGAGCGCGACTACCTCGTCATCTACGAGGAGCCCGACCCGTACGGCCTGCCCTCCGACGACGTGCTGGTCCTGGACATCGACGCCCGCACCCCGCGCCGCGGCGAGGTGGACGTGCAGCAGAAGCTGGACCTCGAGCTCACCAACACGACGAGCCGCCTCGGCACAGCCGGGTTCGCGGCCACCATGGTCGGCTGCGCCCTCGGCCTGGTCCTCATGATCGCCTTCGCCGTCATCTACCCGCAGGACTGGTACTCCGGCTCCGCGACGACGGTGCGCACGATGATCCTGCTCTCCGTCCTCTGCATCGCCCTGATGATCGGTGGCACCGTCCTCACCCACTACGGTCGACGCATCCAGGCCCGCAGCAAGCTCAGCGACGTCCGGATCATCGAGAAGGCCAGCACCAGCCGCGCCAGTTTCGAGTGAGCTTCGGCCCCGACCTAACCACAGATTTCACAGATTGCACAGAGTGACGTAGTCCTGGCGCAACAACAACCTCTGTGAAATCTGTGCCATCTGTGGTTCGGGTGGGCGCGAAGCTGCGGAATGGCCCATTTTTGCCTGACATCCGTGGTTGCTACGGAGCGAACTAGCGGCGGCGGCTCAGCCGCGAGATCCACTTCTCCGCTTCCTGCCATCCGGGGAATTTCCGCTCGTCCCGCCTGAAGGCCGCGGAGTGCACGATGCGCTTCGAGCCTGAGCCCATCTGGACCGGGTGGAGGATGTGCAGCAGCTCGTGGTACAGCACGTAGTCCAGGACCGACTCCGGCACCTTCGGGTCGTCGAGGACCTGGCTGATGACGACCGCCTGGTGGTCGGGGTCCCAGTGGCCGAAGCGGTGGCGTGCGACCTCCCTGCTCCAGGACAGCTTCGGGATCTCCGGCAAGGTGATGTCCATGTCCAGGGACACGCGGAGGTAGGATTCCAGCAGGCTGCGGTGGGTCCCGACGGGGTCGATGTGCTTGCGGCCCTTGCGGATCTCTCGCGCCGGTCGCGCCACCATGTGGTCGCGGTAGGCCCGTGCGGCTGCCTGGTCGACCCGCTTCTCGTCGACGCCGCGGATGCGGCAGGTCAGCAGGCCCAGGATGCCTTCGAGGACCAGGGCGTCGGCGCCGCGCAGGCCCTCGTTCAGCCTGAACTCGAGGCGCCCCTCGCGCTCGCGCACGGTGCTGCGCCCCTGCGCGTAGGGATAGAAGGCCACGCGCGGCACGCGGACCGGCGGCCGCCCCAGGAGCGTCCGGTGGACGCGGTCCGCCAGCTCGCCCAGCTGCGGCGCCGGCGTCTCCAGGGGCACGGGAGAGGCGAGGCCCGCCCGGCTTTTCAACGGATGCGGCCTGGGCGCCGCGTGGACGGCGTGCTCGAGCGGCCCCGCATCACCCGCATCGAGTCCTTCACGCAGGAGACTCCGCGCCATGCCACCCTCGCCTTCCGCGATGACCGGTTGGCCGCGGCCCCCGCCGGCACCTTCTGCATGGTCTGGGTCCCCGGCGTGGACGAGGTCCCCATGGGCCTCGGGCCCAACGACGCCGAGGGGCGGGTCACCTTGACCGTGGAGGGCAAGGGCGACTGCACCAAGGCCCTACTGGCCCTTGGCCTGGGGGGGAAGATCGGCGTCCGCGGCCCGTACGGCAACGGGTTCACCCTGCCCGCGAAGAAGGGCTCCGTGTGCTTCGTGGGCGGCGGCACCGGCATCGCCCCCATGGCCCGGGGCGCCCAGCAGGCACGGGGTGCCGGCCACGAGGTCACCGTCGTGTCGGGGGCGCGCAGCAAGGACCTCCTGCTCCTGCACCCGTTCCTCGGCAAGGGGCACGACGACGGCCAATGGTCCTATGAGCCATGCACGGACGACGGCAGCTTCGCCTTCCACGGCTTCACGACGCAGCGCCTGGAGCAGTTGCTGTTGGAGGAGGACTTCGACCTGGTCGCGGCATGCGGGCCGGAGAAGATGATGGCGAAGGTCACTGCTATGTGCGAGGAGGCCAAGGTCCCGAACGAGGCTTCCCTGGAACGTTGGATGAAGTGCGCCACCGGCATCTGCGACGCCTGCACCGTGGGGCCTGGCCTGCGGTTGTGCGTCGAAGGCCCGGTGCTGTCGGCCAAGGCGCTGCGGACGGTGCCTGAGTACGGCGTCGGCCACCGCGACTCCGCGGGCATCCTGCATCCCTGGTGAGTGGCCTTTCGGACCGGAAGGCAC
The DNA here is from genome assembly GCA_035526765.1 of Thermoplasmatota archaeon. Classification (GTDB taxonomy): domain Archaea; phylum Thermoplasmatota; class E2; order JACPAO01; family JAHFTW01; genus JAHFTW01. The sequence continues at coordinate 8,304 of DATLBS010000003.1, read as the reverse complement.
GGAACTCAGGGAGACGATTCCGGGGAGGGGTTTCCGCGGGCTTCCGCGTGTTCCGTGGCCAGGCGGCCAAGCAGGCGCTCGTGCAGCCCTGACAGGGTCAGCATGCACAGCAGGGCGCCAAGCCCCGCCATGAGCATGTCCTTCTGCGTGTCCCAGATGTCGCCCTGGGTCCCCAGGAACGCGTCGCCCGCGGAGCCCGAGAGCTCGGAGACGCCCCACTCAACCAGCTCGTAGACGGCGCTGACCGCGAGGGCCACGCAGACGCACAAGGTCGCGAGCCACGCGCCGGGTCCAAGGGGTGTCTTGCGCCGCAGGAGCTCGCGCGCGACGAGGGCGGGGACGACGCCCTGCGCGAAGTGGCCGAGGCGGTCGAAGTGGTTGCGGGCCAGGTGGAGCCAGTCCTTCATCCACTCGCCGAGGGGGACGCGGGCGTAGGTGTAGTGGCCGCCGATGGCAAGGATGCAGGCCTGCAGGAAGATGAGGACGTGGAGCAGGTCCGTGAGGGGAAACCGCCGATGGGTGGCGAGCAGGATGGGGAGGGCCAGGAGGGCGGGGGCGACTTCTAGCAGCCACGTGAAAGGGTCGTAGGGGTGCCACGCGGACACGGCGAGGAGCAAGGCGAAGAGCACCAGCAGCACGACAGGCAAGCGCCGGGAGGCCACGGCAGGGCACCGCAGGGGTGGCATAAGAGAGAGGCGAAGCAAGAGGGGGCGACGAACGCCTTTTAGCCAAGCCGAGGGGTGCCCGGGATGCACCATGGCCGTCGGATTCGTCCTCATCAGTGCCGCCCCGGGCCGCGAGCACGAGGTCTACAACACCCTGCTCAAGGTCTCCGAGATCGTGGAGCTGCACCCGCTCTTCGGCGAGTACGACCTCATCGCCAAGCTCGAGGCGGCCGACTTCGACACGCTCGGGCACGTCATCGTGAACAAGATCCGCTCCATCGAGGGCGTCGTCGACACGAAGACCCTCACGGGAACCAAGTTCTAGGCCCGCGGCAAGAATCCCCCCGCGGGGAACCCCGTCGGTCCCGCGGCACGGCTCCCCACCATCCCTCAGGCATGCTGGACCGGGCGTGCGCTCCGCATCCGGTTCCCAGGATGTCGCGCGCTCCGCGTTCGATTCTGGACCGATTCCAGTCAAACACCCTTGTGTGGCCGGGGCCAAGAGCACGAGAAAAAATGTTCTTGGTACGCGGAGCGCACGGTCCCGAAATGTCGCCGAGGTCTCGGTGCTTCGCGCGCCCCGTTCCATCGCTCAGGGCAACAGGAACCCCAAATCGGGCTGGCCGTGCCACGCACCGCCGTCGGAGGTGCCGGTTTCCTGAAACTTCTCGCTTCGACCGACCGATGGGTCGATTCGCATCGAGGGCATTTTGCAGATCCGGCGTCCGAAGGAGCAGGCAAACGGAACGAACATCCCCCAATCCGTGACAATCTGCCGAAGCCATCGCAGGTGGTTCAGTTGGGCATCAAGGTCGCTTAGGTTCATCAACGAGCCTCCACTCGACCCCTCGTGGCCATCGCCTCCATCTTCGTCTCCACGCTGCTGCTGAGCTTCGCGGTGACGCTGCTGCTGGCCGGCCTCTTCGGGGCGTACTTCGGCAAAGGACGCAGCCGCAGCCTTGGCTTCGCCTTCGCCCTCGTGGCCATCCTCCTCATCGGCCTCTTCTGTGCCCTCACCTGGAACCTTGTCTCAGGCATCCACCCCGTCTTCGACGCCTCCACCGTGGGCAAGTCGATGGCCGCCGTCGTCGCCGCCATCTTCGGCGCCGTCGTGGCGGGCGGCTTCTTCGTGGGCGCCGTCATGCGGTCCTAGGGCAGACAAACCCTATCCGCAAGGCCCTCTCTTGAGCTGCGATGCTCCCGAAGGTCCCAGCCGCCGCCTTCCTGGCCCTGCTCGCGCTGGGGGGCTGTGCCGCCCTCAAGACGGACCCCCCGGCCAACCCCCTGGTCGGCTCCGTGGTCCCCACCGACTGCCTTGGTGGCGTGGGGGGACTCGACCTGCAACGCGCCACGATCGCGGACCTGCAGAAGGCGCTCACCGCAGGCACCGTGACAAGCGTCCAATTGGTCGACGCCTACGCCGCCCGCATCGCGGCCTTCGACTCCGTCACCGGGCCGGGCCCGAAGCTGAACTCCGTGCAGGAGGTGAGCGCAACCGCCCGCGCCCAGGCCCTCGCGCTCGACCAGGAACGCGCGGCGGGGCGCGTGCGGGGTCCCCTGCACGGGATCCCCATCCTCCTCAAGGACAACATCGGCACGATGGACGAGCCCACCACCGCGGGCAGCATCGCCCTGGCGAACAACGTCCCGCCGCTGGACGCCACGCTCACCGCCCGGCTTCGCGAGGCCGGCATGGTGATCCTCGGCAAGACGCACCTCTCCGAGTTCGCGAACTGGATGGCCACCGGCATGCCCAACGGCTTCTCCTCGCTGGGTGGCCAGGTCCACAACGCCTACACGGGCGGCGACCCCAGCGGCTCCAGCTCCGGCTCCGGTGTGGCCGGCTCCATGGCCTTCGCAGCCATCACCATCGGCACGGAGACCTCCGGCAGCATCCTCGGGCCCAGCGACGCCAACAGCCTCGTCGGCGTCAAGCCGACCACCGGGCTCGTCAGCCGCGCCGGCGTGATCCCGCTGGCCGGAAACTTCGACACGCCCGGCCCCATGGGGCGCAACGTGGCGGATGCCGCGGCCGTGCTGGGCGCCCTCGCGGGCACCGACGCGAAGGACCCCCTCACCGCGGCCGCGGACGCCCACCTGCCACCCGGCCACGACTACGTGGCCGGCCTGGCCGTGGATGCCCTCGACGGCGTGCGCATCGGGTACGACTCGGGCCCAAAGGGTGCCATCTTCTTGCGGGCGCTGGCCAACCTGACCGCCGCGGGGGCGACCCTCGTGCCCATCGACATGAACGATTACCCCGACCCCGGCGCGCTGGAGCTGGCCGTCATCTTCAACGAGTTCAAGCAGAACCTCAACGACTACCTCGCGCACCAGGCCGGCCCAGGATCGCCCGTCACGGACCTGACCGGCATCATCGTCTACAACCAGCAGCACCAGGACAGGATCCCGTACGGCCAGGACCACCTCATCGAGTCCGACGCGATGCCCGGCGACCCCGTGACGGCCACGTACGCGGCCACCCCCATCGTCCTGGGCAACCGCGTCGTCGCGGACAAGCTGTTCGCGGACAACGGCATCCAAGCCATCGTGGGTCCCGGACTGGATTTCGTCAGCATGGGTGCCGCGGCCGGTTACCCCACCGTCATCGTGCCAGCCGGATACAATGGCAACGACCCGCAGGGGCTGAGCTTCTTCGGGCCGGCGTGGAGCGAGGCCAAGCTCCTGTCCTACGCGTATGCGTACGAGCAGCAGAGCCATGCGCGTGTGCCGCCGACCACCATCACGGAAACCCTCCTCAAGGGCGTCTGCACCTGAGGCACGGCGCCGACTGGATCACGACCCATCGGTCTGTCGCAGACCTGCGGCTCGTCAACCTTGCTGTGTCGCCGACGCCATCCCTCAGCACAACCTGTGGGTATTGCCAGCGATGGAATCGGGCGCGGCGAGACCGGGCCCGCCGGATCGCGTAACTCGCGTAACTCGCGTAACCCATCCTGTGCGAATGGTATTCCGTGCGTTCCGCGGTCTCCGCGGTTTGGTCGTGGGCCATGCGCTCGCGCACCCAGAACGGTCTTTCCGCCACAGCGCGCCGCCGACGTCACCGCGGAGTGCTAGACTGCATCTGTCCAGAATCGAACGCGGAGCGCACGAAAGGCAAGTGCGGCAACGAAGCGCCATTGGTTCCGCCTGCCTTCGTTTCAGGTCATTCGAGCGCCTTGATCCCGGGCAGGACCTTCCCTTCCAGGAACTCCAGGCTCGCGCCGCCACCCGTGCTGACGTGCGTCATCTTGTCCTCGACGTTGAACTTCTTCGCCGCCGCCGCCGAGTCTCCGCCTCCCACGACGGTCGTGCCGGGGTTGCGCGCCACGGCCTCCGCGATGGCCTTCGTGCCGAAGGCGAAGGCGTCCATCTCGAAGACCCCCATGGGGCCGTTCCACAGCACGGTCCTGCTGGTGGCGATGGCGTCGGAGAACTGCTTCATGGTGAGAGGCCCGATGTCGAGCCCCATCCATTCGGGCTTCATGTGCGACACCTTCACGGCGCGATGGGTGGCCTTGGCATCGAAGGCATCCGCTGCCTCCACGTCGACGGGCAAGAGCACCTGCACGCCGCGGTCCTTGGCGCGGCGCAGGAGGTCCTTGGCCAGTTCGATGCGGTCCGGCTCCACGAGGGACTTGCCGATCTCGTGGCCCTGCGCCTTGAGGAACGTGAACGCCATGCCTCCACCGATGAGGAGGCGGTCGACCTTCTCGAGCAGCTTCTCGATGACGAGGATCTTGTCGGAGACCTTGGCGCCGCCCATGATGGCGGTGAAGGGCCGCTCCGGCTTGTCGAGGGCGTCGCCGAGGGCGGAGACCTCCTTCTCGATGAGGAGGCCGGCGCAGCTGGGCAGCAGCAGGGCGACGCCCGTGGTGCTGGCATGCGCGCGGTGCGCGGTGCCGAAGGCGTCGTTGACGTAGCGGTCGGCCAAGGCCGCCAGTCGCTGGCAGAACGCGGGGTCGTTCTTCTCCTCGCCAGGGTGGAAGCGGACATTCTCCAGCAGCACGACCTGCCCGGGCTTGAGGTCTGCGACGGCCTTCTCGGCGACGGGGCCCACGCAGTCCGTGGCGAAGGACGCGGGGATGCCAAGATGGTCGCGCAGGTGGTCGGCGACGGGCTTGAGGCTGAACTGCGGGTCCGGCTTGGCCTTGGGGCGTCCCAGGTGGGAGACCAGGATGACCCTGGCGCCGGCCTTGCGCAGGAGGTCGATGGTGGGCAGTGCGGCCGTGATGCGGGCATCGTCCGTGACCTTGCCGTCCTCGAGGGGCACGTTGAAGTCGACGCGCACGAGGACCCGTTGATCCTTGAACTGGCCATCCCGCAGGGTGCGGACCATGGAGGCGGCGACCTTGTGGCGCTTTTTCAGGGCTTGGCTGCCGACCAACCGCAGAGGACGGAGGGGGATGGAGCAACCACCACTGGCCGCAGGAACGAAGGGGGACGATTCAACAGGGATCCCGCGGCCCTGCGTCTTTGGGGCTGGTCGCCGTCACTTCGCGTGCGCAACGCCCATGATGGACTTGAGGTCCTTGACGCCCTCGGCCTTCATCCAGGTCGCCAGGTCTTGCTTGATGGCCTCGAAGACGCCCCACCCTCCATGCATCACGGCGGTCCCGACTTGGAAGGCGTGGGCACCCGCCATCGCGTACTCCAGCACGTCCCTGGCCGTGTAGATGCCGCCAGAGGCGATGATGGGGACCTTGAGGTCGGCGGCGTGGCAGTCCCAGACCGCGCGCAGGGCGACCGGCTTGAGAGCGTGCCCGGAGAGTCCGCCGAGCCGGTTGCCTAGCACAGGGCGGCGCACGTCCGGCTCGATGGCGATGGCCTTCAGGGTGTTCGTGGCGACCAAGGCATCCGCGCCCGCCTCGACCGCGACCTTGGCCAGGCGCGCCACGTTGTCGGTGTTGGGCGTGAGCTTGACCCACACCGGGACCTCGACGGCTTCCTTCACGGCCAGGACGACCTCGCGCAGGCGGTCAGGGTCGCAGCCGATCTCGGAGCCGTACCCTTTCGCGTGGGGGCACGAGACGTTGAGCTCCAGCGCAGGGGTCCCAAGCGCCTCCATCTTGAGGCTGGCCTCCGCGAACTCCTGCTCGGTGCCGCCGAAGACGGAGCCGACGAGGATGGCGCCGCCCTTCTTGGCCTCGGCGACCTCGTGGGCGAAATGGCCCAGGCCCGGACCCGGCAGGCCCATGGCGTTGAGCAACCCTCCATCGACCTCCACGACGTTGGGGCCGGGGTGCCCGTTGCGGGGCTTGAGGCTCATCGACTTCGTGACGACGCCGCCAGCCCCCTCGCGGACGGCGCGCGCCATGCTGGCTCCTGTCTCGTTGAGGATGCCCGAGGCCAGCAGCAGCGGGTTGGGGAACTTGATGCCCGTGACCGTGGTGGCCAGGTCCACGCTGGGCGCACAGGCTCTTGCCACTTGAAGGGCGCGACTCGCACATCACCATGGTCATGGGAAACATTCGTGGCCGGACGCTCCGCGTTCGGTTCTGGCCGATTCAGGTCCAACGTTTGTGACGCCGACGGCTAGACTGCCATGGTCCAGCAAGACTGTTCTTTGCGCGGAGCCCCTGGGCGCGCTTCGCGCGCCCCAGCGCCATCGCTCATGACAACATGAACCCCAAGCGGTGTTGGCCTTGCCACGCGCCGCCGTCGGAGCAATCGGCAGGCTGGAATTTCTCGCTTCGGACGAGCGATGGGTCGACGTTGCTTCTTCTGTGGAATCCATGGTTCGGCCGATCGGGCAGTCCGACTCCCTTAAACCGGTCGCTTTCCTGCCGCGTCCCGTGCAGCGCCCGGCCTGGTTCGACAAGGGGAGCGACGTGGCCGCCGTCGCCGCCCACCTCGAGGCCCTCTCCAAGGCGCCCGGCCCCCTCCGGTTCGAGGCCGTGCAGGTGCCGGCCGGCACCGACCTCCTCGTCCTGCACCAGGCGGCCCTCACCCTCGCACGCCGCAAGCTCTCCCTCTCCAACACGGAGGGCGACCGCATCCTGGCGCAGGAGGTCCGCGCCATCGACGACCTCGTGCGCACCGCCAACCTCCTCGTCGAGCGCCTGCGGGAATGGTACGCCCTGCACGCCCCGGAAGCCACCCGCCTGGTGACCGACGCGGAGACCCTCGCCAAGCTGGTGTCCGAGAAGGGTGACCGGACCACTGTCATGGCCGCCATCGACCAGGCGAAGATGGCCGAATCCTCCCTGGGCTCCGACCTTGACCCCGCCGACCTCACGGTCCTTCGCGGCTTCGCCGCCGCCCTCGCGGCCGTGCACGACTCCTGGCATGCCCTCGAGGCCCGCGTGCAGGAACTGATGGTCACCGTCGCCCCCAACCTCGGCCACGTCGTCGGCCCCGTCCTCGGAGCGCGCATGATCGCCTTGTCCGGAGGCCTCAACCGCATGGCCACCTGGCCCGCCGGCACCGTCCAGCTCCTCGGCGCCGAGACCGCGCTGTTCCGCCACATCAAGGAAGGCACGAAGCCCCCGAAGCACGGCATCCTGTTCCAACACCCGCAGGTGCACCTTGCTCCGCCGTGGCAGCGCGGCCCCATCGCCCGCATCCTCGCCCTCGCCGCCGCCAAAGCCGCCAAAGCGGACGCCTTCACCAAGAACGACCTGCGCCCCTTCCTCACCGAGGAAGTCAAGAAGGGCATCGAGCGCATCCAGCGCGAGCGGCCCCGCCCGCCCGTGCGCAAGGCTCCGGGCTACTTGCGGAACCAGGGCCCAGGCGCCCGCCGCGGACCCGGAGAGCGCCGCGCCCCGGCACGCCCGTACACTCCGGCAGCGCCCGCGCCGCGCTTCGGCGAGCGCCGCGACGCCCCGCGCAGCGAACCGCCGCGCTACGGCAACACCCCTCGTCCCACGGACGGCCAGGGCGGCTTCAACCGCGGCCCGCCGCGCGAGAGCTTCGGCGGTGGCGCCCGCGACGGCCCGCAAGGCGGCGGGGGCAGCGGCCCGCGCGGCCCGCCGCGCGACGACCGGCCGTGGAAGCGCAAGCCGCAAGGCGCGTTCCGCTCCGACAACGCGCCCGCGCGTCCGCCGGGAAGCGCTTCCAAGCCAGCCCCCAAGGACGGCAAGCCGAAGAAGGATCCGACCCAGGAGGGGTTCTGATGTCCCGTGAGGTGAAGGCATGAGGAACACCAACCTCGCTGGCCTCTACGAGGACAAGGGCTTCCTGTGGACGGAGAACAAGGTCACCGGCCACAGCACCTACGGCGAACGCCTACGCAAAGCCATGGGGCGGGAGTTCAGGCACTGGAACCCGTTCCGTTCCAAGCTGTGCGCGCTGGCCACCAAGGACCCCCGCACCGAGTGGCCGGACCCAAAGGGCGACGTCCTCTACCTCGGCGCCTCCACGGGGACGACGGTCTCGCACGTCTCCGACCTGACGGCCGGGCAGGTCTTCGCCGTCGAGTTCTCGCCGCGCTCGGTGCGCGACCTCTTGTGGAACGTGGAGCCGCGCGGCAACGTCGTGCCGATCCTCGAGGACGCGGGCCGGCCCGAGCGCTACGCCGCCTATGTCGCCAAGCCGGTGGCGACGCTGCTGCAGGACGTGGCGCAGCGCCACCAGGTCGACATCTTCCTGCGCAACGTGCCGTTCGTGCAGAAGGGCGGCCTCGGTTTCCTCTTCGTCA
>DATLBS010000002.1:0-37362 GCA_035526765.1 Thermoplasmatota archaeon | reverse complement strand
GGGGGCGTGGAGGACCGGAAGGTGCCCTGTTGTGCGGAGGAGCGCAAGGCCCCGTAACACGCGGAGTTCGCGGAGCCCGCGGAGGCACCCACCCGCCTTTTTCGGTCACAAAACCCACGGAAGCCCGCGGACCGCTTTGTGAGTTCGGTTTCCGTAGATTCAGCGTGTTCCGCGGCTAGTTTCGGCGGGCCCCGCCGACTGGTCGTTCGTGAAGGGCTCGCGGCTTGCCGAGCCCCATTGCATCGCCCGCAACGCCAACAGGTGGTGCTGGACCACGGCGTCGGCGCCACGACCATGTTTGGCTGCTGCGGTCTTGCGACGGGCCGATGGGTCGACCCCTGCCAGGAGGTCCTCGAGTCAGAGACCACACGTCGGCCCATCCATGCGCATTACCCGCCCCATGTCCGTGCAAACTTCATGTCCGAGGCAGCAAGAGTGGCAGGATCTGGTCCAGGGGTCCTTCCTCGAGGGTCCACGTGGCGTGCTGGCGCGTGTAGTCGTCCTCGGGATGGAAGGCGATGCTGCGCCCCGCCACCTCGAACATGGCGACGTCCGGCAGGCTGTTGCCGATGCAGGCGACGTTGCGCAGGGGGATGCCCAGCTCAGCGGCGAAGCGGACGACGGGGGCCGCCTTGTCGTTGAGGGGCGTGCGCACGACGCCTGCACCCGTGATGTGCCCGTCCGCGTCGTACACGAACCCGTTGGCCGCCACCCGCGGGATGTCCAGGCGTTTGGCGACGTTCTCCGCCATGACGTCCACGCCGCCGGACACGATGGCCATCTCGATGCCTGCCTTGCGCAGCCCCGCCACGGTCTGCTGCACGCCCGCCATGAAGGGGGGGACGCGGAAGATCTCCTCGAAGTCGGCGCGGCGGATCTTCGGCTTCAGCCGCAGCCACAGGGCGGCATCGCGCCGGATGAACTCCAGGTCGTCGAACTCGCCGTTCAGGTAGGCGCGCAGGGAGGCCTCGTTCTGGACGCCGAAGTGCTTGTGGACCATGACCCAACTGGAGCCGACGTCGATGAGGACGCCGTCCATGTCGAAGCACACCAGCCTGACCGGGTCCTCGGGGCCGGCGGCGGGCGTGGGAGGGCGGCGGACGCGGTGGTCATGGTAGAATGCCGCCAGGGCGTCCTTCATCGGGACCGCCGATTTCCTCGGGCGCTTGAGACTTGCCCCAAGACCGCACGCCGGGACGTGGAACCTCGGCGGCCCTTCACGTGTCCTGGTGGGGCTGGCCCCGCCCCTTCTCGATGAGGTCGCGCAGGCTGCCGCCGACGAAGTGCTGCCATGCCGCGGAGCACCCTTGGTAGCATTCCACGTCCGGCAACAGGCCCTCATGGGTGAAGCGGAGCTCCGAGGCCTGGCCCCGCGGTGTGACCTGGAAATCGACGCGTGTGCCATTCCACTCCGCGGGGTCATCGAGCCAGCTCAGGCGGCTTTCCGTGACGAGCCAGGTCACGCGTCGGTCGGGCACCCAATCCACGATGCGCTGACGCGAGAAATGCAGGTCGTCGAACTGGACGGCAAACTCGGCGCCAAGGCCGCGCGTCGTGCCTTCGACGCCCCGGTTCCACCAGGCAGCCACGTCGTTCACGGCGGCGAAGACGGCGGGCGCGGCCTTGCTCAGGTCGAGGGTCAGGCTGAGGTCACTGGCCTTCGAGGGTGCGCGAGGATCCGCCGCCTTGCTGGCAGGCCGAGGTTTCGTCTTGCTCCGTGTCACGGCGCGGCCAGGGCTGCTTGTCATGAGAACATTCCGAGCGAGGGCAACACCAAGGAGACGCCCGGGCCCAAGGAAACCTGCGCAGCGGCTCCGCCCCTACGCATGACCCGCCGCCGGGAGGCCTGCGGCCTCCCAAGGAGACCCCCCAGCCCCGAGTAGGCCCCATTCTGTTTCCCGGCGACCCTCGCGGGGCGCCGGCAAGCGGCATCCGACTGCGCGTCGCATGGACTTGCATCCCAGGGCCGGTGGCACGTTTCACCAGGTCCGCGGGCAACGTCCGGGCCGAGCCCTTCACCCTAACCTGCGGCTGTGTCGTTTCTGCGCCCCGACGGACCGTCTCCAGTCCACCTCTTGTGAGGCCCTGTTCCGTTGTCGGAGATGTGGGGACCTTCCTCAGCCGCCCTTGCGGGCTACCGTCGGCCGCTCTGGGGCGAGGGGGTCGGCAGTTCGAGCCAGGGGGGCCGCTTGAACGCTTCGCTGCAGGTCCACCCGGTGCCGGTGGACGCGACGACGCCTACAGTCCCAGGTGGGCAAGGTCGCGCGGCGTCAGGGAGGATCGCACCAGGGGCGCATCGGGCGCGGTGCACTCGGTGGCCTTGTGCCGTCCGAAGGCGACCACGAGGTCCTCGCGCCGGGAGGCCGGGAACGTGAACCGGCGATGGCAGGAGCACACGGCCTTCAGCGCATGCATGCGGGTCCCTAGGCGATGCAGCCTGCACGAACCCATAAGGGGAGCGAAGTGGAACCACCGCCCCTGCGCGGACAACCCCTGCGAAGGTTCATGCGCGGCGCCTTCCTCGAAGGCAACGTGGAAGGCGACGCCCTGGCCAGCGCCCCGCCGGCCCACCACGACGCCCCGCGCGCCGCCACCGAGGTGCGTCCCGGCCGCCTCGTGGCCATCGTGGCCGTCAGCTGGATCGGGGCCATCCTGTGCGCCCGGCTGCTGCTGGCCGGCGGCGTCCTCTGGGTCGTCTTCGCGCTGCTGCTGCCCGTCTTGTTCCTCGTCCTCTGGCGGCTCCTCGGCGTCCCGTTGGCCTTGCTCGTCCTGGCGCTGTTCATCTGCGCGACGCTTGCCCTGCGCACGCTGCTTTCGGCGCCGCGCCTGGGCTGGGCGCTCTTGCTGCTGACCCCCGTGCTGGCGCTTTCGACGTACGTCGCCGCGCGCGTGGTGCAACAGCTCCGGAGCACGCAAGCAGAAGCGCGCAACGCCTGAAGCGGAAGGGATGCAGCCCCGGTCGCGGCAGCTGCACAAAAAAATGGTAGGCAGGAAACGAAAAGCGAGAGGAAAAGGGAAAGAGGGGAACGCGACGAAGCGGCTAGCGCTTCTTCGAGGCGGCGGCGGCCTTGGTGGCGACCGAGTTGGCCAGGAACGGGAGGCCGGTGCGGGCGTTGATGCCGACCTTCTTGCCGTCCGGCATCTCGCAGGGCTTGCCGGAGGCCGGCTTGTTCCCCTTCTTGCAGAAGAAGTAGATGACCTGCTTGCGGCCACCCTTCAGTTCCACGGCGCGCGTGTGCAGGACGTACTCTCCCTTCGAGGTCTTGTGTGTGTAGGGCATTAAGCATCCCTCAGGGGGATGATGCCATCCCCAGGAGGAGAACGGGAGGGCGGGCATAATAACCCTGCCGGAACGCAACAGGAGGGCTCCAGGAGGGGGATTTCGCGTGGAAGCTGGCCCCCTCTCCTGAGGGTCCAGGAGGGGCTTGGGACGAGCTGCAAGCAATCCGCTCCAACAGGAGGGAAATGGCGGTGGTGCGGTCTTCGGTGGTGCGCGGTGGCGTCGCATCCTGCAGGAACCTGGAAGGCTGGAAAAGCCGCAGAAAAAGCGGGCCGGCCGGCCAATCCACGGGTCGTCGGTCCTTGGGCACGGTGGGTCCTGGTGAGCTGCAAGGTGACCGAGACATCCACCAACGCACAGAACCCGGTAGGTCCGTGCACGGCAGATCCGCACGTGGGCTTCGCTCAATCTACGGCGTCTGGCTGGAAGGGCATGTCCTTGGCGTCGGCGGCGCAAGGGGTGAACCGGAGCCGGTCCAGGAATGGACGCGAATCCTTCGTGGGACTTTGGAAGGACCCGAGCCGCGCCACGACCGGAACAGGCTCATCCAAGGTCATCTGAGGTCGGCCGGTGCCCTGAACCGCGTCAGAAAGGAAGGAGAAGGGGGAAGAGTCGGGACTGCCGGATTTGAACCGGCCTACTCCAGATCTACAGTCTGGCGCCTAACCGAGCTAGACTAAGTCCCGGTGGCTCGACTTGGACTGTGGCGCCAGCGGACACGGCGTCCGCGTGTGCGGCGACAAGGGCGCCATACTTGACCGTTTTCCACTGCCGCGCCGGGCCGCCGCGGGGCCGGGCAGGGACGCATCGGCAGGACCGCCGGTTCCAGCGACTTTTAGTCCACGGCTCGATTGCTGCCCAAGATGATGCCGGCGCGCCGTGGCAGCAGCCTCCTCGCCGCCGTGGCGGCTCCCGTTGCCCTGCTGCTGGTGCTGTGGCTTGCGCCCTCCTCGTCGCTGCGCGTCCCCCTGGCACTGGCCGCGATGGTATGGGCGCCTGGCCACGCGGGCCTGGCCCTCCTCCACCCGCTTGGGCGCGGGACGCTTTCCGGCCTGGAACGCGCCGGCCTGGCCTGCGCCCTCGGCCTCGTGGCCGCGCCCGTCGTTGGGCTCGGGCTCTCCATGGCGTGGAGCCTCACCCCCATGCACGTCGCCGTGGCCGCGCTGGCCCTCACGTCGGCCCTGGCCGTCGCGGCCACGGCGCGCGCCCGGCGGCCCGTGCCGGCCGATGCCACGGGCATGTTCCCGTCGCCGGCGCCGGCCGCGCCCAGCACGCGCGCCACGGTGGGCATCAGCGCTGCGGCTTTGCTCCTCGCCGCCGCCATCTTCGCCTTCCCGCTGCTGTCGACACCTCCCGCCACGGCCGCGCTCAGCCTCACGGACGCCGACGGCGGACTCACGGGGCTCGACCGCGACGTCGCCGCCGGAACCGCCTTCGACCTCAGGCTGGAGGTGGATGCAGGCGGGGCAGGGCAGGCCGGCCGCCTCGTTGCCACCCTGCAGGGCCCGAAGGGCGACGCCATCCTCCTCGACCAACCCATGTCCCTGGGGCCAGGCCAGCATGCCACCCTGGCCCTCACGGTGCCTGCCCTGCCTGAAGGAAGCCACGCGCTCGTCGTGCGGTGGGAGCTGCCCGAGGCGCGCACGCTGCACCTCTGGCTCGACGCGGGCGCCCCATGACCGGACCTTCCGCCGGCCTCCGCGTCGCCTTGTTGTCCGTCAGCGCCTGCGTCCTGTTCCTCGCCGTGGCCACCGCCGGCACCGCGACCCAACCCTACGCGCCCAACGACTGGGCCTTCTCGCACGTCCTGCTGGCGGACCGCGCCCTGGCCTCCGGGCACCTCCCCCTCAACCAGGACGTGCTCTCCAATGGAGACTTCGCCGCCAACCACGGCGCCTTCCTGGCCGACACGCACCTCCACCTTCTCACCTTCTACGCCTCGACGGTGTGGCACTTCTGGAACGGCCTCCCCCTGCACCCCAGCCTCGTGGCCACCCTGGCCGCCGGCACCGGCCTGTCGCCGGAGGACACGATGCGCCTCCCCCTCGGCGGCATGGTGCTGGTCCTGCTGGTGCACGCCAGCGCCACGCTCATCCTGGGGCGGATGCAGGGCACCGACCCCCGCCTGGCGGCGGCGGCACCCTTCCTGCTGGCCGCCGCCTGCGCACCCTTCGCGCTCGACATGCGCGTCCTCATGCCCAGCGTCACGCTGGTCCTCCTGGGCGTCATGCTGCACGCGATGCTGCGCCGGCTCTTCCTGCAGGACAGGGCTGCCCTGGCGTGGGGGCTCCTCCCCCTCGTGCTGCTGCCGTTCTGGTACTACACGGTCTCCTACTTCGTCATCCTGCTCCTGCTGGGCTTCGTCGCCGCCGACGTGGCCCTCCGCCTCCGCTACGGCAGGCAGCGACCCGTCCTGGTCCCGGCGTGGGCCGCCCTGGCCATCTGCGCCGTCCTCGGCGTCGCCCTGTTGGCCAACAGCGCGCTCACCAGCCACCTCAAGCTGGCCTCGCAGATGTCCGGCAGCTGGATCGCCCCCGACGCCGGCTCGGACTACACCACCCACCTCAACCGGCAGGCCTGGCGCAGTGCCCTCCTCTACACCGGCATCGCCCTCCTCTTCGCGCCGCTGGTGGCCGGTGGCGCCCTCGCCGCGCGCGACTTCTTGCGGCGGCGCCCCCTAGGGCATGCGGCCGCGGTCTTCGCGCTGTGGGGCGTCGGCGGCACCCTGTTCAGCGTCGCCCTGGAGAGCACGGTGGGGGTCAGCTTCCTCAACCGCACCGTGATCTACCTTGCGCCGCTGGGGGCCCTCGCGGCCTCCATCCTGCTGTCGCGGGTCTGGGGCCGCCGCACCCTGCGCGCCGCGGCCATCGTCGCCTGCGCAGCACTGTTGGTGCTCACCACGGCCCTGGTCGCCACCGCCACGCCGCGCTACGTCGCCGACGACGCGCGGGCGTACGAGTGGGTCGGGCGGTCCGTGCCCCCGCTAGGGGTCGTCTACGCGCCCCTCGAGGTGGGCAGCGCCCTCTTCCGCCAGCATGGCATCGTGAACATGCTGGCCTTCTATCCGCGCGTCTCCGTCCTGGAGGACGTCTGGTACGGCCACGACGCCGAGCGGCTGGTCCCGTACCTTGCCAGCTTCGACTACCTCGTCGTGCGGCACGAGGTCACGCGCGGCGGCTTCGAGGAGTTCGGCCCGCTGCGCCAGCCCATCGACGCGCAGGCGTACGCCAAGTTCGCAGCATCGCGCGACCTCGCCCTCGTCTACCAGAACGGCGAGGTGGACGTGTATCGCGTGATGCTGCGGGACGGGCCCACCACGGGAGACGGCGGGTCCGGGGCCCCTGGCCTGCCGCCTTCCGGCGGCGGAACACCAGCATCGTGAGGCCCAGCCCGGCGGCCGCCGCCCCGCGGGCGAAGCCGCCGCGGAGAAGGGCACCGGGGCGGCCATGAGGCGTCGCTGCGCGCGGAATCCATCCGCCACCCGGCCCCGCAGTGGTCCAAGGGGATCCTCCCGCCGTCGCGAAGCCTAAATCCCGCGCCCCGGTGCGGCCGCCCATGTCGAAGACGCCGGACGACCTGCTGTACTCAAAGTCGCACGAGTGGGTCAAGCTGGCAGGCTCCACCGCCACGATCGGCATCACCGACCACGCGCAGGAAGCCCTCAACGACATCGTCTACGTGGAGCTGCCCAAGGTCGGGCAGGAGTTCGGCCTCGAGCAGGAGTTCGGCGTCGTGGAGTCCGTGAAGTCCGTCTCCGACCTCTTCATGCCCCTGGCAGGCAAGGTCACCGAGGTCAACACGAGCCTCGACGACAAGCCCGAGACCCTCAACGAGGACCCCTACGGCAAGGGCTGGCTCATCAAGGTCACTCTCAAGGACCCCTCCCAGGCCAAGCAGTTGCTCAGCGCCGCCCAGTACGCCGCCATCGCCGGCCACTGACGCCCACGTCACGCGGAGCCCGCGGAACATCGCGGAAACCAAGTGGGTCCTTTGTCCCATCGTCCGGCCTTCACGCGGAACTCGCGGACATCGCGGAAATCAATGGACAGGTCGGTTCCGCGACTTGCGCGGTCTCCGCGCGATGGAACGGGACGCGCGGCCCAACGGTTTTCTCCTCCTTTCGACTCGGCGCGTCCGTGCACCTGATCCCCAACCACGCGTTGGAGACCGAGATGGCCGCCCAGATCGGGGTCCGATCCGCCCAGGACCTCTTCGCCGACATCCCCCAGGACCTCCGGGTCAAGGCCCTCAGGCTCCCCCCCTCCGAGCCCGAGCGCCACATGGTGCGGCGGCTGCGCACGATGCTGGCCCGCAACCAATCCTACGACCGCCTGGCCAACTTCCTCGGCGGCGGCTCCAAACCCCAACTGGTCCCCGCCGCGGTGAAGGCCGTCGCGCACCGCCAGGAATTCATCACCTCCTACACGCCGTACCAGCCCGAGGTCTCGCAGGGGCTGCTGCAGGTCATCTTCGAGTACCAGTCCCTGATGTGCGACATCACCCGCATGGAGGTCTCCAACGCGGGCATGTACGACTTCCCCACCGCCCTCGGCGAGGCCGCCCTCATGGCCACCCGCGCCAACGGCCGCATGCGCTTCCTCGTCCCCGAGCACATGTCCTGGGAGAAGCGCAGCGTCCTGCGGAACTACACCATCGGCCCCGGCATCCAGGTCGACACGTACCGCCACGACGACAAGACCGGCCGCAGCGACCTTGCCTCCCTGGAGGCCAGGCTGGGCCCCGACGTCTCCGGCGTCTACCTGGAGAACCCCAACCACTTCGGCGTCTTCGAGGAGGACGCGAAGAAGGTGGGCGAGCTCGCGAAGGCGGCCGGCGCCCTCTTCGTGATGGGCGTCGACCTCACCAGCACCGGCATCTGCACGCCCCCCGGGCTGCTGGGCGCCGACATCGTCGTGGGCGAGGGCTCCTGCTTCGGCGGCGCCCCCGCCCTCGGCGGCCCGCTGCTGGGGACCTTCCTCGCCACGGAGGCCCTCGTGCGCAGGATGCCGGGCCGCATCATCGGCGCCACGAAGGACGAGGCTGGCAAGCGCGGCTTCGTCATGACCCTGCAGGCGCGCGAGCAGCACATCCGCCGCAGCAAGGCCACAAGCAACATCTGCAGCAACGAGGCCCTCATCGCCAACCAGGCGGCCATCCACCTCACCATGCTGGGCCGCACCGGCCTGCGCGCGATGGGGCTGCAGAACCTGGAGGCGGGCGCCAAGCTGGAGGCCGCCCTCGCAGGAGCCGGGATGCACAAGCGGTTCACGGGGGCCACCTACAACGAGCTGGTCACCCGCGTCCAGGACCCCCTGGCCCTGCACGAGCGCGCGCTGGCGGCCGGCGTCCACGTCGGCTGGGACCTCGGACAGGACCTCCCCGCCCTCAAAGGGTCCCTGCTCTGGGGCAGCAGCCCCGTCCACACCGACGAGGACTACCAGCGCCTCGGCCAGGTCCTCCTCCCTTCGATCAAGGGGGTGCGGGCATGAGCCCGGTCACCCAGGCGCAACCCGCCAAACCGTCCTCCGCCCCCGTCTCCACACCGACGTTGCGCACCCCGGCCCCGGGCGTGTCGCTGATGGTGATCCCGCACGAGGTCCCCCTCGTCGTCGAGGAGGCGCGCCCCGGCCAGACCGGCACCAACCAGGGCTTCGCCGACGAGCGCATGGCCAGCCGCGTCCCCAAGGGCCTGCAGTTCCACCCCGGCACGGACGGCGACTTCGGCCTTTCGGAGCCGCAGGCCGTCGCCCACTTCACCCGCCTGAGCCAGAAGAACTTCGGCAACGACACCGCCCTCTACCCGCTGGGCTCGTGCACCATGAAGCACAACCCGAAGGCCTGCGACGAGGTGGCCGGCTGGAGCACCGTGCAGCTGCTGCACCCCAACCAGGACCCGCGCACCGTGCAGGGCAGCCTGGAGGTGTTCTGGGAGCTGGAGCGCTGGCTGGCGGAGGTCACCGGCATGGACGCGGTCTCCCTGCAGCCCGCCGCCGGGGCGCAGGGCGAGTTCCTGGGGCTGCTGGTCGCCCGCGCCTACCACGAGTCCAGGGGCCAGGGCGGCCGCGACGAGGTCATCCTCCCCGACACCGCGCACGGCACGAACCCCGCGACCGCGTCGATGGCGGGCTACAAGGTCGTGGAGATCCCCAGCCGCGCGGACGGCCTCGTCGACCTCGCGGCCCTCAAGGCCGCCGTCGGCCCCAAGACCGCGGCGTTCATGCTGACGAACCCCAACACGCTGGGCATCTTCGAGGGTGAGATCCGCGAGGTGCAGAAGATCGTCCACGACTCCGGTGCGCTCCTGTACTACGACGGCGCGAACCTCAACGCCATCACGGGGCAGGTGCGCCCCGGCGACATGGGCTTCGACATCGTGCACATCAACCTCCACAAGACCTTCGCCGTGCCCCATGGCGGTGGTGGGCCGGGCGCAGGCCCCATCGGCGTCAAGAAGCGCCTCGAGCCCTTCCTCCCCGTCCCCCGCATCGTGAAGCGCAGCGACGGCCGCTTCGATGCCGAGATGATGGCGAAGCACCCGCAATCGGTGGGGAAGATCAAGGCCTCCTACGGCCAGTCCGCCGCCCTCGTGCGCGCCTACACCTACATGTGCATGCTGGGCGGGCCCGGCATCACGCGCGCGGCCGAGATCGCCGTCCTCAACGCCAACTACGTCAAGGCGCAGCTCAAGGGCGTCCTCGACTTCCCCCACCCCGGCCTGGCGATGCACGAGTTCGTCGCCTCCGCGACCGGCCTCAAGAAGCGCACCGGCATCACCGCCGGCGACATCGGCAAGCGGCTCCTGGACTACGGCATCCACGCCCCCACCGTGTACTTCCCGCTCCTGGTGCCCGAGGCGCTCATGTTCGAGCCCACCGAATCCGCGAGCAAGGAGGAGCTCGACCGCTTCGTCGCAGCCCTCAAGGCCATCGCGGCCGAGGACCCCGAGCTGGTCCACGCAGCCCCCCACACGACTCCCGTCAAGCGCCTCGACGAGGCGACGGCGGCACGCCGGCTGGTCCTGCGCTGGCACACGCTGGCCCGCCTGGAGAGCTGATGCCCAGGCTCCTCGTCGGCCTCCTCGTCAACCCCGTCGCCGGCCTCGGCGGCCCCGGCGCCTACAAGGGCTCCGACGGCAACTGGAAGGACGCGCTCGAGCACGGCTACAAGCCCACGGCCCCGGAGCGCGCGCGCCAGCTCCTCGGGCGCGTGAAGGACGCCGTCGACTGGGTGACCGTGCCCGGCGCCCTCGGCGGCGACGTCGCCCCCACCGCCCGCCTCGTGCTGCCCGACGCGACGTTCGTGCTGGGTGCCACCACGCGCGACGACACCATCCGCGCGGCCCAGGCCCTGCGCGACGCCGGCGTCCAGCTCCTCTGCTTCCTGGGCGGCGACGGCACGGCCACGGACATCGCGCGCGCCGTCGGTGACAAGCTGCCCTGCCTCGGCGTGCCCGCGGGCGTCAAGATCACGAGCGCCGTCTACACCCACGACGTCGCGGAGGCGGCCTGGCTCGTGGCGCAGCTTCGCCCCGGGTTCGAGACCATCCTGCGCGACGTCACCGACCTTGACGAGGTCGCGTACCGCACCGGCCACGTCGAGATCGAGCTGAAGGGGAACCTGCGCGTGCCCCTCAGCCCCGCCCTCCAGGAGGGCAAGGTCGCGACCTCGACGGAGACGCCGCTGGAGCCCCTCGTGGAGCAGGTGCTGCAGGAATGGGACGCCGATGCGCTCGTGTTCGTGGGGGCGGGCTCCGTGTGCAGCGCCGTGAAGGACCAGTTCTGGGGCAAGCCGACCCTCCTGGGCGTGGACGCCATCCAGGGCAACCGCATCACCGCAAACGACCTCGACGACCGCCAGATCTCCGACCTGGTCGACACGCAGCTCCAGAAGGGCGGCAAGGTCCGCATCGTCCTGTCCACCATCGGCGGGCAGGGCATGCTGCTGGGGCGGGGGACCCAGATGCTGCGCCCCGACGTCCTGCGGAAGGTCGGCTGGGAGAACCTGCGCATCATCGCCCCGCCCGAGAAACTGCTGGGGCTGAAGGGCCTCCACATCGACACGGGCGACCCCGAGTTCGACGCCGCCGCCCCCAAGCACGTGCGCGTCGTCACCGGCTGGAACGAGACGCGCATGGTCCGGCTGCTCAGCGGCACGCGGGCACCCCCCGAGCCCGAAGGCTCCATGGCGTCGGGCTCCACCGGCTCGCCGGCTCCGGCCACGCCGCAAGCCCCCGCTCCGCGGCTGCCGCCGGCCTCCCCGGCAAAATCCTAGCCCGGAGCAGCAGGCCAGGACGGCGGCGGAGGAAGGGCGGGCAACGGACCGCAGGCTGCCGCGAGGCAGGTGGGCGCCGGCAGGACGGCAGGGTACCACCCTTCGAAGCGCATGGTGCCCGTGAACCGCAGGCCCAGCATGCCCACCACCGCCTTGTCCGTGATCGCCACGGCCCGCAGCGGGCCCGTGCCGGGGGGGAGTCCGCCCACGCTCTCGTGAGCCGAGCCTGGGGTCGGCGCCTGCGGGACGTCGGTTCCCCGCACCGGGGCCCCGTCGCCGCGGGCGAGCCCCGCGTACAGGTCGCCGAAGGCCTCGGGGGTCTGCTGCCACGCAAGGTCCATGCGGATGGAGGCCAGCCGGCCCTGGTAGGGTTCCCCGAGGTCGAGGGGGAACCGCGCCTGCGCCGGCACGATGGATCCGTTCGGGGCCACGGTGGCGGCGGCGTTCCCCCATGTGGCGTTGAGGAGGAACGCGCGCTCGGCGCGCAGCAGCGGCAGCGTGACCGCGTGGCCGTCGACCCGCAACCCGCGGTCCGAGGACACCGTGTCGCCCACCTCCAGGCGCATGCCCTCGCGAGTCCAGCCGCCTCCGCCCTTGCCCGGGCCGAAGGCCTGCACGAGGAGCGTCACGGGCTGGGGGAACTGGAACGCGACCTCGCCGCGGTCGTCCGCGAACCGTGGCGCGGGAAGCTTGGCGGGATCCGGGGAGGCCTCGGATTCCGGGACGGCGTACACCTCGGCGTCGCGGATGGGGGCCCCGTCCGGCGTTTCCTGCACGATCCGCACAAGGAGGCGGTAGACGGGCGCTGGCTGGGTGGGATGGACAGGCTCCGGGGCCACCGCCTTCTCGCCGCAGCCCGCAAGCAGCAGGCAGAGCATGGCCACGGCCAGGAACGTCGAGCGCATGGGAGTGACGCGGCCTTCGGGCCTCTTGAACCTTGGCGTCGGATGGCTGAACCACACGCGAACAGGGCGCGGCGGGGCGGGGCAACGGCTATGCCGAAGGGGTCACTGGGCGCTGCGTGGACACGGAGACCGCGAGGGCGACGCCCCTGAGCCCCGTCAGCGTCAAGGTCGCGATGCGCGGCCACGAGGTCGTGCAGGACAAGCCGGCCGCCTCGGGGGGCGCGGACAAGGGACCGATGGCCAGCGAGCTCCTGCTGGCGGCGCTGCTTGCGTGCCAGAACTCAACGTTCGTGAAGGTCGCGGCCAAGCGCAGGCTGGAGGCCCGGCTCGAACGCTTGGACGGCGAGATGGACTTCAAGGACGGCGCCATCTCGGCCCTCCGGGTGGCGTTCCATGTCGCGACGGCCGCGACGGACGAGCAGGTGGCCACGGTGCTGCGGCTCACGGACAAGGCGTGCACGATCAGCCAGGCGCTGAAGGTCCACGTCGAGGCGTCGTTCAAGCGGGTGTGAGCTTCCACCCATCGGTCCGTCGTAACGCTGCCGCGCACCAAGGACAACTTTTCTGGTGCTGGACGCCCCCACCGTCACAGGGTGCTGGCCTGTCGATGATCCAGAACTGAACGCGGAGCGCTCCACGACCGCCCAAGCGCCTATCAGCCAGTCTCTCCTCGCGCCCCCCCGTGGCTCCCCGTCGGGCGACCCTCCTGGCCGCGGCGGCCCTCCTTGCGCCCCTGCTGGCCGGCTGCCTCGACCCGTACCGCGCCCACGTCGACGAGGCGACGCTTGCCGCCGCCAAGCTCTCCTGGACCCGGGAGGACCACCCGCAGACCGACGGCGGCCTCTTCGGCGTGAAGAGCATGGAGACCGACTACACCCACTCCGGCTCCGGACCCCCGTTCCCCGGGCACGTCCTCGTCTTCTCGCTGCGCACCGCGGCTCGGCCTTCGACGGAACAGTTGCTGCAGTTCACCCGCACCGCCGTCGACAACAGCACCGCCAGCAACGGCATCCGCATCGACCGCACCCTCTCCGCCACGGGCACACGCACCCTGGCCTCCGGCCTCCAGACGCAATACTTCACGGAGGAAGGCACGTCCACGGCCGGCGGGCTGTTTGCCGTCAACACGAAGGTCCGCATCCTCGGCGAGGTCGGCTACGACGGCCGCAGCAGCACCAGCATCGTCGCCGTCGGCCTCGCCCAGGTCGAATCCAGCCGCACGTGTCCCCTCGGCATCAACTGCGGCACGACCACCGACCTGGCGACCTGGAACGAGATCGTCGGCGACCCCGGCGGCTCGGTCGGCGGCGCGCAATCCGCCACGGGTCTGCTCCATCACCTGGTGAGCCATGGCTGAGGCAGCGGGTCCCGGACAGTTCCCCGTGGCGCGCTTCGCGCCTGGCCCGCGCATCCGCGAATGGGCGGCCGAGCACCGCTTCAGCGACTGGATGGTCGCGCGCCTCGTCCGCCTGACCGACCAGCCGAGCCTCCTGCTGGACGGCCTGCGCCGCAAGCCGCCACGCTACGTGCGCGTGAACCCCCTGCGGGGCCACATGGACGAGGTGAAGAAGCGCCTGGAGGCCCGCGGCTTCCAGATGAGCCACGCCGACCTGGACCCCGCCATCCTGCGCCTTCGCCAGTCCCCCATCAGCGCCGGGGCCACCGTGGAGCACCTCCTGGGCATGACGACCCTGCAGGACCTCGCCAGCGCCTCCGCGCCGCTGGCCCTGGCCGCCAGGCCCGGCGAGGTCATCGCCGACCTCGCGGCGGCGCCCGGGGTCAAGACGATGCACATGGCGGGCGACCTCGGTGGCCGCGGCGCCATCGTGGCCGTCGAGCCCAACGCCGAGCGCATGCGCGCCCTGCGCTTCAACCTGGAGCGCTGCGGCGTCACGACCGCGGTGCTGCGCCGCCACGAGGCGCAACAGCTCCCGGGCGCAGGCTGGGCCGACAAGGTCCTCCTCGATGCGCCATGCTCGGGCGAGGGCACCATCCCGAACGACCGCAACCGCCGCTTCGCCCGGCCCGAGGACATCACCACCTACGCCGGCCTCCAGGCCGAGCTCCTGGACGCAGCCGACCGCGTGCTGCGGCCTGGCGGGACCCTCGTGTACGCGACGTGCACGTTCGCGCCCGAGGAGAACGAGGCGCAGCTGCAGCGCATGGTCGAGCGCGGCTACACGATGGAGTCCTTGCCGTTCGACCGCTGCGGCGGCGTGCCGCTGGCGCCCGGCGTCACCGAGTGGCCCGGCTACAGGCTGGACGGAAGCCTCGCCAAGGCGCGGCGGTTCCTGCCCGGCATCCACCCCACCCTAGGGTTCTTCGTGGCCCGGCTGCGCAAGCCCGACGCGCCGGCTTCGCCCCCGGGGCCCGGCCATGTCCCCCGCCCGGATCCTGCGCAGGAGGCCAAGACATGAGGCGCCCGACGTTCGACGAGGAGACCAGCGTGCTGGGATTCTTCGAGGCCATGGAGAAAGGGCTCTCCTCGCGGATCGTTGGCCTGCACGACCTGGCCATCGTCGAGCGCGATGGCCTGCGGTTCGTGTGCCTTGCCGGCTCCGCGCTGCATGGCCTGCCCCCCGAGCTCCTTGCGGGCTGCGACGCCGCCGGGCTGCCCATCGGGACCCTCGAGCAGGGCGAGTTCCACCTCGACCTCCAGGGCGCCGTCCTGCTGGCCCGCCGCACGGAGCGGCAGACCGTCCGCGTCACGGAGCACGCGGCGCGCTTGTTCCTGTACGGCCGCAACGTGCTGGGGGACTCCGTCGAGCGCCACGACCCCCGCCTGGAGCGCGACGATGCCTGCATCGTCACGAACCCCCGCGGCGAGGCCATGGGCATCGGCGTCGTGGTCGGTGGCTTCAAGGGCGGCCGCGAGGCCGTGAAGCCCGTCGTGGACCTGGGCACCTACCTGCGCGACCAGGACGAAGGGGGCGTGGGCGAGGAATGAACGCGGAAGCGGGGGGCAAGGGGCCCGGCCGTGGCTCCGGCAAGGGCGACGCGATGGGCCAGGAGCCGGTCCCCACGAACCACCCGAGGGATTCCCCCGGGCTGGCCACCAACTCCCCCGCGCGGAAGGAGTACACGGTCGTCGTGGCCATCCGCGACGGCGAGGCGGGCAAGGAGTTCCTCATGGTGGAGCACAAGGAGCGCGGCTGGGAGCTCCCGGGAGGCAAGCTTGAGGGGTTGGAAGGCCCCGTGCACTGCGCGCTGCGCGAGTTCCGCGAGGAGACCGGCCACTTGCTGTCGTCCCCCAGGTTCGTGATGAAGCTCCGAAAGGGGAACGGCACCTGCTTCGTCTTCACGGGCGGCCTCGGCACGGCCGTGGGCGGGGACCCGGATCCCTCGGTGGCCGGATACCGGTGGTTCCACAAGCTGCCCCGCGGCGCCAAGCTGGCGTTCCCCGACGACCCCTACGCCGAGATGGGCGCCAAGCTGGGCATCGACTTCGGCTGAACGCCCGCCGGCTCAGCAGGCCTGCATCTGGCACTGCTCGAAGAAGACGAACGCTCGGGCCACGACGCGGGCGCCCACGCGCACCTCGGCCGTGCCGCTGTAGTCGCCCGGTCCCTGGTACGGCGTGCGCACGACCCCCTCGAAGGTGCCGTGCGGCGGGATGGGTGCGACGTCGAGGCTGGCCTCCGTCGCCGCGCGCGGCGCCATGCCCAAGGCCTTGGGGGTGATGGCCAGGTGCACCCGGGCGGGAGCTGATGTGGCGTTGTCGGCGTTGCGCAGCCTGATGCTCCACTCCACCTCCGCCCCCCGGACGGCGCCAAGGGGACGCTCGAGGAACTGGAGGCTGCTGGTGCCCGTGACCTCGTCCGCGGGGCCCTCGCCGCAGCCTGACAGCAGGACCGCCACCAGCATCGCGGAGGCGAGGAGGACCGGCGCGCGCCGCACGGCTTGTTCAAAGCATGACAAACCTTATGTCGCTTCCTGCCGCGTCGGCCGGTGCGCATGGCCTTGCCTCGCGGAACCGACAAGAACGCTTTTTCCCTGGCCGCCTCGTGCCCCGCCCAACCGGTGGCCTGATGCGGATCCTCCCTCTCCTTGCCCTCCTGGTCCTGGCAGCCGCCATCGCCCCGCTGGCGGAGGCGCACGGCTTCTCCCCGCCCCCCACGGAACAGGACCAGATCCTCATCCAGGACCGCGTCGACGACTGCGGACCCGAGGCGGTCGTGCCCGGCACCCCCAACGCCAACGACTGCCACGGCGCCGATGCCCTCGTGGGCCTTGTCCTGCAGGAGAGATGGGACGGCGCCGAGGACCAGCTGGTGTTCCGGTTCTATCTCGACGTCGGCACGAAGGGCCCCTACACGGACACCCTGACCCTCACCACGCCCGGCGGCACCAAGACCCTCTCCGTGAAGTCCAGCGACGACAAGACCTTCACGGCCGCCGGCTTCGACTCGGTCGGGGCGAAGCAGGCCGTGCCGGGGGAGGGCACGCGTTTCCTCCTCGACGCGACCATCTCCCGTGCCCACCTCGGCGTCAACGTGGGCGACGCCCTGACCAACTTCAGGGTCGTCTCCTACTCCGGCTCCGCCAAGGGCGACGAGATGCCGGGCCAGTGCACGAACACCCTCGGTCCCTGCAACGCCCCCGACACCGACGAGTATGTGGCCGGCGGCGGGACAGGGAAGTACACCGTCCGCGGACCCAGCTACTATGTGACCCTTGGCGGGCCTTCCGGCACCCAGGTGGCCACCGCAGGCCAGGACCTCGGCACCCCCATCATGCTGGACCTCGGGAACAGGTTCCACCGCCTCGCCCAGACCGTGACCCTCAGCGTCGACGGCGCCGACGGCGTCACCGCGGGCTTCCACGTCGGCGAGGCCTCGGGGGCCACGTACAAGCAGCCCCTGCAGGTCTCCCTCGATGGCGATGCAGGCACCATCCTGCACCTCAACCTGCACGGCGACCGCGCGGGAGCCGCCGGCACCCTCACCATCACGGCCACGACCAGCCTTGGCGGCCGCGCCCAGGTGCAGGTCCCCTACGAGGTCCATGAGGCCAGCCCGGTCGGCGGCGAGCCCACGGCGACGCACGGCCACGACACCACGTCGAAAGGCAGCCCCGCCCCCTCCGCCGCCCTGGCCGCCCTCCTCCTCCTCCTCCTGGGACTGGCCCTGCGCCGGCGGACCTGAATGCGCACCGGGGCGCGCGTCGCGGCGGGCTTCGCCCTCACGGCCGTCGTCCTGCTGGCTCTCCCCCCCGCGGCGGCGCACTCGCAGCTGGCCTCCAGCGACCCCAGGGCGGGCGCGCGGCTCGACGAGGTCCCCGCCATGGTCACCGTCACCCTGACGGAGCCCGCGGACCCTGCCGGCACGAAGCTCACGGTCACGGATGAGGCGGGCCAGCGGGTCGACCGCGACGACCTGCAGATCCAGTCCGGCCCCCAGCCCGTCCTGCGCATCCACTTGCGCGCCGGCCTCCCGGACGGGGCCTACCGGATCAACTGGGAAGCCCTCTCCGGCACGGACGGCCACCACACCGCCGGCACGGTCGGCTTCGCGGTGGGCGCCTTCCAGCCGCCGGGGCCCACCAGCCAATCCGTCAACCACCTCGACCCCGCCGCCGCCCTCGCGCGCGCCCTCCTCTACGCCGGCTTCAGCCTCGCCTTCGGCGCCGCCGCCTTCCTGGCGTGGGTGCGCCGCGCCGGGGCCGACGAGGGCCTCGCTCGCTCCGCGATCGCCTGGGGCACCGCGCTCCACCTCGCGGGCACGCTGCTGCTGGTGCAGGTCACCGTGGCGGAATCCGGCATCGGCTGGGGCCAGCTGGGCGGCTCGGACGTGGGCCGCATCCTTGTGGCCCGCCTCATCTTCGGCACCGGTGCCTGGGTGCTGGCCATGCTGGGCCAGGTCCGTCCCACCCGCACCGGTCCCTGGGCCGCCACCGCGCTGCTGCTGGGCGCCGCGCTCGGCTCGGCCCGCCTTGGGCACGGCTCCGGCGACGGCCCCGTCACGATCGCCCTCGACCTCGTCCATCTCCTGACGGCTGCGACCTGGGTCGGCAGCCTCGCGCTGCTGCTGGCGACCCTGCAGCGGCGCAAGGGCGAGGCCCCCGCCGTCCTGCGGGCCCTAGGCATCCGGTACGGGACCCTCGCGCTCACCTGCGTCATGCTGCTCTTTGCCACTGGGGCCATCGTCGGTGTCGCGGTCCTGGGCCCAGCCGGCGTCCTGCACCCCGTTGCGACGTTGCAAAGCGCCTACGGCGCCTTCCTTGCGGGGAAGATCGCCCTCGCCGGCCTCATGGTCGGGCTGGCCGCCCTCAACCGCTACGTCTTCCTCGAGGCCCCAACGGACCGCGGCTTCGCGGGGCGCATGCAGAAGGCCGCCCGGCGGGCCACGGGCGGGCGGGTGTCGCCCCTTTCCCTCGAGGTCCACGAGATGCGCTCCACCGTCGCGGTGGAGGCCTCCCTCGGCCTCGTCGTGCTGGTGCTGGCGGGCTTCCTCACGTCGGTGTCGCCGCCCCAGGCCGAGGCGGCCCTTGCGCCGCCCACGCTGGCCCAGCAGGGAGACGTGTACCTCGTGCACCTCCTCGTGGAGCCCGCCGCGCAGGCCGGCGGGTCGTCCATCCTGACGCTCGTCGTCGAGGACGCGGCCACCGGGCAACGCCTTGCCAACAACACGTGCGGGCGGGCCTCCTGCATCCAGGTCGACGTCGGCTACACGGGCGTCAACGGGACGGAAACGCACCTCGCTCACCCGACCGGGACCGCGTGGGGCGTGCACGACCTCGTGTGGACCCGCGCGGGCGAAGCCACGGTCACCGTGGCCATCTCCAGCGCGGAGGTCTTCCGCGACTCCGTCACCTTCCGGCTCGTCGTGGCCTAGCCCATGCCCAGCCAGGCCCAATCCTTCGGCAGAACGGTAACATTTAAGGCACACACGGCCCCCTTGCCCCTGATGACGCGCGCGCTCTGGCTGGTCGGCCTGCTCCTGGTCCCGTTGGCTGGCTGCGCCGCCAGCTCGCAATCGGATTCCTCCAGCACCTCCTCGCCGCCGGAGTTCGAGGACGCCCAGGCCACCGCCGACACCGGCGTCATCCGCGGCATCGTCGTCACCGCCTCCATCACGCCCATCGTCGGCGCGACCGTGAAGCTCAACGCCCTCAACATCACGAGGACGACGACCGAGTCCGGCGCCTTCGTGTTCAACGGTCTCAAGCCCGGCACTTACTTCGTGACCGCCAGCAAGCTTGGCTTCGACTCCATCCAGGCCTCCACCGAGGTCAAGGCCGCCGACGACGCGCCGCCCGTGATGCGCATCCAGTTGACCGAGGACTCCGTCAACCGGCCCTTCGGCGAGATGCTGAGCTGGAAGGGCTTCATCGTGTGCGCAGCGACGGTCGGCGCCGCCGGCGCCGGCGCGGGCGGCCAGGTCTGCGGCATCCCGCCGCCCCCGGCCTCGCTGGGCCAGGACTTCATCCACGAATTCCCCTTCAGCGCCGGCATCCCGACGATGAGCCAGTCCGAGATGACCTGGGATGGCACGCAGACGCTGGGCAACTACATGCAGCTTGGATACTACCTCGGCGGCACGACGGACTGGAAGGCCCGCGGCGGAGAATCGCCCATCATCCTCAACACCACGCACGACGAGATCGCCGCCAAGGCCCCCAAGAAGGACAACAGCACCGGACTCACGGCGCGCGTGTTCCCCGCCTATCCGTTTCAGGCGGGTCAGGCGGCCGGGGTGGTCCTCATCACGAACCAGGACTTCAAGGTCTACACGACGCACTTCTACCACTTCACGCCCCGGGCCGGCTGGACCTTCATCAAGGACGGCGAGTGCCTGAAGCCCGAGCAGTGCATCACCTGACCCGGTGAGTAACGTCCACCAGTTCGCCTTCGGCCAGGCGACCACCCCGACGGCGGGGGCAGGCGGAGGCCGTGTGGACTGGGACGCAGCCCCTGGGAAACCAGCTCTACTTCGAGTTCGGCGGCCAATCCATCCAGGGGGACTCGCCCCTCAAGCTCCGGCTCACGCAGGCGCAGCTGGCGGAGGCGGGTGACGATGGCGACGTCATGGCGCGCGTCTTCGCCGGCGACGTCTCCCCCACGGTCGTCATCAACCAGGAGTACAACATCTTCGTGCAGTACTTCTACAACTTCGTCCCGCGCGAGGACTACACCTTCGTGAAGGACGGGCAGTGCGACCCGGCCAGCGTCTGCAAGTGAGGGCGGTGGCGCGCGGCCGACGCGACCGTTTCAAATAGGACCCGCGAGTCGGCGGCCTGCCGGAGGAGCCGGCCATCCCGGGGTGGTAACTCAGCTGGGAGAGTGCCAGACTGAAGATCTGGATGTCGCCGGTTCGATCCCGGCTCACCCCACTGCACAAGGCGCGAGCCTGCGGGCGCCGCGTACGGGCGAGCGATCGGACCGGCACGAGCGCCGCAGCGCGCGCGAGATGAGACCAGAAAGCATCGATCCCGGCTCACCCCACTGCACAAGGCGCGAGCCTGCGAGCGCCGCGTGCGGGCGAGCGATCGGACCGGCACGAGCGCCGCAACGCGCGCGAGATGAGACCAGAAAGCATCGATCCCGGCTCAGGAGCCGGCCGCGGAACGTGGGACCGCGACACCGAGCAAGGCTGCCGCAGGCACTTCGGACAACACAGACAATCAATCGCCTTGGACGCCTCCGCGGGCTTGTCCCACCGCGGAGGCATCGGGGGAAGGCGACTTGCAGCACGCCATCGACGCCCAAGATGGTGAGCTTGCAGGGACAAAACGGGTGCCCCAGGGACAAACGTGGCGACGCAGGTCCATGCGACCCGCCCCGCCCCGCCTTGTCTGGCTCGGGGCCGCCTGACCACGCGGCAAGCCTTATCGCGCAGCGACCGCATCCTCCTTCATGGGCGACAACGGGGATTCGAAGGCACTGGTCTACATCGCAATCGGCGCGGTCGCCGCGGTCGGGGCCGGCTACCTGGTCTGGCGCTACGGCATGACGCCCGCGCAGCGCCAGAAGGCCATCCAGATGATGCGGGAAGCCAGCGGGAAGGCCAAGGAGGCCATCGCGGCCGCGACCGCCTCCGCCAAGGACACCATGGGCGACCTCCGCGGCAGCATGGTCGAGATGACCGAGCAGGCCCGCGACGGCGCGACCCAGGTGCGCGCCACGGCGGTGCGCAAGGCCAGTGAGGCCAGCGCCCGCCTGCGCCCGTAGGGTCGGACACGCTTTGAACCGGCACGCGTTGCCTCCAGCGTGAGCACGAGCGCGCGCCGCAAGGCCGACTGGGAGCGCGAGACGTACGCCCGCGCGGTGGCCAGGCAGCCCGAGCGGCAGGACGCCTTCACGACGACGTCGGGGCAGGCGGCGGCGCCGCTGTACTCCGCCGAGGACCTCGCGGGCCGCGACCCCGACACCCGGCTTGGGTACCCTGGGGCCGCGCCGTTCACGCGTGGCGTGCAGCCCACCATGTATCGCGGCCGCCTGTGGACGATGCGGCAGTACGCGGGTTTCTCGACGCCGGAGGAGTCCAACCGCCGCTACAAGCTGCTCCTGGCGCAGGGGAGCACGGGGCTCTCGGTCGCCTTCGACCTGCCGACCCAGATCGGCATGGACTCCGACGACGAGCGCGCCCTCGGGGAGGTGGGGAAGGTCGGGGTCGCCATCGACTCGCTGCGGGACATGGAGACCCTCTTCGACGGCATCCCCCTGGACAAGGTCACGACCTCGATGACCATCAACGCCCCCGCGGCGGTGCTGCTGTGCATGTACCTCGCCGTGGCCGAGAAGCAGGGCGCGGACCTGCGCAAGGTCTCGGGCACCATCCAGAACGACATCCTGAAGGAGTACATAGCCCGCGGCACCTACATCTTCCCCCCAGGGCCGTCGATGCGGCTCATCACGGACACGTTCGCCTTCTGCGCCAGGGAGGTGCCCGAATGGAACACGATCAGCATCTCCGGCTACCACATCCGGGAGGCGGGCTCGACGGCGGCGCAGGAGCTGGCCTTCACGCTGGCCGACGGCATCGCGTACGTGCAGGCGGCCGTGGACGCCGGCCTCAAGGTGGACGACATCGCGCCCCGGCTTGCCTTCTTCTTCAACGGCCACAACGATTTCCTGGAGGAGGTCGCCAAGTTCCGCGCCGCGCGCCGCATGTGGCACCGCATCATGTCGGAGCGCTTCCACGCCAAGGACCCGCGCAGCCTCATGCTGAGGTTCCACACCCAGACCGCCGGCAGCACGCTGACGGCGCAGCAACCTGAGAACAACGTGGTGCGCGTCGCCATCCAGGCCCTTGCCGCAGTCCTGGGCGGCACGCAGTCGCTGCACACGAACTCCATGGACGAGGCCCTGGGGCTGCCGACGGAGAAGGCGGCCCGCATCGCCCTCCGGACGCAGCAGATCATCGCGCAGGAATCCGGGGTGGCCAGCACCGTCGACCCCGTGGGGGGCAGCTACGCCATCGAAAGCCTCACCGACGCGCTCGAGGAGGAGGCGTACGGGCTCATCGCGAAGATCGACCAGATGGTCGGCATGCTGCGCGCCATCGAGAAGGGCTGGGTGCAGGCCCAGATCCAGGAGGCGGCGTACCGGTTCCAGCGCGAGGTCGAGGACGGGGACCGCGTGGTCGTCGGCGTCAACGACTTCCAGCTGGAAGGGGAGACGCCGCCCGAGGTGATGCGGGTCGACGACGGGCCGGAGAAGGCGCAGCTGGCGAAGCTGGCGAACGTGAAGGCGGAGCGCGACAGCCCTCGCGTCGCCGCCGCGCTTGGCCACCTGCGCAGCGCCGCGAAGGGCAAGGAGAACCTGCTGCCGCCCATCCTCGAGGCCGTGCGCGCGTACGCGACGCTGGGGGAGATCTGCAACACGCTGCGCGCCGAGTGGGGCGAGTACGCGCCGACAGGCAACCTTTAGCATCCTCCACGACCAAACAGCCAAAAGCGAGCGGCCGCGTCCGCCCCGCCATGGCCCGGCTGCGCTTCGACCCCACCCCGAACCCCAACGCGATGAAGGTCACCTCGGAGGGCAACTTCTGCAACGGCTCGAAGATCGTGAGCCGCCCCGAGCAGGCCACCAGTCCCCTCTCCAAGGCGCTGTTGGAGGTGCCGGGCGTGCAGTCCCTGTTCTTCCTCAACGACTTCGTCACGGTCACCAAGCGGCCCGAGGCCCAGTGGGAGGCCATCCTGCCGCACGTGCAGGCCGCGTTGACCCGGCACCCTCACTTCGTCTAGGCGCTGCCGGGTCCATCGGCCGCCGCGAAACGAGACTCCCGGTCCAGCGGGTGTGTGTGGCGGACCGAGCCTGGCCACGGAACGCACGGAACTTCACGGAAATCTAGGTCCACGCTTGGTTCCGTGGGCTTCCGTGGGTTCCGTGGCCAAAAAAAGTGGCCGAAGCGCTTTAGGAAAGCAACGTGACCGTGCCCGACTGCAGGGCCTCGACCTTCCCGGCCGCCGTCCTCACCGTGAGCCTGCCCTGCGCATCGACGCCGGTCGCGAGGCCTTCCACCGACTGGCTGGCCGAGCCGACGCGGACCTTCCTGCCTGCCAACGCATCGCGTTCCCGGAACGCCGCCACCACCTGCGCCGATTCGCCGTCCTTGAGCTTGCCCAGCCACTTGTCGATGGAGTGCAGCAAGGCGGTCTCCAGGTCCGGCACGCAGGAGTCGCATCCCAGGATGTCCTCCAGCGTGGTCGCCTCCCTGTCCAGCGGGGCAGGGAACGAGGCCGCGCGGCCGTTGACGTTGATGCCGATGCCGCCGACGAGGAAGTCCAGCTTGCTGCCCGTGGATTCCCCTTCCACCAGGATGCCAGCGACCTTGCGCCCCTCCACCCAGACATCGTTGACCCATTTCAGGCGCGGCTCCGCCCCCGAGATCTCCAGGACGTCCGCCACGGCATTGCCCAGGGCCAGGCTGACCAGCGTGGGGTCCGGGACCTCCCGGAGCACGAAGCTGAGGTAGAGCCCGCCGCGCGGCGCATGCCACGGCCGCCCCTGGGTGCCGCGCCCCTGCGTCATCTCCTCGGCCACGACGGCCCAACGGTCCGGGGCGCCCGCGCGGGCCTGCTGGCGCGCGATGTCCATGGTGGAGGCGGCGGTCGCCACGCGCTGCACCGCCCAGCTCATGCCCGGCTCCCGTGGCGGCCCAGCGCCCCGTGGCCATGCGCTGCGCCTGTGGGCGCCTCGCAGAGCTCGATGAGGACGCCGCCGGTCTCCTTGGGATGGAGGAACGCGATGCGCTTGCCCTCGGCGCCGAGGCGGGGCACCTCGTCGATGAGGCGCACGCCGAGTCCCTTCAGGCGGGCCAACTCGGCCTCCAGGTCGTCGACGCGGAAGGCGATGTGGTGCACGCCCGGGCCGCGCTTGTCGAGGAACTTGCCGACGGGTGTGTCCGGGCCGGTGGGCAGGAGCGCCTCCACGACGCTGCCCGTGTCGCCCACGGGGAAGAAACGGGTCGTGACGCCCTGGTCGGCGACGGTCTCGTCATGCGTGGCCTTGAGCCCCAGGACCTGCTCGTAGATGCGGGTGGCGTCGTCGAGCGAGTGCACGGCGACCGAGACCTGGTCGACGCCGAGGATGGCCATGGTGGGCGCAATGGAGGCCGGCTCATGGCTGTTGCGACCAGCCTTCTGCGTGATCCTGGGGGACTGCGCGGCCAAGCGTCCTGCGTTGGGTAGGGCGAGGCCAAGGAGTTCCACGGCCGGGAGCACCATGGCATGAAGGTGGGTGGGCGGCGTCCACCCGACGGTCTTCGGCACCTGCCGATTCCTGGTTCGCCACGCTTTTATCGCATCCCCCGGGTCGAACGGCCGCAATGCCCGTCGGCATCACGAGTTACGGCGCGTACGTGCCCCGCTACCGCATCCGCAGCGAGGAGATCGCGCGCGTCTGGGGCGACGACGCCAACATCGGGCGCGCCCTCAACGTCCACATGAAATCCGTGCCCGGCCCGGACGAGGACGTCGCGACCATCTCGGTCGAGGCCGCGCGGCAGGCGATGCGGCGGGCGCCCACCACGGTGGCGGACATCGGCGCCATCTACGTCGGCTCGGAGTCCCACCCCTACGCGGTGAAGCCCACGGGGACCATCGTGCAGGCGGCCCTCGACGCAGGGCCTTACCTCACCATGGCGGACTACGAGTTCGCCTGCAAGGCCGGCACCGCCGCCATCCAGACCGGCATGGGCCTCGTGCAGTCCAGCATGTGCAAGACCGTCCTTGCCGTCGGGGCCGACACCTCGCAAGGGGCCCCCCGCAACGCCCTCGAGTACTCCGCCTCCGCCGGCGGGGCCGCCCTCCTGCTGGGCAACGACAAGAAGCACGTCCTGTGCGAGATCGGCCACACGGTCTCCTTCACCTCGGACACCCCTGACTTCTGGCGCCGCGAAGGGCAGAAGTATCCCAGCCACGGGGAGCGGTTCACAGGCGAGCCCGCCTACTTCCGCCATGTCCGCATGGCCTCCGAGCGCCTCTTCGCGGACACCGATACGCTGGCCAAGGACTACACCTGGGCCGTCTTCCACCAGCCCAACGGCAAGTTCCCCGCCGCCATCGCGCAGAAGCTGGGCTTCACCCCCAAGCAGACGGAGCCTGGGCTCCTTGCCCCCCGCATCGGGAACACGTATTCCGGGGCGGTCCTCCTCGGGCTTTGCAACATCCTTGACCAGGCCAGCCCCGGCGACTCCATCTTCATGTGCGGCTACGGCTCCGGCGCCGGCGCCGATGCCTTCTCCATGAAGGTCACCAAGAACATCCTCTCCTACAACCGCAGGAAGGAGGAGCTCCTGGAGACGCGTCTGGCCGACACCCAGGACGTCGACTACGCGATGTACGCGAAGTACCGGGGAAAGCTCCTGATGGGAGGCGCCGAATGACCATCCCCACCGATCAGGGATTCCGGGGATTGCGGGGACCTGTGCCCCGGCTGCATCTGGTTGGACAACGGGGCAAGGCAGGGGCTCCCCGGCATCCCCGAAATCCCTGTTTCGTGGTTGGAGGTCGCTGAATGCCCTCCGGCAAGCGCGGCCTCACCCGCCCCGAGGCCCACGTCATCGGCGCCGCGCACACCCGCTTCGGCGAGCAATGGGAGAAGTCCTACCGCGACCTCATGACGGAGGCGGGCCTTGCCGCCATCAAGGATGCCGGCATCCAGGGCGACGAGATCGACGCCGTCTTCCTCGGCACCATGAGCACGGGCAAACTGGTGGGCCAGGAGCACGTGGCGCCCCTCCTCCTCGACGGGGCCGGTCTTGCCGACCGGCACCTGCCCGCCACCCGCATCGAGGCCGCCAGCGCCTCCGGCGGTGTCGCGTTCCGGCAGGGCGTCCAGCTCATCCGCTCCGGCTCCGCGGACATCGTCGTCGTGGGCGGCATCGAGAAGATGACCGACGTCTCCGACGCCGACGCGCAGGCGATCGCCAGCGCCGGCATCGACCAGGAATGGGAGCACTTCTTCGGCGCCACCGACGCGGCCCTGCACGCGCTGCTGGCGAAGCTGCACATGCACCAGTTCGGCACCACGCGCGACCAGTTGGCGCAGGTGGCGGTCAAGAACCACGCGCACGGCGCCAGGAACCCGCTGGCGCAGTACCGCAAGGCCATCGACCGCGACACCGTCCTGAACTCCCCCCTGGTCGCCGAGCCCCTGACGATGTTCGACTGCGCCCCCCTCTCCGATGGCGCCGCCTGCATCGTGCTGGCCAGCGACAAGGCCCTGGGGACCCACCGGAAGGCGGCCGTCCGCGTGGCTGGCTCGGGGCAGGCCTCGGACACGCTGGCGTTCCATTCCCGCAGCAACCGCACCACGTGGAGCGCGACGGAGCACGCGGCCCGCCGCGCCTACCAGGAAGCAGGTGTCAGCGCGGGCGACATCCAGGTCGCCGAGGTCCATGACGCCTACACGATCGGCGAGGTGCTGGCCATCGAGGACCTCGGCTTCGTCAAGAAGGGCCAGGGAGGCCCCGCCACGGAGGAGGGGCGCACCACGTTCGGCGGCGACCTTCCCGTCGTGAACACCAGCGGCGGCCTCAAGGCGCGCGGCCATCCCGCGGGCGCCACGGGCATCGCGCAGGTGTGCGAGGTCGTTTGGCAGCTGCGGGGGACGGCTGGCGAGCGGCAGGTCAAGGACGCGCGCATCGGCATCACGCACAACGTGGGCGGGACGGGAGCGACAGCGGTGGTCCATGTGCTGGAGGTGGAGTGATGGCGAAACCCTCCAAGGCGAGTGCTGCCAATGGGTTGAGCCAATCCTCCGTCGAGCGCTCCGCGTCCGGTTCTGGTCCAATTCCAGATCAACACCCCTGTGGTGGCGGGGGCGTCGAGCACCAGAAAAATGCCCTTTGGTGTGCGGAGCGCACGGCGCGTAACTTGCACAGGGGCGTCGGCGGGCGCGGCTGCGCCGCGCCCCAATCCATCGCTAGCTGGAACAACCCCCCGCCGCCCACACACACCCGTAGGATGGGGGCTCCTCGTTTTTCGGCGCGACCGATGGGTCAACTCGTTTCGGGGCGACCGATGGGTCGTTGGCCGGGCGGGTCCGTGGGCTTCCCGCAATCCGTGGTTCCAGCCGGGGAGGTTCTCTGATGTCGGTCCCCCGCTTCTGGCGCGAGATCCCCCAGCGCTACAACCTCCAGGCATCCCGATGCGACGTCTGCCATGCCATCCACTTCCCGCCGCGCGAGGTGTGCCCCACGTGCCGCCGCGCCTCCATCGGCCACATGAAGGCCGTGAAATTGGCGGGACGCGGGACCATCCTGGAATGGACCAGGGTCCACAAGGCCGCCCGGGGGTACGAGCTGCAGGCCCCCTACTTCCTGGCGCTGGTGCAGACCGAGGAGGGTCCCGTCATCACCGGCCAGGTCGTCGACTCCCTCGAGGTGGCCACGGGCGACCGCGTCCAGGCCGTCTTCCGGCGCCTCGGCCAGGACGGGGAGGCCGGCGTCATCTATTACGGCACCAAATGGCAGGTCGTCCCAGGAGGCCACACCCCTTCCGCATCCCCCGCCCCCGCCAAGAAAGGCAAGGCCAAGGGGGGGCGCAAGGGGCGCAAAGGTCGACAGACTGTCCATTCTCCTTGAATACCCCCTAGTGTCCTGGACGACTTGGTATGGGGGTCAGGAGTGGCGCCGCCCTGGCGCTGGTCGCAGTCGCCCTTCTGGGCTTCACCGTGGCCGTGCCCCAGGACACCCGCCTCGGCGTCACCAGCTCCGGGTTCCACTTCACCGGCAAGGGCGCCAACGTCGGGGACGCCCAGCTCGTGCACGGCCTCGACGGCGACGTGGGCAGCCTCCTGGACCGCCTCGACGGCGCCAACCTCGACCCCGACATGCTGCGCAACATGGACCCGCAGGCCCTGGCGGACCTCCTCTCCCGCATGTCCCCTGAGCAGCTGGCCACCCTCGGCCTCACGCCCGAGCAGGCGGCCGGCATGATCGCGAGCCTGCGCGACCCCAGCCTGGACCTCGAGAGCCTGGCCGGGCTGGTGGGCCTCCTGGCAGGGCGCGGCCTGTCGTTCGTGAACGCCAACGGCGACGGCCGCTTCAACGACGGCGAGCAGGCCTATGCCGACCTGGACGGCGACGGGAAGGTCTCGGAGGGCGACGTGCGCCTCGGGGCGTTGGCCGTGCTGGCCGCCCAGGACCGCGGCCTCGACCCCGAGGCCCGGGACCTCCTCTCGAAGTTCGAGAAAGCCGGCGCCATCGGCCTCAACAGCCCGCGCGGCGCCACCTCGCGCGGCAACGCCACCGCCGCCACCAGCCCCATGGAGAAGCCCCTCAGCTACCCTAGCGACCGCGGCGGCGGCCCCGTGGCGCCCGTCTGCGTCCAGGTGTACTCCCCCGCCCTCACGTGCCACACGCGCACCTTCGTGCAGCAGGCCATCCAGGAGCCCAACGGGTTCTATCTGTTCAAGCCGGACCTCACGGCCACCCGCACGCCCATCCCCCTCGAGCCCGAGGCCGTCGGCCCCCGCGCCCGCGGCACCCTCCACCTCACCCTCGACCCCGGCCTCTGGACCCCGGTCCCCACGGTCACGCCGGGCGACCGCCTCGTCTCCATCGCCGGCCCCTCCATCGCCCTTGCCCGCGACGCCAACGGCATGGTGTGGGCGCGCGGCCCCGTGGGCCCCGCCGTCTTCGACATCACGTGGGCCGTCGACATGGCGTACTACGACCTCGACGTCCCCGGCTCCGTCACCGCGCGCGACGTGCCTACCGGCATGCAGCCGCTCCTCGAGGCGCAGACGCAGGCCGTCGGCATGCGCATCACCGCCCTCGCGGGTGCCGCCGACCGCGGCTACGGCGGCGGCCTGCGCGCCCTTGCCACCCACATCCGCGCCTTCGGCGTGGGCGCGCTGCCCGACCGCGACCAGCGCGCCGACGACCTGCTGGCCGTCGCCGAGTCGCAGGTGGGATGCGCGCGGCAGCGCAGCGAGGTCTTCGCCCTCGGGGCGCAGTCGCTGGGCATCCCCACGCGACTGGTCATCAACGAGGCGCATGCCTTCGCCGAGGCGTGGATCCCGCAGCAGGGCTGGCGGATGGTGGACCTGGGCGGCTGCGGCAAGTACCAGGTCGCCACCCGCGCGGGCCATGAGGAGGTCATCGCCCAGCAGGACCTCCCCTTCGCCTCCGGGCAGGCGCCGGCCAGCCAGGTGCCCAAGGGAGCCCGCGCATCCACCACCATCGACATCACGGAGTCGCCCTCGTCCCTGCGCAAGAACGTCCCCTTCACCATCGCGGGCACCGTCCGGAGCCCTGCTGGCCCCGTGCCCGCCGGCATCCCCATCACGTTCACGTACAACCGCACGAAGCAGTCGGCAGGCACCGCCTTCTGCTCCGCCACCACGACGGAGGGCGGCTACCGCGCAACGTGCCAGCTTGGCCAGGACACCCCCGCAGGCAGCCTGCAGCTGGTCGCCCGCCTCGCGCCCGCCACCATCGCCGGGCAGCCCAGCGACCTCTCGTATTCGGACCCGCCCTTCAACGTCCAGAAGGCCACGCGACTCGCCATCGAGGGCCCCCGGCGCGCCCCCGCCGACGTCCAGACCGGGTACGTGGTCCAGCTCTCCGATGACGACGGGCTGCCCGTCGCCTATGCGCCCGTTACCCTCCGCCTGGGCACAGGCGCGACGCAGGACCAGGACACGGACCGCGCGGGCCGGGCCGCCTTCACGCTCCGGCCCGCGAAGGGCACGCACACCGTCGAGGCGCGCTTTGCCGGGGACGCCGGCCACGACGCAAGCAACGCCACCACCTCCATCCAGGCCGTCCCATCAAGGCTCACCGCCCGCATCGACCAGGCGACCCTGCAGGGCGGGGAACTGCGCGTCACCGGCACGGCGGCACCCGGCCAGGCCGTGCTGGGCAAGTGGACGCAGGACGACCGCGGCGAATCGCACGAGGTGCGCGCCGCCGGCGACGGCTCCTTCACGGTCGCCTTCGACGGCGCCCCGAAGGAGGGGCTGGGCTTCGCCACCTTCACGACGCCCTCGGATGGCGTCGGCGTCGGCGTCGGCTTCACCCGCACCTTCGATGCCGTGGCCACCCTGGAGGTCCCCGCGCGGTGGCAGGCCGGCGCCGCGGTGCCGGTGGCCATCCAGCTGCGCGACAGTCCCACCGACCTCCATGTCACGGTCCTCGCGGACGGCGAGCCTGCCGCACGCACCGTGGCCACGCTGGCCGGCACGGACGCCACCGCGCGCACCGTGGTCCTCGTGGACCTTGCCCCAGGCCCGCACACGCTGACCCTGCAGGCCGAGCCTGGTGTCCGGCTTGCGGCCAACGCCCAGCAGGTCCGCGTCGGCCAGGTCGAGGCCCAAGTGGACCCGATCCCCGTCCAGGCAGCAGGTGGCCGCATCGAGCTGGCCGGCACCCTCTTCTTCGAGGGGCAGCCGGTGGCCGACGAGCTGTCGCTTCGCCTCCTCGACGCCCGGGCCACCGGCCGCAGCGGCCCGGACGGCCGCTTCCACATCACGTTCGTCCTCCCCGCGGAGGTCCCGGTGGGCCGTGCAGGCGCCATCCTGGAGGCCCCCGGCCTTGGCCTGCAGCAGGACGTCGAGCTGCGCATCCAGCGCCCGGCGCGCCTCTCCATCGAATCCCCCAGCCTCAGCTTCCACG
Organism: Thermoplasmatota archaeon; assembly: GCA_035526765.1. Taxonomy (GTDB): domain Archaea; phylum Thermoplasmatota; class E2; order JACPAO01; family JAHFTW01; genus JAHFTW01. The sequence goes on along the minus strand of DATLBS010000002.1, from coordinate 5,839 downwards.
CCTTCGGGTCGACCCCCGTCGTGGTGCGCGGCGAAGGGCTCGTCCATGTCCGCGTCGGTGGCCAGACCCTGCAGGCGGGCATCCTCGACATCGCCTCCAGCACGTTGCTGCTGCGCGTCCTGCGCATCGATGCCGTGGCGATGCCGGCCAACGGCAGCGACGACGGCATCGCGCCCGCGAGCAAGAGCCTCGAGATCGTCGTGGTGAACCCCGTGACCCTCGTGGGCGCCCCCCTGGCCGCAGTCCTCGGGACCACCACCGCCCTCCGGCTGGGCCGCCGCAAGCGCGCCGCCAAGGCGCACCGGCACCGGTTCCTGCCCCGGCCCGCCCGCCTGCGCGCCCGTGTCCTCCACCCGCCCCTGCCCGATTGCGTGCCGCGCGTCCTCGACCCAGCCCTCGACGAGCTCCTGCAGGTCCGCGTGCGACGCAAGGGAACGTGGCAGGTCCGCGACGGGCGCGGCCGCCTCGTGCCCGCCTCCGTGGACGGCCGCGTCATCACGGTGCCCCTGCGCGGCCTTGCTCCCGGCCTGCACCAGCTGCGCCTCGAGCGCCACGAGGGGGCCCGGCATGCCATCCTCGTGCCCTGCGCCATCCAGTCGCTGCGCTCCGCCCTCGACGACGCCACCCGCCGCCTGGCCAAGCAGTTGGCCGACGTGGAGGGCGCCGTCACCATGGAGGGCCTCGAGGCCTCGCTTGTGGCCGCGGGAGCCACACCCGACCACGCGCAGGCCGTGCGCGCCACCGCCGAGGCCGGCCTCTACGCGGGCCCCCGCTGCGACCGCGCCGCCTTCCACGCCTTCTTCGAGGCGCTCGACCGCGCCCAGGCAGGCGCCTGATGAAGCGCGCGGCGGCCCTGGTCCTGATGGCCGTCATGATGGCGGTCGCGGTCGGCTGCTACGGCCAGTTCGTCGCCCACGTGCTCGCCCGCGGCGCCAGCGTCATCCACGAGAAGTGGTCCTCGCAGCCCGCGCGGCTGCCGCTCCTCTTCGCGGGCGGCGGCCTGGCCGCCTCCGCGGCTTCCGGCATCGTCGGCCTGCTTGCCGGCCGTGGCCGCCGCTGGGCCCCCCTGGCCGGCCTGGGCATCCCCTTCGCCTCCGCGGGCGCAATCGGCCTCCTGGCCTTCGAGGCGGGCCCCGGCGTCTTCGGCGCGGCGGCCTGGGTCGCGGGCTGCTTCGTGGCGGCCGCGGCCGCCGCCGTGGCCTTCGGCGACGCGTGCGGGGCCGCCTGGCGCGCAGGCCTTGCAGCATGGATGACGGTGGGCACCCTCCTCTCCCTGGCGCTCATGGCCTTCGGCGCCCTGGGCGTGCTGGAGACGAAGCTGGTGCGGATCCCGTGGTCCGCCATCCTTGCCGCCATCGCGCTGGCCGCCCTCATGCGCGGCATGTCCCGCCACGTCGCCGCCACCGGCCAGGACCCCACCGGCACCGCGCGGCCGCACCAGCAGGTCCGCAACGGCCTCGACACGGAGCCCATCCGCGAGGTCGCCGGGCGCCTGCATCCCTTCATCGAGGAGGGCCGCGGCGGGGAGGAGTACGACCGCCTCATGGCCGACCTTGCGGCGCGCGTCGGCGCGGAGGCGCCAGGCAGGTTCCCCGCCCTCGAGGGCCCGCGACTGCCCGCGGCACCCGCTGCCCTTGCGGCGCTGCTGCGCGCCGCGGCCTTCGCGGCCCCTCTGGCGTTCCTTGTCCCGGGGCTGTGGGCCGTGGCGGTCCCTCTTCTGTTGGCTGGGCTGCTGCTGCCCGCCAGCGCCGCCGCCCTAGTGGCCCGCCGGGAACCCCTGCGCGCCCCGTGGTGGCTGGGTGCCGCCGCCCTGGCGGGTGCCGGCGGCGCGCTGGCCGCCTTCCTCGCCGTGGGAGGGCGTTGGGCAGCCGCAGGTGCGGCCGTGGGCATCCCCTACGCCCTGCTGGCCTTGCGCGCTCGCGGCCGCACCAGGCCGGAGGACATCGCGTTCCTTCGCGCCACACAGGCCCGCGCCCTCCTGGACCGCCGCGCCGTCCAGACCGCCCAGGGCGTCCTGGTGGCCGCCTCCTTCGCGGTGCTCCCCCCCGTGCTGCTGGGCCTGCCGTACCTCATCGGCGTCGACCTCCCCATGGTGCCCCTCCCCATCGTGGCCGGCGGCGTCCTAGGCGGGCTGTGCTGGGCCCTGGGGGCCGTGGTGGCGGGCCGCACCGTGAAGCGCTCCATCAATGCCCTCGACGCGGCGCACGCGACGATGGAGAAGGGCCGCCGCGCCGCCCATTCCCGGTTCCTGGAACAGTTGGAGGCACTCTGATGGCAAACAAAGACGTCGAGCAAGTCCTGGACACCGTCGCCCGCTACTTCGTGGGCCAGCGGCGCATCCTGGAGAAGGTCCTGGCCGGGGCCCTGGCCAACGGGCACATCCTCTTCGAGGACAACCCCGGCCTCGGCAAGACGTTGCTTGTGAAGGTGTTCAGCAAGGCCCTGGGGCTGGACTCGCGCCGCATCCAGTTCACCCCCGACATGCTGCCGGCCGACATCATGGGCAGCAAGATCTGGAACCCGGCCACCCGCCAGTTCGAGCTGTTCAAGGGCCCGATCTTCTCGAGCCTCATCCTCGCCGACGAGATCAACCGCGCCCCCCCCAAGACGCAGTCGGCGCTGCTGGAGGCCATGGAGGAGCGGCAGGTCACGATCGAGGGCCAGACCATCCCCATCCCGCCGCCCTTCATCGTGCTCGCGACCCAGAACCCCATCGAGCAGGAGGGCACCTACCCGCTGCCCGAGGCCCAGATGGACCGGTTCCTGCTGCGCCTCTCCACCGGGTACCCGCAGGACCTCGGCGCCGAGCGCGAGATCCTGCGCCGCCGCGTCAGCTGGCAGGCCGAGGACCCCACGAAGACCGTCCCCGCCGTCTGCGACGCCAAGACGTTCCGCGCCTGGCAGGCCACCGTCGAGCGCGAGGTGTTCGTGCACGACTCCATGCTGGAGTACATGGCCAGCCTCGTCCGCAAGATCCGCGAGCACCCCAAGGTCGAGGTCGGCCCCTCCCCTCGCGGGTCCCTCGCCCTCCTCAGGGTCTCCCGCGCCCTTGCCTTCGTGCGCGGACGCACCTACGTCACCCCGGACGACATCGTGGACGTCGCCGTGGACGTGCTGGCGCACCGAACCATCATCGAGGTCGACCAGGTCCTCGAGGGCGTCACGGGCGCCCGCGTCGTCGCCGAGGTCCTGAAGGCCCACGCGCCGCCCCGGCAGACCCTGCCCCCGGTGCGCTGATGCAGGCCGCGGGGATGGCCTGATGGGCCTCGGGCGCAGCGCCGCCCCACTCCTCTGGCTTGCCGGCCTGCTGGCGGCCTCCGCAGTCGCGGCCGGCAACCTCGCCATCCTGGGCCTCGCCCTCGTCCCGTTGGGCCTCGTCGCCTTCGCGGCCGTGGCGCCCGGCGCCCGCATCACGATGGCCCGCATCACGGTCGACCCCCCGCGCGCCGTCGTCGGGCAGTCCGTGGAGGTCACCGTGCATGCCCGCATCGCCGGCTCGGGCCCCATCCACCTGCGCGCGACCCTGCCGGACGCGTTCCGCCTCACCCAGGGCAGCAACGTCCTGCACGCGTGGGCCACCGGCCGCAAGGACCTCGTGATGCGGTTCAAGGCCGCCTGCGACCGCCGCGGCGTCCACGACGTCGGTCCCCTCGCCGCGGAGGCCCCTTCCCCGTGGCTGCTGGGCGGCGCCCGCCAGCAGGCCGCCGGCGAACCCGTGCAGATGCGCGTCGACCCCGTGGCCGCCCGCCTCAAGCGCTGGCCCGAGCCCCGCACACGCGCCCGGCACCCGATGGCCGACATGGACCTCAGCCCGACAGGCGTCCTGACCGGGGAGTTCCAGGACATCCGCCAATACGTGCGCGGCGACCCCCACCGCAGCATCAACTGGAAGGCCTCCGCCCGGCGCGGCGAGACCACCGGCGACCTGCGGCTGCTGGTCAACGACTACGAGCGCGAGGGACGCCGACAGGTGTGGGTCTTTCTCGACGCGAGCCCCGAGCTGGTCGGCACCAACCTCGACAACGGCCTCGAGCGCCGCATCGAGTGCGCCCTCGCCCTCTGCTCCTCGTACCGCCGCCGCGGCTTCGCCATCGGCCTCACCCTCTACAACCAGGCGCCCGAGGGGACGCCCTACCCTGACTCCTCCGGCCGCCAGGCCCGCCGCATCCTCGAGATGCTGACCGCCCTGCCCAACCCGCCCTCCGCGCAGGCGCAGGACCTCGCGGCCGCCGTGAACTCCGCGCGCGGCCACATGCACCGCGGCGGCACGCGGGCCTACGTCATCACGAGCCTGCGCGGCGACGAGGAGCCCGGCCTCCGGGTCCTGCGCGGGGTCCTGGCCCGCCGCCGCGGCTCCCCGCCCATCGCCGTCGTGCACGTCGACCCCGCCGGCCTGTTGCCGGACGGGCCCCGCAACGAGCTGGCGCGCACGGTCGCGATCCTCGAGCGCCCCCACATGGCCGCGGTGCGCGCCATCGGCATCCGCGCCATCCGCTGGGACCCCAGCACGCAGGGCCTCTCCTCCCTGGTCCGGAGGCTGACCCTGTGAGGCGCCAGCGCGACCTGCTGGGACTGGCCGCAGCCGCCTGCCTGGCCGCCGCCGGCGCCATCGAGGGCCTCCTGCTGGCCACCGGCCCGGTCCTGCGCGACTATTCCGCGGTGCGTCTCGGCCCGCACGGCATCTTCGTGAGCCTGCCCTGGCTGTGCGTCCTGGGCTTCGCCGCGCTCGGCGCCATCGCCGGACTTGCGTCCTGGCTGCGCACCCTCTTCCTCACGCTGCTGTGCTTCCCCATCACGTGGAGCCTCGCGCGCGCCTCCCAGCACCCCTGGTGGCTCGTCAAGTCCTCCATGCGCTGGTCGACGCAGCCCATCGGCGCCGCGGTCCTGGCCGGGCACGCCATGGCCATCGCCCTCGTCTGCGCCTCCGTCCTCATCGACGCCCTCGTGCGCTCCCGCGCCGCAGATGCCCGCCAGGGCGTCGAGCCCGGCGAGGTCCACCGCACCTCCGTCCGCCTGGCCGGGCGCGGCGTCGGCCTTGTCGCCGCCTGCTTCCTGCTGGCCTTCCTCCTTCCCGGCGTCCTCGAGCCCATGGCGGCCGGCCTGCGCGGCGCCGTGCAGGGCACGAACGCCTTCGCGGTCCTCCTGGCCTCCATCGTCCTGCTTCTCTTGGGCCTCGCGCTGCTGTCCTCGCCCGGAAGGTCGCGGCGCCGTCCACAGCCGTGAGCCTCCTGTCGGGTCCGGCGCACTCAAATACCCTCGGCCTGTGGGCGGCTCGCCCGCGCCCGCAAACGGCGCGCAGACCGGAGAAACCGGGGCGGTAGATCAGCTGGAAGATCGCGTCCTTGGCATGGACGAGGCCAGGGGTTCGAATCCCCTCCGCTCCACTTCGCAAAGCCCGCTGGGCCGAGACCTGGGCCACCGGGCCGCCCCGCGACTTTGCGCGCCCGGGGATGTGGCCTAGGGGTTAGGGCGGGGCACTCATAATGCCCAGGTCGCCGGTTCGATTCCGGCCATCCCCATGACAGGGCTGACGGGGCTGCCCATCCCGCGCCACGGACCGGCGCGAGGCGACACAGATCCTCTGGGCCTTCTTTCTCGTCCCACCTGGCCGGATTCCTTGGGACGTGCTCCTCTCCTTGGCAAGAAGATTTATTGGACATCCGGGCGGTCAGGGCCTGGTTCCAGTTCGCTGGTGGTGCTCCTCCATGTGGTCCCCTGTCGCGATGCAGCGCCGCTTGCCAAGGAGCGGGTAACATGCGTGGCCTGGGACTTGGCCTGCTGGTCGTGTGCGCGCTGTGGGCCCTGCCTTTGCCCAGCCTGGCGGCACTCCTTCCCGAGC
>DATLBS010000001.1:0-54165 GCA_035526765.1 Thermoplasmatota archaeon | reverse complement strand
CCCCCCGCGACCCGCCCACGCCGACTACCGTTGCAAACCAGCTTCAGGCCCGTTCCGGCGCGCGCGAAGGGCTTAAATCGGCCTCCCCGTCGCAGAGACGTCGAAACGGGGGCACCCGCCAGGGGACCCCAGGGAGCCGTGGCACCTTGTACCGAATCATCCAGATGAGCGACACCGTCCGCATCCCGCCCGAGCAGATGACGGAGGACCTCCAGGGGACCATCGCGAAGCTGGTGCAGGGCTCCTTCGAGGGCCGCCTCAACAAGACGCACGGCATCACCGTCCTCACGACCGCGGTCCGCCCCGACGGCGAGGGCCAGGTCATCCACGGCGACGGCGCCATCTACCAGAAGGTCGCCTTCGACGCGCTCTGCTTCAAGCCGGACAACCAGGAGGTCGTCGACGGCATCGTGGCGGAGGTCGTCGAGTTCGGCGCCTTCGTCCACATCGGCCCCCTGGACGCCCTCGTCCACATGAGCCAGGTCATGAACGACTTCATGACGGCCGACGTCCACAACGAGCGCCTCTTGGGCAAGGAGACCGGCCGCAGCCTCGAGGTCGGCGAGAACGTGCGCGCCCGCATCGTCACCGCCAGCCTCAACGAGCTCTCCCCCCGCGAGTCCAAGATCGGCCTCACCATGCGCCAGCCCGGCCTCGGCAAGTTCGAGTGGATCGACGAGGACCGCCGCAAGAAGCCCGAGGACGCCGCGGACAAGGGCGGCAACGGTGCCGAGGGCAGCGAGTCGCGCCCCACCACCAAGAAGCAGGTCAAGAAGGCCGAGAAGGCCTCCGCAGGAGCTGCCTGATGTCCAAGGCCTGCAAGCAGTGCCACATGATCTCGGAGGAGCTGCAGTGCGCCAACTGCGGCGGCGCCACCAGCAAGAACTGGTCGGGCCTGCTGCAGATCATGGACCCCGCCACGAGCGAGCTCGCGAAGACCATGAACATCGAGAAACCTGGGATCTACGCCCTCAAGGTCCGGTAGGGTAGTTTCGGCACCCAACCGAACCACGGATTCCAGTGTTCACAGGGCGCGGTTTTTCGGGCCCGGCCCAACCACAGATTTCACAGATTCCACAGAACCACGTTCGGCTCTGAGTTGTCGTGCGCTCCGCGTTCGGTTCGGGATCATCGACAGTCCTACACCTCCTGAGTGGCGGCGGCGTGGAGCACCAGAAAAATGTTCTTGGTGCGCGGAGCGCACGGCCCCCGTAGACTCCCGAGGGGTTCCGGCGGGCGCGGCTGCGCCGCGCCCCCATTCCATCGCCTGCAATACCAACACGTTGTGCTGGACGACGGCGTCGGCGCCACACAGTGTTGTTCCGGCTGGCGGTTCCAACAGACCGATGGGTCAAGAGGGCAAGAGACCCTTTGGTGGTTCTGTGAAATCTGTGGTTAGGTAGGCGTCGCGAAGCCCAGCGCAACGCCATTATGCCCGCTCCCGGTCCGCGCCACGATGACGCTCTCCCTGGAGACGCTCCCGAAGGACGCCAAGGCCCTCCCCGCGGAGGCCCAGCGCCTCTACCTGGACGCCTACAACGCCGACTTCGGCTGGCGCTGCAGCGAGCAGCACGCGCAGAAGGCCGCCTGGCGCGCCGTCACGGCGCAGTTCCCCGCCCTGGCCCCCAAGGAGTAGCATCGTGCCCGCCAAGGGGACGGACGCGTCCTCGGCCGCGCCCGACATGCGCCCCCGCACGGCGTACATCCTGCCCGAGCCTCTGCGCCGCGAGCTTGCCGCCCCCTTCGGCCCCGTCCTCAGCACCGAGCAGCTTGGCCAGCAGCTGACGGACTCCGACGTCCTGGTCTGCGTCGGCGACGTCGTGAGCCTCACCATCAAGGAGCTGGGCCTCTCGCCGCGCCTCTTCGTGTGCGACTTCCAGACCCAGCGTGGCCAGGCCGACCGCATGTTCGAGGTCGAGCTTGGCTCCTGGGGCCGCCTCGCCTTCAAGGTCCGCAACCCCGCCGGCCAGGTCACCCGTGAAGCCTGGGACGCGATCCGCCTTGGCATGGAGTACGGGGCCGGCTCGGCACGGGAGGACGGCGACGTGGACGAGGACGGCGACGGCCCCGACCCCGTCCGCATCTTCGTCGAGGGGGAGGAGGACCTTTTGGGCCTGCCCTGCTTCCTTGAGGCTCCCCTGGGCGCCAAGGTGCTCTACGGCATGCCCGGCAAAGGAGTGGTCGTGGTCGATGTCACGCCGGCCTTCCAGGACCGCGTCCGGGCGCTCCTCACCCGCTTCGACGCCCAATGAGCGTCAAGGCCCTCACTGGAGCCAGTTCACCAACATCCTGATATAGGACAAAACCAGGGTCTCTCCCTATGCGCGCGACGCTCCCCGCTGCATTCCTGGCCGCACTGGCCAGCCTGGTCCTCCTGACCGCCTCCGTGGCGGCGCAGGCCCCGGATGCCACAGGGGTCGCCAACGAGACCGTCGTCAAGGGCAAGTCCCTCGTCGACAAGGTCTCCGACGGCATCGGCTCGGCTGCCCACGGCGTCGGGGACGCAGCGGGTGCCGCCGCCGACGGCGTCGGCAGCGCGGCGGGCGCGGTCGGGCGCTTCATGCAGTTCCTCGGGGGCGCCATCGCGGACGGCGCCATCGCCACCGTGCGCCTGGCCGCGGACGCCGCAGCCCTCGCGGCCGACGCGCTGGCCTCGGCCGCCAGCGTGACTGGCCTTGCGGCGCTCACCGGCCTAGGCGCCCTCGGCTCGGGCACCGGCGCGACCCTCGCCGCCGCGGGCACGGGCCTCTCCGTCGCGGCCTCCGCCCTCGGCTCGGCCGTCCTGGCCGTCGCGGATGCCACCCTGGCGGCCTTCGTCTTCCTGGGCGCCCAACTGGCTGCCCTGTTCTCGCTCTACGCGGGCCTGGTCGCGGGCCTCCGCCCCAAGGCGTTGCCGGAGCCCGCCTTCGTCGCCATCGTCGCAACGGGCGCGGCCTCCACGGCGGCCGTCTCGGCGTGGGGGCTTGCGCACCTGGTCAGGAAGTTCGGCTGGATCGCCAGCGCTGGTGTGGCAGGCTTCAGCCGCATCGAGGACGACGAGCTCCTGAAGCACCCCATGCGCGCGCAGCTGTTCCAGGTCATCCAGGGCAACCCCGGAATCCACGCCTCCGAACTCGGTCGCCGCATGGGCACCGGCTGGGGCACCATCGTCCACCACCTCGACAAGCTGGAGAAGGGCCGCCTGGTCGCGATCCGCAAGGTGAACAACCAGAAGTGCTACTTCGAGGCGGGCGGCAAGGTCTCCCGCCAGGACATGGCCGTCGCGGGCGCGGTCCGTGGGGATTCCGCCAACCGCATCACGAGCTACGTCGCAAGCCACCCCATGACGAGCCAGAAGGGCCTCGCCACGGAGCTGGGCATCAGCCCCGCCTTGGCAAGCTTCCACGTCAAGAAGCTGGTCGGACTCGGCGTCCTGGACAAGGTCCGCAGCGGGAAGGAGACGCTCCTCACGACGACGGACGCCCTGCGGCGCATCGTGGCCGGCGAGTCGGCTGCGGTGGCCCCTCCCATGATGGTCGGCGTGCCGACGCTCAACGCCTGAGGTTCTCCGCCTTTCCCGTCTTCTCTTCCCTCTGAACCACAGATACTCTCAGATGACCTGGATTCCAAGTGGGCAGGCCGTCGACCCATCGGTCGCCGTGAGGACCCCAGTCCGGTCCGACGAGTGTGTGTGGGCGGCGGCGGGTTGTTCTGGCACGCGATGGAATAGGGCGCGCGAAGCGCGCCCACCGACTAGCCACGGAACGCACGGAACTTCACGGGATCCGAACCAACGAAGGGTTCCGCAGGTTCCGTGGCTTCCGCGGTTCGTGGGAGCAGCGCGCTCCGCGCACCAAAAGGCATCATCCCGGAGCTTGACGCACCCACCACTACCACCACCAGAGGGTGTTTGACTGGAACCTATCCAGAACCGAACGCGGAGCGCACGCCAGCCAAGCAGCGAACCCTGTCAACGAGATGGAAAGGGCAGGACCTCGGGAATCGCTGCGGTCCCGCTGAACGCATAAGCCCCTCCTCCCTGCCCGTACCGTGCGCGACCGGCTTGTCCTCCTGTCCGGCGAGCACGCAACGCTCCCCGCCGCCGAACTCCGAGCCCTCTTGGAGGTGCATGACGCCGACGCCACCGTGGTGCTGGATGGCCTGGTCGCACGGGTCACCCCGGCAAACGGCGCTGCGACGGACGTCGCGCTCTCGCGCATGGCGCTTGCCCACGAGTGGGGCGAGGCATGGGGGGCCGAGGCGGACACGCCCGAAGGAATCGAGGCGCTGGCCGCCGCCGTGCGCGCCAACGCATCGGGCCAGGGCTCGGCCGCGATCACCTCCGAGCAGCGGGGGATGGCCAAGAGCCCCAACCGGCTGGCGGTCGAGCGGCGGCTGGGGCAGGCCCTGCGCGAGGCCGGCCACGCCATCGACCTCAAGGCGCCGCGGTCCACGGTGTTCGCGTGGTTCATCGAAGGCCGCATCCACGTCGGCCAGTTGCGCGGGAGCCCCGACCGGGGCGCATTCGAGGGCCGTGGCTCCGACACGCGCGCCCACTTCAGCCCCGTCGGATTGCATCCCCGGCGGGCCGCCAGCCTGCTGCACCTCGCGCGCGTGCCCCAGGGAGGTCGCCTGTACGACCCGTTCTGCGGGACGGGCACCTTCGTCCTGGAGGCCGCCATGGAGGGGTACCAGGCGATCGGGTCCGACCTGGATGCCTGGATGGTGCAGGGCACCTGGCAGACGCTCACCGACGTGCCACCCGAGCCCCTGGATGCCACCGTGTTCGAGGCGGACATCGGAGCGGTCCCAGGCCTGGTGGGGCAGGTGGACGGCATCGTCACGGACCTCCCCTACGGCCGCTCCTCCGGCACCGACGGCGAGGACCTGGCCCCCCTCTACGGCCGCGCCTTCGCTGCGTTCGCGGCCGTGCTGCCCAAGGGGGCGCACGCGGTCATCGGGCACCCGGACCCGGCCCTGCTGGAGGCCGTTCAGGGCCAGGGGTTCCAGGTGTTGGAGAGGCACTCGGAGCGCGCCCATCGGAGCCTTGTGCGGCACTTCGCCGTGGTTCGCCGCCTTTAATTGCGTCCGCGGGGTCGAGTGCCGTCCGGATGAGCTCAAACCTCTCCGTCACGTTCCTTGGCACGGGCGCCAGCTGGCCGACGGCCGAGCGGGGCCTGGCCGCCGTCGCGGTCAAGCGCGGCGGGGAGATCCTGCTGTGGGATTGCGGCGAGGGGACGCAGCGCCAGATCCAGGGGTCCGGCCTTTCGTACATGCAGATCACGCAGATCTGGCTCACCCATTACCACGGCGACCACTGCTACGGGGTCCCGGGCCTTCTCAAGACGATGGCCCTCAACGAGCGCACCGCCCCCCTCTGGCTGTACGGCCCCCCCGGCCTGCCCAGGCTGGTGGCCGCATGGAAGGAGCTGCGCGGCTGGCCGAAGGAGTTCCCCATCCACGTCACCGAGGTCAAGCCCGGCGACCGCATCGACAAGGACGGGTACTCCGTGACGGTCCACCAGGGCGACCACGGCATCAACGACCTCGCCTTCGCGCTGCAGGAGCCCGACCGCGCCGGCTTCTTCGACAAGCCCAAGGCGCTGGGACTGGGGATCCCGGAGGGTCCCCTCTTCGGGAAGCTGCAGCGCGGCGAGACCGTGACGACCCGGGACGGCCGCACGTTCACCCCCGAGCAGGTCCTTGGACCGCCCCGGCCCGGGCGCCGCATCGTGTACTCCGGCGACACGCAGCCCTGCCTGGGGATCCTGGAGGCGGCCCTGGGCGCAGACCTCTTCATCTGCGAAGCCACCTACACCCACGACATGGTGGAGAAGGCGCGCGAGAACCGCCACATGACCGCCCGCGAGGCGGCCGGCATCGCGCAGAAGGCCAAGGTCCGCCGCCTCGGCCTCACGCACATCAGCCCGCGCCACCGCGACGCCTCCCCCGTCCTCGAGGAGGCCCGGGCGGTCTTCCCCGACTGCTTCGTGGCCGACGACCTCATGACCGTCGACGTGCCCGTGAGGTCCTGATGGCCGAGGATGCGGCGACGCCGCCGGGCGAGCCGGACCACGTCGTGCGCGCCCGCAAGCTGCTGCAGGATGCCATCGCCCGCAGCCGGCCGGACGCGGGGCCGTCCGTGCCCCTGCCCATGGCGCGCCCGTCGCCCGTGCCCGGCATGAAGGTGGACAAGTACTTCGGCACCGACCTGCCCCCCGTGTGCGCGGAACTGGGCTGTTACGTGAGCGACGACGGGAAGCGGTTCTACTGCGTGAACCCGCGCTGCCAGAAGCACAAGAAGCGCGCCACGAAGCACACGCGGCGCGGCAACCCACGCAAGCCGGTCATCGTGTATTTCCGGTGCCCGCGCTGCGAGTCGCGCAACATCGAGATGCACGTCCTTGCGAACCGGTACGCGTGCCGGGCGTGCAAGCACACGTGGGAGAAGTAGGGGCGCGACTCCCAGCCACCGGGACACCGAGTCCACAGAGCCCGAATGTTGGCAGGCATTTTCGGCCCCAACAGACCACAGATTTCACAGATGGCACAGATGGGCGCTGTCGTCGCGGCGATCGACCCCTCGGTCCGTCGTGACCGCCAACCCGCACAACATTCCTGTGGCGTGGGCGGCGGCGGGTTGTTCCTGCAGGCGATGGAATGGGGCGCGCGCGAAGCGCGCCTAGCGGAAGCCAGCCAACAGGATTCGGGGCAGTGCGCTCCGCGCACCAAGAACAATCTTTCTGGGACTGCAAGACGCCCCCACCGTCACGGAGTGTTGATCTGGAACTCGTCCAGACTTGAACGCGGAGCGCGCGACAACCTGAGAACCGAACCTGGAACGCTCGACCGAAAGCGAGGGTCCTGTGGGATGTGCGAAATCTGTGGTTCGGGAGGACGTCAGGGGTCCTTCGGCCCTACGATCTCGCCGTCCTTCGTCTCGGGCGCCAACCACCAGGCCAGCTCCTCGATGCCCAACAGGTCCCCCGGCTCCGCCGTGATGGTCACCGTCAGGTCCCCCAGCACGTGCGGCGTCGCGGGGAAGGAGACATGGCCGGCGAGGGCCGCCTGCTTGCTGATGCGGAACGTGGTGTGCGTGAGGGCAGCATCCATGCCGTGCAGGAACTGGCCGCGGAAGGTGTCGATGATGCGCAGCCGCCACACACGCTGGCGCAGGGGGAGAAGAACGGAGGTGGTTGCCTCGAGGCCGCGCGCGGTCTCCTGGAGCAAGGCGTCAGGGAACAGGTTCAGGATCGCCTGCCGCACCTTGGCCGGGTCCTCGGTGGGACGGACGGGAGCCGTGACACGCACCTGCACGGTGCCGCGACGCCCGGGCCACCTTATTACAAACGTCCTCGATGGCGCCGCGTGCCCCGCGACGAGGAGCGCCTCCGGCAGCTCGAGCAGCGCGTGCGCGACCTCGAGGCGCGCCTCGGCCTTCCCGCTCCAGGCGTCCCGGACTCCCGCGCACCGCCGTCCGCGGCGGGCGATGCACCCGGGCGAAAGGCGTCGGTCCCCTTGTGGAAAGGGGTCGTGGAGCCCGCGCCGCAAGGCGCCCGGCGCGCCCGCGACCCGATGCTGGCGGTCCGGCTGCTGGCCCGCGCCGGCATCCTCGTGCTCGCCCTCGGCGTCGTCTTCTTCCTCAAGCTGGCCTACGACCGCGGCTGGGTCCCCATCCCCGGCCGCTTCGCCATCGGCCTCGCGGGGGGCGTGCTCGTGTTCGCCGGTGGGGAGCTCATGCGCCGCCGCCGCATGGATTCCTCCGTCGCGCAGGTCTTCGCGGGCGGCGGTGCCGTGGTCGCCTACGTCACCCTCTACATTGGGTACGCGTTGCCCGAGTACCGCGCCGCCCTGGGCATGGCCCTCTGGGCCGACATCGCCTTGCTGGCCCTGGTGAGCGCCCTGCTGGCCGCGTACGCCTTCTGGATGCGCCTTCCCGTGCTCTGCGGCGTCGCAGCCGCGTTGGCCCACATCCTTGTTGCACCGGCTGGCGAGTTCACCACCCTTGGCCTTCTCTTCGTGGTGTTCCTGGACGTGGGCTTCCTCGTCGTCGCGGCCACACGGGGCTGGTCCAGCCTCGTCGGCACCGTCGTGGTCGGCGCGACCGTCGTGCACGCCGTGGCGGCCGTCCAGGCGGGCATCCCCTGGCCGCTGCCGGCCGCCACCGTGGTCGCCATCGCTGGATTGGCGCTCCTGGCGCTGCAGCGCGCGCAGCCGGCGCGTCCTCTCCTGCCTGCCCTGGCCTTCCTTGCCGTCACTGGCGTCTTCGCCGTGGAGGCCTTGGCGTTCGAGCGCGGCGGCTTCGACGACGCCGCCGGGTGGATCGCCCTGGCCGTGGGCATCGCGGCCCTTGCCCTGGCCATGGCACTGCCCCGGCTGGCGCCCGGACTGGGCGCGGTGGCACTCCTGCTGCTCCTGGCGTGGCCTCCCCTGCAGTTCGACGGCGCCGGCCTGCAGGCCCTGGCCTTGGCGGGGATGGCCCTCGCGGCCACAAGTGCTAGCCTGCTGCTCAGCAAGGGGCGGACGTGGGTGCAGGGAGCGGCTCTGCTGTCGGCCACCTTCGCCCTCCTGTCGGTCCTGGCCTCCATGGTCCCCCGCGTGCCAGCCGGCCAGGTGGGGCTCGCGGCCACGGCCATGGTCCTCGCGCTGGCCGCGGGAGCCAGCGTGTTCCGCCTGCACCGCGCAGAGGCAGGCCAAGGGCGGATCCTGCGCGGCCTTGGCCTCGGCGTCGCGATGGGCAGCGCGATCCTCGTGGTCCCCGTCCTCGTCCACGGCCTCCCCATCACCCTGGCCTGGGGCGCCGAGGCCCTGCTCCTGGTGGTGTTGGGGCTCCTGATGCGCGATGGCGACCTGCGCACTGCATCCTTCGTGATGTTCGGGCTGGTCCTCGTGCGCGTCTTCGCCATCGACCTCAACTCGCTGTCGCTCCCCGCCCGGGTCCTGGCCTTCCTGGCCACGGGAGCGCTCCTGCTGGCAGGCGCCTTCCTGTACGCCCGCCAGCGCAGGGCCCACCCCGACCCCCCCGCGCCCTGACGCGGAAACCTGGGGGTGGATGGCTGAGATGTGTCCAGGTTCTCGCCAGATCAGCGCCAACCTCAAGAAGCCGCTGCAGAACCTGCCGCCCGTGCGTCCCGCTCCCCCCCGCCCTGCCCTCGCCGTCCTGCTTGCCACGCTGCTCCTGGCAGGATGCGCGTCCCCGCCCGACGCCTCCCCCGCCACGCAGGATGCCAGAGCCCAGCCTTTCACCTGGCGGACCACGAGCCGTGAGGGCGCGGCAGCAGGCGCAGATGCCCCCTACGTCATCGGCATCGCGGGCCAGGCGGACTCCTTCCACGTGCCCGCCAGCAACGCCACGTGGCTCAACATCACGGTCACGGGAACGCTGCCCGCCGAACTCACCGTGCGGTACGTCGAGCCGGGATGCAAGGCGACCTCGTGCTACCACAACGTTCCGGTGCAGGGCACCTCTGCGAGGTTCCTGGTGAAGGAACCCCCCACGGGGGACTGGACCGTGGCCTTCTACTCCGCCGACGTCCCCTTCGCGGGCACGTACCGCCTGGAGATCGCCTCCCGGGTGCCCCCGGCCCAGCAGCAAGAAGCCTGATAGCAATCCGCGGGGTAGCGAAGGTCGTGGACGGGGAACGCCCCAGCATTGACCAGTACTTCATGGACATGACCCACCTCGTCAAGGCGCGCGGCACCTGCCCCCGCCGCCGCGTGGGCGCCGTCATCGTGAAGGGAAAGCGCGTGCTCACCACGGGCTACAACGGCGCGCCCCGCAACTTCCCCCACCCCCTCGACGTCGGCTGCCTCCGGGACGAGCTGCAGATCCCGCGCGGCATGGTCGCCGACATCTGCCCCTGCCTGCATGCCGAGCAGAACGCCATCCTGCAGGCCGCCACGACGGGCGTCTCCATCGAGGGGGCGGACCTCTACTGCACCACGCAGCCCTGCACGCAGTGCAGCCGCATGGTGGCCAACTGCGGCATCCAGCGCGTCATCTTCGAGGACGAGTACCCGGACCCGCTGGCCGTCGGCATCCTCACGACGGCGGGCGTGCAGATGCTCAAATGGGACCCAGCCCGCAAGACCGCCGTGCCCCTGAAGGACCCCAACACGTTCGAGCAGGCGCAGGACGAGCTGCGCCGCCGCCACCGCGAAGGGACCCTGGCCCCCGCGCCCCGCCCAGGGCAGCTGCCCATGGCCTTGGACGTCCTGCCGGTCCACGCGCCTGCCAAGCCACGCGCTGCGCTGCGCGGCCGCGAAGCGGAAGCCGGCGAACCCGCGGAGGCGGGGGAGGACGAGGTTGCGCGCCGGGCCGGCATCCGCGACGTCACCAGCGACCCGCGGCGCCAGGAGATGCTGCGCTCCATGGCCAAGGCCAAGGCGGAGCAGCGCCGCAAGCAGCGCGCCGACCAGGACAAGGGGAAGGGCGCCTAGGTCGGAATCTCTTCGTCCGCGGAGGGCACGCCCGGCACCGGTTCCGGGGTCCGCCAGGCCGCATCGATCCACAGGCACGCGCCCACGAGGGCCGTCCCCAGCAGCCAGCCTGCCCCCACGTCCGCCAGCACGTGCTGGCCGCCGAGCATCCTGTCAAGGCCCGCCGCACCCGAGAGGACGACCGCGGTGGCGACTGCCGCGCGCCTCCACGGCCGGGTCGGCGGGGCGAGGTGGCGCGCCAGCATGAGCGCCACCAGGCTCCACGTGAAGGTGGCGCCCATCGTGTGCCCGCTTGGGAACAGGACGGGGACCGGGTAGGGCTCGGCCGCGCGCAGGTGCTCGGTCAGGGGTCCGAAGAAGTCCTGCAGCACCGACGTCGCGACCGCGTTGAGGATGCCTCCTGCGGCCACGATGACGGCACTGCGCCAGCGTCCCGCCGCGACCATGGCCAAGGCCAGCACGGCCGTGGCTCCCTGCACGGTGAACTTGTGGCCCAGCCCGGAGGCGTGGCCCAGCAGCGGCGGATCGGGGACCCAGAGCGTCCGGACGTAGCCGGAGGTGTTGGTGGCGGCCGGTGGATCACCCTGCCAGTGGCCCAAGGGACGCTGCACGTGGCCGGCGACCCAGACGTCCAACGGGTGCGTGAGGCCGGGCAGTACGAGGGCGGCCAGGAGGGCGAAGCCCCCCACCCCGACCACGACAGGCAACCATGGGCGGCGGCGTGGCGTCACGGGGCGAGGTCCTTCCACCTCCCGGGCCAGGCGGCGGCAGGTTGAAGCCGTTGCTACTTCGCCACGCGGTCCAGCAGGGCCGCCACCCGTTTGCGGAACTGCTCCAGGCTGCCGTCGTTGACGACCATCTCGTCCGCGAGGGCGATGGTGCGCGCGATGCCCCAGCCGATCTCGCGCTCGTCGCGGGCCTTCAGCACCTCCACGTCCGCCGAGTCGTCGTCGCGGGCGCGGCGGATCATGCGGCCGAAGCGGTGCTCGGGGTCGGTGTGGATGGCGACCAGGAGGAACTGCGTGCCCAGCTCCTTCCGGAACGTCTCCACCTCCTCGAAGTTGCGGATGCCGTCGATGAGGACGACGGGGGGCCGCTGCGTTCCGATGACCTCGCGGACGCGCTCGACGGTGCGCTTGCTCCAGATGTCCTTGCCGTGCGACACGCGCATGGCGCCGGCGACCTCGCCGACGTGCTTGGCGTCGCGGGGGAGACCTTGCCGCTCGACCTCTTCCCAGATGAGGTCGCCCATGCGGACGACGGGGTACTTGCGCGCCCGGGCGACCTCCATCGCCTCGGACTTGCCCGAGCCCGGCATCCCCGTGAACCCGATGACGTGCACGAGCGCATCAGCGCTCGTGAGCTGAAGAGCCTAATGCGTCGTGCAGGCGATGACGTGCACGAGTGCATCAGCGCTCGTGAGCTGGAGAGCCTAATGCGTCTTGCAGGTAACTGCGTGTACCGCCGCGGCAACTTGACCTCACTTCTTGTTCGCCTTCTCTGCTTCCATTAACCGTGAGACTGCGAACTCGACCGCGTGTGTCCGGTTGTAGAATCGTTTCCCTGGCCCAATTTGCGCGTCAATCCACTCCAAAATCTCAGGAGTGGGGTAAATCTTGATCTCGGGGCGCTTCGACCCGGCTGGCAACGGTTTGCGGCCCATCGACTATTTCGCAGGCGGCAAAAAGGCTAACCTGACGGCCTTTTACCGCCGGTAAGCAGCCCTTACCGGACTGCGAATCCCGGCGCGAGGACTTACTTCGGTGCTGGAGAAACGGAGGAAAAATGAAACCCCAAAACCTGGCCATCCTCGTGGTGGCGCTAGTGGCCTTCGGCCTCATGAACGTCACACCGGCCAATGCCACCGACACCGATGTCTCCTGCGAGGAAGGCAAGTGGAAGTACGGCGACGTGAACCAAGACTGTGCTTACACCTGTACCCAAGGGCGCGGGACGAACGTGGCGGTTAGTTCCCAGGAGGGTGATGCCACGGTCAGTGGAGAGGCCGAGTGCGGAAGAGCTGGGCAGGACCGGCTGGGCCCCTGGGCTCATTGCGAGAGAACGGGCTCTTGCAGCGACTCGAGTCCTGACGTTTCTTCTGAACCTCTCCCCGGCTCCTGCTCGGGTTACATTTCCAGCGGGGCGGGAGATCTCTCTGCAGTGGAGGCGACGAAACTGAACTTTTGCTGGAGCTCTTGAACCTCGACGACGACTGTCTCGACCCGGTGTACCGACTCTTGGACTTCGAATCCTTCGCCTACATCTCCCTGAGCCCGCTCCAGGAAGAGCAAGCAAAGTCTTTCTCTTGGGATCCCGTCGAAGGTTGCACATCGCTGGCCCCAACCTGCGTCAGTGAATGGATTGGCTCCGGCGTGAACCGGAGTCTGGCCACTGAGTGCACAGCATAGAGGTTCAAGATGAGGGATGACGACGCACGAGTCGGGTGGGCTTCGTTCGTCTGCCTTTTCCTCTTTTTCTCAGGCTGTGCCCAAAACGTCGGGCACGACGCCTCGCCGTCGCCGGCCTCCGTGGGATTCAAGGATTTTTATTGGGAAACGAAGGAACCACTCGGTCTAGTTGCTTTCCATATTCATGTCGACGTCCCCAATGGTGCCACGTGCAGGGCCGAGTTCAAGACGTCCCAGGTGGTGGCAAAAGGATACGGCCCCACAGCCTTGCATATGCTTCGGGCAGGACAGGGAAACACGAGCCTGGGCTGGTATGGCAGAGGTCAGTTGCTGAGGTTCCATGCCGGAGATGTCGACACCCGGAGGATGGGGGTGGTCCCTGAATATGAAGGAACGATGGCATGGACCCGTTCGCCGATGGAGAGGATCACACAAGATTTCGATGCCTACGCCATCGCCAACCTCACGCCGATCCCGGACCCGCACCGTGAAGACTACGACTGGTTCGACCGCGCCGTCGTCTTCGAATACCATTGCGACCAGCCCGCCTTCCCCACCATTGGCCTAGGCGACCAGCCATTCATGATGGACCCCAGCAATATGCAAGGCGGGATGGAGGTCGGTGGAATCGTTTACCAGAACAAGTTCCACGCCGAGATTGGTTCTCCCAATGTGACTGTCATGGCTTTCATGGAGCGGGGGAGTGGGACCGTACTGGATGTCCAGGCCCCCCGTGCCAAGTACGGTTGGTCTGAACCGTACCAGGCCGTACCTACTGGCCCGCTGCTCCGCACCTACATCGCCGAAGATGGGGTTGGGACCTACGACGTCACATGGGACAACCTGTATCCACAGAGTGGGGGCGGCGACCTGGTTGCCATCCTCCCCACCTCCGCCATGTCGCCCTTGACGCCGGAAACCGGCCTGCCCTGAACCTCCTGAAAGGCGCTCAAGCTGGCTTATTTCAGGTTCTTCGTGATGCATCCTGCGCCGGCCGCGGCACGCGGGCTGCGAGCAAGGTGGCGCACGCCAGGGCCGTCCCCAGGGCAAGGGCGGCGAGGACGTCGGTGGCCCAATGGGCCTGCGCCATGAGGCGCGCAGCGGCGGTCCCGAGGGCGGCGATGCCCCATGCCGTGAGGGCCCAGCGCCAGGCGCGCGCCGCGTATGCACCCGCCCAGCCGTGGCGGTCGACGAGGACCTGCGCCTCGAGGAGGATGAGGAGGCCGAGGTTCGCGGTGGCCCCGAGCGTGTGCCCGCTGGGGAACGAGGCGTTCCCGGCGATGCCGAAGGGCGGGGCCTGACGGTGGAAGGCAAGCTTCACGAGGGTGACCGCCCCCGAGGCCACGAGGCCTCCCACTACGGCCCAGGCAGCCATCTTGCGGGCGCCGCGCAGGAACCAAACGATGACGGCGGCGGCAGTGACGGCAAGGGCGCCGGGTACAGAGCCAGGCCAGGAGAGGACCTCCCCGATGGCGTGGACGGGCAGCCCTCGTTCGTGGAGAGGGGTGACGGCATCGTAGACGGCTTGGTCTGCCCCCGAGAGCGGCCCATGCCAGAGCCGGTCCGCGAGGAGGACGGCGAAGAGGCCAAGGCTTGCCGCCAAGCCGATGAGTTGCCAACGGCGCGCCGTGGCCATGGGGTGGCAGACGCCAGGTGGGCCTTGAAGGGGAACGGTGCCCTCACCGGTGCCTGGGCTCACGTTCGCTGGGAGCGGCCCCGGGTCCGCCAGGGTCGCTGCGTCGCAAGCAGCGCAAGAGCCACCAAGGCCGCTGCGAGGCTGGCGCCCGCCAGGACGTCCGTGTACCAGTGGACGCGCAGGAGGAGCCGCCCCAGGCCGCCCAGGAGGGCGACCAGGACCCAGAGCTGGATGGCCCGCCGCCGCAGGGTCGTTGCACGCCAGGGCTGGATCGCGCTGGTCTCGATCCAGGCATCGGTGGCAAGGAGGAAGGCAAGGCCAAAGGTCAGGGTGGCCCCGAAGGTGTGGCCGCTGGGGAACATGTGCCTGAACCCGACGAAGTGGGTGCGGGAGAGATTGAAACCCTTCTCGCCCGGGAACGGGTCGCGGTGGACGGTGCCGTGCGCGTCCGTGTAGACCACCTCGTACTCGAACGTCTGGTTGCCCACCCGGAACGGGGCCACGTGCTGGAGGTCGGGGGCTGTTGTGGCGGCGTTGTAGCGGGTGAGGTCATGCTGCAGCTCCGTGATGATGGCGGCCCCCACCAGCGAGGCCACCACCAGGACGATGGCGCGGCGAGGCGAACCCAGGAGGAGACAGGCAGCTGCGCCAAGGACGGTCCCGAAGATGGCCATGGCAGGCGAACCCAGTTGTGAAAGCCAGATGCCGACGCTGCGCAGAGGGTAGCCTTCCTCCTGCAGCCAGGCGAAGCCGTCGTTGCTGCCTTGCACATGGGTGCGCAGGGGCCCATGCCAAACCGTGTCCGCCGTGACCGCCGCGAAGAGGAGGAAACCCGCCAGCGCAAGCCAGGCCAGGCGGCGGCGGCGCTCCTTCTCCAGGGGAGGCAGGGGGATGCGTTGGACGGGTTCGGGGTCCTTCGCCCAGGGGAGCAGGAGCGTGCCGCAGACGAGGGCGATGCTGAACGGCCAGGCGCCCAGGATGTCGCTGACCCAGTGGTGCTGCGCCAGCACGCGCGCGACACCGACGACCGCGGACATGGTGAGCCACGCGGCGACGGCCCTGCGGCGGATGCGTTGGGTAGCGACGGCGTCCATGCGCTGGCGCCGGATCCAGCCCTCGGCCAGGAGGAGGATGGCGATGCCGACGGTGCCGGTGGCGCCCATGGTGTGGCCGCTGGGGTAGGCGTAGGAGTCCGGCCACCGGTCGAAGATGTGGGGGGGCAGGGGGCGGTGCACGAGCTCCTTGACCACGGAGTTGAGGAACCCGTTGAGCGCGCCGCTGGCAAGGCAAACGGTGGCAAGCCGGCGCTGGCCCCACGCCCACAGGGCCACGGTGGCGAGGACCAGGGCGGGGGCGTCGACGAGGGACGAGCCCGGGGTGGAGAGGAACACGCCGATGGGATGGATGGGCCACCCCTTCGCGGCCAGGCTCGTCATGACGTCGTCGACGGGGAAATCGGCCTGCAGGATGGGCCCCTCGAGGACCTGGTCGACCGTGATGGCCGCAAAGAGGATCAGCCCACCCCACAGCCCGGTGCGCAGCCACTCGTCGCGGTTCATGGCGACCTGCCCTGCGGGTGGCTATCGCCAGGGTCCTTTCCGGCCCCGGGGGCGGCGCGGTCGACTAGGACGGCGATGCACACCAGGGCGACGCCCAGGCCCCAGCCGCCCAGGATGTCGCTCAAGGTGTGCGAGCGGACGAGGAGGCGGTCGATGCCGACGGCGACGCTGATGGCGACCCAGACGGTGAACAGCAGGGGACGGACCCAGGGTGGAGCCTGCGAGCGAGCGGAGGACAGGAGGAACACGGCGGCGAATCCCCACGCCATCGTGGCGCCCGCGGCGTGGCCGCTGGGATAGACGACCTGGGCGCCCGTGTCGGCCCAGTGCATGGCGACGAACGGGCGGAAGGCGACCTGGAAGCCGAGGATGAGGAGGCCACCCACGAAGCCGACCGCGGAGACGATCCTGGCGCGGCGGACGGCGCCCATGGCGAGGAGCCCCATCACGGTCACGATGGTGACAGGGATGGTGGCGTACTGCGAGCCCCAGATGCTGAGGTACCCGATGCCGCCCCAGTCCGGCGTGCCCTGCGGCTGCGGGACGTTGCGCAGGATCCAACGGTCAAGAGGCAGGTCGTACGGGCGGGCGATACCCGTGGCGACAAGGAGGCCGAAGAAGGCGAAGACGGCGAGTCCCCACCACAGCCCGGTGCGGGCCCAGTTCCGGCCAGCGGGGGCCGCCGTCAAGGTTTCTTGCCGAAGATGAGCGGCTGGGCGCGGGGGGGCGCCGGTTGGCCGGTCGGCGTCGCGGGGGGCGAGGCGGCCACTGCCGGTGCCGATGCTGCAGGGCTCCCTGGTTGGGAAGGCTGCGTGGGGCTTGACTGGCCGGGGAGAGTCATCTTGTCGAGGTCGGGCGGCACCCCCATGATGCTGTAGCCGGCGTCAACGTAGAGGAGTTGGCCGGTGACACCTGAGGCCAGGTCGCTGAGGAGGAAGTAAGCGGACTTCGCGACGTCCTGCTGGCTGACGTTGCGGGCAAGGGGGGCGGCATGGCGCATCCAGTCGAGGATCATGCTGAATCCCGGGACGCCGGAGGCCGCCAGGGTGCGGATGGGGCCGGCCGAGATGGTGTTCACGCGGACGCCCTTCTCGCGGCCGCAGGTGAAGGCCAGCTCGCGCGTGAGCTCCTGCAGGGCGGCCTTGGCGGCGGACATGACGCGGTAGCCGGGCACGAAGCGGTCGGCGCCGAGGTAGGTGAGGCTCACGATGGCGCCGTCGCGGCGCATGTCCGGCATCGCGTGGCGCGTCAGGCGCACCAGGGAGTACGCGGAGACGGTGAGGGCGGTGTTCCAGTCGGCCTCCGTGGTGCGCACGACCTCGTCCTGCAGGGCTGAGGCGGGCGCGAAGCCGATGCAGTGCACCATCATGTCGAAGCCGCCCGGGTGCTTGGTGCGGGCCTGCTCGAAGAAGGAGGCGACAGACTCCTCGGTGCCGACGTCGCATTCGAGGTAGCCCTCGATCCAGGGCTTGTCCTTGAAGAGCTGCAGGACGCGGCTGAGGAAGCGCTTCTGGTAGCCCATGATGCAGGTGGCGCCCTGGGCGGCCAGTTCCTGGGCGATGGCCCACGCGATCGAGTCGTCCGAGGCCACGCCGAAGATGAGGGCGCGCTTGCCGGCCAGGCTGGTGCTGGACATCAGGAGGCGGATGGGGAGGATGGATGAAGCGTTTCCCCTTTCGCTTCTGCCCAGCCACCGAGGGCACCGAGACCACGGAGGCGTTTCCTCCTTCCTGGTTCGGGCCCGACTCAACCATAGACGGCACGGATGAGGCGGATGGCATGGCTTGCTATGTGCGCGCAGGGACGGGTTAAGAGCAGGGACTCCAAACCACGGGTTCGGCATCGACCCATCGGTCTGTCGAAACCGCCAACCCGCCCAACACTTTGTGGCGCCGACGCCGTCGTGCAGCACAACGAGTTGGTATGGTTAGCGATGGAATGGGGGCGCGCAAGCGCGCCCGCCGAAACCTGGTGGCAGCTACGGGGCGTGCGCTCCGCGCACTCAATGGCATTGTGCTGGTGCTCGACGCCCCCCCCCGTCACAGAGTGCTGGAACCGTCAATGATCCAGAATTGAACGCGGAGCGCACAAAACCACGAACGCCTCGACGAAATCCACGAGGGTTCGTTGCGCCCCTACAGCCACCCACCGATCGTCGGCGTGTCCAGGAACGCGGAATCGTAGAACCGGTCCACCTCGGCGGGCACCAGGGGCCAAGGCGTCCCCATGCGGTGCAGGATGTCGGCGCGGATGGCGAGGTCCGCCGCGATGTCCCCCAGGCGGATCGAGGCCGCGTCCGCGATGGAGACCTCGTACCCTGTGTCATCCACCATGTAGTAGATGGACCCCGCCAGCAGGTCCCTGCCCGCAAGCCGTCGCATGATGTCGAAGAGGCCGCCCTGCACCTCGTTCGGCAGGGTGGGCCAGTCGGGGAACGTCCCAAGCGGCCGCAGGGGCGCGAGGCGGCCGTCCTCCGTCAGGGTCTGCGTCTGGATGCCCTCCGCGGCCCCCTCGAACCCGAGCCACTGCAGCTCCGCGGTAAGGTGGAACGGGCGCGCCACGGGGTCGGGGACGGAGAAGGGCGCCAACGCCATCTGCCAGGCCTCGCCGGGGGAGCCGGCCTCGTCCTGGACCTCCAGCGGGGTCGCCGGCCACGTCGCGGGTCGGAACCAGGACGGGCCGCGCCGAAGCAAGGCAGCGACCTCCCTGTCGACGTCGCCCCACATCCCCGACTCGCGGGCGGCGCGCTCGAACATCCTGTGCACGGAGTCCGCGCGCGCCTGGTCCTTGGCGAGGCGCTGCGGCGTGGCGCGGTCCAGCACCTGGGCCTTGAACTCCACCTCCAGGTGGCCGCCCGGCGCGACCTCGACGCCACGGCAGCACCGGTTCACGTAGGCCTCGGTGCGCCGGCCGAAATAGACGTGGAAGGGGAAGTAGCGGCAGTGCGCCGGCCGGTCCTCGTACACGGTGCAGCGCCGGTCCTTCAGCAGCGTGCAGGCGCCGCAGGCGCCCTGGAACGGAAGCAGCAGCATCTCGCCGGCGCGGACCACGGGCAGCTGCGGCAGCCGGGTCCGCAGCTTCGCCAGCTCCGGGCCGGAGACCTCGGGCGTGAAGGTGCAGCAGTAGCCGCAATCCTCCAGGCAGCGGTAGCGCAACCCCTGCAGCTCCCGCGTGTCCATGGCAGGCGGCACGCCTTCGCGGCTTAACGCTTGGGGGATGGACCGGTGCCAAGAGGCAGGTGGAACGCCTCCGCGCTGGCGGGGCAGGCCCCCTGCAGCTCGGGGGACGCGGACAGGGCCCGGGGCAGTCCTGCGCGTTCCCGCCTGGCCCACCCTTCGCGCGCAAGCCAGGGCGCGATCGTCGTGGTCAGGGCGTAGGCATCCGTGACGCCAGCGCCTTGCATGCTGCGGACGCAGCGCACGAGGAGGCGCTTGCCAAGGCCGGCGCCGCGGTGCTGGGGCGCGACGACGAGCGAGCGCAGCAGGCCCAGGTTGCCGTGGCGCTCGAAGGCCACGGCGCCCGCCACCTGCCCGCCCACGGTGGCGACCCAGAGGGAGGCGACCTTGTCGAGGCCTTCGAGAGGGAGGCCCGCAGCCTCGAGGAGCGCGCGCACGGCGGGCACCTCGGCCGCATGGGCTGGACGGAGGACGGGATTCAGCGCCGCCCGCCCGGCAGCCCTCCTGCCCTCGCCCGCTTGCCCTTCGCTCATTCCAGGCGCCTCCAGCTGAGGCCCCGGGCGCTGGCGGGCTCCTTCTCGTCGTTCTCGGGCCGGTACCCGGCCTTGGGGCTGAACGCGCTCGGGCACAGGCCCTGGACAGGGCAGACGCCGCAGCGCGGACGGCGCGCGACGCAGACAAGGCGGCCATGGTCGATGATGCGGTGCGTGTAGGAGGTCCACGCCCCGGGCGGGAGAAGGTCCTCGAGGGCCGCGGCGATCTTGAGCGGGTCCTTGCCCCTCGTGAGGCCGAGGAGGGCGTTGATGCGCACCATGTGGGTGTCGACGGTGACGCCGGCGGGGATGTGGAACGCGGCGCCCAGCACGGCGGTCGCGGTCTTGCGCCCGACCCCCGGCAACCTGGTGAGGCCTTCGACGCTGCGGGGCAAGTCGCCTTGGGATCCCTCGACCAGCATCTGCGAGAGAGCCTTGACGTTCTTGGCCTTCGCGCGCCACAATCCGATGCTGTTGATGGTGTCCCCGACCTCGTCGACGGAGGCGCCGGCGAGGGCCTGGGGGGTGGGCCATTTCCTGAACAGGCGCCGTGTCACCTGGTTCACGGCCAGGTCGGTCGTCTGCGCGGACAGGACGGTGGCGACAAGGAGTTGGAAGGGGGAGGCGTGGTCGAGGGCGCAGGTGGACTTGGGGTAGGCCTTCGCGAGGGAACGCTCGATGGCGCGGGCCCGCAGCCGACGCTGGGCTACCGGTTCGCGGGCCATGCCGCAGCCACTTCGGAGGGGGTGTTGAATCTGGTGGTGGGGACGCCGGCCTCCGCTACTTCCCCGCCACCGAGAGCCCCGAGATGCGGGAGTTGACCTCCCCTGAGACTAAACCCTCTGGGGGCTCGGTGGGTTCGCTGGTTGGTAGGCTCCACGGCCCGACGCCCTCGTTCCTCGGGCGCCCTCACTCGGGCCCTCACGTGGCGCGCTGCGCTTGCCACGCCCGGTCCCCGGCCCGACGCCCCTCGTGCCTCGGGTCGCCGCGCCTCACATCCAATCCAGGCGGCGCGCGACGATGTAGAGGGGGATGATGACCAGCATGGAGGCCAGGCTCACGTGCCAGAAGCTCCACTGGTGCGGCACGTTGTCGAGGTTCATTCCCAGCAGGGTGCCGATCAGCATGGGGATCGTCGTGAACAAGGTGACGGCGGTGAGGGCCTTGACGACGCGGTTGGTCTGGTTGGCCAGGGTCGCGTTGTAGGTCTCCTGCGTGAGGACCGCCATCTCGCGCACGTGCTCCAGGCGCTCGGCGAGGCGCGCCATGTGGTCGGCCACGTCGCGCAGGTACAGGCGGGTCTCCTCGCGGATGTGCGGGTGGTCGCCGCGCTCCAGCATCGCGGTGGCCTCGCGCATGGGCACGATGGTCTTGCGGGTGCGGCTGACGAGGCGCTTGATGCCCTGGATGCGCTCCAGCTCCTCGCGGTCGGCGCCGTCCAGGACGCCCTCCTCCAACGCCTCGATGCGGTCCTCGAGGTCGTCCATCACGGGGAAGTAGGCATCCACGACGGCGTCAAGGACCTGGTAGAACACGTGGTCGATGCTGGAGGTGCGGGCGTTCGGGCGCGCGTTCAGCAGCCGCTTCTCGACGGCATCCAGCTCGAGGACGGGGTCCGTGCACGCCGTGATGAGGAAGTCGGGGCCGAGGAACAGCCCCAGGGTGAGCCAATGCATGCCGTCGTCGGCCAGGCGCGGAACCCGCACGACGACGAAGGTGAGCTCGGGGTAGTCCTCCACCTTCGGGCGCTGGCGGTGGTTGCGGACGTCCTCGATGGCCAGCGGGTGGAGGTTGAACGTCGCGGCGAGGTTCTCGAGCTTCTGCTGGTCCAGCCCCTCGAGGCGGATCCAGACATGCGTCGGGCCCCAGGCCAGCTCGCGCGCCTCGTCCGGCTCCACGGAGTCCGACGCTCCCCAGGCGCCCTTGGAGAACTGGAGCAGGCGCATGCGGGCACCCAACCTGCCCGCCCATTTAACGGAGGCGAACGGCACTCCCTTCGGCGACCGCTTCGCGCGGAGGCCGCGAAAACCGCGCGGAGACCCCCGTTCGGTTTTGGATTGTCGGGCGCCCCGCGTTCGATTCTGGACCATGGACAGTCCAACGCCCCTGGGACGGCGGGGGCGTCCAGCACCAGAAAGATGCCGCCGAATCTTTGCTAAGCAGCTATGTGCGGCCGCAGGCCGCACGACGCAGGGTGTCGACGGACCTTTCCGTCGGCGTGGAGCGCAGGGCCCCGGACTTCACGCGGGTCGCAGAACGCGCGGAGATGCCCCCGACGGAATTTCGCGTTCTCCGCGCCTTCCGCGTGTCGTTTTCCGGCGGCGCGGCTGCGCCGCGCCCCGATTCCATCGCCAACAATACAAACACGTTGTGCAGGACCCCTGCGTCGGCGCCACAGCAGTGTTGGATGGGTCGTGGGGTCACGACGGACCGATGGGTCGAATCCCGATTGCGAATTTGGAGTCCGGGTGTCCTCGGCCGGGAAAACTGGACCAAGGGTCCAGGCATCGACCCCATCTGTGACATCTGTGGTTCCGTGGGGGGTCGAAACCCGGCACGTGAGCAGGTCCTCTGCGATTTTCGGTGTGCTCGGTGCTGGGAGAGGCGTCAGGGAGCTTCCGCGCCCTCGTCCTCATCGTCCTTGTCCTCGTCCGCCTTTCCTTCCGCGCCCTCGTGCTCCAGCTCCGGCCCTGGGTGGTACCCGATGGGGAGGTCCGGGTCGAGGGGGCCCTGGTCGAAGTCGAAGGGGAACTTGTTCCAGTACGGCGAGTCGTCGAGGACCGTGTAGAGGTTCGTCTCCGCGTTGATGCCGCGCACGAGGTGGCTGCCGATGCGGTCGACGTGGTACAGCAGCGTGCCCTGGAACACCTTGTCGCCGATCTGCTTGAAGAAGCGGCCGCACACCGTGATGCCGATGGTGCGCTCCGACACGAACTCGTCGAGGTAGTGCGCCATGTGGTAGGCGCTGGGGAGCTCGATGTGCGGCCGGATCGTGATCTCCTCGCGCAGGCCGTGCAGGATCATGAGCGGAGTGGGGGTCCCCTCCTCGCCGGTCGTCGACTCGTGGTACGCCTGCAGCAGGCCCTTCACGGTCTGGTCGTCAAGCACCGGCGATCCTCGTCAGGGGCGCCGACGGCCGCACCGATTTGAAGGTATGCGTCAAGGGCCGCCTCAGGGCTGCGGCGCCGTGGCCTTGGCCTCGCCGCTCCATGCCGGCGGCAGCAGGGGCGTGCCGTGCGAGGCCGGGATGGTGGGCAGGCTGAGGATGCTGCCGACGGCCTCGACGCGCAGGGCCGCGGGGTCCGCGGAGTAGACGTATTCGCGCCCCGTGCCGGACAGCCGCACCTCCAGCCTGTGGCCGGCGGGCACCAGCACGTCCATGATCTCGAACTCCATCTTCGCGGTCTGGACGACGCCGGGGACCACCGGCATCGCGTCGGCCGTGCCAGTGCCCGTCCCCGCGGCGTAGCGCAGGTCCATGATGGCGTGGCCCAGGCGCTGGTCGGCGGTGGCGTCACGCAGCTCGGCGTAGACCTGGCCGCCCGAGGCCAGGGGTGTCACCTGCAGCGCGAGGCGGGCGAGGCCGGCGACATGCGTGTCCTCGGCCAGCGGGTCCTTGAGGGTGTAGACGACCCAGTGCGCATCCGTGGTGGCCGGGGTCCCCTGCGGGGGGTCGACCGGCAGCGGCCAGAGGTAGAGCGCAGGGTCCAGCTCGTTGCTGTGCGGGTAGATGGTGGGCTGCGGCGTCGTCGTCTGCAGCGTGTCGATGGAGGTGTGCGCGAAGTCGTCCCCCAGGTCCAGCTGCAGCCAAGCGGCATCCGTGGGCGGGTAGGTGCCGTCCTCGATGCGCCAGTGCCCCATGTTGTCCTGGACCTCGGTGTGCAGCGCGGGGTGGGGTCCGGTGCCCTTGAGGTAATAGGTGAACCATTCCAGGAGGTCCTGCGCCCAGTCGTAGCGAACCGATGCCGGGAACGCCTCGTGCCCCTCGCCGGGCGGGGTCCGCACGTGCTCGCTGGGGCGGTCCGGGTACATGTGGTTCCATTGCCCGAAGAGGCCCTTGGTCTCCCACGTGGCCTGCATGCGGGCGTAGAGCGGGAACACGACGTGCGGCTTCACGTTCCAGTCCTGCAGGCCCTGGACGAGGTAGACGGAGCCCTTGTAGTTCGCGAGGGCGCGGTCGAAGAAGGAGCGGTCCGTCCAGTACGTGTTGGCGGCAAGGTCGAGGTTGCTGCCGGTCACCGCGGCGGCAACCCCCTGCGCGGGTCCCTGGAGGTAGTCGGCGCAGGCGGTCTGGGTGTTCTCGATGAGCTGCGCCGCCTCGACGCCGCTGCCCTCGGGAGCCTCCGGGTCGGGGACGGAGTCGATGCCGAAGGTGCCGTACACGTAGTTGTGCATGACGGGGCCGCGCATCTCGCTCGTGCCGTTGCGCCACATCAGCTCATACATCCCGGTGAGTCCCGAGATGGGCACGATCGTCTTCAGGTGGGGGTTGCCGGTGGTGGCGGCCTCCCAGGGCGTGGAGCCGTCGTAGCTGCGCCCGATGAGGCCCACGTTGCCGTTCGACCACGCCTGCGTGCCCAGCCACGTGACGGCGGCGTCGATGCCCTTCTGCTCATCGAGGCCCATGAGGTCCATGCAGTGGTTGGAGAGCCCGGTCCCGAAGACGGAGACTTGCGCCACCGCGAAGCCGTGCGGCACGAAGTTCTGGATGAGGAAGCCTCCCAGGCGATGCGTGTTGGGGTCGAGGGCGGGGGCGTCGCCGTCGCCGTAGTAGGGCCCCACGTCGGCGATGACGGGCACCTTCGTGCCGGCCGGGACGTCGGGCAGGAACAGGCCCAGGTGGACGCGGGGCGGCTCGAGGTCGGCCACGGGGGCGTTCAGGACGGAGCCCCCGGCGCTGGCCAGGGGGAGCGCCACGTCGACGAAGACCGACTGGGGCGGCTTCATGGCGTAGGGGCCCGCCTGCAGGGTGCGGCTGTAGAACCCGGTGACGTTGAAGGGGGCGTCGTAGCGGTCCTGCACCCGCTCCAGCCCGTCCGTGCCCGGAAGGGGGGCCGCCTGCTTGCCCGAGATGCAACCCGCCAAAGCCGCCGTGGAGGCCAGCAGGGCCAGGAGGACCGTCAGGGAGGGGCGCATGCATGTCCCACTCCGGCGGCCTACTTGACCGTTGTCGCCCTTCCTCCTGTTGGAGGTCCTGTTTTTCCACTCGGGCGGCGCGGGGCGTCGCCTAGGGCTGCGGCGCCGTGGCGGTCGCGTTGCCGCTCCACGCCGGGGGCAGGAAATAGGTGCCGTGCGACGCGGGGATCGTGGGCAGGGAGAGCGTGCCGCCCTCCACCTGCACGGGGGCCGCGTCGACGCTGGGCAGGTAGTCCATGCCGGTGTTGGCGAGGACCAGCTGGAGCTTGTGGCCGGCCGGCACCAGGGCGTCGATGATCTCGAACTCCATCCTTGCGGTCATCGGCATGCCGGGGACGACGGGGCGCGCGTCGGCGGTCCCCGTGCCCTGCCCGGCAGCGTAGCGGAGGTCCATGATGGCGTGGCCGATGCGCAGGTCCGCGGTGGCGTCGCGCAGCTCCGCGAACACCTGGCCGCCGGAGCCCAGCGGGGTCACCCGCAGGGCGAGGCGGGCGAGGCCCGCGATGTGCGTGTCGGAGGCAAGCGGCTGCGCCATGGCGTACGTCACGATGCCGTTCTCGTCGACGGCGCCGCCCGCGAGGTTGCTGCCGGGCAGGACGAGGCGGCCGGCGGAGGAGAGCGCGAGGTCCTTGCCCAGGCCGAGGCCGAGCCAGGCGGCGTCCGTGGGAGGGTAGGTGCCGTCCTCGATCCGCCAGTGGCCCATGTTGTCCTGGACCTCGGTGTGCAGGGAAGGGTGGGGGCCGGTGGCCTTGAGGTAGTAGGTGAACCACTCGAGGAGGTCCTGCGCCCAGTCGTAGCGGACGGAGGCGGGGAACGCTTCCTTGCCGGTGCCGCTGCGGGTCGCCACGTGCTCGCTGGGGCGGTCCGGGTACATGTGGTTCCACTGCCCGAAGAGGCCCTTGGTCTCCCACGTGGCCTGCATCTGGGCGTAGCGCGGGAAGACGACGTGGGGCTTCACGTTCCAGTCCTGCAGGCCCTGGATGAGGTAGACGGAGCCCTTGTAGTTCGCGATGGCGCGGTCGAAGAAGTAGCGGTCGGTCCAGTACCCGTTGGGGGCGACGTCGAGGTTGCTGCCCGTGGCGACGGCGGCGCCGCCCTGCACGGGTCCCTGCAGGTAGTCCACGCAGGCGGTCTGGGTGTTCTCGAGCATCTCCTGCTGGTCGACGCCGCCCTCGGGCGTGGGGGTGGGGCCGTCGATGCCGAAGGTGCCGTACACGACGTTGTGCATGATGGCGCCGCGGGTCTCGCTGGTGCCGTTGCGCCACATCAGCTCATACATGCCGGTGAGGCCGGAGATGGGGACGATGGTCTTCAGGTGCGGGTTGCCCGTGGTGGCCGCCTCCCAGGGGGTGGAGCCGTCGTAGCTGCGCCCGATGAGGCCGACGTTGCCGTTGGACCAAGGCTGGCTGCCCAGCCACGTGACGGCGGCGTCGATGCCCTTCTGCTCGTCCAGGCCCATGAGGTCCATGCAGTGGTTCGAGAGGCCGGTGCCGAAGACCGAGACCTGGGCCACCGCGAAGCCGTGCGGCACGAAGTTGTCGATGAGGAAGCCGCCGAGGCGGTGGGTCTCCGGGTCCACGGCGGCGCCGTCGGAGTCGCCGTAGTAGGGCCCGATGTCCGCGATGACGGGGACCTTGGTGCCGGCGGGGACGTCGGGCAGGAAGAGGCCAAGGTGGACGCGCGGGGGGTCGAGTCCGCCTGCTGGGGCGTTGAGGACGGCCGCGCCGGCGCTGGTGGCGGGGAGGGCCACGTCGACGAAGACGGACTGGGGCAGCTTCAGGGTGAACTCGCCGGTGTGCAGGGTGCGGCTGTAGTAGCCGGTCACGTTGAAGGGGACGTCGTAGCGGTCCTGCACGCGCTGCACGCCATCGCTTCCGCCCGGCGCGTCCGTGCCGGAGGGCTTGCCCGAGATGCATCCGGCGAGGCCGGCCGCGAGGGTCAGGAAGGCCAGGAGGGCCGCCAGGGTCGTCCGCATGGCCGCATCGACGAGGAGGGCCTACTTGACCATTGTCGCAGGCGCGCCGGCTGAGGGGGCGGGCGGCGGCCTGCATTGCCCCCCGCGGGCGTCAGGGCTGCGGCGGGCCCGCCTCGGCGACGCCCGACCAGGAGGGCGGCGTGAAGAACTGCGACGGGGCCGGGTGCACGATGGGCAGGCGCAGCACGCTGCCCTCCAGGGTGACCTGCACCGGGGCAGCCACCGTGGAGGAGACGTAGTCCTCGCCCGTGGGCGCCAGCACCAGCTGCAGGCGTGTGCCCTCCTTCAGGACGACGTCCATCGGCTCGAACTCGATGCGCACGGTGCGTCCCATTCCGGGCACGACGGGGGCGGGGGCGCGGCCTCCGTTGGCGTAGCGCAGGTCGAGGATGCCGTGGCCGAGGTGAAGGCCGTCCGAGGTCTGCAGCATGGCGTACACCTGGCCGCCGGGGCCTCCCGGCGTCACGCGCAGGTCGAGGTGGGGCTGGCCCGCGATGCGCACCTCGCCTTCCTGGGCTCCCAGCTCGAGGGTCGCGCAGCTGTCCAGGCAGGAGGGGGAGACGACGATGGGTTCGGAGCCGGTGGCGGAAAGGCTGCGCACGATGGTCTCGCCGGCGGGAGGCCATGTGGGCTCGATGCGCCAGAGGCCCTGGTTGTCCTGCACCTCGACGTGGAGGTCTGGCTTGGGGCCGGTGCCCTTGAGGGTCCAGTCGAACCATTCGAGGAGGTCCTGCGCCCAGTCGTAGCGCACCGAGTGGGGGTAGGCTTCCTTGCCGCGGCCGGGGCCGAGGCCGGAGTGCTCCGAGGGGCGGTCGGGGTACATGTGGGCCCATTGGCCGAGGAGGGCCTTGACGGGGATGCCCTTGGCCTCGAAGAGGTTGTAGGCGGGGAACGCCATGTGGGGCTCCACGTTCCAGTCCTGCAGGCCGTGCACGAGGTAGAGGGAGCCTTTGTAGTGCTCCAGGGCGCGCTCGAGGAAGACGCGCTCGGACCAGTAGGGATCCGCCGCGGAGGGGTCGCCGGTCGCGGTCGCCTTGATGCCTTCGGGGGCACCGAGGAGGTAGTCGGGGCAGAGGGCCTGCTGGCCGTCGGAGGCATCGCCATCGATGGTCATCGCCGCGTAGAGGCCGTACAGCACACCTGGGCCGCGCGACTCGGAGGACCCGTTGTGGTACATGAGGTCGTATTGGCTGGTGAGCCCGGAGATGGGGACGATGGAGGCGAGGTGGGGGTTGCCGAACATGGCGGCCTCCCACGGCGTGGATCCGTCGTAGCTGCGGCCGGTCAGGGCGACCTTGCCGTTCGACCAGGGCTGCGTGCCCAGCCACGTGACGGCGGCGTCGAGGCCCAGCTGCTCCGCGGTGCCCATGAGGTCCATGCAGTGGCCGGAGTCGCCGGTGCCGAACACCGAGACCTGGGCGACCGCGTACCCGTGCGGCACGAGGTTCTCGATGAGGAAGCCGCCGAGGCGGTGCGCGGGCTCCTCCGCGATGGAGTCCCCCTCGGTCTGCGCGGCCGGGATGCCGCGCGACGAGGCGTAGTAGGGGCCTGCGTCCGCCACGACGGGGACCTTGCACCGGTCCGGCAGCGACGCGGCCTTCCAGTCGCAGCCCGGGATGTCGGGCAGGAAGAGGCCGAGATGCATGTCGGTGGCGCCCGTGGCCGCGGGCACTCCCTCCGTGGGGGGAAGCGACACGCGGACGTCGACGGGGCGGCCGGCGAGGACCTTGTACGCGCCCGCCTGCAGCACGTGGCTGAAGGCGGCGGGTTCGCACTTGCCGGTGCAGCCCGCCTGCGCGGTCACCTGGTACGCCTCCAGGTGGCGGCCGGACACCGGCACGAGGGCCGACGGCGCCTGGCCCGCCTCCCCCGTGCTGGCGGTCTTCCCGGTGCAGCCGGCAAGGGCAGCGAGAATCAGGATGGCGAAGAGCAGGAGGGTCCGGCCCGCGTGCATGCCACCGTGGACCCCCGCGCCGACTTAACGGTTCCCGAACCCGGCCCGCCTCCTGTTGGAACGGCCGAGCGCGTTATGTAGGGGATGGGTGTCCGCGCAATATCCTGGTGACTGGACCATGAGCGAGACCACCGATGTGGCCTCGGTCGCGCCGAATGCGGCGCCCCCGACGGACCCCCCCGCCCCCGAGACGACCGCCCCCGCCGCCGGCGAGCCCGCTGCCGCGGAGGCCCCTGCCGAGCCCGCGCCCGTCGTGCCCAACCCGAACGGCCCGAAGCCCGGCATGAAGAAGGAGGAGCTGCAGGCCAAGGCCAACATGCTCCGCCGCGAGCGCGACCGCCTCAACGACGAGGCCCGCAAGCATGCCGAGGAGCGCGACGGCTTCAACGCCGAGGTGCGCGGCCTCGTGAACCAGGCCAACGAGCACAAGAAGCGCCGCGACGAGCTCAACGAGGGCGTGAAGCGGTCCAAGGAGCTGCGCGACGAGGCCAACCGGGCCGCCGACGAGGCCGGCAAGGCCGCGGACGCGCTGCGGCGCGAGCGCATGCCGGACGGCAACCCGGGCGAGTCCATCGCGAAGCTGAAGAAGGAGGCGCGCACCCTCGAGATGCAGCACATGACGGTCGTGCTGACCGGGGCCAAGGAGAAGGCCCTCATGGAGCGCCTCAAGGAGATCGGGAAACTGATCCGCGCCAAGGAGTCCACCCTCAGGTCGGACCCCGAGCTGGCCGCTGCCCTCGGCAAGGCCGACGAGCTGAAGGAGAAGGCGGAGAAGTCGCACGCGAAGGTCGGCGAGATGGCCGAGAAGGCGCAGGCCGAGCACGATGCGATGATCAAGCTCTACAAGCAGTCGGACAAGCTGCGGAAGCAGGCCGACAAGCTGCAGGAGAAGTTCGTGATCGCGAAGATGGAGGCGGACAAGATCCACAAGACGTACATCGAGTTCGTCAACGCCATCCACGAGATCGAGGACGCGACCCACGGCACCCCCGGTGCCTCGGGCCAGAGCAACCAGCAGCGCAACGAGGCCGCGGCCGAGATGGTGTTCCAGAAGTTCAAGAACGGCGAGAAGCTGTCGACCGAGGACCTCCTGACGCTGCAGAAGGCCGGGTTGCTGTAGGCGGATCTCGCCGACGCCCAGCCGCAGAGGACGCAGAGCCCACAGGGCCGGTCCCTAGCTTCGGCTTCGTGTCCCGCTCACCGCGGTAGCAGCTTCGGCTTCGTGCCCCACTCAACCATAGAGGCTTGGGCTTCGTGCCTGCTCACCCAGATAGCTTGGGCTTCGTGCCCTGCTCAACCACCGATGGCACGGATCGGGCGGATGCTTCGGCCTAGCGTGCCTCGTCGTTCCCCGTTAGCGTCCTTCTCCGTTTGCCCGCACCACTCCAAAACCACTCGTCGGAATCGACCCATCGGTCCGTCGCAACACCGCAACCGTACAACCCTGCCGTGGCGCCGACGCCGTCGTGCAGCCCAACGTTTGGCATTGCGAGCGATGGAATCGGGGCGCGGCGCAGTCGCCCCCGCCGAAACCAGCCACGGAACGCACGGAGAACGCGGCATCGCGGGCCCTGCAAACTCTGCCCAACCGGGTTCTGGGTCCTCTGCGTCCTCCGCGGCATTCGCGTGAGTCCGTGCCCGCGCCGCGTGATTCGAAAGCGCTCTGCCTGATCCGATGGGGAGCCAGGCCACTGCGGACCCTGCGCCCTCCGCGGCTGGTCGGCCACGGTTGCGTCCTCTGCGGCTGGTACGGTAGGTCCCCGACTCACCCTTGGAAGTCGGACGGTAGGTCCCCGACTCACCCTTGGAAGTCGGTCTGCATGTTGCTGACCCAGTTCTGGAAGGCGCGGTTGCAGTCGCTCTTCTCCTCGACGTGCCCGATGAAGGCCAGGTTCTCCGGGTCTTCCCCCATCTCGAGGGGGGAGTGGCAGAACATGCACTCGTCGGTCTGGAAGTCGGCCATGCCCCCGCTTCGGCCAAGGACCACCTTGGCGATTGAGGGGCAAGGTTGGCGTCCTAGGGCCCTTGGCCAGACAGGTCTGGCCAAGACGACGGGGTCGTCCTAGGCGGTGGTGGTGACCTGGGTCGCCATGCCATCGTGCAGCTTGCAGAACACGTGGAAGGTGCCCGCACCGGGGAACTTGAAGTCGTCGCTGGCGCCGGGCGCGAGCGTCTGGTCGTGCAGGACCTTCCCGTCCGCGTCGTGGACGGTGACGGTGTGCGTCCTTGCGCCCTTGTTCTGGAAGTGGGCGGTCTGGTCAGCCTTGAACGTCGCCGCCGTGGGGTCGTAGCGGTTGTCCAGGAGGTCGATGTGCGTCTGGTCGGAGGTGGGTCCCGTCGTCGACGTCGTGGAGGACCCGGAGCAGCCGGCCACCAGGACCATCATCAGCAAAAGGGCGGGCAAGGCGCGCATGAAGGCCGCATGGAGCGAGGCGGTTCAAGGTTTGCCGTCCACGTGAACCTCCCCAATCCCAGCAAAACCAAGGCCAACGAGTGCGCGACTCCGTTTCCCCCGCCGCCACGCTTAACCCGATGTCCCCAGTGAGATGGCCGTGGCCCTGCAGGACCTGGGCATCGACCCGCGCGTCGCGGCCCTGCTGGAGGCCCAGGGCATCAAGGACCTCTACCCTCCGCAGAAGGAGGCGTGGGCCCGGATCGCCACCGACCGGAACACCGTCGCCGCCATCCCCACGGCTTCCGGCAAGTCTCTGCTTGCGTACCTGGCGATCCTGCACCGCTGGCTCAGGACGGGCCGGAAGGCGCTCTACATCGTCCCCCTGCGCGCCCTGGCTTCAGAGAAGTTCGAGGAGCTGTCGCAGTTCAAGCCCCTGGGCCTCAGCGTCGGCCTGTCCACGGGCGACCTCGACGAGCGCGACCTGCGGCTGGGCCGCTTCGACGTCATCGTGTGCACGAGCGAGAAGGCGGACGCCCTCATGCGCCACCGCGCGGCCTGGATCGAGGAGGTCGGCTGCGTCGTGGCCGACGAGCTGCACCTCCTGAACGACCCCGGCCGCGGCCCCACCCTCGAGGTCACCCTCACCCGCTTCCGTGCCATCGTCCCCGATGCCCAGCTGGTGGGCCTCTCCGCGACGGTCGCCAACGCCAGGCAGGTCGCAGAATGGCTCGACGCGGACCTCGTCGTGAGCGATTGGCGCCCCGTGAAGCTCAGCACCGGCACGTACCTCGGCGACCAGCTCCAGTTCCTCGACCAGAAACCGCGCACCCTCGCGGCCGGCGGCGACCCCGTCACGAGCCTCGTGGAGGAGACGATCAAGGGAGGCGGGCAATGCCTGGTCTTCGTCTCGACGCGGAAATCGGCGGAAGCGCAGGCCCAGCGCCTCGCCGGCCCCGTTCGTGACCTGCTGCGGCCCGAGGACCTGCTGGCCCTGGAGGCCGCGTCCGCCCAGCTGGAGGACGGCGGCGAAGGCTCGCCCACCGGCAAGAAGCTGCACAAGCTGGCCCGCGCCGGCGTCGCCTACCACACCGCCGGCCTCGACGGAGCCCAGAGGCGCTTCGTGGAGAAGCAGTTCCGCGCCGGCCTGCTGAAGGTGCTGTGCGCGACACCGACCCTGGCAGCGGGCGTGAACACCCCCGCGCGCCGCGTCATCGTGCGCGACCTCACCCGCTTCGAGATGGGGGAAGGCTCCCGCCCCCTGCCCGTCATGGAGGTCCGCCAGATGATGGGGCGCGCCGGGCGCCCCCGCTACGACCCGTACGGCGAGGCAGTGCTGCTGGTGAAGTCGGAGGACCACCGCGAGCAGGTGGAGGAGACGTACCTGCGCGGCGACGTCGAGGCCGTCACCAGCAAGCTGGCCGCCGATGCCTCCCTGCGCACGCACGTCCTGGCCAGCATCGCGGGCGGCTACTGCACGACGCTTGCGCAGCTGGAGCAGTTCTTCCAGCGCACCTTCTGGGCCACCGAGACCAGCGCCTACCTGGTGCGCGACCGCCTGGAGGACGTCCTCGCGTTCCTGCAGGACAACGACTTCGTGGAGCCCGCCCCCGGGTCCCGCATCAAGGCCACCCCGTTCGGCGCCCGCACCAGCGACCTCTACCTCGACCCCTTCAGCGCCCTGCGGATGCGCGCCGCCCTCACCTCGTCCGCGAAGTCCCCCTCGCCCTGGGCCCTGCTGCAGGCCGTGTCCGGGTGCCCCGACCTCTTCCCGCTCTACCTCCGCGCCGGCGACGACTGGGTGCAGGAGCGGTTCTGGATGCACCATGAGGACATGCTGGTGGCCGCCGACGGGCGCGACCTCGAGAACGCCCTCTCCTACGCCAAGACCGCCTTCCTCCTGGAGGACTGGATGGCGGAGACCCACCTCGACGTGCTGGAGGAGCGCTACGTGGTGGGGCCCGGCGACATCCGCATGCGCCTCGACAACGCCCAGTGGCTGCTGCACGGCATGCGGGAGCTGGCCCGCTCGATCCGCCCCGACTGGGTCCCCCCCCTCACCGACCTTGGCCTCCGCCTCGAACACGGCGTCAAGGAGGAATTGCTGCCCCTCATCCGGCTCAAGGGCGTCGGCCGCATCCGCGCCCGCACCCTGCACGCCAACGGCTTCCGGCGCCCCGGCGACCTCAAGCCCGTCCCCGCCTCCCGCCTGGCGCAGCTGCCTGGGTTCGGGCCAAAGCTTGCCGCAGACATCCTGGCCCAAGTCGGAGGCGACCCAGGACAGGAAGCCCCCCAGCCTGAGGCCGCCCCGCCAACGAAGGGGAAGGGCCAAGCCACGATGGCCGACTTCGGGACGTGAAACCATGACGACCCTTGGACCACGAATTTCACGGATTGCACGAAGACCGGCGGAGCCGGTGGCTTCGTGGAACCCGTGCGATCCGTGGTTCGATCCGGGGTCGGCGACATGATGGACTTCCCCGAGGAACAAGTCGCCTTCGCCGGCCTCGCCGGCCCCCTCCGCCTCGAGGACGTCCTGTTCGCGGCGCGCAAGTCGAACCGCATCGCGCCCCTGCAGGTCGTGCGCGCCGACCGCGTCGTGGGCGCCGACCACGTCCGCAGCGCAGCCGCGCACGCGCAGCGCGCCTTCCGCGAGTCCCGCGCGCAGGCCGAGACCCTCGAGGTGGAGTTCCTGCGGTACCTTGCCGGCGAGCGCCAGATCAAGCGCGCGCTCGACAAGATGGGGTTGCCCGAGGGTGCAGAGGGCGGCCTCGTCGTGGCCCTCGGCCCCAAGCGCGTCGACGCCGTCCGCCACTTCGTCCACTCGCTGGGCCTGCGCGAGGACGATGGCCTGGTGGCCGCCACCCAGGAGCGCCTGCGCGCCTTCGGCATCACGCCCGCGCAGCTGGCGGCCACGACGCCCGCGCGGCGGCTGGACCTCGCGCTCGAGGCCGTCGCGGCCGTCGACCTCATGAAGTGACGCGGGCCTCGCCACCTCGCCCCTGCGTTCAACTTATATGGGCGCCCTTTGTCGCCGCACCCGGTCAAGGCGCGCGACTCCGCACGCGAGCCTAGGGTCAGAGACCAAAGGGCCCATGGGGTAGCTTGGATATCCTTTAGGCTTGCGGAGCCTGCGACGAGGGTTCAAATCCCTCTGGGCCCGCTATGTGCGGGGCCGCCCTGCGGCCCCACGACGCAACGTGATCGACCTTCGTTCGAAGGTCGCGTGGTGATCCCTCGGGGCCCGCTTCGCAACCTGCTTCGCGTGTGAAGCGGACCCCGAGGGCCCGCTGGCTCCGCTCGCTGGCTCGGAGCCCGCTGCGGCAGCCTCCGAGCCTCCCTCTGGGCCCGCTTCGCAAATTGCCTCGCGTGAGCGCTCTGGGCCTGCTAGACCGGCTGTTTTGGGATGTGGAGCGTGGCCGTGGTTCCCTTGTCGGGGCCGAGGCTGTCGACGCGGATGTCTCCGCCGTGCTCCTCGACTACGGTCTTGGCCAGGAAGAGACCTAGCCCGGTGCCGATCGTGTGGCCGGCGTGCTGGGTGAAGGGCTCGAAAAGGCGGCTGAGCTGCTCGCGGGTCATGCCGATGCCGTTGTCGGCGACCTTCACGACCACGCGGTCGCCCAGGTCGCGCGACTCGATGTGGATCGTTCCAAGGTCGGGCGTGTAACGCAGGCTGTTGCTGATGAGGTTGTTGAAGGTCTGGATGAGGCGCCGCTCATCGCCCTGGACAAGCAAGGGCGTAGGGCAATCGCGCGTGAGCTTGATGTCACGGTCCGTGGCTTGCGCCTCGAACGTCTCCACGACCTCATCCACCACCTTGCGCAGGTCGACCTCCCCGACATGCAGGGTGAAGCGGCCTGCCTCCATGCGGGCCAGGTCGAGGAAGTCATCCAGCATCATCTCAAGCCGGTGGATGTTGCGCGTGAGGATGTTGGCCGAGCGTTCGTGCCGTTGAGGGTCCTCGCGGGCGCGCCGCATGACGCTGCTTTGCAGCTTGATGGCGGTCAGGGGCGTCCGGAGGTCGTGGCTGGCCATGTGCAGCAGGGTCGTCTTGTAGGCGTTCGCGGTTTCGGCCTTTGCCCGGCGTGCCTGCTCCTGGTCCAGGAGACGGGCCCGGTCCATGGCCAACGCGAGGCGGTCGGCAACAAGTTGGAGGAGGTTGGTGTCCTGCTCCTCGAACCGGCGCTCCCTCATCGAGCCGACGACTAGGACTCCCGTGGGCTCGCCTTCCAGGATGAGTGGGACCCCAAGCAGGGCTTGCACGCCTTCGGCCCTCATGCGGGGGTGGGCCTTGCTCGAGATCTCCTCCCCATGCAGGGCCTGGGGCCGCATCGAGTTCATGACCTTGCCCGCGAACCATTCCCCCGGATGGACCTTGTCCGGCAGGCGGTCGAGCGGGATGCCGCTTGCCGCAACGGGTTCCAGCCGATCCCCGGACTTGAACAAGACGGCGGCGAACTCCACGTCCAGCAGCGTCCGGGTGCGTTCCAGCATCTCCTGGCTCAGTTCGGGCATCTTGAGGTTGGAAAGCGCTGCATCGAGGATGCGCTCGTAGTCCAGCAGGACGTCCGTGGCCTCGGTCTGCTTCTCATGGTGCTCAAGGGCCTTCTCCTCGACCCGTCGCACGTCGCCTTCGCGGGCTGCCATGACCTGTTCCCGCACGTGCCGCTGCTCCTCCTCCTGGAGTTCCTCGACGGTGCGCTCGCTCCGGGGGCTCTCCGCCATGGGGCCAGATATCCGGGGACGGGCTTTCAGGCCTCGTGTATGGTCAATCTGTGCGCTTCCAGGGCATGTCGGTGCAGACGACCGCGTCCAGGCCCCGTGAAGACCGCTGGAACGCTTGGAGGCAGGGTCTGTAGAAGGGATTACATCCGCGTTTCCCCCGTGGGCGTCGTGTGGCGATCCAGCGGATGGACAACGTCCTCATCGTGGTCGACGACCTCGAGGCCGCGAAGGCGTTCTTCCTCGCGTTGGGCATGTCGCTTGAGGGCGAGACGACGGTGGAGGGCGAGTGGGCGGACCGCGTCGTCGGGCTCGAGGGAGTGCATGCCGACATCGCCCTGATGCGGACGCCGGACGGCCACGGTGGGGTGGAGCTCTCCAAGTTCCACGCCCCCGCTGCCGCCAGGTCCGGTCCCCTGGAGGCGCCTTCGAACACGCTGGGGATGCGCCGCATCATGTTCGCGGTCGACGACCTCGATGCGACCCTCGTCCGGCTTGGCGCCGTCGGCGCATCCCTGGTGGGCGAGGTCGCGCAATACGGGGACGCGTACCGGCTCTGCTTCGTCCGCGGCCCCGAGGGGATCGTGGTCGGGCTGGCCGAGCAGCTCGGGTGACCCGCACTGCACGACCGGAACCGTCACGTCGCCGCCGCCCTCCCCCCGGGCATGCACAAGGCGCTGCCCCTCGTCCTGGTCCTCCTGCTTGCCGGATGCACGGGATCCAGCGGGACCAGCGGGGGGGCCCCGTCCACCCGGATGTCCATCACGAGCGTTGCCTTCGCCGACGGCGGCACCATCCCGGAACTGCACACCTGCGACGGCGCCAGGGTCTCGCTGCCGCTGGTCATCACGGGATTCCCCAATGGGACCCGGTCCGTGGCCGTGACGATGAAGGACCCCAACGGCTCGACCCCGCAGGAACCCCGGCCGACCATCAACCACTGGCTCGTCTGGAACATGACGCCGACCGACGGGTCCGTGACGTTCCCCGCGGGCGCCCTGCCGCCGGGCGCGCGCCACGGCGACACGAACTACGGCCGCGGCTACACCGCTCCCTGCCCCACGCCGGGCGGCCCAACCCATTCCTACAACGTCACGGCGTATGCGCTCGACAACAGCCCGGACCTCTACACCGGGACGCGCATGGACAAGCTGGACGAGGCGATGACGGGCCACGTCCTGGCGCAGGCCAGCTTGCATGGCGCCTACACGCGAAAGGTCGCCTAGCAGGACACCATGCTCCTTGGAGAAGGCCTTCACCCGTCGCGGAGCGTGCGGAGAGACCCCATCCTGGCCTGAGAAGTTCCGCGATCCTGCTGCGCTTCCGCGTGACGCTTTCGCCGGCATTCCGCGGTCTTCCGCGGGTGCCGCGTGACGGTCTTCGGCTTGCGCGGCTGCGCCGCGCCCCGGTCCATCGCTCGCAATACCAACAGGTCGTGCTGGACGGGGTCGTGGGCGTCACGGCGTGTTGGATGGGTCGTGGGGTTACGACGGACCGATGGGTCGAATCCGACATGGGTGGTTCATGGCTGCGCGGTTCCAGGTGAGGCGTGGTCGCACCAAGCCGAGGCCGCCGACCGTCACTGCGTTGGCTTGGCGTCGTCGGAGCCGCCGCGCAATAGGGCCGCAAGCCGCAATGGGACGCTCCGGAGCTCGAAGCGGGCCCGGTGGACCTCGGTGATGCCCACGACGCCTGCCTCCCGCATGCGGTCGAGGTGGCGCTTCACGGTCTTGCGGTCGGCCGCGACGTCGCGGCTGAGGGCCTGGATGCTGAGGGCACCGTTCCTGTTGAGGGCTCGGATGATGTCGCCGGCCGCCTGCTCCGTGCGCAACAACCGGGTCAGCGGCAGGAGCGCGGACTCGTCCCCGCCGGCGAGGTGGTAGTAGGGGCGCTGGCCGGTGACGTGCACCTGCAGTTCCCCGCGGGCGACCAGGTGGCGGACATGGTGGGCGACGGCTCCCCAGCTGAGGCCGGTGAGGCGGATGATCTCGCTGCGGCTGATGCCAGGCTGCGACCGGACGGCGGCAAGGATGGCCGCGCGGGCGGGCTCGCTGCGGCGGTAGGGGCCGCGGTGGCCGAAGAGGACGGCGTGGATCACGAATACCCCTCCGGGCGTGGAGGCGCCGCAAGGAGGCGCGTGAGGTCCGGGTTGAGCTGGATCTCGGCGACGTAGGCAGGCTGCAGCGCGACCGTCTCCGCCAACAGGGCGCGGGCCTCCCCGTCGCGGCCCTGGCGCAGCCGCAGGCAGGCGGTCATGAACTTGAGGTCCGCCGCCGGCAGCGCATAGGCGCACAATTCGCGCTCCGCCAAGGCCAGTTCGCCGGCCTGCATGTAGGCAACGGCGCGCACCACGGCCTGGTCGGCATCGCGCGAGGGACCGCCCACGGCGGCCAGGCGCGCCGCCTTGATGGGGTCCTTGGCATGCAGGGCCTGCAGCACGGGGTCGCGGGGGCGCGCCAGGCGTCGGACCAGGAGGGTGCCCGCGGTGCCCAGGGCCGCCACGGCGGCGGCGCCCGCCAGCCACGGCCAGCCGGGGAGGGGGAGGACGGACCCGGAGACGGGGGCGACGAGGGGGGCCTGCGAGGCGACCTGCATGCGTCCCGCGGGGAA
The DNA here is from genome assembly GCA_035526765.1 of Thermoplasmatota archaeon. Lineage (GTDB taxonomy): Archaea > Thermoplasmatota > E2 > JACPAO01 > JAHFTW01 > JAHFTW01. The sequence goes on along the minus strand of DATLBS010000001.1, from coordinate 15,645 downwards.
GTCCACGGCCAGCGTCTGCACGCCGGTGGTGTGGACGAGGTCTCCCTTGGGGGTGGCCAGGACGGTGCTGCCGTCCACCTGCAGGACGGCGTCGCCCAGCACCAGCTCGCCGACGTCGCCCTCCTTGAGGACGACGGTCAGCGTCGCGTCCTGGGCGTCGGCGTTGAACAGGCCCCAGCGGTCGAGGGTGAGGGCGCGCTGGAACCCGACGGTGTTGCGCTCGTGGCCGCTCCACAGGGTGCCGGTGCGTTCGGCGGCCGCGAGGCTGCCGCTCCAGCCCCAGAACTTGAGCTTGAAGGAGCCGGTGATGGTGACGGTGGTGGGGCCCGCGGGCTGCTGCACGGCTCCGCCGAAGCTGGCATCGTAGCAGCTTGGGGCGCTCTGCACCTCGCTGGGGTCGCGGATGCAGGACCTGCCGTCGGGGGCCAGGCGCATGCTGGCCGTGGAGAAGCGGACGGTGGGCGGGGGGCTGCCCGGCCTGGCGTACACCTGCAGGATGCTGTCGTCGCTCCAGGAGCTGGCGGTGGCGACGGCCGCCGTGTGGGGCTGCTTCTTGATGGCGGGGGCGCCGTTGCCGGGGCCGACGCCATGTTCCCACTCGTGCGCCCACACGTCGAAGCGCTGCGCCTGGACGCGCAGCTCCCCGGCGTTGGCGGATGCGGGGAGCACCCATGCGACGAGGTGGCCCTCGAGGTCCACCTGGCCGGTGGCGCTCAGCAGCCTGGCCTCGCCGGGCAGCCCTGCCGCCTGCGCGAGCGGTGCGGCGGCGAGGAAGACCAGCGCTAGGACGGCCAGCAGGCGGACCATGGGGGGTTCGAGCCTTCGCGGCTTGAAAGCTTTCTTGTCGAAGGCGTGAAGCTTCGCCCCTAGGGGGGCCGCTGGCCTCCTGGCGGCGGTCAAGCGGCCGCCTCCAGCGGGGGCTGGGCGTGCGCGCCGAGGAGGCCCTTGGCGGCGGCGAACTCCGCGTTGAGCACGCTCTGCCCGGCCGCGCCGCGCACCGTGTTGTGCCCCAGCAGGACGAACCGGAGGTCGCGCCCGTCGGGGGACACGCGGATGCGCCCGACGCTCACGGCCATGCCGGCGCCGCGGCCACGGTCGCGCCGGGGTTGCGGGCGGTCGGCGCCGTCCAGCACCTCGATGGGGCACCCTGGCGCGGAGGGCAGCGAGGCGACCTCGGGGGGCCCGCGGAATCCCGACAGCGCAAGGCGGACCTCCTCGGGGGAGGCGGGGCGCCGCAGGCGGGCGTGCACGCATTCCAGGTGGCCGTCCCGCACGGGCACGCGCGTGCACGTGGCATGGATCGCGACGTCCTCGTCCTGCACGCCCGCCGGGCCCAGGGTGCCGAGGGTCTTGCGCGGCTCGGCGGCGAGCTTCTCCTCCTCGCCGGCGATGAACGGGACGACATTGTCGACCACGTCGAGGGCGGAGACGCCGGGGTAGCCTGCGCCGGAGAGGCCCTGGAGGGTGGCGACGTCCACGCGGTCCACGCCGAAGCGCCGGTGCAGGGGCGCGAGGGCGAGGCAGAGGATGATGGCGCTGCAGTTCCCGTTGGCGACGATCCAGCCGGGGCCTGCCTGGCGGTGGACGAGCTCGAGGTGGGACGGGTTCACCTCGGGGACCAGGAGGGGGACGTCGGCGTCGAGGCGGTGGTCCCGGGCGTTCGTGAACACCTTCTTCCCTTGCGCGGCCAGCCTCGACTCGATGGGGCCGGCCAGGCCGCCGGGGAGCGCGCTGAAGACGAGGGCCACGTCGCTTGCGGCCAGCTCCTCCAGGGACGTGATGCGCAGGCCTGCCACGCGCTCCGGGATGGGGGAATCGAGGGTCCAGGATGCGGCCTCGGCGTAGCGGCGCCCGACGCTGCCCTTCCCCACGACGGCCACGACCTCGAACAAGGGGTGCCCCTCCAGCACGGACACGAAGCGTTGGCCCACGGCCCCCGTGGCCCCGAGCACGGCACAGGGCACGCGGCTCATGCGGCCACCTGAAGTCCAACCTTGGGGCGCCCCCCGGCACCCGGGTCGACGACCGTGGACGGGTGGATGCCCCAGGGGTCCTCGAGGACGAGGGAGATGCCGTGCCGCTGCGCGATGCCGAGGGCGGCGGGGTGCAGCGGATGGATGGTGCGGCCCAGGCGCTGGCGCAGCGACGCGGCGGTGACGCGCGGCACCGCGACGGAGCCCTCCCGGATGCCGCCGCCGTCCTTCCACAGCCGCACCGTGCCGGCACCCAGCCAGTGGGCCAGGAGGAGGGCGCTGATGTCCGATCCGCCGCGGGGCAGCAGGCGCGCGCGTCCCCGCCGGTCGCGCAGGAAGAAGCCGGGCACGATGGCGTGGTCCAGGGGTGGCGGGCGTGCACGGGCGGACAGCTCCACCACCGGCACGTCCAGGCCGTCGTCCGCCAGCAGGCGGGCGAGCGCCGCGGCGCTGGCCTGCTCCCCCCAGGCCAGCAGCGCATCGGGGCGCCCCGCGCGGGCCTCGAGGAGGCCCCGGTGCAGGATGGAGGCGAGGTGGAGGCTGCGGGTGCCACTGCGCTGCGCCTGCTCCCGCAGGAGGGCCTGCTCCTCCGCCGCGTCGTCGCGGGAGGCAAGCCGCAGGAGGCGTTCCGTGACGCCCAGGGGCGCCGATACCACGACCCACGTCGGCCCCTGCGCGATGTGGGTGGCCAGTTTGCGCGCGAGGGCGGCGTAGGCCTCCGCCGAGCGCAGGACGGACCCGCCCACCTTGATGACGGTGGGGCTCAAGGCCACACCCCCGCGGGCAGCCGGCCATCGTGCAAGGCGCGTAGGTCGGCGGCAAGGGCGGCGGCAGTGGCGTGGGGCCCCGCTCCGGGCCCGGCCAGCAGCGTGCAGGAGCCGTCCGGGTGGAAAGCCCGGACGTCCACGGCGGTGCGGGACTCGCCGCTTGCCTGGAGGAGGCCGGGCGCGCGGCCCACCACGCCCAGCCGGATGCCATCGCGGCCGATGCACGCGACGGCCTGGGGATGGAGGCCGTCCCGTGCGAGGGCGCGCACCTGCCCGGCGTCGATGTGCAGTGGTGTGCGGTCGGAGTCGAGGTCGCGCGGGACGGGGAACAGGACGTTGTGCAGGATGGTCGCCTTGGCCGCAAGGTCGGTGCCGTCAAGGTCGATGGACGGGTCCGGCTCCGTGTAGCCGCAGGCCTGGGCATGCCCCACGGCCTCCTGCAGGGAGCGCCCCGCGGCGACCTCCCCCAGCACGAAGGCCAGGGTTCCGCTGAGGGACGCCTCGACGCGCTCGATGCCATGGACGGCCTGGAGGCGCCGCAGGGTGGCGACCACGGGCGTGCCGGCGCCGACGGTGGCGCTGCAGGCAAGGACGGCGCCTCCCTCTCGGGCGGCGCGCTCCAGCCGTGCCCACGCCAGCGCCAGGGGCGCCTTGTTGCACGTGGCGACGGACCGCCCGCCCGCCAGCGTGCCCTCGAGCCAGTCCACCCAGCGGTCGGCCGCCGGCCCCGAGTAGGCAGGGCTGGTCGCGTCGACCACCACGCCTGCGGGCACAGCGGAGAAGACCTCGCTGCGCGACCGGGTGTGGAGGGCGGCGAGGCCGATGCCGTCGGCCGCAAGCCGGGCGCGCAGGGCGCGGCCAACCTGGCCGTCGCCGTGCAGTTCGATGGCCCCACGCTGCGCCGGCGCGGACAAGGCCATGCTCATGCTGCCACCTCGAAGGCCAGCCCGCGCCGCGAAGGTGGTCCGGGGGGCCCGGACGGCGCAGGCTCCGCGCATGGCCCGGAGGTGGACGGCGTGGAGAGCTCGGATGGCGTGCACGGGGGGGACAGCGTCGGCTTGGGCGACGCAGACGCCGGGACAGCAGCGGATGACGGGTCCTCTGCGTGACTTTGGCGGAGAGCCTGCAGGACGTCGGCCACCAGGTCATCGGCGTCCTCGATGCCGAGACTGAGCCTCACCAGGCCGTCCGTGATGCCGAGGCTGGCCCGCACCGCGGGGGCCACGTCGGCATGCGTCATGCTGACCGGGTGCGTGGCCAGGGATTCCGCCGCGCCCAGGTTCTCGGCCAGGGTGAAGACCCGCAGGGCCGCGACGAACCGGCGGGCCGCCTCGCGCGAGCCCAGGTCCACCGCGACGACGCCGCCGTCGCCGCGGCTCTGGCGGTGGTGCACCGCGTGGTTGGGGTGCGACGGTAGTCCCGGGTACAGCACGCGGGTGACGAGGGGGCTTTCGTCGAGGGCCTGCGCGACGGCGCGCGCGTTGGCCCATTGGCGCTCCGTGCGCAGGTGCAGGGTCTTGCTCCCCTGCAGGGTCAGCCACGCCTCGAAGGGGGCCAGCACGGTCCCGGTGCCATTGCGGATCCAGCGCAGCCGCGAGGCAAGGGGGCCGCGCTCGTTGGGTCCGGCCCCGCCGTGCCGCGCCGGGAACACGAGGGCGCCCCCCAGCGTCACGTTGTGCCCGTCGATGTACTTCGTGGTGCTGTGGACGACGACGTCGGCGCCCAGCTCGAGGGGGCGTTGCCACAGCGGTGAGAGGAAGGTGTTGTCGACGGCGAGGAGGGCACCCGCCGCGTGGGCCGCGTGCGCCGCGGCCTCGACGTCGGTGATGGCCAGCGTGGGATTGGAAGGGGTCTCCACCAGCACGAGGGCGGTGGGGGTCCGCAAGGCTGTGCGCAGGGCCTCCGTGTCGCTGCTGTCCACCCAGGCCACCTCGAGGTGCCCTGCGCGGATGCGCTCCAGCAGCCGCACGGTGCCGCCGTAGACGTTGGTGCCGGCCACGACGCGGGCGCCGGGGGCAAGGCTGGTGAGGAGGGCGTCGATGGCGGCAAGGCCGGACGAGAACGCCAGGGCGGAGGCTCCACCCTCCAGGTCGGCAAGGCGGCGCTCGAGCGCCTCCACGGTCGCGCCGCCCCCCCGGGCGTACGAGGTGCGCGGTGGCTGGTCCAGGCTGGGCCACGCATAGGTGGTCGACTGGACGATGGGGGGCACGAGGGCGCCGGTGGCGGCATCGGGTGCCACGCCGGCATGCACGCACCGTGTGCCCGGCCCCGCCGTCTCCGCGGCGCCCGTCATGCCAGGACCTCCAGCGAAGGGACGGTGGCAAGCTCGGCTGCGACACTGGCGTGCAGGTCAGCCAGGCCGTTGCGTGCGCACCAGGCCGCGTCGAGGAACTTGCTGAGGTAGTTGCGTCCCGTGTCGGGCAGCAGGGTCGCGACGACGGCCCCCGCGGGGAGGCGGCGGGCGACGTCGACGGCCGCCGCGAGGTGGGTGCCGCTGGAGCCGCCCACCAGGATCCCCTCCAGGCGCGCGGCCAGCAGGGCGAAGCGGAAGCTCTCGCGGTCACCGATGGGGACCGCCTCGTCCACCAGGCCGGGGTCGTAGAGGGCCGGCAGGGCATCGTCGCCGATGCCCTCCACGAGGTAGCCGGCGGCCTCCCCGCCCGCGGCCAGCACGGAGCCAACGGGGTCGGCGAGGACGACGCGGGTGGCGGGGCTTGCGTGGCGCAGGTGGCGCGCGATGCCGGTGAGCGACCCGCCGGTGCCGACGCCGGCCACGAACGCATCGAGCCTTCCGTGCCGCGCCCTGGCCTCCCCCACGATCTCGGGTCCGGTGTGGTCCTCGTGCACGGCGGTGTTGGCGGGGCTGCCGAACTGGTCGAGGAAGTGCGCTCCCAGCCGGATGGCCAGGCGCCGGGCGGACTCGATGTAGTGCCCAGGGTGGCCGTGCGGGACGACGGGCGTGCGGTGCACGGTGGCCCCGAAGGCGGCGAGGATGCGGACCTTCTCGTCGCTGGCCTTCTCGCTGCACACCACGTGCAGGGCGTAGCCGCGGGCGGCGCACAGCTGGGCGAGGGCGATGCCGGTGTTCCCGCTGGTGGCCTCCACCACGGTGGCGCCTGGCCGGAGCCCCTCGCGCTCGGCCCTTCCCAGCAGGGCCGCGGCGAGGCGGTCCTTGCCGGAACCTCCCGGGTTCAGGTGCTCCGCCTTGGCCAGCAGGCGCGTTCCCGGAGGAAGGCCGCAGTGGCGGGCCAGGCGCGCCAGGTCCAGGAGCGGGGTGTGGCCGATGCAGGATTCCACGGTCGGGCGGGCAGGGGAGGGGCTCATGTGGAGGCCCAACGCGTGCGGGACATAGGCTGGCGTGACGCCGTGATTCCTTTGCGAATCACGGGGCGCGGCGAAGGGGAACGGTGTGGATGCAGCGCCGGCGGTGGTGGGGGCGGACGCTCAGGCCAGAAGGGGGGCCGGCGCGCGGAGGCTGAACTCGCGGGCGAGGTCGGCGATGCGGTCGACGAGGTCGATGGCGGCCCCGACGTTGGACTGCATGACGTGCTCGATGCAGAAGGCGGAGCGCAGGCCATGCCCTTCCGTGGCCTCCAGGATGGTCCGCGCCAGGGACCCGTTCAACCGGTGCGAACGGGCGAGGACCGCGGCGGGGTCGGCGCTCTCCAGGAGGCCCTTGCGCACGGCGGGAGGGACCTGCACCCCGAGCCACTCCAGGAACTCGACGTCGCGGCGCCGGGCCACGGGCGCGAGGCTCCAATAGATGGTGAAGTCGCGCGTCCCCAGCGCTGCGCTGGCGTCGCGGTGCAGGCGGACCGCTGCTTCTGCCTCCGCGAGGATCTGGCTGACTGCGAAGGAGGCGCCGGCCTGGCGCTTGCGCAGGAGGCGCTCGGGTTCGTCGAGGACGGGGCGGCGCCGCGTGGGGATGGTGACGACCCCGAGGGACCCACCCCGCAGGGAGCAGCCGGCGCGCAGGTCCGCGAGGGAGGGCTCCACGTGGGCCCCCGGGTACGCAAGGCCGCCGCGCTCGCCTCCCACGAGGACGAGGTCGCGAATGCCGAAGTCCAGCCAGGCGTCCTCCGCCCAGGCGCGCAGGGCAGGCAGGCCATGGTGCACGGTGACGCGGTTCACGATGGCGGGCACGCCCAGGCGCCGCTGCAGCTCCGCCGCGAAGGGGAGGGTGGGGACCGTGCGGTAGTGCCCGTCCAGCACCTCCGGGACGTTCACCGCGGCAAGCCTGCGGGACCGCAATCCCTCGAGCCCCTGCAGGTGGGCTTCCTGGTGCGCGGGCGAGGCGGTGGCGCTGGGGGGAAGGGCCTCGAAGAGCAGCGGGAGGCGCGCGGCCATCGCGCCTCGACCCGGGGGGGCGGGAAGAGCCGCGCTGCCCGCCTGATTCGGAAAAGAATATCGTGGGGTGGGGGATGGCCGGCCCCGTGCTCCCTCTCAGCGACGTGGTCCGCACCGTGCGCCGCCAGCGCATCACCCTCGGCCTCACGCAGGCGGAGCTTGCCAAGGCCTCCAAGACCTCGCAGAGCCTCATCGCGAAGCTGGAGAAGGGACGCATCAGCGCCTCCTACGACGTGGTGCGCCGCATCCTCGAGGCGCTCGACCGCGCCGCTGCCAACGAGGAGGAGGAGGCGGGCGACATCATGGGGGTGCGCCCGATCTTCGCCGAGCCCGCGGAGCCCCTGGGAGCCGCCCTGGCGCGCATGAAGCAGCACGGGTTCTCGCAGCTGCCCGTCGTCGACCGCGGCCAGCCCATCGGTTCCGTCTCGGAGTCCGCCATCCTGGACCACATCGACAAGGGCGCCGACCTTGAGGCCCTCAAGCGGCAGCCCGTCCGTTTCGTGATGCGTCCCTCGTTCCCCACCGTCGAGCCCTCCACGCGGCGGCGCACCCTGGTGGAGCTGCTGCGCGACCATGAGGCGGTCCTCGTGGTGCGCGAGGGCCGCCTGGTCGGCGTCGTGACGAAGTCCGACCTGTGGTGATCAGGCGGCATCGATGTCGCCCGGCACGGGCTTGCGCCCGATCGCGTAGAAGACCGGCAGGAAGCTGAGCTGCTGCCCCGCCGAGAGCGACTCGAGGTACTCCGACTCCCAGGAATCGATGGCCGCCGCCGCGAAGCCGGCGTCCCCCAGGAGCGCCCGGTAGTACGCGCGGTTGCGGCGGAAGACGGCCAGGTCCTGCTCCGGCGTCAGGACCTGCGGGGTCGCGATGCCGACCTCGGCGCGCAGGCCGGCCGCCACGAAGTGGCTGCGCAGCTTCCGCCCCGCGTGGGGGTCCCCACCGCGCCGCCGCACGCCCTCGCCCTGGAACACGAGGTCGATGAGGGGGTTCTCCGGGTGGTGGACCTTGCCGCCGTAGTCGGGTTCCATGCTGGCCAGCACGGTCCCCCCCGGCCGCACCACGCGCGCCATCTCGGCGACAAGCGCCACGGGGTCGCGCGCCCACATGAGGGTCAGGTTGCATGCGGCGGCATCGACGCTGCCGTCCCTGAGGGGAAGCCGGTGGCCGTCGGCGCGCAGCACGGCAGCCGATGGCGCCGCCTCGCGGGTCCTGCGCGCCATGCTGGCATCGACATCGACGGCGACCACCCGTCCCCCGCAGGCCTCCTGCAGGTCGGCGGTGACCGCCCCCGATCCGCACCCTACGTCCAGCACGATCCTGGCCTGGCCAAGGCCGGCGCGCGCGTACAGCGCGCGGCGGTGCGGTCGCGACTCGTCCGCCTGGCGGTCGAGGCGGCGCTGGAAGGCTGGCACCTCGTGCAGCGCGCGGCCATGCATGGCGCCCGCGACCCGCAGGCCGGACTTATCGCTTTGCCAGCAGGCTCGCCCGGATATTCCATCCGGAATCCCATTGGCAGCGGTGGCTAAGCCGGCCATGGGGGTCGGCCGGCCCATGCCTGTCGCCTACCTGGGAGGGATCGCGTGCCGGTCCGAGCGGTTCATGCGGGACCACTGGGCCTTCGCCAAGGGCTTCGTGAGGGCCGACGAGCTGCACGCCTCCGCCGTCCGCGAGGAGGCGGACTTCGTGGCCGCCCAGCAAGCCGCCGGCCTCACGCTCCTGGCGCCCGGCCTGGTGGAATGGCCGGACCTCCTGCGTCCCCTCCTGGCCGAGGGAAGCGGGGCCGCGGCCGGGCAGCTCACGCGGTGCTTCGAGACGAACACCTTCTTCCGGCAGCCGCGCATCACGGGGGACCTGCCGCGCCCCAGCCTGGCTGCGTGGAGTGCCGCGTTCCGCCTGCCCCCTGGCCGGCCGTGGGTCCTGACGCTGCCCAGCCCCTACGACGTGGCCCTGCGCTCGCAGGACGAGCGCCCCGGCGCCTCCGTCGCGGCGCTGGCCCTCGAGGTCGCCGACCGCCTGCGCGTCCTGGTCGGGGAGGGCGTGCGGGCAGGAGCGGGGCTCGTGCGGTTCCACGACCCGAGCGTCGCCTACGCCCGGGCAAGGGTGCCGGCAGGGCCGATGCTCGAGGCGCTGGCCACGGCCGCAAGGGGGCACGAGGCCATCAGCGCGCTCCACATCACCAACGGCGATCCCTTCTCGGTCCCCGAGGTGCTGTCGGGGAACCCGGTGCGCGGGCTCTCCATCGAGGACCCCGGGCGCACGGCCCGCATCGACCTGCCCCAGGGCACCCGCCTCACGGCGGCCGTGCTGGGCGGCGCGTCCTCCCTCGTCGAGGACCCCGCCGGGATCGCGCGCACGGCCGCCTCCCTGGCGGAGCGCCTCGGCGTGCCGCTATGGGGGATCAGCAACGGCTGGGACCTTGACCATGTCCCCTTCGCGATCTCGCGGCGCAAGCTGGCGGCCCTCGGGCAGGCCGCCGCCCTCGTGGAGGTCGCTGCATGAACGGGCCGCGTGGCCTGCCGCTGCTGCCCACGCAGGAGATCGGCAGCCTGCCCAAGACCCTCTGGCGGCTGCAGGCCCTGGAGGGCGCCGGCATCCGCCCGGAGGCCCTCCTCGAGGCGAGCTCCGAGGCGGCACGGCTGGGCATCGACCCGACGCCTCTCCTTGCGATCCTGCAGGAGGGGGGCCGCCTGACGCCGGCGCAGAAGCAGGAGGTCAAGCAGTGGGCCAGCCGGTACTCGCTGCGCTGGCTCGAGGAATCGGGGCTGGACATCGTGTACGACGGCGAGGAGACGCGGACCGAGATGTATGACTGGCCGGTGGCGCGCACGGACGGGTTCGAGCCGCGGGGCTGGTGCCGCTCGTGGGACCATCTCTGGTTCCGCAAGGCCGCCGTCGTGCGCCCCCCGGCATGCAAGGAGCCGTACCACGTGGACGAGTACCTGCACGCCTCGCGGCATGCCAGCCGCCCCCTCAAGGTCCCCGTCACGGGCGCCTACACCCTCATGGACTGGTCGTTCGACGAGCACTACTTCCCCAAGGCGCAGGGCGGCAGCGTCCAGGAGCGCCTCAAGGCCTCGCGGCGCGACTTCGCCCTCGACCTCGCCAAGGATGTGCTGCACCCCAACCTGGAGGCCCTGGTCGCGGCGGGGGCCACACGCATCCAGGTCGACGAGCCGGGCGCCTCCACGAAACCGGACGAGGTGGACGTCTTCGTCGACTCCTTCAATGCCTCCGTGCGGGGACTGGACGCGCGCTTCTCCGTGCACCTCTGCTTCAGCGACTACGGCCTGTTCTTCCCGGGGATCCTGGCCCTGCGCGGCTGCCAGGAGCTGGCCATCGAGCTTGCCAACAAGGACTCCTGGGGGCTTGGCGTCCGGCCACAGGACCGACCCGGCTACGCGCCCACCCTCGCCCTGTGGGAGGGGCACGACGCCCCCTTCGACATCGGGCTGGGGGTGCTGGACGTGCACACCGACCGCATCGAGCCGCCGGAGCTGGTGCGCGACCGCATCCTGTTCGCCGCCGACGCCCTCGGGCCCGAGCGGGTCCTCGTGAACCCGGACTGCGGGCTGCGCACGCGCCGCTGGCCCGTCGTGCAGGCGAAGCTGCGCAGCCTCGTCGACGGCACCGCGCTCGCGCGGCAGCAGCTGGGCCTGGGGCCGGAAGGGTTCGCTCGCGCGCCCGCCCCGCTGCCCGCGTGAGCCTGGCCCGCTGCGCCAGTTGCCCCAGGCAAAGCGCTTACGGCACGCCGCCCCATGGCCAGGCGTGGCTGCCTCCAAGGGGACGCTGGATGCCTGGTGCCCCGACTGCAGCGAGGTCCGCAAGTTCGATCTCATGGACCCCGGCTCGTGCAGGTGCACCGTGTGCGGGCACGTGGAGCAGATGCTCCGCCCCATGAAGCCGGGCGAAGAGGTCTCCGGCCCCCCCAGCAAGCCGCGGCCTTCCCCCCCCAAGCCCTAGCGCGGCGGCAGGCGTTATGTGGGGCCCGCATCTGGGCCACCTGTGCCCCTCCGCACGGCCCTGCATCCTCTGCACGCAGCCGCTGGCGCCACCTTCGTGGAGTTCGCCGGCTACGACATGCCCGTGCACTACGGCAGCATCAAGGAGGAGCACCACGCGGTCCGCACCGCCGTGGGCCTCTTCGACGTCTCCCACATGAGCAACCTCTGGGTCTCCGGCCCGGGCGCGAAGGAGGTGCTCGCCAAGGTGACCCCCAGCGACCCCGACGCGGTCCCCGTGGGGAAGGGCAAGTACACCGTGTTCCTGCGCGAGGACGGCACCATCCTGGACGACACCTTCTATTTCCGGACGGAGCCGGAGCGGTTCTTCATCATCCCCAACGCCGGCCGCAACCTCGACACGGTGGCGCATCTGCGCAAGCACGGCAAGGCGACGGTCGAGGACGTCACCAAGGAATGGAGCATCCTGGCGCTGCAGGGCCCCAAGGCGCGCGACGTGCTGGCCGCCGCATCCCCCTCGCCACCCCCGAAGTTCCACCACCTGGTCCCCATGGACGTGGCGGGCGTGCAGTGTCTCGTGTCAGGCACTGGCTACACCGGGGAGAAGGGCGTCGAGCTGTACGTGCCCGCCGCCCACAGCGCGAAGGTCTGGGAGCACCTCATCAAGACCGGGCAGCCGCACGGGATCCGCCCCATCGGGCTGGGGGCGCGCGACACCCTTCGCCTGGAGAAGGGATACTGCCTGGCGGGCAACGAGTTCGCAGGGGGACGCACCCCCATCGAGGCGGGGCTTGAGTGGACGATGCACTGGGGTGGCGACTTCCTCGGCAAGGCCCGCCTCCTCGCGCAGAAGGACGACCCGGCCACGGACCGCCTCGTGGGCCTTCGGCAGGAGAAGGGCATCCCGCGCCACGACTACCCCATCGAGCGGCAGGGCACCGACGCGGGCAAGGTCACCAGCGGCACCCTGAGCCCCACCCTCAACGTCGGCATCGCGCTCGGCTACGTGCGCGGCGGCGCCGAGGTCGGGGAGACCCTGGACATCGTGGTGCGGGGCAAGCCGCAGCCTGCGACGGTCGTGAAGGCGCCGTTCGTGTGAAGCCCGCTCCCAGCCACCGGATGACCCCGCTATCTCTGTGCTGAAAAAAGGTCGTGCAGCAGAACTCCAAAGCCACCAGCACGCCGCGAATGCACCGACCCATCGCTCCGCGTAAACCCGCAACCGGTCCAACATGCCGTGACGTCGGCGACGTCGTCCAGCACCACAAGTGGGTATTGCGAGCAATGGAACGGGGGCGCGGCGCAGCCGCGCCTGCCGGAACTAGCCACGGAATGCATGGAACTTCACGAACCGAAGTCCAGAATGGTTCCGCGGGCTTCCGTGGATTCCGTGGCAACAAGGGCGGACCGCGTCCGTGGCCTCGGTGCTCTCGGTGGTTGGGAGTCCGCGGAAAAGCTCAGGCCCCTTCCTGGGCCGACAGAAGAACGACACCCTTAACGGCAAGTCCCCCGTCGTCGCGGCGTGTACGTCATCGTCGGAGGCGCCGGCGAGGTGGGCTACAACGTGGCCAAGGCCCTCCGCGAGGAGGGACACGAGGTGGCGGTCATCGAGACCCGCAGCGAACGCCTCGACCGCCTGCAGGACCTCGACGTCGCCGTCATCGCCGGCAACCTCGCCAGCAAGACCGTCCTCGAGGGGGAGGCCCGCATCCGGGAATGCCAGCTCTTCATCGCGTGCAGCGGCGACGACGAGATCAACATGGTGGCCGCCTCCCTGGCCAAGACGTACGGGTGCCGCACCATCGCGCGCATCAACGACACCGAGTACCTCAACGTCCCCACCTCCACGGAGTACGCCAAGATGGGCATCGACGTCGCCGTCTGCCCCGAGATGGTGGCCGCCATCCGCATCAAGCGCATGCTCAACCAGCCCCGCCTCATGGACGCCGACGTCCTCGCCCAGGGAAAGGTCATCATCGCCGAAGGCCGCATCAAGGAGGGCGCCTTCGTGGTGGGCAAGCGCCTCGACGAGGTCGAGCCCCCCGCCGGGTTCCACCTGTTCGCCATCTACCGCGGCGAGGACGTCCTCATCCCCAAGGCCTCCGTGCGGCTGCAGGCCCACGACCGCATGATGATGGCCCTCACCAGCATCGAGGTCCTGAAGGACGTCGAGGCCTACATCGGCCGCGCCCGCCCCCTCACCCAGGGCCGCGACGTGCGCCGCGTCATGGTGGCCGGCGGCACCCGCATCGGCATCCAGCTTGCGCGCCTGCTCGAGCAGTCCAAGCGCGACGTCGTGCTGGTCGAGAAGGACCCGGAGCTGGCGCGCGCCGCCGGCGAGCGGCTGCAGAAGGCCCTCGTCGTGCAGGGCGACGTCACGGACCGCAACGTGCTGATCCAGGAGAACGTCGACACCTTCGACGCCTTCATCGGCGCCACCAAGGTCGAGGAGTACAACGTCCTGGGCGCCCTGATCGCGAAGCAGCTGGGCGTGCCCCTCACCGTGGTCATGATCAACCAGCCCGAGCTGAAGGGCATCCTGGAGTCCCTCGACATCGACCTCGCCGTGGCGCCGCGCCTCAGCACCGTCGGCGCCATCCTGCAGCAGGTGCACGGCGGCGCCGAGGAGGTCGCCCTGCAGAACGTGGGCGGCGAGCGCCTCATGGTCCTCAAGGTCGGCGACGCGGCCTCCGCGGTGGGCCAGAAGATCAAGAGCATTCCCTTCCCCGACGGCTCCACGCTTGTCGCCATCGTGCGCGGCGAGCAGGTCGTGCTGCCCCGCGGCGAGGACACCGTCGAGGCCGGCGACACCGCCATCGCCTTCAGCGCCCACGTCTCGGCCGAGGCCCTGGAGCGTCTCTTCGCTTGAGCCCGTCGATGCAAGGCGCAGCGCCCCTTCGCCTGGACCGAGGAGGCATCGCGTGATCCGGCTCCCCCGCATCCTCTCCGCCATCGCCAGCTCCGCCCGCCTCACCTCGCTGGTGCTGCTGGTCCCCATCGTGGTGGCCTTCGTCTACGAACCCCGCGACACGCTGCTGGGCAGCCTCGCCATCCCGGGCGCCGCCCTGCCCTTCCTGGTCAGCGCCATCCTGGCCACCGTCGTGTGGCTGCCGCTCCACATCCTGACGCGGCGCTTTGCCGAGGAGGAACTTCTGGAGCGCGAGGCGTACCTTGCCGTCGCCCTCGGGTGGGTGGTGTGCACGGCCCTCGCGGGGCTCCCCTTCCTCGTCTCCGAGACCCTGGGCCCCTTCGAGGCGTTCTACGAGGCCATGAGCGGCCTCACCGGCACCGGCCTGTCCACCCTGCATGCCGTGGACGGCACCAGTGTCTCCCTGCTGTTCTGGCGCGCCCTGCTGCAATGGGTGGGCGGCCTCGCCTTCATCGTCCTCACCGCGGCGCTGCTGTCCCGCCTCACCCATGGCGGCCTCCAGTTCTTCCAGCGCGACGGCGGCCACGCCGGCACCCGCATCCGCTACCGCCTCGCCGAGACCGCACGCGAGCTGGGCAAGGCCTACGTGGGGCTCACCGCCCTCTTCGTGGTGCTGCTGTTCGCCATCCTGCGGTTCCGCCTCCAGATGGACGACGGGCAGGCCCTCCTCGAGGCTCTGGTGGAGACCTTCGCGGCCTACGGCAACGGCGCCTTCACCCTGCACGCCGCCCCCGCCTTCCACGACGACGGCTGGGTCCAGTGGGCGCTGGCCCTCATGATGCTGGCGGGCGCGACGAACGTCACCCTGGCCTTCCTGCTCGTGCGCCGCGCCCAGGTCCGCAACCTCGTCACCAACGTCGAGTGGCGCTTCTTCTTCGGCCTCGTGGCCACCGCAGTCCTTGGCGTCACCCTTCTGCTCGTGCGCGCCAAGCTGCCCCTCGGCGGCGCCCTGCGGGAGGGCTCCTTCACGGTCGTCTCGCTGGCCACCGGCTCGGGACTCTTCTCCACGGACTACGCCGTCTGGCCGGGCGCCGCCCAGCTCCTGCTCCTCTTCGCCATCCTCGTCGGCGGCACGGCGGGCTCCGCGGCGGGAGGCATCAAGGCGTTCCGCGCCCTCACGCTGCTGAAGGTGGTCGGCCGCGAGGTCCGCCGCCTGCTGCACCCCCGCGCCGTCATCCCCGTGCGCGTCGGGCAACGCGTCGTGCCGGAGCAGACGGTGAGCGCCGTCGTCGCGTTCTTCTTCACGTACCTGCTGGCCTGGCTCCTCGGCGCCTTCCTCCTCCTCGTCGTCGAGTCGATGGGGGTCCTCGATGCCACCTCCGTGAGCCTGGCCGCGCTCAGCAACGTCGGCGCGGGGTTCGGCAGCGTCGGACCCACCATCGGCACCGCCCACCTCACGGGCCTGAGCAAGTTCGTGCTGTCCATGCTGATGTGGTTCGGGCGCATGGAGATCTTCGCGGCGCTGCTGGTCTTCACCCCCAACAGCTGGCGCAACTGACGCCCACCTGACCACCGAGGCCCATCGAGGTCATTGTCCCAGGTCCGTCGACACCCTGCGTCGGGGGGGGGGGGGGGGCGGCCCGCGGCGGGAGGCAGAGAAGGGGGGGGAGAGGAGTTGGGGGAGAGCGCCCCCCCCCCCCCCCCAGGGGGGGCGAGAAGGAGAGCAGAAG